>JAMPGH010000005.1 GCA_023664045.1 Alistipes senegalensis | reverse complement strand
CCACGCCGACGTCGCCCAGAGCTCCCGTCGTTTCGTTGCGGTAGCCCGAAGCAGGCGCATGAAGCAATCGCTGGAATGGATGGCGGAAAGAGCGCGGCAATTAAGAATGAAAAATTAAAAATGAAGAATTGTTCGAGGGGCACGAAATATCGGGCGGCCCCGAAAATTATCACTTATAACTCTTGATTGTCGCAGGCTTTCCGGCAGACTGGGATATACACCCCGCCGGGGATGAGGGAGAGATCGGGATCGACAGAAAGAACCGGCTCCATCTCCCTATAAATCCCGGCTCTTAGCCGGGCGGGGCGGGGACAGATGAGGGTAATCAGAGGTGTCCGGCCCTATCTCCTCCTAAAACCCCGCTCTTAGCGGGGGGATTGCTGAATCTGCGGCCGCGCTGACGGAAACCGTGGCTCCCGTCATTCCGGGCCGAAGCTGCTGTATTTTGTGCGGGAGGTCGGCGTGCCGGACCGAACCTCCGGCCTTGTCGGAATCCGCTGCCGGAGGGGGAACCCGACGATGCGCTTAGTACATGTTGTCGTACATGGACTGCGACTTGTCGTACTTGAGGTCGGAGAGCGACGCGGCCTTGACGCCGATGTTGAAACTCCAGCTGCGGTAGTGCCCGAAGGGAATCCACGAGAACGACATCTGCCAGCAATGGAGGTCCCGCGTGATGGAGATCTGCGAGGTGGTGAGCTTGTTGTTCTTGATGTCGTAACCGCCGCTGAACGTAAGACCGGTCTTGTCGGTGATGGTGATCGAACCGTTGAAGCCGATGGTCTGCGTGATGTTGCGCCGGTAGCCGGTCGTGCCGTTGTTGTAGGGCGACGAGGTGTAGTTGACGGCGTAGTTGAATCCGAAGTTCCACGGCAGGGAGAAGTCGTAGTAGGTCTGCGCCATATACTGCCGCCGCAGGGCGGGGTCCATGCTGCCGTAGGGGTCGTAGAACGGATTCTGGTACTCGGGCGGAATCGACGTGATGTCGTTCATCGCAGGCTGCGACTTGTCCTGCCGCGACTTGAAGGTATAGCCGAACGACCAGCCGGTGGAGACGACGCGGCCCGGAAGCCGGATCTTGTCGATGTGCTGTCCCTGAGGCGTGAGCCGGTAGGGGTCGAGCGTGGCCGAGAGGTTGAGGCCGAAGTTCTTGAAGAGCGTGGTGCGCAGCGAGACGGTGATGTTCGACAGCCCCATCGAGTCGGCGAGGAAGTTATAGGAACCGCCGATGCGCAACTCGTCGATGAGCTTGATCTTCTTGACCCCCGAGGTGTCGCGCTTGGAGAGTACCTTCATCTCGAGGTTCTGCGAGAGCGAGAAGCTCATCGACATGGCCCGTCCCGAAGAGGGCACCGGATAGGCGTTGCCGGAGTAGGGCGAGTAGGTGGCGAAACGTCCCGTGGAGTCGACCTGCCGCGTGCGGTAGTAACCGTATTTCTGGTGGCCGAAGTCGGGGGCGTAGGAGAAGCCGACGGAGGGGGTGAGCGTGTGGCGGATCGCCTGCAGCTTGCGGTTGCGGTTCTTCTTGGTGAAGTCGTACATGCCGTAGACGGTCGTCGAGGCCGAGACGCTCGCGCTGTAGTTGTAGAGGCGGTAGAAGCCGTACTGCCGCGTGGTGTCGGTGCGGTTGGTTACGGGGTTCCAGTCGAGCATCACCCGCTTGAAGAACCACTTCTCGGAGTAGTTGACCGAGGGCGAGACGTTGATGTAGTTGAAGAGGTTGAACGACGCCGAGACGGGGATCGTGTGCTCGATGCCGTTCTTCATGTTTTCGAGGGTCTCCTTCGTGAAGATCTTGTCCTCGGTCGTGGAGACCGAGTTGGACAACTTGCCCGTATACTGCATGGAGATCTTCTCGTACCACCGCTCCTTGCCCTGCCGCTCCTTGCGCTTGAAGGGGTAGATGCGCGAGACGTTGAAGACCACCGTGGGCAAGGTGATGGAGAGCGTGCGGTTCTGGGAGTTCTGCGACACGGCCATGTTGGCCGAGAGCGAGAAAGGCGTGCCGGCCCAGTTCTTCGAGTAGGAGATCGAGGAGTTGGTCTGCGTCGAGAGCATGTCGTTGAGGTTGGTGGCCGAGTAGCGGCTGTAGCCGCTGGTGGCGAAGTTGACCGAGGCGGAGAACGTGGAGCCGGGGTTGGCCTTCGGGTCCTGCGAATGGGTCCACTTGATCTGGAAGTTGCTCTGCTTGAGGTAGTCGGCCTCGCCCTTGCTGCCTACGCGGACGTTGGAGTACTGCAGGTCGAGGTTGCCCGAGTACTTGTAACGCTTGATGTAGCGCGAGGTGGCCGACGCCTCCCACGACCCCAACGTATAGATGCCCCCGCGAACGGCCAGATCGGCGTAGTCGCCCAACGTGAAGTAGTAGCCCAGACCGCGCAGGAAGAAACCTTTGGTGTACTCCTCGCCGTAGGTGGGCATCAGAAGTCCCGACTTGGGGCCCATGTTGATGGGGAAGAATCCCTCGGGGATGCCGAGGAAGTAGATCGGCACGTCCTCCATGACCAGATAGGCCGGGCCCGTTACGACCTTCTTGCCGGGGATGACTTTGGCTTTGGTCATGGCCAAGTAGAAGTGGGGGTGGTCGGTGTGGTCGCAGGTGGTGTATTTGCCGCCCTGGATGTTGACCGTGTTGTCGGCCATCTTCTTCACGCTGCCCCCGACGAGCCATCCGTCGCCCTGCTGCGTGGCCACGCCCTTGATCTTGGCTTTCTTGGAAGAGAGGTTGTAGGTGATGGTGTCCATCCGGTAGGAGGCCGAGCCCTCGGTGAACTCGGGCTTGGTGATGACGGGCTTGCCGTCGAGCGTGTCGGGCTTGCCGTAGGCATGGATCAGCTTGGAATCCATGTCGATCTGCATGTAGTCGGCCTTGAGGTTGCTGTTCTGGTAGGTAACGTCGCCCTGATTGTAGATGTAGATCATCTTGCCGAGGACGTCGTAGACCAGCGAATCGGAGTTCTGGCCCGAAATGGGGTCGTCGAGGAACGGCTGGGCCGGGCGGTTGCGGCGCGCGGTGTCGCGCTGCAGCGTATCGGCGGCGGCGAGGGAGTCGGCCTTGCGGGCGAC
>JAMPGH010000004.1 GCA_023664045.1 Alistipes senegalensis | reverse complement strand
CGCATCGTGCAGGTGATCGGCCGAAACGAGGTGTCGCTGTACAGCTACCTCGACAACGTGCTGGAACACCATTTCGCCACCTTTCAGGAGGAGATCTCCGAGTTGTATAAAAAACGTAACGGCGACATTTTCCGATGACGGCTATGACAACGACCTGTATGTTGTGGACGCTTACCGTCGCGGCTGTCGGTTACGCCTTGTGGGCGGCGTATTATCTCTTGCGGGAGAGCAGGAACGACAGCACGGGCAAGACCCCTGCGCCGGACGAAAAAGTCCGCCGCCGGGAGATCATCGGCAAGAGCCGTTTCGTCCTCGACCGACGCCGCTCGCAGCCACAAGCGGCCGTAGCGGCGGAAACCGAAAAAGGAGCTGAAAAAGAGCCTATATTTGCTCCCGCAAGTGTACCCGAACACCCCCGGCAGATACCGCCGGAAGACTTGGACGAGGTATTCGGCGATGCTCCCGCCGGCGAGGACAACGAGCCGCTGGACATCTACTATCCGCTTTACGACGAACCTTTCCCGGACACGGAAGCGGAAGAGCCGGACGACGAGGACGATACCGAAGAGCTGCCCCTTCTTGGGCGCTCGCTCGCACAAGGGGTGAGTTTCGAGCAAATGGGCGATGCCTACCGCCATGTGGTACACGATCCACCTATCACAGATGAGCAGAAGGAAGAGACGGGACGCGTCCTTCTGGACCTGAAAGAGACCGACCTGTTCGAGGCGATCGTTTCGGGTTGTCCCGACGGGAACGACAGGGTGAAGAACCTGATCGACACCTACCTCTCGGCATTCCATCGGCGGATGTCGGAGCGATCTGCGGAAAGCCCATCTCCGCAAGGTGCGGTTCCCGACGGATTCGACGTCCGCGATTATGTGTAACCGAAAATGCAGAACAAGATGAAAGAGCGGGATTACGGATAGCGGCGAAATCATTCGCAAGCCACTGAAAAATCCGACAAGACAAGTTGAACCCGGTGCGGGGCCTATCCGACCCCGCACTACAATCGAAACATCATCGAGTTATGAAAAAGAAGAAGATTCTCACCTCGGCGGCCCTGTTTCTGGCCGCCGTCTCCTCCGCTTTCGCACAAGGAAACGGACTGGCCGGCATCAACGACGCCACCAACATGGTAACGAGCTATTTCGATCCCGGCACGAAACTCATCTACGCCATCGGCGCCGTCGTGGGCCTTATCGGCGGCATCAAAGTCTACAACAAGTTCAGCTCCGGCGACCCGGACACCTCCAAGACGGCAGCCTCGTGGTTCGGGGCCTGCATCTTTCTCATCGTCGCCGCTACGATCCTGCGCTCTTTCTTCCTGTAATCCGGTCTGACTATGGAATACGGAATCAATAAGGGAATCGGTCAGAGCGTGGAGTTCAAGGGGTTGAAAGCACAATACCTCTTCCTCTTCGCCGGAGGCCTGCTCGCCGTGTTCGTGCTGTTCGTCGTCTTCTACATGGCGGGCGTCGATCAGTGGGTGTGCATCGCTTTCGGCGTGGCGGCGGCTTCGGTGCTGGTGTGGCTGACATTCCGTCTGAACGCCCGCTACGGCGAGCACGGACTGATGAAGCTGCTGGCCAAGCGTCAGCACCCGCACTACCTCATCAACCGCAAGGCTCCGCGCCGTCTCTTCCCCGCAAAAAGAAAGGAGGCGCAAAGATGAGAAACCTACTGAAAGCCGCCACCATCGAGAGCAAGTTCCCGCTGCTGGCGGTAGAGAACGGCTGTATCGTCAGCAAGGACGCGGACATCACGGCCGCCTATCGGGTGGAACTGCCCGAACTGTTCACCGTAACCTCCGCCGAGTACGAGGCGATCCATGCCGCGTGGTGCAAGGCAGTCAAGGTGCTGCCCGAATACTGCATCGTCCATAAGCAGGACTGGTTCATCCGCGAGCAATACCGCCCGCAGACGGGCGACGGGGAGATGAGTTTCCTCTCGCGCAGCTACGAGCGGCACTTCAACGAACGGCCCTACCTGAACCACTCGTGTTTTCTGTTCCTGACGAAGACGACGAAAGAGCGGATGCGCATGCAGTCGAGCTTCTCGACCCTCTGCCGCGGCAACATCATCCCCAAAGAGGTCGACCGGGAATCGACGACGAAGTTTCTGGAAGCCGTAGATCAGTTCGAACGCATTCTGAACGATTCGGGCTTCATCGTCATCTCCCGCCTGTCGGGCGACGAGATCACGGGTACGGCGGAGCGGCCGGGACTGTTGGAGAAGTATTTCTCGCTGTCGCTCGCGGATACTACGTCGCTGCAAGACGTCGAGCTGGGAGCCGAAACGTTGCGCGTGGGCAACAAACGGGTCTGCCTGCATACGCTCTCCGATACGGAGGACTTGCCGGGCCGCGTCGGTACGGAGATGCGTTACGAGCGTCTTTCGACCGACCGCTCGGACTGCCTGCTGTCGTTCGCCGCTCCCGTAGGACTGCTGCTCTCGTGCGACCACATCTACAACCAGTATCTGTTTTTGGAGAGCAGCGACGAGAACCTGCAAATGTTCGAGAAGCGGGCGCGCAACATGCAGTCGCTGTCGCGCTACTCGCGCTCGAATCAGATCAACAAGGAGTGGATAGACCGCTATTTGAACGAGGCGCATTCGTTCGGCCTGCAATCCATCCGTGCCCACTTCAACGTCATGGCGTGGTCGGACGAGGAGGAGGAACTGCGGCATATCCGCAACGACGTGGGCAGCCAGCTCGCGCTGATGGAGTGCCGGCCGCGCCACAACACTGTGGACGCCGCGACGCTCTATTGGGCGGGTATGCCGGGCAATGCGGGCGACTTCCCCGCCGAGGAATCGTTCTATACGTTCGTCGAGCCGGCGGTCTGCTTCTTCGTCGAGGAGACCAACTACAAGTCTTCCGTCAGTCCGTTCGGCATCAAGATGTGCGACCGCATCAGCGGCAAGCCGCTCCATCTGGACATCTCCGACCTGCCGATGAAGCGGGGCGTCATCACCAACCGCAACAAGTTCGTGCTGGGGCCGTCGGGGTCGGGCAAGTCGTTCTTCATGAACCACCTCGTCCGGCAGTACTGGGAGCAGGGCACGCACGTCGTACTCGTCGATACGGGCAACTCCTATCAGGGGCTGTGCGAGCTGGTGCGCCGCAAGACCAAAGGCGCCGACGGCATCTACTTCACCTACACCGAGGAGCGGCCGATCAGCTTCAACCCCTTCTACACGGACGACTACATCTTCGACGTGGAGAAAAAGGACAGCATCAAGACGCTGCTGCTGACGCTCTGGAAAACCGAGGACGACAAGGTTACGAAGACCGAGAGCGGCGAGCTGGGCAGTGCCGTGAACGCCTATATCGAGCGTATCCGCCGCGACCGCACGATCGTTCCCTGCTTCGATACTTTCTACGAGTACATGCGCGACGACTATCGCCGCGAGTTGGAGGAGCGCGACATCAAGGTCAGCCGCGAGGATTTCAATATCGACAACATGCTCATCACCCTGCGGCAGTATTACCGGGGCGGGCGCTACGACTTCCTGCTCAACTCCAAGGCCAACATCGACCTGCTGAACAAGCGGTTCGTGGTCTTCGAGGTGGACGCCATCAAGGAGAACAAGGAGCTGTTTCCCGTGGTTACGATCATCATCATGGAGGCCTTCATCAACAAGATGCGCCGATTGAAAGGCGTGCGCAAGCAGCTCATCGTCGAGGAGGCGTGGAAAGCCCTGTCGTCCGCCAATATGGCCGAGTACCTGAAATACATGTACAAAACCGTCAGAAAGTATTTCGGCGAGGCCATCGTCGTTACGCAGGAGGTCGAGGACATCATCTCCAGTCCGGTGGTCAAGGAGGCGATCATCAACAATTCGGACTGTAAGATTCTGCTCGACCAGCGCAAGTTCATGAACCGCTTCGATGCCATACAGTCGCTGCTCGGACTGACGGACAAGGAGAAAGCGCAAATCCTCTCCATCAACCAGTCGAACGACCCCTCGCGCAAGTACAAGGAGGTGTGGATCGGGCTGGGCGGCATGCAGTCGGCGGTCTACGCTACGGAGGTTAGCCGCTCGGAGTACCTCGCCTATACCACCGAAGAGACGGAGAAGGTCGAGGTGCAGCGTCTGACCGAGCAACTGGACGGGGACATCGAGGCGGCCATCCGGCAGATAGCCGAACGCAACGGGTAAACGAAAGGAGGCAGGCCATGTATTGCAGACGTATCGGAGACCCTATGGCGGCACACCTCGACTTTCGGCTGTGCGAGATCGTCGGAACATGGGAGAGCCGCGAAGGCGCGCCCCGCATCCGGATATTCCGCAACCGCACGCGCAAGGGCGGCGGGTATCATCTGGAACTGTCTTACGACGCAAGGACGCGCTACGTGCTCCCCATCCGGAAATATTGGGGTAACATCCGGTATTTCGACCTCTACGGCTTCGTCGGGCTGGCCTACGATGCCGGGCGGGATGTGCTTCGGCTCTCCCTCTACGGCGATTATTACAGAACGGACGAACAGTCCGAGTATTAACGAACGAAAAACGAAATCATATGAAACGATGGATAATGACGGTGTGTCTGGCCCTTTGCGGCTTCATGTACGAGGCACACGCGCAGTGGACGGTCATCGACCCGTCCAACCTGACGCAGAACATACGGAACGTGATCCAAAGCTCGACGACGGCCAGCAACATGGTCAAGTCGTTGCAGGAGAGCGTGAAAATCTACCAGCAGAGCAAGGCCTACTACGACGCCTTGAAGTCGGTGAGCAATCTGGTCAAGGATGCCCGCAAGGTGAAGATGACGATCGAGATGGTCAGCGAAATCACGGACATCTACGTGTCGGGCTTCAACAAGATGGTCTCCGACCCGAATTTCACGGTGGACGAACTGGCGGCCATCTCCGCGGGCTATGCCCGGTTGTTGGAGGAGGGCGGCGCACTGGTTACGGAACTCAAAACGGTCGTTACGGGCGGCAACGGCCTTTCGCTCTCGGACAAGGAGCGCATGGAGGTGATCGATCAGGTCTATAACCGTATGCTCCAATACCGAAACCTGACGCGCTACTTCACGCGCAAGACGATCTCCGTATCGTATATCCGCAGCCGCGACAAAGGCGATGCCGGCCGCGTGCTGGCTCTGTACGGCAATCCCAACGAAAGATACTGGTAGCCATGATGCCGTTAGCAATGAACTTCGACAACCTGCATCAGGTGCTGCGGAATCTCTATGTGGAGATGCTGCCCATGTGCGGCGATATGATCGGCGTGGCCAAAGGCGTGGCCGGTCTGGGCGCACTGTTCTACGTCGCCTACCGCGTGTGGAAAGCATTGGCCAATGCCGAGCCGATCGACGTCTTCCCGCTGCTGCGGCCTTTTGCGATAGGTTTGTGCATCCTATTTTTTCCGTCGGTCGTGTTGGGGACGATCAACGCCGTGATGTCGCCCGTGGTGCAAGGTACGCACGCCATCTTGGAGGGTCAGACGATGGATCTAAGGGCCTATCAGCAGCAGAAAGACGATCTGGAATACGAAGCGCGGGTACGCGAGGGCAAGGCGTGGCTGGTGGACGACGAGGCCTACGACGAGAAGCTCGCCGACCTCGGCATTACGGACTTGGGCGAGATCGTCAGCATGTGGGCCGAACGGACATGGCACGACGTGAAGATGTGGTTCCGGAAGCTGGTGCGCGACTTCTTCGAGTTGCTGTTCAACGCCGCGGGGCTGACTATCGACACGCTGCGGACATTCTTTCTGGTCGTCCTCTCCATTCTGGGGCCGCTCTCGTTCGCCCTGTCCGTTTACGACGGGTTCCACGCCACGCTCACGAGCTGGATTTCGCGCTATATCAGCGTCTATCTGTGGCTGCCGATCGCCGACCTCTTCTCGGCCGTGCTGGCGAAGATCCAAGCCCTGATGCTCGAAGCGGACATCGCCGCGCTGCAAGACCCCGCCTATATCCCGGATGAGGGAGGCGGCATCTACATCGTCTTCCTGATTATCGGCATCATCGGTTATTTCTCGATACCCACCGTCGCCGAGTGGGTGATCCAGTCGGGCGGTGCCGGCGGCGCGATGAGCGGCATCAACCGGGCCGGTTCCTTCGCCACGGGCGTCACGGGCGGCATGGCCGGTAACGCCATCGGCCGGGCATTCCACCGCAGCGGCGGCAGTTCTTCGGGCAGCAGCGGGAGCGGCGGTGCACCCAACGGGCAAAATCTGGCCACACGCGGATAACAATCATTCTTAAACATCGAAATTATGGAATTCAAATCATTGAAAAACATCGAGAGCAGTTTCAAACAGATACGTGTGTTCAGCCTCGTCTTCCTCGCGCTGTGTACGGCCGTGGCGATTTTCAGCGTCGCCAAAAGCTACCGCTTCGCCGAAGCGCAGCGGCAGAAGATCTACGTGCTGGACGAAGGCAAGTCGCTCATGCTGGCGCTCTCGCAGGACTTGTCGCAGAACCGCCCCGTCGAGGCACGGGAGCATATCCGGCGTTTCCACGAGCTGTTCTTCACCCTCTCGCCCGACCGGGCGGCCATCGAGAGCAACATCCGCCGGGCGTTGTTTCTGGTCGACAAGAGTGCGTTCGCCTACTTTCAGGACATGCAGGAGAAAGGCTACTACAACCGCATCGTGTCGGGCAACATCAACCAGCGTATCGAGGTCGATTCCGTGGTGTGCGACTTCGAGCGCTATCCCTATCGGGCGACGACCTACGCGCGGCAGATGATCGTCCGCGAGAGCAACATCACCGAGCGGAGCCTCGTAACGCGCTGCGATCTCATCAACTCGGTGCGCTCGGACAACAATCCGCAGGGCTTCACGATGGAGCGGTTCGAGATTCTTGAAAACAGGGATTTGCGGACTTTGACGAGGTAAGCCATGATACGCAAGAAAATCGGCACCCTGTCGGAGCGTATCGAACGCTTCCTGCGGCGCAAGTGCGAGGTTCTGCCTCCCGACCGCCGGATCAGGGTCGTTCTGACGACGCTGGTGCTCTTCACCGGGTTGTCGCTCTACTTCACGGTAGCGTCCGTCCGTCGCTTCGGGCAGGGAACGGACGACGGAATGCGGATCCGGCATATCGAGTATCTGACGCCGCTGCTGACCGAAGCGGACAGTGTAAAACAATCAAACGATTTCAATTATGACAACGAACGAAAAACAGAATGAGCGGCCCGAACGCGAAGAGCGTAAGGAACTCACGCCGCAACAGCGGCAGGCCCGGAAGAAGATGGTGATCTTTCCGTTGTTCTTTCTCGCCTTCGCCGGGTGCATGTGGCTGATATTCGCTCCGAATAGCGAGGCGGAGCAGCCGACCTCCGGCTTCAACACCGACCTGCCGACACCCGAACAGAGCGGCATCGTCGAGGACAAGCGCGATGCCTACATACAGGAGGAGATGAAGCGCAAGCAGCAGGATAAGATGCGCTCGTTGCAGGACTTCGCTTTCGAGCTGGACGGCGAGGAGACGGCGCCGGAACCCCAAGTCGCGGTCTATGCCGACACGCCTGCCCGTTACGGAAGCCGAACCTCCGGGAATGCGTTCCGGTCGTCCGCCGACGCTTACGCCGACATAAACCGCCAACTCGGCAGCTTCTACACGGACACCTCCGACGAGGACGAGGAGCGGCAGAGTGAGATGCAGGCCCGCATCGAGGAGCTGGAACGTCGGCTCGAAGAGGAGCAGGAGCGCAAGACCGCGCAGGAGGAGCAGGTCGCGCTGCTCGAAAAATCCTACGAGATCGCCGCCCGCTACATGAACGGCGGACAGACACCTGCGCAGGAGGCCGCCACGCCGCAATCCACCGCGGTAACAGGCAAAGCCGTCGTGCAACCGGTCAAACAGGTACGCCGCAACGTCGTCTCGCTGCTTGCCGCCCCGATGCCCGATTCGGTCTTCAAGGCCGAGTTCGTGAAGCCCCGCAACTGGGGGTTCAACACGGTCGGGGCGGAGACCCCGGAGCCGGAGCGCAACGGCATTCGCGCAGCGGTCTATCGCACCGTTACGATTACCGACGGCGGGCAGGTCGCCCTGCGGCTGCTGGAAGCGATGACGGCCGGCGACATACTGATTCCCGCAGGAACGGTGGTCGTGGGGGCCGCCCGCATTGCCGGCGAACGGTTGAACATCACGGTCAGTGCCGTGCAACATGCCGGAACGGTCGTTCCGATCGAGCTGCTGGTCTACGACATGGACGGCAATGAGGGTATCTCCGTGCCGGGTTCGGAGGAGATCAACGCCGTGAAGGAGATCGCCGCCAACATGGGTTCAGGCATGGGCAGCAGCATCACCATCACCGACGATGCGGGGTCGCAACTGCTCTCCGACTTGGGACGCAGCGCCATACAGGGCGTTTCGTCGTATGTGAGTAAGAAGATGCGCACGGTGAAAGTAACGCTCAAAGCCGACTATGCCGTGCTGTTGCTGCCGCCGCAGAAATAACAGGAATCGAGCCACTGAAAAATCCATTTATCAACCATTAAAACAGTAAAAGACATGAAAAAGATTCTTCTGGCACTCGCTCTTATCGGGTGCATGTTCGCAGCTCACGCGCAGGAACAGCCCTCTACGGGCGACCTCTATCACGGCCTCACGCGCAAGCTGACGTTCGACCGCATGATTCCGCCCTATGCGTTGGAGGTAACGTTCCATAAGACGACGCATATCATCTTCCCCGCGGCTATTCGCTACGTCGATTTGGGGTCGGCGGATCTGCTGGCGGCGAAAGCCGACGGCACGGAGAACGTCCTGCGTGTGAAGGCCGCGCTTCGGGACTTCTCGCGCGAGAGCAACCTCTCGGTCATTACCGAGGACGGAGCATACTATACGTTCAACGTCAAGTATGCCGACGAGCCGGTGAAACTCTCCGTGGAGATGACGGACTTCCTGCATGACGGCGAGGCGGTGAACCGTCCCAACAACGCGTTAGAGGTCTACCTGCGGGAGCTGGGCAGCGAATCGCCGCTGTTGGTGCGTCTGATTA
>JAMPGH010000003.1 GCA_023664045.1 Alistipes senegalensis | reverse complement strand
CCGGCCCGCTTATGTCGCCCGCCTTACGGCGCAGGGTGCCGTCGCCGCGCTCGTCGCTATCGCCGCCCGGAACGCAGAAAACCGGCAGGCGGTTCTCCGCGCTGCCGGCTCCGTGGGCGATGCTCCCGCCGAACGCCTCCTCCGCGAGGAGCTGGCGTGGCGTCTGGAGCTTTAGCTCTGTTCGACCCGTTCGGTCTTTTCGAGTTTCTCGAATACGCCCGTCAGTTGTTCGTAGCTCATCATGCCGCTCTGGCGCCAGAGTATTTCGCCCCGGCGGAAGAAGATCAGCGTCGGTACCGACGCGATGCGGTAGCGGCTCACGAAGTCGGCCATGTCGCGGTCGTCGACATCGATCTTGTAGACGTCGACGCGGCCGCGCATCTGCTCCTTGAAGCGGTCGACGATGGGGTGCATCATCCGGCAGGGACCGCACCACGAGGCGAAGAAGTCGACCAGTGTCAGCGCATCCCGCCAGATAATCTTGTCCATATCTTGCATTTCGATAAGGTTGAATGTGAAAAGTTGAAAGTGAAAAGTATTTTCGAATTGATGGTCATTCCGAAGAGCGAAGCGACTTGGAATCCGTATGTCGACCGGCCTTTCCCGCAAATTCCGTCCTGAATAGGGGCTCGCGGACGAACGGTGCAGACCGGTGCCATGCCGGAAACTCCGGTTCTTGACGGGTCAGTTCATCTCCGCCCACGTCATGCGGGCAAGTTTCGTGGCGGAGAGTTCTTTTTCGACATGACGGATCGTACGGCGCAGCCCTTCGACCAGCGGCGTGCGGGGCCGCCAGTCCAGTTCGCGTCGCGTCGCCGTGATGTCGGGCGCGCGTCGCGGGGCGTCGTCCGTACGGGCCGGCAGGTGGACGATGCGCGAGCGGCTGCCCGTCAGGGCGATGATCTTCTCGGCCAGCGCACGGATCGGCAGTTCGTGAGTGCTTCCCAGATCGAGTGTGCGGGTGTGCTCCGTGCGGGGCGCCTCCATGAGCCGGATCAAGCCGTCTACGATATCTTCCACCCAGCAGAAAGCCCGCAGTTGCTCGCCGTTGCCGTTCACGACGATCGGCTGGTTCTGCAGCGCCGCTACGATCATCTTCATCACCACGCGTTGATCCATCACGTCGGCTCCCGTGCCGTAGGTGTTGAATATGCGGGCGATGCGCGTGTCCACGTCGTATTCGTTCCGGTAGGCGCGGTGCAGCGCTTCGGCGGCCAGCTTGCCTTCGGCCAGTACGCGGTGCGTCGGGCAGTCGCTGCGGCTCTCCGTGCGGATGCTCCGACGCTCGGCGTCGTATACGGCGCCCGACGATCCCAGCACGACCCGGGCATGTTCGAGCCGTGCCGTTTCGAGGGCGTTGATCGATCCCATGATGTTGGTTTTCAGCGATTCGACGGGCAGAGCCTTGTCGTATCGGACCATCGAGGGCGAGGCCATGTTGTAGATTTCGTCGCAGCGGATGCCGAACGGGCCGACGATGTTGTGGCGGACGAAACGGAACGCCGGATTTTGCAGCGCGCTCTTCAGCAGCGGCGAATCGGCCGCATCGCGAATATCTACGCAGAATACTTCGTGGCCCGCTTCCAGCAGGTGCAGACACAGATGGGTGCCGATGAATCCCGCACCGCCCAGTATGACGACTCTTTTTTGCATCGTTTGCTCCTTTTGGAGGGGCAGGGTGCAAAATCTATTCCATAAAGAGCGCCCGGGGCAGTTCGCCGAGGTGGTTGATCGGGATTATTTCGATTCCTTTCGGGCGTTTGGCATTTTTGGCGATGTAACCCGAGACGATGATGCGGCGGAATCCCAGACGGGCCGCTTCGCTGATGCGTTGTTCGGTGCGGGGGGCGGGGCGCACTTCGCCCGAGAGGCCGATTTCGCCCGCACAGCAGACGCCTTCGCCCACCGGCCGATCATAATAGGAGGAGATCACCGCCGCCACGACCGCCAGATCGAGCCCCGGGTCGGCGACCTTGAATCCGCCCGCGAAGTTCAGAAATACGTCTTTCTGAAACATCTTCAGGCCGATGCGTTTCTCGACCACGGCCAGCAGCATGCTCATGCGGCGGGCGTCGAATCCCGTCGCCGTGCGCTGGGGCGTGCCGTAGGCCGCGCCGCTCACCAGTGCCTGCACCTCGATCAGATAGGGGCGTATGCCGTCGGCCGAGGCTCCTACGGCGATGCCGCTCAGGGCCTCTTCGTAGTGGGTCAGCAGAATTTCCGAGGGGTTGGCCACGCCGCGCAGTCCGTCGTCCAGCATCTCGAATACGCCGATTTCGAACGTCGCGCCGAAACGGTTCTTGATGCCGCGCAGGATGCGGTAGACGTTGTTGCTGTCGCCTTCGAACTGCAGTACCACGTCGACGATGTGTTCCAGAATCTTCGGGCCCGCTATGGCGCCGTCTTTGGTGATGTGGCCGATGATGAAGATCGACGTGCCCGTCGTCTTGGCGTATTTCAGCAGCGTGGCGGCGCATTCGCGGATCTGCGAGACGCTGCCGGCCGAGGAGTCGAGCGCCTCGGTGTAGATCGTCTGGATCGAGTCCACGATCACCACGTCGGGTTTCTGTTCGGCGATCTGCGTTACGATGTTTTCCAGCAGCGTCTCGGCGTAGACCATACATTCTTCGTTGCGGATGCCCAAGCGCGTCGCCCGCATCTTGATCTGTTCGGCCGACTCTTCGCCCGATACATAGAGGGTCTTCAGTCCGTTGGGCGCCAGTGCGATCTGTAGCGAGAGGGTCGATTTGCCGATGCCCGGTTCGCCGCCCAGAAGAATCAGCGACCCTGGCACCAGTCCGCCGCCCAATACGCGGTCGATCTCGGCATTGCCCAGGTCGATGCGGCGTTGGTCGTTTTCGCGGATCTCGCTCACCCGCTGGGGTTTGCTCGGCGGGAGCATGGCCGCTGCGGCGATCGTCGCCGATCCGCTTTCGCGGGCCACGATCTCTTCGGCGAAGGTGTTCCATTCGCCGCAGGCCGGACATTTGCCCAGCCATTTGGGGGCTTCGTGCCCGCAGTTCTTGCAGAAGTAGGCTTTCTTGACTTTGGCCATGACGGAGTGTTTTTTTTCGGTCGTGCGGCGGATCAGTAGGGGGTCGAGGTGTATTCCCGACGCACCGCCCGCGTGATCCCGACTTCGGGGTAGCGTTCGCGGCAGTACTCCGTCAGATCGAGTTGCAGCAGGACTTTCGTCTCCCGGTCTTCCGTCCGATAGCTTCCGAGCGTGTAGACGCGGCGCATGCCGTCGTAAAGAAACTCCAGCGTCGAGCTGCCGGGCGTCTTTCGGAACGCTCCCGACAGCGCTGCCGTACCCGCCGTCGGGACGATCTCCAGCGGTCCGCCGTTGTATTCCGTGAATCGGAGCGTGTAGCCGCCGCCCGTTTCGACGGGCGAGGCCGCCATGATCTCCGCGCGGATTTGTTCGATTCGCGGGTTCTCGTCTGCCGCTTCGCTTTCTTCCGGGCTTTGTGCGGCCGCTTCCACCAGCGCTTCTACTCGTTCGATCGCGTAGTGCTGCACGTAAAATGCGTCGTCCTCGTCGCAGGAGGTAGCATTCGCCAGCAGCGCACCCGCCAGCAGCAGAATGCGGAGGTATTTCGTGGTCGGAATCATGGCTGCTTGATGAAGAAGCGGTAGATGTCGTTGCCGTTGGCGTAGAGCAGCAGTGCCAGAATCAGGATCAGCCCCACGTATTGGGCTCCTTCCAGCACTTTGTCGCTCACTTTGCGGCCCGTGATCATCTCCCAGAACGTGAAGATCGCATGTCCGCCGTCCAACCCCGGAATCGGCAGGATGTTCATCACCGCCAGAATGATCGACAGAAAAGCCGTCTTGATCCAGAAATCTTCCCAGTTCCAGCTGCCCGGGAAGATGCTGCCGATCGAGAGGAAGCCGCCGACCTCCTTGTAGAGTTCGGTCTTGGGGCGGGCGATCAGTTTGAGCTGCTCCCAGTACGAGGCGATCGTGCGCCCCGCCTTGCGGAATCCCGCAGGAATCGATTGCAGGAAGGTGTAGTGCCTCGTCCGCGGGGTGTAGGGATTGGCTGCGATGACGCCTATCGTCCCTTCCGCCGAGACCGGAAGCGCGAATTGCAGCTCCTCGCCGTTGCGAAGTACCGTCAGACGGACTTCTTCGCCCGCATGGAGCTGCAGCAGTGCCCGGTAGTCGCGGAACTCCAGATTCCGGTAGCTCTCTTCGCCGGCGACCATGCCTACGATTTCGTCGCCCCGGCGCAGCATCGCCGCGCCCGGCGCCGCCACGCTGTCGATCAGAAAGGGTTGCCGCAGCGTGAAAAAGTTCTCGTAGCCTTTTTCCTGCCGCATGGCGATCAGGGCGTCGAGCGGGAGTTCGAGCGCCACCTCTTCGCCGTCGCGCAGAACTTCCACCGTGCGGCCGTTTTCATTGATAAGCAGTGCGTTGAGCAGCGTCAGCGGGTCGTCGATCTTCTCGCCGTCCACCGCTACGAAGCGGTCGCCGTCGCGGAATCCCAGGCGGTGTCCGGCTTCGTTGAAGTTGTAGCCCCAGCGGGCGTCTTCGTTCGAGAAGTAGGTGTCGCCCCACGTGTAGCAGATGCCGCAGTAGATGACGATCGCCAGCACGACGTTCATCACCACGCCGGCGATCATCACCAGAAAGCGCTGCCATGCCGGCTTGGCCCGGAACTCCCACGGCTGCACAGGATTGTTCCGATACTCCTTGTCCATCGATTCGTCGATCATGCCGGCGATCTTCACGTAGCCGCCCAGCGGCAGCCAGCCCACTCCGTATTCGGTCTCTCCGCGGCGGAACTTGAAGAGCGAGAACCACGGATCGAAGAAGATGTAGAACTTGTCGACCCGGATGCGGAACAGGCGGGCCATGAGGAAGTGTCCCAGTTCATGAATGCCCACCAGAATGGTGAAGCAGAGGAAAAATTGGATGATTTTGATGATAAGTTCCATGCGTTCGGTGTCTTACAGATGCAGGTATTCGGCCGCGATGCGTCGGGCTTCGGCGTTCGCGGCGGCGTAGTCGTCCAGCGTGGGTCGGGCGACGAATTCGGCTCGCGTCAGCGCCGCTTCGATCGTCCGCACGATCTCCGTCCAGCGGCATCGGCGGTTCAGGAAAGCCGCTACGGCTACTTCGTTGGCTCCGTTCATCGTGCAGGCCGCCGTGCCGCCGCGGCGCAGACAGTCGTAGGCGAGGTCGAGGGCCGGGTATTTCTCGCGGTCCACCTCCGCGAAGGTCAGCTGCGGGTGGGTCAGGAAGTCGAAATGTTCGCCGGGACGGTCGGCACGCTGCGGGTACATCAGGGCGTAGCTGATGGGCATGCGCATGTCGGGCGTGCCCAGCTGCGCCTTGATGGCGCCGTCTTCGAACTCGACCATCGAGTGGACGACCGACTGGGGGTGCAGCAGGACCGAGATCTTCTCGGCCGGCATGCCGAAGAGCCAGTGCGCTTCGATCACCTCGAATCCCTTGTTGACCAGCGTCGAGGAGTCGATCGTGATCTTCGCACCCATGTTCCATTGGGGGTGGCGCAGCGCCTGTTCCACGGTCGCTTTCTCCAGTTCTTCGCGCGTGCAGTCGCGCAGCGCTCCGCCGCTGCAGGTTACGATCAGCCGCCTTGCCGGCGAGCATTCGCCCGTCAGGCACTGGAAAATCGCCGAATGTTCCGAGTCTATCGGCAGGATCGGCGCCCGGTGTTCTTCGGAGAGGCGCATCACCGTCTCTCCGCCCACCACCAGCGACTCTTTGTTGGCCAGTGCAAGTTTCTTGCCTGCACGGAGCGTCGCCACCGTGGGCGCCAGTCCCGCATAGCCCACCAGCGCATTGACCACCACGTGCGTGTCGCCTCCCGCGGCCGCTTGTGCCACGGCCGCTTCTCCGGCGTAAACTTTCGTGTCCGTGTCGGCCAGCGCGTCGCGCAAAGGGGAGTAGCAGCTCTCGTCGGCGATCACTACCGTGTCGGCGTCGAATTCGCGGGCTTGTTCGGCCAGCAGTTCCCAGCGGCGGTGGGCTGTCAGGATGCGTACTTCGAATCGGTCGGGGTTCTCGCGGGCGATGTCGAGCGTCTGCACGCCGATCGAGCCCGTCGAGCCGAGTATGGCGAGCCGTTGCTTCATTTTCAGAACAGGATGTATCCTTCCGGATCGACCGGTTTGCCGTTGTTCCAGAGTTCGAATTCGAAGGCTTCGACCTTGCCTTCCTGCACTTCGGCGCTGTAGCCGATCAGGTCGCCCGAGCGGATGCGGTCGCCCTTGACCACGAGCGGCTGCGAAAGATGCCGGTAGATCGACAGGAGGTTGTTGGTGTGTTGTATTTCGAGGATGTGGCCCGCTTCGGGGGTCCAGCGGTTGATTACCACCGTGCCGTCGTCGATCGCCGTAACGGGCTCTCCGGCAGCCGCCGCGATCCGGATTCCGAAGTGGCGCCGCTTGATGTCGAAGCGCTCGGTGATGATGCCGTCTATGGGCGAGATCAGGATGCTCTCGCCGATTTTGCGGCGGGGCGGCTTGCTGTTGGCCAGCGAGTAGATGCCTTCGCCTTCCATCTGGGCGCGCAGGAGCGAGTCTTCGCGCGAGGGCATCACCAGAATCTTGCTCGTGCGCGTGCTGTCCGACGAGGAGTAGGTGCGGGCTACGGGGGTCTTGCCTTCCATGACCAGCGCGATGTTTTCGTTGTAGGTCATCATGTCGTCGACCACCCGTTCCATCGAGTCGATGCGGAGGATGTTCTGCATCAGCATTTCGCGCGAGCGTCCCGCTTCGGTGCGGTAGCCGGGCAGGAACTCCAGTACCGGGGTGTAGGCCACCAGCGAGAGCACCAGAATGAAGAGCAGCAGCACGAAAGCCATCAACCCCGCGAAGATGCTTGCCGGCGAGAGGTGCATGTGCCACTCTTCGCTGTTGTCCGTGGCATTGAGCATGTTGAAGCGGCGCTTGCGGAAGATGTCGCGCCATGCGTTCCGTATGATTCTCAGCAGTTTTATCATCTCGTGCGTTTATTTCGCCTCCGGCAGCGGGGAGGCGGGAGGTTTGTTTTCCGCAAAGTTAATACAACCCGCGCGGACTGCCAAACGCGGGGTGTTAAAAATGAAGGATCCGGAAATGAAAATCTGAAAATCGATTCTTGGCGACCCGTTATTCCCGTTTGTCTTCCAGCCAGTCCATGAAGTCGGAGGTGCGCGAGCGGCTGACGAACACCTCGAAGTCGGGCCGGGGTTCGAGCGAGACCTTCAGTCGGTTGCTCAGGTGTTTCGAGATGCCGGCTATGGCGTCGATCGCCACCGTGCAGTTGCGCGAGAGGCGGAAGAAGCGCCGGGGATCCACCTGCTCCGACGCCGCGTCGAGCGACGTGTCGAGAATCATGCGCCGGCCGTCGGTCGTTACCAGATAGGTGTATTTGTCTTCGGCATAGAAGTAGGCGATCTGCTCGGTGTTCACCACCGTGATCTTGTCGCCCAGCCGCACCACGAAGCGTTTCTTGTATTCGCGGCCGGGGCCTCCCGCCAGCAGCGAGCGCAGCAGCTCCGCATCGGGCGCCGGCGCGGGGTGTTCTTTCTCCAGCGCCTTGCGGCACCGCTCGACCGCCGCCTGCAGGTCTTCGGGGACGATGGGCTTGAGCAGGTAGTCCACGCTGTTTATGCGGAACGCACGGATCGCATAGTCGTCGTAAGCCGTCGTGATGACCACCTTGCCGGCGACCTCGGTCTGGGTGAAGATGTCGAAGCACATGCCGTCGGAGAGCTGCACGTCCATGAAGATGATGTCGGGGCGGTTCGCCGGGTCGCGGAGCCACGCCACGGTCCCCACCACGGAGCTCTGCACGCCTACGATGCGCAGGTCGTCGAAATGTTTTTCGATCACGCGGCGGAGGTTGGTCTGGGCCGGGATTTCGTCTTCTACGATCAGTACGTTGTAGATTTTCATAACAGCGGTAGTTGCACACGGAATTCCGTGTCGGTTCGTTCCACTTCGACCGGTCGGCGCGAGAGGTCGAGGTATTGTCGGCGGATGTTGCTCAGCCCCACGCCCGTCGAGGCGGGGAGGTTCAGGCGGAGCTGGAGGTTGTTGCTCACCGTGAGACGATCGCCGCGGGCTTCGATGCGCACCCGCAGGGGTTGTTCGGGGCTCACGACGTTGTGCTTGGTCGCGTTTTCGATCAGCAGCTGCAGACTGCAGGGCACCACCTGGCGATGCAGCAGTTCTTGCGGAATGTCGGTTTCGACGTCGAATCCGTCCGTGAAGCGTTCCCGCAACAGGTCCACGTATTTCTGCGCGAATTCCAGCTCTTCTTCCAGCGGCACTAATTGTTCGTCTTCTTTCTTGAGCAGGTAACGGTAGGTGCCCGCCAGTTTGTGGATGAAGGCGCTGGCCCGTTCGGTTTGGTGTTCCTGCACCAGATAGTCCAGAATGTTGAGCGAGTTGAAGAGGAAATGGGGGTTGATCTGTTGCTTGAGACGGTCGTAGCGGAATTGCGCGCGGTGTTTCTTGCCGCGTTCGGTGCGGAGCGCCAGATCGGAGCGGATGACGTAGGCCGTCAGCTGCAGCACGGCGTAGATCACGATGTCGACCAGCAGCACTACGGTATAGAGGCGGAAGAATCCGCGGGCCGCCATCGTGGCGTCGTTGCCGGCGGGAAGTCCGTAGTAGACGGCCGTCGTGAGCAGCAGCGCGAACAGCAGCGTGAAGAGGGCCGACGCCGCCAGCCGGATGCCGCGCCGGCGGAGCATCCGCGAGCGCAGGTTGACGAAGATCACGTTGCCGCAGAACATCGTCATCAGGGCGAGCGTGTTGCCCAACAGGCGTTGGAATTCGGGGTATACGCCTTCGCGTTCGAAGTAGGGCGAATTGAAGAGACTCGTGTAGAAGATGCGGAACAGGAGGATCGCCGCCATGATCGTTACGATCTGCCGCGTCGAGGGCGACCAGCGGACATGGCGGTTGCCGGGCGGCTGTTGCGAGTACGACACGGCGTACGTGAGCCAGCCGATCAGCTCGGTGATGAGGGCGGAGGTGATGGCCGGAGCCAGCATGTCGTTGCCGACGAGTCGCTGCATGAATTGCGCACCGCAGATTCCGACGACGTAGGCCACGAAGATGCAGATCAGGGCCAGCGCCGCCGCCAGCTCGGCCCGCAGTCCGCGGCGGATCGAGATCAGAAGGATCAGCGAGAGGGTCAGCACCGTCAGCGGCACGTCGTCCACATAGTCGAATATGCGGCTCAGCACCACCACGGCGGCATGTCCCGCCGCAAAAAGGTGGATCAGAGCCGGGGTGCTTATCGAGAGACGTTTCATGACGCTTGCGGTCGAATTCAAATTTAAAGTTAGTGTTTTTCGGCTATTTTTCCAAATTCCGGGGCGGAAAATCGTTCCGGACGCCTCCGTGCTCCCCGTCGCGCGCTGGCTCCGTCTCGTCTCCCTCGCCGGTCATCGTTTTTTAAATTTTAATAAAAACTATTTTCATCTTTTCTTACATGCCGTTCGTCGGGTTTTTCGTGCCGTTCGTCGCCCGGAGTATTTCCGTTTCGGATATTTATTTTTAATTTTATGCCTAATCAAAACTACCGAACCTCGTTTTTATGAAAAAACCAAGACTCTCTTTCTGGCAGATCTGGAACCTCAGCTTCGGTTTCCTCGGTGTCCAGATCGGGTATTCGTTGCAGAATTCCAATACCTCCACCATCTTCGAGTCGCTGGGCGCCGACCTCTCGCACCTGAGTTACTTCTGGCTCGCCGCTCCTATCGCAGGACTGGTCATCCAGCCCATCGTCGGGCTCTTTTCCGACGGTACGTGGACTCGCTTCGGGCGGCGCGTGCCGTTCATTCTGGGGGGTGCCGTCATCTCCGCGCTGGCCCTCGCGCTGATGCCCAACGCACCCGTCCTGCTCGCTTTCGCTCCGTTGGCCATGGGGGCTTTCATTCTCCTGTTCATGGATCTGTCGTTCAACGTTACCATGCAGCCGTTCCGCGCGCTGGTCGCCGATATGCTCGACGATTCGCAGAAAACCAAAGGTTACGTCGTCCAGACGTTCCTTATCAATCTCGGGGCCGTTGTCGGCGCCGTCTTGCCGTTGATCCTCACGCGGTGCGGCATCTCCGACGAGGTAGTTCCCGGACAGGTCGCGCAGCATATCGCGTGGTCTTATTATATAGGTGGGGCCATCCTGCTCATCACGGTGCTCGTTACGGCTTTCAGAACGAAGGAGTATCCGCCCGAGGAGTTCGCCCTCTATAACGACGGGAGCGTCGGGGAGACTCTGGCCCGACCGTCGTTTTTGGAGCTCTTGCGCAATGTCCCGAAGGTGATGTTGCAGCTGGGTGTCGTGCAGTTCTTCTCGTGGGCGGCCTTGTTCCTCATGTGGACCTACCTCAAGCCCGCCATCTCGGGCGTCGTCGTCGACCACGCTTCCGGTGCCTTGCTCTCGGAGGGCGGGATCCAGACGTGGGTCGGCGTTCTGAACGGCATCTATCCCGTTCCCGCCTGCATCGCTTCGCTCTTCATCGCCGGCATCGCCGCCAAGTGGGGCAACAAGCTCGTCTACGCTCTCTGCCTTCTGTGCGGCGCTTTCGGCTTCGCCGGTCTGTGCTTCCTCTCCGACCAGTACGCGCTGATGATCCCCATGATCGGCATCGGCATCGCGTGGGCCGGGATCCTCGCCATGCCTTACGCCATTCTCTCGCGGGCCGTCGAGGCTCGCCGCATGGGCGTCTACATGGGCATCTTCAACTTCACCATCACCATTCCGCAGATCGTCGTCGGTCTCTCGGGCGGCCTGATCGTCAAGTACCTCTTCGGGCAGAACGCGATGGCCATGATCGCACTGGCCGGCTTCTTCATGTTGTGCGCCGCCGCTTCGGTCTTCTTCGTCCGGGAAAAATAGTTCGTCAGCATATGATTACCTGTTGTATCTTCGATCTCGACGGGGTCCTCGTCGACACCGCCAAGTACCATTACCTCGCGTGGGCCGCTCTGGCCCGCGATCTGGGCTTCGAGTTCACGCCCGAGCAGGGCGAGGCCACCAAAGGCGTCAGCCGCATGGCGTCGCTCGATATCGTCTTGCGGGCCGGGGGCATGGAGAGCCGCTTCTCGGCCGAGGAGAAGGAGCGCATGGCCGCCGAAAAGAACGCCCGTTATCTGGAGTATATCACCCGCATGACCGCCGACGAGGTGTTGCCGGGCGTGCTGCCGTTCTTGCAGGACGTGAGGGCTGCCGGTGTCAAGGTCGTGCTGGGCTCCGCGTCGAAGAACGCCGGGGTGATCCTCGACCGCTGCGGATTGCGACCCTTGTTCGACCATATCGTCGACGGTACGTTGGTCTCCAAAGCCAAACCCGATCCCGAGGTCTTCGCCAAAGGGGCCGAGCTCGCCGGCGAGGCTCCCGCCTCGTGCGTCGTCTTCGAGGACGCCGCCGCCGGCGTCGAGGCCGCCTCG
>JAMPGH010000002.1 GCA_023664045.1 Alistipes senegalensis | reverse complement strand
TAATCAGACGCACCAACAGCGGCGATTCGCTGCCCAGCTCCCGCAGGTAGACCTCCAACGCGTTGTTGGGACGGTTCGCGGATTCGCCATCGTGGATGAAGTCGCACATCTCGACATTGAGCAGTAGCGGTTCTGCCGCATAGCGGACGTTGAAGGTATAGAACGAGCCGTCTTCGGTGATGACCGACATATTGGTCTCGGCGCGGAAGTCGCGCACGGTAGCCTTTACGCGGATTACGTTCTCCGCACCGTCGGCCTTGCCCGCGATAAGATTCGGAGAACCCAGATCGACGTAACGCACCGCCGCCGGAAAGATGACGTGTACGGTCTTGTCGTAGGTAACTTCCAGCCCGTGCGGCGGAATCATGCGGTCGAATGTGAGTTTGCGCGTAAGACCTTCGTAGAGGTCGCCTGCGGTCTGCTGCGCCGAGGCGGCGGTCGCGCCCATGACGAGGGCGCACAACATAAAAAACAATTTTTTCATTTTACAGTGGATTTAGTGGCCGGACTAAGAGTCCGAATTTTAATAAATAGTCGTTTCTCGAATCTTCCTTAATCTTCCGGTTGATAGAGCATGACCTTGTATCCGGCTTTCAGATGCACTTTGATCGTGCGCATCTTTTTGGCGATATATTGGCTCGTGCCTTGAATCAACCCTTTGCCCAGATCGGAGGCGAGTTGCGCCCCTGCGTCGGTGGAGATGTTGATGCTGCTGCCGAGCGACGACCCCATGTTGGCCGCCACCTCTTTGGCCGCGCTTACCTCCATCGAATTGGGAATGAAGATTCCCTTCTGCCCGTCGCTGTCGAAAACGGCCAGCTCGACGGGGATGATCGTCCCCCGATACTCCAACGAGGTGATGTCGATGCCGAGCCGCTCTCCCTGCACCCGTGCCGTTCCCACGACGACCGTGTTGCGGGGGATGCGCACTCCGGCCACCTGCATCGGCTCCGTGAGCCGCAGACGGACGGCTTGCCCGTCGGTTACGGTCTGATTGCCATGTACGCACGCCGGAATGGTGTTGCGACCGACCGCCTCCGAGGTTCCGATGGCCGTGTGGAATCCGAAATTCCGCTCGGCGGTCTGCGTCGTGATGAACTCGCTGTCGGTCATGGGCTGTGCGAGTGTGGAGACGATGCGTTCGTCCACCTGCCCGACGGGTTGCGCTACCGCCTTGCCGTTACGCACCGACTTTTTGTCTACCTCTGCGTCGGGCGCCGCCGATTGCTGTGCTGCGCCGTTCTGTCCGGCGGGCATATACTTGGCCGCCAGCTCGTAGGATTTTTCAAGCAAGGCCACTTGGTCGTCGAGCGTGGAACCGGACGGTTCGGTCTGCCGTGCCATCATCGCTTCCAGTTCCTCGACGCGTTCGCGCAACTCCTCCTTTTCGGGGTCGTCTTTCGGCGTTTCGTAGAAATTGCCGAGCGTGCGGTTGATCTCCTCGTAGGCCGCCGCCGAAGAGCGAATCGGCTGTCGTGCGTAACTTCCGCCGTAAGTACGGGCAGGTCGTCGCGGTTCGGGGTCGAGCAGGTCGAACTCCTCCGTCGACGAATCGCTCTCCGCGTCCTTGTCCGAGAAGAGTGCGGCAAGGTCGTTCATCTGTGCCCGACGCTCTCTCTGCTTCTCCTCCATCTGCGCTCGCTCGTAGGCGGTGCGCTTGTCGGCGATGATGCCCGACTCGGCGGGCAGGGGCATTTCGGTATTGAAGCCGATACCCTGTTGCGCTTCGGCTTTCTCCTTTTCGGAGGGTGCGAAGATCAGCCACATGGAGCCGATGAAAAGCAGTCCCATAAGCGGGTACACGAGCAGTTTGCGGCGGCGTTGCTGCTGTTCCTCCGTGAGCGGCGTTTCAGGCTTCGCCTCTTTCGGGGAGGTCGTGGGATTCTTGTTCTGTGTCATAATCATTGTTGTTGAAATGGTGAATACTGTCCTGCTTCTGCGGCAGGTCGAGTTGCTTGATGTGTTCGATTTCGATTCCTCGCTCACGGCCTATCTGATAAAATGCCGCACAGATAGAAAACAGGGTGCAGAGGGTAAAGAGCGAGAAGATCGACAGCACGACGATGATTTTCGTGCGCTGCGGGAGGGCTTCGAGCCAACTGCGAAACCGCTCGTCTTGTCTCTCCGTCCATGCGTTCAGACGTTCGATTAACT
The DNA here is from genome assembly GCA_023664045.1 of Alistipes senegalensis. Taxonomy (GTDB): domain Bacteria; phylum Bacteroidota; class Bacteroidia; order Bacteroidales; family Rikenellaceae; genus Alistipes; species Alistipes senegalensis_B. The sequence goes on along the minus strand of JAMPGH010000002.1, from coordinate 59,600 downwards.
TTCTCATAGGCTTATCTATCTAATGTTTGCAGGTCGCGGTTTTCCAGAATCGTGAAGCCCTCGATGGTAAATCCGTTCGGGTTGTCGTCCGAGCGCGAAGCGTTCAGCAGGCGGCACGCCGTTACGAGGCTGCGCTCCGTTACGTTGCTCTCGCGGATAATCATCTGCCGCGCATAGGTATTCACACGGTAGGGATAGCGGTCGAAATCGCAGACCACCGAATCGACCTGCAACACCTGGTTGATGTTGCCCGCGATGATACGGTTGTAGTACCCCTTTTCCGCGAAGTCCGCGTAGTAGTTGTAGACGCTCTTATCGGCCAGCAGCAGGGCGCGTTTGATGTTGTGCTCGATGGCGCTCTTTTCGGGCGAGAGCGTAAAGAACAGCTCATGAAAACGGCGCACGTGTTCCCGCGCCTCGGCGGGGCGGTTCTGCGTGAGGTCTTGCGAGAGTGCCAGCATCAGCGACTTGCCGCCGTCGAGCACGTAGATCTTCTCCCGCTGCCGTTCGGCGAAGCGGTACGAACTCCACACCGAATAGACCGCTACGAGGGCGCATAGCGCGAGAAATATCATTCCGAACAGACGTATCTGCCGGAACGATGTTTCGATGTTTTTCAATGATTTGAATTCCATGTATTCGTGTTTTTCGGGTTATTTATCGTTTGAACAGACGGCCCGCGACATTGCCGGACGTCGCACCGGCGACGCTGCCGGCCAAACCGCCCGCACGTCCTGCCACTTGGTTTACGTTGCGGCCGTACCCGCCCATGCCTCCGGCTTGGATGATCCATCCCGCGACAGTCGGAATGGTGAAGTAGCCGATGATGCCGATAATGAGGAAGACGATGTAGACGCCGTTGGAGGCTTCGAGCGAGAAGTTCGGGTTGTTCTGCAACTCCGAGATATCGTTTTGCAGCATCAGCACCTGAATCTTCGCCAGAATGGTGCTGAACAGGTCGGCGACGGGAAGCCACAGGTAGACTTGCACGTAGCGGCAGATCCACTGCGTGAGCGTAGCGTGGAATCCGTCCCACACGGAGATGGCGAACGCGATCGGCCCCAGTATGGCCAGCACGACGAGGAAGAACGTGCGCACGGTGTCGATGACGAGTGCCGCCGCGGCGAACATCAGTTCCAGAATTTCGCGGAAGAAGTCGCGGATGCTCTTTTTCATGTTGTACATCCCGCGCTCGATATACATGCCGGCCATCGTTACCATGTCGCCGGGCGACCAGCCAAGTTCTTCGAGTTGTCGGTCGAACTCCTCGTTCGACACGAGGTAGGCCGTTTCGGGGTTGCGCATCATCGCCTCGTATTCGAGCTTGTCTTTCTGCTCGCGGTAGCGGTTCATATCCATCGTCTGCGATTCGAGCAGACGGTTCGTGCCCTGTACGACGGGGCTCAATACGCTGTTTATCGTGCCGAGCACGAGCGTCGGGAAAGTCATGATGCAGAAGCCGACGGCGAAAGGTCGCAGCAGCGGATACACGTCGATGGCCTCGGCATGGGCGAGCGACTGCCACACGCGCACGGCCACGTAGAACAGCGCACCCAGCCCCGCGATGCCTTTCGCTACGCCCGCCATGTTCGCACAGAGCGGCATCATCTCCGAATAGAGCGAGCGCAGAATCGTATGGAGGTTCTCGAAATCTATTGCAAGCAACGTCATAATGAGGTAGGTATTAGGTTTACCAATAGCGTTCGTTGCGGCTGCCGTAGAGCGCCAGCACTCGGTCCATGTCGTTCTTCTTGCGCGAGCGCAGGTAGCTGACCGAGATGTTCTTGTTGGTGTAGTACATCACCAGATTGCGGTATCGCCGCACGCTGTTGTAGCATCTGTCCACCACGTCCATGCGCTCCTTGTCGCTCATCGAGAGCGTCGTGATGTTCACCACGTCTCTCATCTCTTTGAGTACGTCGTTGCTCTCCTCCAAGAGCTTCGTGTAGCCGAACGCAATGGCCGACAGCTCTTCGGACGTGAAGTTCCCGTCGCGCAGCATAAGCTGGAAATTCGTTACGTAGATTTCCGAGATTTCGCCGACCATCAGAATCGTGTTTTTGACCTTGACGGCATCTTTGATAAGGTTGTTTACCGATTTGAGGGCGTCGTAATACTTCTTGCCCTGCTCGTAAATCTTCACGGTCTCCTGAAAATTCGACACCATGTTGGCCGCCGTTTTCGAGGTGTGGATGATGTTTTCCGAGGCGTTGATGATGCCTTGCGCGAGATTGCCCGGATCGGTTACGATCCATTGGGCGGAGGCCCGGCCTGCGAGAAGCAGGCACAGGCTGAAAAGTAAAATGATTCTTTGTTTCATTTTCCGGTGGATTTAGCGGTTATTGTTTTTCGTTCGCACGGGTGTAGTCGCCGTGTGGCGAGAAGGTCAGCACGTCCGTCGCTTCGTTGTAGGCGATGTCGATGCGGTAGCCCGTGTTGATGAAGAGGTTGCCCTCCTCCTCGCGCAGTAGGTAGGTTTCGGGCTTCGGCTTGCGGCGCAGGCCGCCGCGCTTGAATACCGTAACCTTGTAGGCGTCGCCTTCGCGGTAGATCAGCACGTCGGGTTTGCCCTGCACGCTGACCCAGTTGCCGCAGAGCTTGCCGCAATCCGTCTCTTTCGTCTCGGTGCAGGCTTGCAGCATCATGGCCGCCAAGCCTACTAAATAACCGCTCAACGTGAGCAGCCGTTGTTTGTTTGTACTCATTTCTTTCTTGTTTTGATGATTGATTACTCTTTGTTTCTGCGCCGCTCGGCAAGTTGCCGGATCGCCGCCTCGATGTCGCCGCCCAGCTTTTCGGCAAGGGCGTAAACCTCCATTTTCTCGGTCTCCTCGGTCGTATAGGCCAAATACTCTTCGATACTCACTTCGGTGGCATAGACCGCCGACTGCGTACCGCCCAGCCCGATCCACACCTCCTTGTAGAGTCGTGAGGGGTCGTTGGCCATGTTGATCGAGAGGATTTGCCCTTTCTCTTTGTCCGTCAGGCCGAGCAGCGCCTGAATCTGGTCGAACTTGTTCATGTACTTGCGCTGGTCGAGCAGGATTTTACAATCCGAATTGTTGATGATGCTCTCCTTGACAATCGGCGAGGCGATGATGTCGTCCACCTCTTGCGTAACCACGACGGCCTCGCCGTAAAACTTACGAACCGTTTTGTAGAGGTACTTGATGTAGGAGGCCATATTCGCCGAGGCGATGGCTTTCCACGCCTCCTCGATAAGTATCATTTTGCGGATGCCTTTCAGACGGCGCATCTTGTTGATGAACAGCTCCATGATGATAATCGTCGTAACGGGAAAGAGAATCGGGTGGTCTTTGATGGCGTCGATCTCGAAGACGATGAACCGCTTCTGCAACAAGTCCAACTGCTTGTCGCTGTTCAGTAGGTAGTCGTACTCCCCGCCGCGATAATACGGTTCCAAGACGTTGAGAAAGCCTGCGATGTCGAAATCTTTCTCCCGCACCTGCTTCGCCTCCAAGACGGTGCGGTAGTCGCTCTTCACGAACTCGTAGAACGTATTGAACGACGGCACGACGGTCTCGTCGCGTTTGATGCGCTCGATGTAGAGGGCGACGGCATTCGAGAGGGCGACTTCTTCCGCACGGGTGGCCGGTTCATTGTCTTTCTTCCATAGCGTCAGCAGCAGCGTCTTGATGCTCTCGCGCTTCTCGATGTCGAACACCTTGTCGTCCGTGTAGAATGGATTGAACGATATAGGATTTTCGTCGGTATAGGTGTAGTAGATGCCGTCTTCGCCGCCCGTCTTGCGGCGGATCATCTCGCACAAGCCCTGATAGGAGTTGCCCGTGTCGATCAGCACGATGTGCGTTCCCTGTTCGTAGTATTGCCGCGTGAGGTGGTTGGTGAAAAACGACTTGCCCGAACCGCTCGGCCCCAGCACGAACTTGTTGCGGTTGGTCGTAACGCCTCGCTTCATCGGTAGGTCTGAAATGTCCAGATGCAGCGGTTTTCCCGTGAGCCTGTCCACCATCTTGATGCCGAAAGGCGAGAGCGACGAGCGGTAGTTGGTCTCCTCGGTAAAGAGGCAGACGGCCTGCTCGATGAAGGTGTAGAACGATTCTTCGGCGGGAAAATCGGCCTCGTTGCCCGGTATGGCCGTCCAAAAGAGCGTCGGACAGTCCACCGTGTTGTGGCGCGGGGTACACTCCATCGCCGCGAGCTGCGAACCTGCGTCGTTCTTGATGCGTTTCAGCTCCTCCCTGTCGTCCGACCATGCCATGACGTTGAAGTGGGCACGTACGGAGGTGAGGCCGAGGCTGTGCGCTTCGTTCAGGTACTCGTCGATCCACTCCTTGTTGATTTGGTTCGAGCGCGAGTAGCGCGAGAGCGACTGCATATTGCGGGCGCTCTTCTCGAACCGCTGCAAGTTCTCCTCGCTGTTGTCGATCAGCACGTACTGGTTGTAGATATGATTGCACGAGAGAAGCAATCCGACAGGTGAGGCGAACGACAGACGGCAGTCGCTCCGGTCGGTCGAGAGTTTTTCGTAGCGGCTGTCGGTCGCCACATGCGACGGCAGGTCTTCGGCATCGGAGAGCGTATGCAGGCAGAGAATGTTATCGCCGATGCGCATCTCGTCCGGTGCAAGGGCGATGTCCTGCAAGCAGGCGGTGTTCTCTGGTGTAAGGGAGAAGTATTTCTCGACCAGCCCGGCTTCGGTCGCCGTGCCGGTAATTTCGTTCGACGAGAGGCGGCGCAGGCGGATGAATCCCGAATCGTTCAGGATGCGCTCGAACTGCTCCGTCGCCTCGATGAACTTGGCCGCAGCGTCCTTGTCTCGGATCTCTTTGGGGATGATATGTCCCCGACAGAGGGTGCTCCAGTTGCTTTGTCGGCGGCTGCGCTCTTTGGTCGTCTTCGTCAGGAACAGGTAGCACGTGTGGTCGAGGTAGGGGCGTTCATTGAAATGCCGCTCGAACGAACGCGAAAGGAAGCTCATATCCTCTTTCTGAAGCTCCGGTCGGTACTCCTCGCGCACGAACCAGTCCTGCTTGTGCACGATACTGAAATCGGGCAGCACGCGGATCGCCTTGCACCATGCGGCGTGTATCGCTTCGTACTCGGCGGAGGTTACGGTATACAGCTCCGGCAGCTCCACCGCGAAAGCCACCGTGATGTCGGCATCTTTGGAGAGGATGCAACCCTCCTCGACGGCCAGCAGCGGGAACTTCGATTCGAGCGTCGCAGCTTTAAGTGTATTTCTCATGCTTTGCTTGGTTACGGGTGAATAATCGGGAAATACGGCGGCGGTTGAGTATATAGCGGGGACGGCTGCGCTGTGCGCCTAATTTCATCAGTCCGTGTTCGCCGTATCGGGCATTCAGGGCGAATGTTTGCCACACTAAAACGGAGGCCGACACCGCCCCGAAGCCGATACAGAACCATTGGTCGATGCCGACCATATACAGGATAATGAACAGGACGAACAAGGCGAGCAGTCCGCCCGCGAAGATGAAGAGGTACTGCGCTTTCAACCCCTTGAACTCTACCGAACGGCCGATTCCCTTGTTGATAGGGTACTCTGCCATCGTCTGCCGGATTAGAGGAAGAACGAACGCAGAATCGTCGCCGCTACGATCAGGAAGATACATGCCCCGAACCACGAGGCGGCGGTCTTCGATGTGTCGGGGTCTCCCGACGAGAACTTGCCGTAGACCTTGACGCCGCCGATCAATCCCACGACTGCGCCGATGGCGTAGATCAGTTTCGTCGCGGGGTCGAAATAGCTCGTTACCATGCTCGTGGCCTCGTTGATACCCGAAAGGCCATTTCCCTGCGCGAGTGCTGAGGAGGCGACGGTAAGAAATACCGCCGTAAAAAGAAGATGTTTCTTCGTCATAGATTGTTCCGAATTGTGCCGGACGGGTGGATAGTCCGTCCGGCGGGTCGATACTGATTTTTACTTGTGGATTTAGTGGTCTGCTGTTTCGCGGGACAGCTACCCGTAATCTTTCTCTTTCATCGTTCGTCCGTTTTTAATCGTTACACGAAATCCCGAATGTTGAACCCGTCCGTGTCGCTCCGCGTGCCGGCATCGTTATCGGGGGATGATGGCTGACTGAAATAGGCATCTATCATCTCCGCGATTTTACCGGCAATGACCGGTGTCGCTGCCGTCAGGCGGTCGAACAGCTCCGTGCCTTCCAATTCTCCGAAGACCTTTCCGGCTCGGCGTCGTTCGTCGTCGGTAGTCGAGGGGGCGGTGGCGACTTTCATCGCAGTCGCGATCTCGTCGAAGCTCACTCCCGTGGCGTAGGCTCGTCCTGTGTCCAGCGACATCTCTTCGTCTTCCGGCGGTTCTTCGTCCTCGTATTCGAGCGGAACGTCGGGAATTTCCAGATGCTCGAACGCGGCGTCCAGTTCCTCGTCGCTAAGACGTGCGGAGTGGCGCTTTTCGGTTTCGGGGACAAATGTAGACGCTTTTTCAGCCGTCGATTCCGTTTCGGCCCCCGTGATAGTTTGTGGCGTCGAAATGATAGCTTTTGGCGTCGTCGGCTTCATGCGGAAGCGGCTCTTGCCGACAATATCCGGCATGTCGTCCTTGTGTTTCGGCAGCGCAACATCCGACTCCGACGCGGGGTGTTTTGTCTGGCGTTTTTCCCAAAGCAGATATGCCGCCAGCCACACGCCGTAGCCTGCGAGCAGGCAGACCAACAGGGTTTCCATAGGCTAAAAGATAGAGCGGTTATGCTCGTTGTACAACTCGGTGATTTCGGCCTGATAGGTGTCGAAATGGTGGGCCAGCACATTGTCGATGTAGCTGAACAGCGACACCTCGTCTTTGCCGATGACCCGCAATATGAGCAGTATCCGCTCGTGATACTCCTTGCGAACATAAACCGTCTTGCCGATGCGTGCCGGGATGACCGCTTCTTTCAGAAACAGCGAGCGATAGTCCGTCTCCTTGTTTTTGGATTTGCGGCGGCGAGGCTCCTCCCGCGGTGTCGGTTCCGTATCTTCGTTGTCGGAGGGTGTCTCCGTCGCCCGCGCCGACGGCGGAATCGTCAGATCGTCCTGCCGGAACGAGTTGATGATGAAGTTCTCGTCGATGTCTTCGATGTTCGTCTTTTTCGCCATAGCCTTATTGCTTTATGATGGTGAGTATTTCATCGACCAGCGCATCGAGGTTGCTGCCTCTGACGAGGGCCTTGTCCGCCGGGAAAAGCGTGGAGCGGAACACTGCCTTGCGTTTCGTCGCCGCCTCTTTGCGGAATCGCTTGCTGTCCGGCAGAAAGGTTTTCAGAATCGGCAACGCCAACTCGGCGCAGATCTTTTCGTAGGTGGCGTACAGCTCCGTTTTCTCGCGTCCGTCCACCATGTTCCACAGCAGGTGCAGTCCCTTGATGGCGGTTTTACCCGTGCTTATCATGTGTTCGTTGATGACCGTAGCGAATTGCATGGAACTCGTCATGACCACCCGGTCGGCAGCAATGGGGCAGAAAATGTAATCCATCGTGGCGATGGTCTTCACCACGCTCGAATTGTTGACTGTGCCCGGCAGGTCGAAGAACACGAAGTCCAGCGGAACGCCCGATTCTATAAAACGCGCCGTCGCGTCCGCCGCATCGTCCGGCTTGCTGCACACCACCGGATAGGCTTTCTTCGCAAGGCGCTTGAACTGCTCGTAGGCCATCGACTTGTAGTAGTCGTCTTTCATCGTCATCTCCATGTCGCGTTTGCGCATGTCATGGATGCTGTACTGCGGGAAGTCGCAATCGACCACTGCGACGTTGTACCCCTTGACATAGTGCAGGTAGCTTGCGACCAGTACCGTGATGGTCGTTTTTCCGGCTCCTCCCTTTTGCGTGGAGAAAGCTACGTAGGTCGGTTTGTTCATACGGTTGTAAATTTTAATGGTTATACATAGAGTTGTCCGTTTTCGCGTACGTCGGTTTCTATCGTCGGCCCACCATAGAGCCGTAGGTGCGGACGGATATTCCGCCCAACTGCCCAACCATCCGACACTCCAATGGCCCAACATCGGTTGGTCACAAAGTTGGGCGGTCGCGATAGCTTTCGCAATGTCCGTTCGTCGGTTTATCGGAATGCCCGTTTGTTTGTTCGTCCGTCGGAGCGTCTGTTCGCCCATCGGTGCATACCGCTCGTTCTCCGTCCGTCGCAACCGACCGTTGTCCGTTGGTTCCGACGGCAAATAAACAGTAGAAAATTGCAGCTTCCGCCCTTTCGACGGCAGGTGATAGCTTGTGGCGTCGAGATGATAGCTTTTGGCGTTTTCGGCTTCGGCAATGTCGCCTCGGAAGCCTCTACCTTTGTGCCCAAGCGACAGGGCGTACCGCACGGCTTCATGCTGCGGTCGAAATCGGCTCTCCCGCAATCCGTCCGAAGGCGGATTTTTATGTTCGTCGGAACATAGCAAGGTGTCCTTTGAGTAACTCAAAAGGTTTCGGGTAACCCGAAATGCACCTTGTCCTTGCAGGGGGCGTGGCTCTTCCTCCGAAGTCGGGGAGCCGTTCGATTACGGACTGGCAGCAGCTCTCGTGATGGCTTATGTCGTGTAACTACTAAATCCGCAGTATGATGAGCAAAGGAAAAACAAGCGTCGGCGGTCGCCCGCCCAAATCCGACAAGGCCAGCCACCAGGTGATGGTGCGTTTTACGGACAAGGAATACGTTCGGTTCCTCACTATGTACGAGCAGTCGGGTGTCTATGCGAAGGCGGTTTTCATCAAAGCCCGCGTCTTCGATGCCGAGTTTCGCGTACTGAAAGTCGACAAAACATTGCTCGATTATTACACGAAACTCGCTTCCTTGCACGCTCAATTCCGCGCCGTCGGCGTCAATTACAACCAGACCGTGAAAGAGTTGAAAAGCCGTTTTTCGGAGAAGAAGGCGATGGCTTTACTTTACAGATTGGGAAAGCAGACCGTTGAACTCGTCGCTTTGAGCCGCCGAATCCTCGACTTAACCCATGAATTTCAACAACAATGGTTGCCAAAATTAACGTAGGTCGCTCCCTTTACGGGGCGTTGGCCTATAACGGCGAGAAGATCAACGAGGGACAGGGACGACTGCTCGCCACGCATAAAATCTTCGACGACGGGACAGGGTGTCTCGACATCCGTCAAGCGGCGGAGGACTTCGCTCGTTACTTGCCCGAACGGACTCGCACACGGAATACGGTTATTCATGTTTCGCTCAACCCGCATCCCGACGACCGCTTGACCGACACGGAACTGACGGTCATCGCCGAGGAGTATCTCGCACGGCTCGGTTACGGCGACCAGCCCTATGCCGTGTTCAAACACGAGGACATCGACCGCCACCACTTGCATATCATCTCCATAAATGTCGGAGAAAACGGCAAGCGGTTGAATAAGGATTTTTTGCATCGAAGAAGCAAAAGGATTACGAATGATTTGGAGCGCAAATACAATCTGCATCCCGCCGAGCATAAGCGGCAGACGCAGACCGAACCGCTCCGCGCGGTGGATGCAGCGGCCGGCGACGTGAAACGGCAGATCGGCAACGTATTGAAAGGCATATCGGGTAAATACCGTTTCCAGACGCTCGGAGAGTACCGCGCACTGCTCTCGCTCTATCGCCTTACCGTCGAGGAGTGCCGAGGCGAAGCGTATGGCAGGGAGTATCGCGGCTTCGTCTATTCCGCAATCGACGACCGAGGCAACAAGGTCGGTATACCATTCAAAGCCTCCCGTTTCGGTAAGCGGTACGGCTACGAGGCGTTCGAGCAGTGGTGCGCCGTAAGCAAGGAGCAGATCAAAACAAGGAAGCTCGGCGACATGACCAAAGCGACGGCGATGGCTGCCCTGCGCCGAACGAAAGACTGCGCGGAGTTTATCGACTTGATGAAAGCCAAAGGCGTGGACGTCGTATTGCGTGAGACAGACACGGGGCGTATCTACGGTGCAACGTTCATCGACCACCGTACGGGATGTGTGCTGAACGGCTCTCGTCTGGGTAAGGAGCTTTCTGCGAATGCCTTGCAGGAGCACTTCGCACCTCCGGCGGCAGGCATACCGCTCCCGATTGTCCTCTCGCTACAATCGAGCACAGAAAACACGCCGACGCAATCGACCTTCTACGATAACACGACGGACGGCGGGCTGGGACTGTTCTCTGCCGATACGCAAGGGACGGATGCCGAGGAGGAGGCCTTCATGCGTGAAATGCAGCGGCGAAAAAAGAAGAAGAAAAGAAATCGAAAAGTTTAAGAATTATGCAACAAGAAGATGATTTGAGGGCATTGGCGAAAATCATGGATTTTCTGCGAGCCGTAAGTATATTATTGGTCGTGATGCACGTCTATTGGTATTGCTATGAAGCGATCCTCGCATGGGGTGTGAATATCGGTACGGTCGACAGAATCCTGCTGAACTTCGACCGTACGGCGCATTTGTTCCATTCGATGCTATATACGAAACTTTTTGCCGTCGTGCTGCTCGGTTTGTCGTGCCTCGGAACCAAAGGCGTGAAGAACGAGAAGATCGCGTGGCCGCATATCTGGACGGCATTTGCGGTCGGGGCGGTGCTCTATTTCATGAATGGGTGGTTGCTCGACCTGCCGCTCCCGCTTATGGCGATGACGTCGCTCTACGTCGTAACGACGACCGCAGGGTACATTTGTCTGCTGATGGCCGGATTGTGGGCGAGCCGGTTGTTGAAAGACAACCTGATGGACGACGTGTTCAACAACGAGAACGAATCGTTCCAGCAGGAAACGCGCCTCTTGACCAATGAATACTCCGTGAATCTGCCTACACGCTTCTACTACCGCAAGCGATGGAACGACGGTTGGATCAACGTTGTGAACCCGTTCCGTGCAGCAATCGTGTTAGGCACGCCGGGCAGCGGAAAGAGCTATGCTGTCGTCAATCAGTTCATCAAGCAGCAGATCGAGAAAGGGTTTGCCATGTATATCTACGATTTCAAGTTTCCCGACCTCTCGACCATTGCCTACAATCACCTGCTGAACCACTTGGACGGGTACGAGGTAAAACCGAAATTCTACGTGATAAATTTCGACGACCCTCGCCGTTCGCATCGTTGCAATCCCATACATCCCGACTTCATGGAGGATATTACCGACGCCTACGAGAGTGCCTACACCATCATGCTCAATCTCAATAGAACGTGGGTGCAGAAGCAGGGCGATTTCTTCGTCGAATCGCCCATCATCCTCTTTGCTGCGATTATTTGGTATCTCAAAATCTACCGGAACGGGAAGTATTGCACGTTCCCGCACGCCGTTGAGTTCCTGAATCGCCGCTACGAGGATATTTTCCCGATACTAACTTCCTATCCCGAACTCGAAAACTACCTCTCGCCCTTTATGGATGCTTGGCTCGGAGGGGCGGCGGAGCAGCTGCAGGGCCAAATTGCATCGGCCAAGATACCGCTTTCGCGCATGATTTCGCCCCAGCTCTACTGGGTGATGTCCGACAGCGAGTTTACGCTGGACATCAACAATCCCGAAGAGCCGAAAATCCTCGGCGTGGGCAACAATCCCGACCGACAGAACATCTACGGCGCAGCGCTCGGTTTGTATAACTCGCGTATCGTGAAGCTCATCAACAAGAAAGGGATGTTGAAGTCGTCGGTTATCATCGACGAACTGCCGACGATCTATTTCAAAGGGTTGGATAATTTGATTGCGACGGCCCGAAGCAACAAGGTCGCCGTATGTCTGGGCTTTCAGGATTTCTCACAGCTTGTGCGCGACTACGGCGACAAGGAGGCCAAAGTCGTAATGAACACCGTCGGCAATATCTTCTCTGGTCAGGTGGTCGGAGAAACGGCCAAGACGCTATCGGAACGCTTCGGTAAAGTCTTGCAGCGTCGGCAGTCCATTTCGATCAACCGTAACGACACCTCCACCTCCATATCGACGCAGATGGACAGCCTTATCCCGCAGTCGAAAATCTCGACGCTCACACAGGGCATGTTCGTCGGGGCGGTGTCGGACAATTTCACCGAGCGAATCGAGCAGAAGATTTTCCATGCCGAAATCGTCGTCGATGCGGAGAAAGTAAGACGGGAGGAGCGAGCCTATAAACCCATACCTGTCATTACCGATTTCACGGACGAGGAGGGGAACGACCGCATGAAAGAGCAGATTCAAGAGAACTACAACCGCATCAAAGCCGACGTGCGGCAAATCGTTGCCGACGAATTGGAACGCATTAAGAATGATCCGGCGCTGGCGCACCTGTTGCAGCAGAACTAAATGAAAAGAAACCGAGCCGTATTCGCGGCTCGGTTCTTTTATTGTTTTTGCAATTCGTTCGTTTCGTGCTGCAATCGATAGAACTCCTTTTGTCGTTCGATTTCCTCTCGTAGTTCTTTTTCGGTCGGCATATAGAGCATGTATTTCGAGGCGAACAGGCGGTCGTTGTCATGTAGAACCGAGTAGCGGGCAATATCTTCGTCCGTCTCCGAGCAGAGCACGATGCCGATAGTGGGGTTGTCGCCCTCGCCGCGTACCCGCTCGTCATACATCCGCACATACATATCCATTTGTCCGACATCTTGGTGCGTGATGGTCGTCGTTTTAAGGTCGATCAGTACGAACGATTTGAGAATATAGTTGTAGAATACCAGGTCGATGAAGTAGTCTTTCTTCTCGGTGCGAATCAATTTCTGTCGTGCCACGAACGAGAAACCTTTGCCCAGTTCGAGCAGGAACTTTTGCAGGTTGCCGATAATGGCGCTTTCCAAGTCCGATTCCGTGAAGTCGCTGTTGGGCGCAAGACCGATGAACTCGGCGACGGTCGGATTCTTGATGAACTCCATGCGATCGCGCTCGAACGGAGCGGTCAGAGCCTCCATTTCGGATTTGACCGCATCGTTATGTTGGGAAAGCAACAATCGCTCGTAATACTGCGAACCGATATTGCGGTCGAGCGTGCGGTAGCTCCACATTTGCTCGGCCGCCTCTTTCAGATACCATGCGCGGGCATCGGCATTCGACACGCTCAACAGACGCTTGTAATGCGACCATGTCAAAATTCCCCACGCTGTGGGGAGTTTTTCAGAAAAAGCAAGATAAAACTGGCGAAAGTAGTACAGCGAATTGACTGAAAACCCTTTGCCGAACTCTGCCGTAAGTTCTTTCGATAGTGATTTCAACAACTGCGAACCGTAGTCGGCACGGTCTTTCCCCTGCTGCTCCTGCTCTACGATGCGCTTGCCCATCAGCCAATAAGCCTCGACCATCGCCGAGTTGATGGCGGTGTATGCCTTTTGGCGGGCTTGGACGACGATCTGCTTGATTTCATGAATGAAATCCCCGCTGCATAACGATATGGCGGTCTCTTTTCCCATTGCGAATTGACTTTATAACAAAGGTAATAAAAAACGGGAGAAAAATGTTTCTCCCGTTCGTCGTTCTCGCTTATTTGCGCATCCGTTCCTTTTCGTCGTCGCGCTGCATCCGCAGATTCAGCCGCTCACGCATCTTATCGAGAAAGTAGGTGCGACTGTCATTCTTGCGACGTTTCATATCTGCATAAGCATTGTAACAGTAGCTTTCTTTCATATCCATACCGAACGATCTTCCGAAGAACATGAACAACTCGTTGATAGACACTTCGCCGTCGTTAATGCAATGCAATTCGTCGAGTGCGTAAATGACCTCGACCAATTCTACAAGACTGCCCGTCCAGCGAAAACGTGTCTCATGAGGGATATTCCGGTTGCCGTAACGTGCGAGTAAATCCAATTCGGTGTCGATATAGCCGATAGCGACTTTCAACAAACGGTCGATATGATCGGCGATTGCGGGAGGACGATGCAATAATTGAATACGCGTATGATTCAAAATACGAAACAATTCGATGGCGTTCGTACTCGTATCGTACAGATCATGCAATAGTTCCGTAAATTTCGCTAATCGGTTGTCGTGAGCCGTAATTCCCTCTGTTATACAGCAAAATAGTGCTTCCGCCGTAATATGATATGCCATAATTATTCATCTTTTAGTTATAAATCTCTCGATTTCGATTCTTATATGTTATCGATAGTGATGGGGGAGATTTATTCTTTGAAAGGTGAATAATCTTTTATATGCGAACTCGATGTGCCATTTTATAATGCACGACTAAATTCCATAGGGAGTTTGTTCTGGCTTCATGATTTTTTGATGATTCTCTTTAAAATCGGCTTTCTCGAAATATGAATTGTCGCCATGCCCGTAGGGCGGGTGCTCAAATGTTCGGAACGGGACGCGGTATCTGTCAGGAGAATATCGATATCGACAAATCCGTTCTTTTCCACCAGTTCATGCACCTGTCCATATACGTTGTAATTGCCTTGCAGGCTTTGAATGGTTATCGTCGCATCTTGTTCGATTTGGATGGGACGAGCTTCTTGCAGGGGAATATGCGCCATAGCGTGGTTGGTCGAATCTTCTTTGTAATGATCGATGCTCACCGGAACGGTGATCGTTTGCGGGTAGGGGATACAATACAGCAGTCCTAAAACGACGAGTATAACTCCTGCAATTATGGAAATCCCCATACGAAGGAGAAGAGATGGCATCTTTCCGATAATGCTCCGCACCTTTTCACTACGCAGTTCTATATCTTTCCGTTCTTCCATATCAGTTGCCCAGTTCAAGTTGATTTTTCACCAGATGATAATACATGCCGTGTTCGGACGTAAGTTCTGCATGCGTTCCTTGTTCTGCGATCGCGCCGTTATGAAGCACGACGATATTGTCCGCATTCTTCACGGTACTCAAACGATGGGCAACGATAATCACGGTCTTTCCTTCGTAGAATCGCTCCAAATTATCGATAATTCGTCGCTCGTTGTTTGCATCGAGTGCATTGGTCGCTTCATCGAAAAAGATGAATTGCGGATTCTTATACACGGCTCGTGCAATCAGGATACGCTGTTTCTGCCCTTGACTCAGCCCTTGTCCGTCCTGCCCGATTTGGGTGTTGTATTTCAGCGGGAGGCGTTCGATATATTCATGAATATTGGCGACTTCCGCAGCATAACGCAACTTTTCCAAATCGATCTTTTCATCGGAAGTGGCGATATTTTTCGCTATCGACTCCGAGAAAATATAGCCGTCCTGCATGACGGCTCCACATTGTGCTCGCCACCAAGAGAGATTGAAATGCTGCAAAGATTGTCCGGCGACCGAAATTTCTCCCTGTGTCGGTTCATAGTAACCTAACAGCAATTTGACAAGCGTGGTCTTGCCGCTGCCGCTTGCTCCGACGATGGCGGTCGTTTTTCCCTCAGGGATCACAAGATCGATATTTTTGAGAACCATCGGCGAATTGCTGCCGTTATACTGGAATGAAAGGTTCTCGATGCGTATCGTCTTCTCTGCATTTTGTACGAAAGAAGCGATCGTCCGATCGGTATTCTCTTCCTCTTTCCGTTCATGAATTTCATTCATTCGATCCAGACTGATGCTTACATCCTGCCATTGGTAGACGAAATTCATCAACTGTTCGACCGGAGTGTTCAGTTGTCCGATAATGTATTGTACGGCCAGCATCATGCCCAAAGTCATATTGCCGTCGATCACAGCGATCGCTGTCATGGCCGTAATCAGGATATTTTTACCCTCGTTGATCAGGATGCTTCCGGCATCCTGTGTTTGGGTCAACGACAAGGATTGAAGGTTCACATCGAATTTGTCGGCTTGAATGTCCTCCCATTCCCAGCGTTTTTGCAGCTCGTAGTTTTGCAACTTGATTTCTTGCATGCCGGTAATGAGTTGATAGGTGGAATTCCGGTCTCGTGCCTGCTGCTCGAAGTATTTGTAGTCCAGAATCCGTCGTCGCCGAAGAAAAAACAGAATCCAGATTCCGTAAAGAATACTGCCGACCAAAAAGACCAAAAATATCTTCATGTTGTAAATACAGAGTACGGCGCCGAAGATCACGAATGTAAATACGGAAAACAGAACATTCAGGGTTTGCGCCGTAAGAAAATCCTGCACGCGTCGATGATCCTCGATGCGTTGCAGCAGATCGCCGAGCTGCTTCGTGTCGAAGAACTTCATCGGCAAACGCATCAGTTTGATAAGAAAATCGGAGATCAATGAAATATTGATTCGCGTGCTGATGTGCAGCAGAATCCGGCGGCGAATGAAATCGATGCTTGCCTGACCCAGCAAAAGCATCGCCTGCGCCATTAGAATCAGCCAAACGAACGGAATGTCCCGTCCGGAAATACCGACATCGACGATCGACTGCGTCAAGAACGGGAACAGCAACTGCAATCCACAACCGACGAGCAGTCCGATGGAAAGTTGCCCGAAGAATTGTTTATAGCGAATAAAATATCGATAAAGGAAATGGATTTTTCCCAATCCTTTCGGCATTTGTTCGTCGCCTTGCTGCTCATAGAAACGCACGGTCGGTTCCATAAAAAGAGCGACGCCCTTTTCTTCTCCGTTTCGGGATGTACTGAGCCAGTGGGTCAGGAATTCCTCTTTCGTATAGGCTACCAGTCCGCATCCGGGATCGGCGACATGGATAGTCGTGTTCTTTTTATGCTTTTTTACTTTGTGAACGACTACGAAATGATTCTGATTCCAATGAACGATACAGGGCAATACGGCCGTCGTTGCCAATGTCTCGAACGTAACCAGCCCTCCGACAGTTTTGAATCCCAGTTTTTCGGCCGCCGATGCTATATTCTGCAACGAAACACCGTCGATGCTCGTAAAAGTGCGCTTCTGAAGTTTGTCCAATGAATAGTCGCGCCCGTAATAAGAGGCGATCATTTTCAAGCAACACGAGCCGCAGCCCATTGCATCAGGTTGAATAAAAAAAGGGAATCGCATATTATATTTATTTCGGAGCGTTTGCTATCCTGCCATTCTGAAATGCTCTGTTCCGGGTGAAGTCATTAAATCGGCTGCTTCGATTGCGGGAGGGCCTTTGTCGGTCGCTTGTTGGCTACATGCGATTCAGTTCATCGCTGTTGTTAGCCCTGTTCTTGACGCCGCTTTGCGTGTTGTTGAAATGGAATCGCACTTCGAACCGGACATATCGGCTGTCCTGCCGCGATTTCATGCCCGTAACGATGTTGTTGTGGCGGTCTTCCCACGTGTTGCCGTTGACGGTTCCCAGCAGGTCGTTCGCGCTCAGACTCAACCGCAGCCGATCCCGCAAGAGCCGCCAGATAAGGGCGGCGGACAGATTGCAGGACTCTCCGCACCTCGTTATGCCGTCATCGCCTTCGCTCTGGTACTCGAAGGCGCAATACAGCGACAGATTCTTGCGTAACGTGAAACTGTTGGAGACGGAAAACATCCAGAGCGGCTTATTCCGTTTGATGATTTCGTCCAGATAAAGCACAGACACGAAAGGTTTCTCGATATAAGCCTCGGCATTTAGGGCGTAGAATCCCCACCGTTTGGAGTAAATTCCGCCCAAAAGCACGCTTTGGCTCCGAGGCAGGTTCCGGTAAGACCATCGGGTGATATCCGGATTCGCCGGATCGTTTTCGGCCGTTTCGATGATGTGATTCCGTTTGTGCGTATATCCGGCGATGAGCGTAAAATCGTGGATCGAGACATTCAGTTCGACGTTGTTTATGTAAACCGGCGTCAAAAGAGGGTTGCCGACCCCGTAGGAGAGGGAATCGAGGTAGATGATGTTGGGGTTGATCTGTTTGAATCCCGGACGGACGATCCGCTTCGAGTACGACAAACTGAAATCGAGGTTGTCGTTGGGAGCATAATTTGCCCGAAAACTCGGAAAAAAGCTGTTGTAGGTCGTGTCTATGAGTGCGGCATCCACAGTCGTTTCGGAGGCCGTATGCTCGTATCTCAACCCTGCTGAAAGATCGAATTTGCCGGTCTTCTTTTTGATTTGCAGATAGCCGGCCGCTATCTTATCGTTGATTCGGCTTTGCTGGGCATAGAGCGTATGGCCCGACTCCAAATCGAATTGCCGGCTGCTTCCGTCGTTGTGCACATACGAATATTTGGCTCCTACGCCCACATCCAAAAACTTCAGAAACCGGAACTGATAATCCGCCGTGGCGGAATATACGCTGAAAGCGCTTCGGCTGTTGATTTCATAGAGTAGGCTCGGAAAAGCCGGCAGCCGTTTTTCGTCGGTATCGATGTCCGTAGCATTGCTCGTATAGGCGTATCCGAGCACGACCTCCAGCCGGTTGGAGGTCGAGTCCGGATTGAGTTGATAGCTGACATTCGTGTTATACAGGCTGCTGTTGCCGAATTCGCGCAGCAAGATCAGTTTGTCGATCTCCGCTTCGCCGCTTTTTCTGATCTGCTGGATCTGTTGCCGGTCGCTGTCGTTGTTCTGCCAATAACCGTTGAACTGCAATCCGATTAGGCTTCTGTCGCTGATGCGGTATTCGTTTCCGGAAAAAAGCGTGTGCCGTCCGTGATGATAGAGGTTCGAGATGTCGCCGAAATTTTCGATCACGCAGGTCGGTTGGGTGTTGAATTCGTAAGACTTGTTGTAATCCAGTTTGTCGGCGTATTCGTAAGCGTAACTCAACAGATTGGCCCAGCGGTTCTTGTTGTTGTTGAATTGCGCGCCGACGCTGTTGCTGATTTTGCGACCGACGGTAATCCGGTCGTACACTGCGACCGAGAAATTGTCCGTGCGGCTTCGTTTGGTGCGTATCCGCAGGATGGCATGTCCTGCCGCCGAATATTTCGAGGAGGGGTTGCGGTCAATTTCGATGCGGTCTATGTCGGTCGATTGCAGCGCGTTCAGCTCTTCGAGGGATACGATTTCCCGATTGTCGATATAAATTACCGGCTCGCCTTTGCCGAAGACCTTGATTTGTTCGTTCCGATCTACGATCACTCCCGGACTTCTCTGGAGCACATCGAACAACGAGCCTGCATTTTCGAGCATCGTACCGCCCACATTCACCGTAAGCAATCCTTTATCCTGCTTGAATAGTTGCCGGGCAGCGACGACGGCAACCGCGTCGATTTGCCGGGCATCTTCCAGGAGGTTCAAAGTGCCGAAATCGAATGTCCCGTGGTCTATATGAACCCTTCTCCGGATCGGGACATATCCCAAAGAGGAAATTTCGACATCGTAGCTATTCAACTCCAATCCGGAAAAACGGAATTCGCCGTTCTCGAAAGCACCGCCCGCCAGAAAAAGCGAATCGGTCGGAGACGACAAGGTTACGCAAAAATAGTCCACCGGCCGGTCGTTGCTGACGACCCGTCCGCAGATGCTATTGCCGGAAACTTGCCCGAAAGAGCATAGCGGCAACAAACAAAATCCCCCGAAAAGGACAAACGAAATGAGTCTCTTCATCGCGACGACAAGTCTGGTCATTCTGATTTGCTATAATGGTCGTAATAATACGATTCAAGGCTTTTTTCCAACATCTCAGGCTCTTTTTGGAGACATTGACACAGCGCATATTCTCCTTTCTCGTATATGTTTCGTAATCGATAGTAGGCGCAACTGCCTGAACATATCGGCAACATCGAACAGTCCAAACATGCTTTGTTTCGACAAGTCTTGGACGCAATGATATATCTGTAAAATAACGATGTATTGCGAATCTTTTGTTCTCGGATATTGCCTACGATTCTGTCGTTATTGCTGACGTCATTCCAACATTTGTATATTTCACCGTCAGGCCCGATAATGTATGAATTAACGACCGTGGCACAGCACCCTTCATGATGTTGCAATGTGGGGTATATGGAACCATCTATCATTTGCTTTTGCCGGAGATCGTAATATAACTCCATTGCTTCCGATTGGCTCAATACGCTGCACGCCAAATTGGTTTTGGCCTCATTGTCGATTCTCAATATGCCGGGATAAATTTTAATCTTTTTATTTCTCCACTTTTCAGAGAGGCGAGCATGCACGTCAAAAAACTCGTCTTTATTGGCCTTGTCGATATTTACACGAATCGAAACCTGCGTATCCGGAAGTTTGTTAAGAATGTTGTCTATGTTGTTTATCAACCGATCGTAGCTGCCGACTCCCGTCCCTTTTTGCTTCCGAATAGTGTCGTGTCGGGCTTTGTTGCCGTCTAACGTTATTTGGATATTGCTTAATGGATGTTGCTTGAAAAATTCTATGACGTTATCGGAAAAATAATATCCATTGGTAATGATCGATTGGTCGATGATCGGTAAACCGGTTTCCGATTCTATTTTGTTTAATATTTTTTTGATTGTACCAAATGCCAACAACGGCTCGCCGCCATACCACGTGAGTGCAATATTTTTCGCTAATTTATGAAGTTTTAAAAAAGATATCAAAGCCTCGATTGTTTCGTCGCTCATATTGCTGGGCTTTTTACCTTCTTCGAAACAATAGGGGCAGTCGAAATTACAGGATGTCGTAGGAACCAATACGAGGCCTATCGTAGAGGGCGAAAATGTACATTGATCTTCTTTGAATTGGCGTTCCAGAATGTAATCGTCGTCATCGTATTCGGATACGACGATTTTATGATTTTGCAATATTGCAAGCAATTCGCTATCTATTTCGGATAGCAATTCGCTGTTATCGCGACAATCGTTTATGAATTCATATAGTTCGGGTGTTACTTTAAGATAGGAGTTTGTCCTGCTGCAATAAATCAAATGATCTCCCCGTGTCGAGATCCATTGATATGTATATTTCGATATTACGACATTCATATTAATACATATAAAGTCTCATAAATTAGTGAAAAGCCTACTCTCGTAGAACAACGAGAGTAGACTTGGCGGAAATTACGTTACGGACGTTCGACTTTGTCGTGTTTTATATGCTCTGCCGCCATACTTGCGGTATTCGTTCCACAACGGCAAACGCACCCCATCTCGGCGTTACCGCCGAGAATCTTCGACATTTCGTCGTTGGAAAAAGCATCGTTAGCCTTGATTACCGTTACGTCTTTAATCGAAAGTTTACTTTTCATGGTTTACGATTTTATGTTTATGAAATTATCTTTCCCCCATTGATTTATACAGATAGGGCGTTCTGCATTGATTTGTTTGTAATAAATCAAATATTATCTATCTTTGTCAGCCTTTTTCCGAATTAGTGAATAGTATAGAGCCTCACCACTTTACTCTATTTCCTTTTTGGAAGAGGGCTTTTTATTTACAGAGGATGGCAAGTCCGCTATAAATACAGGATCAACGCGTAATCCCGACCTTCGTTTTATTTCTCAAAGCGTGAAATAACCGCTGTAACAGATTCCGGTATCGGTTACTATTTCGATAGCATAGTCTCCTTCATCTTCGGATATTTGCATTGTTGCGTATCCATCGTCCGCATCGATATAATCGATCCATTGTTCACCCGTAGATTGATTGAAAACAATGACGGTTACGCTCCCGATCTCGTCGATAAAGGTCAAGGATAGGGTGCCGGAATTATAAAAACACGTTACTGGTATGATGGAAATGCTTCGAGGCGCACCTTTGACTGGCCCTTGTTTGATTTGAATTTCAATGCAACGTGTTTTTTGTTCGTCGGCGCGACACGTAAAGATCGCCGCGATTCCGCAGATCACAGCAAAAATGATAAGAAAAATTTTTTTCATAGCTTTTGAGTTTGATGATACAAAATTACGATCGATCAAACTCAAAATCCTAAAAAATCGGCTGGAATAATCTATCAAGGGATAATATCAACTGATTAATTTTTAGTCAGTTGCGATCTTGATAGATATTGAAATTATATCACGTTTGTATGTTGCTGATTATTAGCGATATATAAATTTCATTCGGGGGGGGGTATTTACAATGTATTGATAATAATATAATTATCTCATTGCATCCAAGAAAAAGTTCTTGTTCGGGGTATTCGAAGCTGCGATTTTTGCTCTCAAACGCGATTTGCGATTGTAAATATTTTCTATTTTATCTTTGGTAAAGATACTGATCGCCCGAAAAGAAAAACCAGCATAGAAATAACAGAGAAGTTGAAAATCGGTTTCTTTCAAAGTGGGCAATTCCTCTCTTAATTTCCGCATGATACCGGATTTGCACGAATTAACGATCTTTTCCAGCTCTGCAATCGTTTTTTTATCGGTTCCCAAATTATCGATCTCTCTTTTTACTTCATTGTAAATAGCTTCCCGTTCTGCGGGCGTGTTATGCCGTTCGTAATAGGTATTGCCGAGTTTATCGATAAATTCGAACTTTTCTTTGAATAGCTGCTGCGTGAGTTGTGCCATTCCGGCCATTTCGATATTGCGGTTTTGCAACGACGTTCGTATATCGGCAGCCATGTTCATATACTTGCTTATCTCCAGATTCTTGATTTGCAGACGTCTGTAAAAATAGAAGATGCCGAATGCAATAAGAAGGAATAGGATAACGATCGCCATTGCAGAGAATTGCCGGTGTACGATCAGTTTATGGCGTTCATCGTCCGACTGCCTTTGAAAAAAATCGCGTTGGGCGGCAACTACGGATTGGTCCAATACATTATGAAGAATGGAATCTTGAATGCCGACAACCTGTTCGTAACAAGCAAGAGCATTGCGATAATTACGATTGTAAACATGGAGGCGATATTCGTGAAGTACTATTTTGGCTTGATCCAAAATATCATCAGGCATATGCCGCTTGGCCAAACGAATCAATGCTGCTGCACTGTCTGCATGACCGGTTTGCGCATAGGCGCATGCCAAATTACCGAGATCGGAAGGAGATAGCTCGATTTGTAATTCGTTTTGTACCGCAAGAAACATTCGTTTCGCCTTGCCGGGCTGCTCCGTCGCCATACACAAATTGGCATACCTTGTCAAGCATTGTTCCAAAAGTATTGTGTCTGCATCCTTACGGGCGAGGTCTAATACCCGTTCGTAAATATCCTCGCTTTTTTTGAATTCACGTTGGTTGTTATAGGCTACTCCGATGCTCAACAAAGCATAATTCGCATGTCGATCGGCATTCGCTTTTTTGAAAAATTCGTAAGCCTGTTCGAAATAATTCAGTTCCTCGAAATAATTGAACGTTGTATTGTAAATGTCCGCTATTCCTCTGCATATCAATCCTGCATACAGATAGTCCTGCAACGCCGAGGCATCTTCTTTTGCTTGAAAAAGAGAGATGATAGATCGAGAATAATCATGCGCATTGAACTGGATTCGCCCCAAATAATAGTTTGCGAGCATTTTGTCTTTTGGGCTTCCGTGATTCCGATAGTAATTCACGGCAATGCGGATCAAGGAATCGCTTGTTTCATCAATATAGTTCTTGTCGAGCGCTTGCGAATAAAGCAGGGCGTATTGGGCCTTGTTTTTCCGACACGATAAATTGCCGGAATCGATGTGTTCCAGAATATATAATGCACTATCCGGCCTTTCTTGTATGAGCGATGCTGCCGTTTGTAGTTGTTCTGTAACCTGCGCAGCATCTTTTGCACATCCCGCGCAACCCAGCAAAAACAATAATATCAGTCCGGCCTTTTCTTTTATCATATGTCTACTATTCGTTATTTCGGTGTGTTGTAAAGATAAATAAAAAATCTCAAAAAGGGGTAACGATGCTAATATTCGGAAATTGTAAATCTGTTTCACGATCGACAAATCGGGTAAAACGGAGATTCTGTTTCAAGAATAAAGGCGACTGATTATCGCCGCCTTTATCCGAATTAGATCTTACAACCTTTATAAAAAGTATTATTGTTTTCACCTGCTTGTCTGAACCGTACGGAATGACCGGAATCGTTGGTGGACAGCGAAATATTTGCTTTCTCGATCGGTTCTTCGTTTTTTTGCATATCTGGCTTCGGCGGCGCCAACTCCAACTGAATCTTGCGTTCCAGCGCCGCGACTTCGGTTTTCAACTGCTTCAATTTGTCCTCCTTTTTCCACTCGCCGCCGACAGTGGCTTGCAGAATCGGAATATCTCGTTCGTATTCGACGTTCTTTTCACGGTATTGCTCCACGAGCTTGGGAATACGTTCCAAAGCATTGAGAAAATTCATCGCCGCTGCTTTGGTGTCGGACATCGCTATCTGCCCGTTGTTGTAGGTGTACTTGTAGGCTCCCTCCACGAAAAAACGGTTCTGCTTGACCTCTACACCTTCTTTCAAGGTCGATTCGGTTTTGACAAGAACCGGAAATCCGTACAGTTCGCCGATACGCAGATACTCGCCGCCCGTCGCGGCGTTCTTCGCAAGCTCTTGTAGGCGCGTGCCGAGACTCTTGTGGTCGGTGGCGTCCAACCCGTCGAGCCGCAGGGCGTTGAGCTTGTTGCCCTCCTTGTCGGTTTGCACCCGCGCGAGGAACGTCTCGTAGTCCGCCGACATCTTGGTGATGCACTCGTTGTTGGAGGCAAGCGTTTTGGTGTACTCCTCCAATTTCCATACGGAGTTGCTTTTGGCCTTGTGGAACGACTTGCGTTCGCTCTCCAACGCCGCCACTTTCTTTTCCAACCGCGCTTTGTCGAGCAAGTCCGTGTTGCCGGATAAGATGGCCATGTACTCCGAGAAGTTCATGCCCGATTTCTCGTCCATCGCCCCTTCGTCGATGGTTCGCGCTCCCATCGCGCCGCTTTTGAGCTGCGAGATGAACGTCTGCTTGCAGTGCAACAGGTTGAATTTGTAGCTATCGAGCGATTTCTCGACGGCATAGATGATGACATCGACCTTGTTGTCCGCATACAGCTTGGCTATTTCGTTGCCTTTGCGCACGGCACGACCGTCGCGCTGCGCAAGGTCGGAGGGCCGCCACGGCGTATCGAGATGATGCACCGCGACGGCTCGCCGTTGGGCGTTCACGCCCGTGCCGAGCATCGATGTCGAGCCGAAGAGCACCCGCACCTTGCCCTCGTTCATCGCGTCGATTACCGCTTTGCGGGCCTTGTCGGTCTTGCACTCCTGAATAAAGCGAATCTCCGAAGCAGGTATGCCGTAATCTTCCACAAGTTTGCGCTTGATTTCGCTATACACATTCCATTGCCCCGGCTGAAACGTCCCCAAATCCGAGAAGACGAACTGCGTCCCTTTCTGCACGTCGTATTTGCGGTAATACTCCGCAATCGTCGCCGCGCAGTGGGAAGCCTTGTTGTCGGGGTGGTCTTCGTACAGGTCGTTGTCGATCATACGCATGTCGAGCGCCATCTTGCGGGCGTAGTCCGTCGCGATCAGCATCTTCGCTTTTTCTTCGGTGTCGGATAGCTTTCCGCGTCCCAACAGCGTCGCGTCGCCCGACTTGGCGAACTCCATCAGCTTGCCGATGAACTCCTCTTGTTGAGGTGTGGGCGGAATGTTGTGGAGTATCTCGTTCTTCTCCGGCCGATCCACACCTACGTCCTCCGCCGTGCGGTAGTCGGTAATCTCGGAGTAGAAAGCCGCCAGCTCCGGTACTTTGATGAAGTAGCGGAAGCGTTCTTTCTGCACGATGTTGTTCGTTACCGAAAACTCGAAATCGGTGGTCTTCTTGGCGAAGATCGCCGCCCACGCATCGAACGAGTTGATGTTCTGCCGCTCCAGCTCTTTCGGCCGCAGGTATTTGAACAGCAGGTATAGCTCCGTCAGCGAGTTGCTGATGGTCGTGCCCGACAGAAACGTCGCACCCAGATCCTTGCCCGTGCGCTCTTGTATGGTGCGGATCGCATAGAGCATGTTGAGCGCCTTTTGGCTGCCGTCCTGATTGCCCAACCCCGCTACTCGGTCGTGGCGCGTGTTGAACATCAGGTTCTTGAATTGGTGGCTCTCGTCCACGAAGATGTGATCGATACCCATCTGCTTGAAGTCCACCACGTCGTCCGTGCGCGACTTGATGGCGTGGGCGATGCTCTCCAACTTGACGGACAAGTTGATTTTGCGCTTCTCCAATCCCCGCAGCATCGCACGCGAAATATCTTTTCCCTGCCTGCGCAGCACCTCCAAATTCTCCTCTACGGTGTCCAACTCGGCTTGGAGAATCCGTTGCTGCAATTCGGGCGACTGGGGAATCTTGCCGAATTGGTCGTGCGACATAATGACGCAATCCCAGTCGTTGTTCTTGATGTCGTTGAAGAAACGCACGCGATTGGCGGGCGTGAAGTCTTTTTCCGTGGCGTAGAGAATCTTCGCGTTCGGATAGGCCGTGCGGTAGCACTCGGCGATCTCCGCGACGTTGGCTTTCAGTCCGATAATCATCGGTTTGTGCGCCAGCCCCAGCCGTTTCATCTCATGCGCCGCAATGCTCATAATCAGGGTCTTTCCCGTACCGACTTCGTGGTCGCAGATGCCGCCGCCGTTCTGCTTCAACATCCAGATGCAATCCGTTTGGCTCTGATACACATCTTTGATTCCGAACCGCCGTTCGAGGGCTTTCAGGTCGAGGTCGGGAAAGGTCTGGTGGCTGCCGTCGTATTGCGGACGCACGTAGCAGTTGAACTTGCGGTTGTACATCTCCGTCAGCCGCTCCTTGAACTCCGGCGACTGCTCCGCAAGCCACTCCGAGAAGCCGTTGCGTATCTCGTCGATCTTGCTGTTGGCGAGCTGTATGCCCTCGCTGTCGCGCACTTTGATGTCTCGACCTTCGGCGTCCTTGCCGATGCTCTTGGTCATGTCGGGTACGGTGTTCACGAGAGCGTGTTTCAGCAGGGCGATACCGTCGTAGGTGCGGTAGTAGCCCCGCACGCAATACTGGTCGTAGATCTTGGCGTTGCGCATGCTGCACTTCACCGCATACTCGTCCATGCTCTCCGAGTAGCCGACGCGCACGTCGGTGTCGAACAGGTAGGAGGCATAGGCCGAGTAGATGCCTGTGGGTATCCACCGCTCGCCGAGATTGAAATCCAGCTCGTCGAACGTAATCGGTCGCGGCGCGGCCTCCTGCAAGGCGGCAAGAGCCTCCTTCTCGCGCTCGCCGTGCGGGTTCTCGGCCATCCAGCGTTCGATACGCTCCGCTTTCTCGACTACATTGCCCGCGATGAAACGGTCTTTGATTTCGTAGCTTCCGGCCAGCGGATTGTAGAAGATGCGCTCTTTCAGTTCGGCGATCAGCTCTTCGCGGCTGTTGTCCGACAGGGATTTCATGTAGTCGAGGTTCACACCGCCGTAGCGGTTGAGCGAGGCCGAGAGCGCCTCTTCGGGCGTATCGACGTGCGTGATTCCGTTGAGTGAGAATGCTACGGGGTGGTCGAAGATGTCGGCCTTGACGAACCGCCCGTCCTCTGCCCGCTCCAGCGCGAGAATGTCGCGTCCCGAAGCGTCCATCATAATCAACTTGACGTTCGCTTTGGCGTTCAGGTTGCCGTAGCGGGCGACGAACGCATCGTAACGGACATTGAGGTCTTTGCGCATGGCGTCGCCCTCGTCCTGATACTCGGCTTCGTAGGCGTAGAGCCGTTGGTAAGCGTCGCGCAGCCCGATGTAGGCCGCCGCTTTCTGCTGTTGCATCGGCTCCAAATCGAGCGGATGAAACGTCGCCCCGTAGCCGGTTACGTCTTTCAGGTAGCCGATCTGATAATGTCCCTCGTCGATGTCTGCTTTGACGAGCGACCCCTCGCGGTGGTGCGGCTCCAACATCTCTTTGAACGGTCGGGGCTGCATCTCCTCTTCGTGCTTGCGCTGCCGTTCCTCCGGCGACATCCGATTGCGAGGTTCGCTCTGGGCAGCATTCGCAGCGGAATAATCGGTTGCTGAGGCCCGGTCGGAATGTGCTGTTCTCGCATCGGGCTGTGCCGGTGCGTCGAACAGCGACGGCTGACGCGGCTGCACCGGCTTGGAACGGTTGCTTCGGCGGCGGGGCTTGCCGCCCATTTGGGCGATGCGTCGCTCTTCCGCCGTGAAGCCGAACAGGTCGTAGAGTGTCATGACCGGCGGCTCGATTTCGGACTTCTCCTCGATCGATGCAATTTCAGTTTTTCCCGTTTGCAGGGGCTGTTCGGTCGTCTGGATTTCGGCCTGCTGCTCTCGTAGCCGCGCATCCCGAATACCGCCGGAGTAGAGCCGCATGACCAGCCGCGCGTGCAAGTCTTGGTCGAGCTGTTTGCGCAAGTCGGACGCTATGCCCTCGACGCCTCCCTCGTGCGTGTAAATCATTGCCGGCTTGCCGTAAGGGTCGGTGTCCAGCTTCGCACTTGTATAGATGATCTGCTCTTGGTGCTCGATGAAGTAGTGGTTGGTGTTTACGCCGTGCAGCGTTCCCGTTTGGACAAACAGTTTTTCATCCTCCGTCAGCCCCTCCTTGCGGGTGTCTTTTTGCAGGACGACGAGGTCGCTGCCGACCTCCGTTCCGGCCTCATCAGTAAAGAGGTTGCTCGGCAGCCGGATGGCCGATACGAGGTGCGCACTTTTGAGCATTTCGAGCCGCACCGCCTCGTTGCGCGGCGAATCCATCACGCCCTGCGAGGTGATGAAGGCCACGATGCCGCCGTCGCGCACGGCATCCAGCCCTTTCAGGAAGAAATAGTTATGTACGGCTTTCGTGGCAGCATGCCGTCCCTCTTCCTTGCTTGCGGCGAATGTGGGGTCGAATACCGCCACATCGCCGAACGGGATGTTGGAGACGGCCACGTCGAAATAGTTCTCGAACGGCTTTTCGATGCGCTCGAAACCTTCCGCCCGCACACGCTTGTCGGGGTGGAGGTGCGCAAGGATTTTACCCGTCAGCAGGTCTTTCTCGAAAGCCATCACCTCCGCATCGGGATTGTGTCGTGCGAATGTCTCGACGAATGCACCGTGTCCGGCCGAGGGTTCCAGCAGGCGGTGCGGCTTCACGCCATAGTCGTGCAGTACGTCCGCCAATGCCTTCGTAATGGCTGCCGGGGTGTAGAATGCTGTCAGCACGGAGCTTTTCAGACTGTCGACATATTGTTTGTACTGCATCTCCGAAGTGCTGTTCTTACGGATCAGCTTGTGCAGTTCTACCGTCAGCGGGAACAGTTCGAGGTCGGATTTCGCCCACTGCACGGCGTCTGTCAGACTGCTTGCCGGGTTGAGAATACATTTCAACCCGCCGAAGCCGCAGTAGCGGGCGAGCCGTTCCCGTTCTTCGGGAGTGGCCGCCCGTCCTGCCTCGTCCAACTCGAACACCGTGCGTATCGCCTCGATGTTGTCCCGCAGCTTGGCTTTGCGGTTAAATGCCATTTTCCTCGAAATGAATGGCTACGGCACCCGTCAGCTCCGTGCAGAGCTGTTCGTATTCGGGCGGGTAGGCGAAGTCGTCCGAAAGCGGATAGAGGGCGAAAATACCCTCCATGTAGGGTTGCAGGGTGAGGGCGACGGTCGGAGCGTCGCTTTGCGGTACCTCGTCCGCGAACTCGTTCCACAGCACCTCGACGAGGGTGTCGTGTTTGGAGAAGTGAAGACCTTCCAATAGGGCGTTCATCGCCAGCTCCTGTGCGCTCTCCGGAAGATGTCCTTCGCGGCGGGCCTGCTCGAACGTTTCGGCGGCATGGTTGGCCCGCTCGGCGACGAATGCCGCATCGTGCGCCTTGTCGGGATGATGCTCCCGAAGATAGGATAAGAGATACAGCCCGTAGTAGGAGAGTTCGACGGGTTTGTTGTTTTGATTCATATTCTTGTGGATTTAGTGATTGTAATATCGGTGCGAAAGAAAAAGGCACCCGACGTCCCCGTCGAGTGCCACCACTAAATCCACAGTAGATAAATCGGTATCGGCTATCGAGTAGTCGCAACGACCTATGACCGTGAACTCAGTGGCGAAGTTACGCATTATTTCTTTCGCTCGGCGGTTTTACGGTCGTTTTTCTTTTCCGGGAAGACGAATACGGTGTCGAAGTTCTCGTCGAATGCGAGCGCGGCACTGAACGCGCGGCCCTGCTTGCTGTTGAAGCCCCGAATCACTCCGGTGCGTCCCTTTGCGAGCAGTTCGGTCATCTCCGCGTCGGAGAGCGTCTTTCCCGCCTTGATGCGGAACACGGGCAGTCCGCACGCGGCGTTGTCGCAGCGCACGACCTTACCGTAGAACTGCATCCGTCCCGTCTTGCACTTGGGGCAGGTGCAGCCCGATTCCTTGTGCGCAAAGAGCTTGTCCGAGGCGAGCAGCTCCGAGGTAATCTGCTTGGTGTAGATCTCGATGGCCTCACGGAACGTTTCGGCCCGCATCTCGCCGCGTTCGATCTTGGCCAGCGCAGCCTCCCAGTCGCCCGTCAGCTCTACGTTGGCGATACGCATGTTTCGGACGACTGAGTAGAGTGCCAACCCCTTTTCGGTCGGCACGAGCGACTTTTTCTGTCGTACCATATACTCCCTCGCAAAAAGCGTCTCGATAATCGCCGCACGGGTGGCCGGCGTGCCGATACCGCATGCTTTGAGAGCTTGCCGCTTCTCGTCATCCTCGATTTCGCGCCCGGCCGTCTCCATCGCCGCCAAAAGCGTCGCTTCGGTGTGCAGCGGTTGCGGTTTGGTCTTGCCCTCGGTCAGCGACGAGGAGGCCAGCGTCAGCGTCGTGCCCTCCGTCCACGCCGGAATCGTCGGGTCATCGGCTTCTGCGCCGTAGACGTCGCACCAGCCTGCCTGCTGGACGATCGCCCCTTTCAGCACGTATTCCACACCATCGCATACGGCCGTTACCGTCGTGCTGTCTTTGATGCACGGCATAGCGAAAGATTCTATCATGCGTCCGACGATCATATCGTAAATCGTCTGCTCGTCGGCGGAAAGCATCTTCGGCTTAACGCCCGTAATCAGCAGCGCGTGGTGGTCGGTAACTTTGCCGTCGTCCACGCTGCGGCGCGTAGGTTGGATCTCCACTGCAAGGCGGTCGCTCCACGTCAGGTTGTCTTTCAGCGTGCGAAGCAGGGCCGGTATCTCCGCGAAGACATCTTCGGGAATGTAGCGGCTGCCTGTGCGGGGATAGGTCGTCAGCTTGTTCTCGTAGAGCTTTTGGACGATGGAGAGGGTCTTTTCGGCCGAAAATCCGTGCTTGATGTTGGCCTCCTTTTGGAGTGTCGTCAGGTCGTAGAGCAGAGGCGGCTCCTGTACGACTTCCTTGCGCTCCACGCGCATGACGGTTGCCGTGCCCTCTCGGCGTAAGGCTTCGCTGGCTGCTTCGGCAGGGGCTTTCTCTTTCCACTTCTCGACGGACGAAAATTTCAGCACAACGTCGTTGTCGCCCTTGACGGCGAAGTGTGTCTGCCAAATGGTTTCGGGCTTGAAGTCCCGATTGGCGCGATAGCGGTCGCAGACCATCGCCAGCGTAGGCGTCTGCACGCGGCCGAGCGAATACGTGCCGCGTCCGGCGGCTACCGTGATAGCTTGCGTGGCGTTGATACCCACCAGCCAGTCGGCCTCGCTGCGGGCTTTGGCCGCATAGTAGAGGTTGTCGTACTTGTCGCCACTCTCGATACGTGCCAGCCCCTCGCGGATGGCCTTGTCCGTAAGCGAGCTGATCCAAAGACGGTCGAACGGCGTGGCGCAGCCGATATACTCGTACAGGTATCGGAAGATCAGTTCGCCTTCGCGTCCCGCATCCGTCGCGACGATGATGCGTTCGCTCTCGCGGAACAACCGCGCAATAATCTTGATCTGCGCCGCCACGTCGCTGTCCGGCTTGTAGCCTTTGTCGGTCTTGACTTGCCGCGGCACGAGCTTGAAGACCGGCGGGATGATCGGCAGGTTGTCGCGGTGGAATCCCTTGATGCCGTAGCCGTCCGGCAGGGCGGGCTGCACCAGATGGCCGAAAGCCCATGTTACGTTGTAGTCGCCGCCCGTGTAGTACCCCGATTCGCGGCGGGTAGCTTTCACGATGCGGGCGATTTCCCGCGCCACGCTCGGCTTTTCTGCAAGGATAGTTTTCATACTGAATGGATTTATTTACTGTGGATTTAGTGGTTGTGGGACTGAAGGTCCCGATTTTGATAGATGGTCGGAATTACATTTTCAATCCCGATCGTTTGCGGGTATCCTGACGACGGTTCTCGCCTTGCTGCTGCCGTTCCTGCTGTTTCGTATCGGCAGGTGCGGTCTGTCCCTTTTTCAGCGGTTCGCCCGTGTACTTGGTCGCCTCGTGCGTCTTGCCCTCCGAGTTGACCGCCACCTGCGTTCGGGAGGCGTGCGTGGGTTTTATTTCATGAATCTGCGACGGGTCGGCAACCGTCCGGCGGAAGTCGTACTTGCCTTTCTCGTGATTCGGACGGACGTAGGCGTCGAACGTGCGGCCTTTCTTGTCGGTAAGACCCTCCATCAGCACCCACTTGCTCTGTGCCCAGCCTTGCCGCATCTCGTCGAGAATCGGCAGTCCGAGCAGCGTCTTACCGATGTAAACCTTGCGGCCGTCGTCCTGTGTCTGCCCATTCTTCTGTTCTTGATGTTGCGCTTGTCGTCTGCCTCCGAAGTGGAAATCCAATCCCCGTTTGTCGGCATTGATTTGAATCGTAGCATTGAACTTCTTGCCGCTCTTGGAGGTCATGCCCTCCAAATAGACACCCTTGCCGGCGGCCAGTGCCGCCTGCTGCTCCTTGTCGAGCTTGACGCCTTTCACCTCGTCGGGGATGCGGATCGCATCGACGGGTATGGCGATCGTTTCGTTCGTCTGACGGTCGATGCTGATATAAGAGGGTACGAGTTCTCCGGTCTGCTTGTCGAGGACTTCGGCCACACGGCCCAGATTGGCCGTCTTTTTCAGATTGTCCCGATCTTCGTCCGTGAACTCGATATTCTTGTAGGCTTTTAGGTCGGGTTCTTTTCGCAGTGGGTGCGGCACGAGTGAAACCGTTCCGTCGGGATTCTCCCGCAGCGACAGCCGGGCCTCGACCGGAAAGCGCACGTCCCCGATTTCGGGGTAGCAGGTCGTCAGACGCGATTTGCCGTGGCTGAGCATCCGTTCCCAGTCGCCCGATTGGCGCAGTTCGTCGATTTTCAAACCCCAGCGTCGCTCGAACTCTTCGCTGTCGATGCGCATTTCGTCGATGCCCTTGTAACCCTCGTTTGGGCGCTCCGCCTGCTTTTCGGGTTCGGTCTGCTGTTCCTGCACTTGTTGTGCGGCCGCCTGCTCGTACTTCGTCGTATCGACCCTGTGCGTGGCAAGCACCTCCCGAAACCCCACGGGGTCTTTGAGCAGCTCTTTCATTACTTCGACGACCTTGGCCATGCCTTCGACCGCCACACGGTAGAACCCGAATCGGTTCGGCTCCTTGCATTGCCGGAAGAAGTTGGCGAAGAAGTTGTCCAGTACGTCGCCGTGCCGGTCGAAACGCAGGAAGTCCTGCGCGTGTTCCGCTTTGGCGGGTTTCAGGTTCGGCGTGCCGTCGCTTTTCAGACCGGCTACCACGCCGATTTCGCCCGTCTTTTCATCTTGGACGATCAGGACATCCTGTTCTTTCTTTTTCTGTTCCATACGTTATCGATTTATAAGTATACGTGTTATACCTCACGAAGATAGCGGCCGTCGCCGGTGCGGGTATCGTTCCGGTATTGCATGACGGCTTGTGGCGTCGAAATGATAGTTTGTGGCGTTGTCAGGGCTTCGGGATGGAAGCCTTGCGACCTGCGGCGAACTCTTTCAAATGGTTTTTCAGAAACTCCTGCACGTCCGATTCCGTGTAGTAGGTTTTGTGCCGCAGCTTCCGATAGCGCAGCAAACCCGAACTGCGGTAACGCTGCAACGACTGCTTGCTCGTCTGCAAGAGCTGACACAAGTCCTGATTGTCCAGCAGCCGCTCGCCGTTCACATACATCACCTCTCTGACTTCCGCGCCTTTGAGCGAGAGCAACAGCTGCTCTTGGCGGTCGAGCCGGTCGATGATTTCCCGCATGCAGCGCTCGAAAGTTTCCCTTTCAAGAATCATTGGTCGAACGATTCGTGGGTAAGAAAATAGTTCTTGCGAAACTCCGCCAGCGTCTGCGGGGCGCAGGTAACGATGCGGCGGGCGATGCACTCCTCCACGTCGGAGAGGCGATAGAGGCATTTGCTGCGCATCATCGAGTAGGGGATGACCCGCTCCTTGCGCATGCGTTGCAGGGTTCGGGTGCTTATTTTCAGCAGGTCGGCCAGCTCCTCGCTCGTGAGCCAGATTTCCGGAGCGTGTTGCGGTCGTTCCTCTTTCTTCAAGACATAATCGGCGATCCGTTCGATTTTGTCGCTCAAATCCTTGTATACTTCGTGGTCGAATGTGATGATTTCCATAGCTGCCGTTTTGTGGTTTCGGCAGCAAAAATGACGTTTCACAAAACAGCATTTTCCATAGTAGGTAATGACTATGGAATGTTTTTTCGCATGGCACAAAAAAAACGGCGGAAGAACATCTAATTCTTCCGCCGTCGTTATGTTCGTTTCGATTATCAGAAGTACGTCTCTACCGCGAATTCGAATTGTTCGATGAATATCCGTTTGAATGCCGCGATATTATTCTGTTCGTAGAGTAGCACATTGCTTTCTTGTATTCGATTGTCCGGAACGATTACAGATGGATGAGAGGCTTTTTGCCGATATTCCATAAATCGCATGCAGGTGTTGTGTTTTTATGCTTCCGGGTTTATAGCTCACAAATATATGTAAATAAAGCTCACTTTTCTTCATTTCGCACCAAAATCGCACCGTATTTGAGCTTTATTCATAAAAACCGGCGGAAGAATATCCGATTCTTCCGCCAGTTCTGGATCGTTCAGTTTATTCTGTCTGTCGCTTGGGCGATTCTCAGAATTAAGGGTGGTGCCGCCTCTCTTTTCAGCGACCGAATCACTCGTTCTCCGACCCACTTTCGGAACGCTTTGCTTGCAGATGTGTCGATCCGATAGGAGAGTGCAATCGCCATATCGAGGTTGTAGTATTCCGCAATGTATTGACGCCCTCCATGTATCTTTACTTCTTCCGTTCGCACTTCGCGTTCGTCCAATTCTCCCTCGGCAAGTAGTTTTGCAATTCGTCTTTCGACGCTCGCCACCGTCGCTTGGAATATCGTCGCTATTTCTTCGACGGTCATCCGCACCGTTCCGTCCGTAGACAGTGTAACCGCAATGCGGTCAGGCGTTATCGTAATCTTTCCTCGGTTCATCATTTCACGTTTTTCGGGTTCTATGCTTCCATTGCTATTTTCTCGATTTCGTCTAATTGCCCCGCCAACGCTTGCATGTCTCGGCCGATCTTGTCGTTGGTAATGCGGGCATAAATTTGGGTCGTAACGATATTCGTGTGCCCTAACATCTTCGATACCGTTTCGATCGGTACTCCTTTGGCCAGCGTCATCGTCGTCGCAAAGGTGTGTCTCGCAAGGTGGAAGGTAATGTTTTTCTCGATGCCACACAGGTCTGCAATCTCTTTCAGATAGGAGTTGAGTTTTTGATTGCTCAGCACCGGCAGCAACCGTCCGTCGGGCAGTGTTCCTTCGTACTTCTTCAACAGCATCTGGGGGACTTTCAGCAGCGGGACATTTACCGACGTCTGCGTCTTGTGGCGATGGGTCATGATCCACAGCTTTCCGTCGAACGAGGTGCGGATGTTGTCTGCGGTCAGTTCCCGCACATCGATATAGGCTAAACCCGTAAAACACGAGAAGATAAATACGTCGCGCACTTGCTCCAATCGCGTGCATGGCATCTTCTTTTGCAGGATGCGGCGCAATTCTTCTTCGGTCAGATAGCCTCGGTCGACCCGTTTCAGCCGGATTTTATAGTTGAGGAACGGATCGGCAAGAATCCATCCGTTGTTCTTCGCCAGAATAATAATCATGCGAAGCGTCTGCATGAACTTGGCTGTCGTGTTTTGACAGCATTGTTTTTCCGTCCGCAGATATTGTTCGAAGCTCACGATAAAGGAGTGCGACACTTCTTTCAGCGCAACATCCTTGACCCGATACTTCGCTTGAATGAACTCTTCCAATCTTCGCAGGCAACGGTCATACTTGGCATAGGTCGCCGCACTCTTGCTGATGCCCACCAGCTTCTGCACATCTTCGTTGTGTTTGCGAAACGTTCCCAATAGGGTCTGTTGACGAACAGTAATCCCTAAAAAGGCGTTGCGTACTTTCTCTGCCGTTACATAGACCTCATATTTCTCGATTTCCCGATAGTGGTTGCGCAGACTCGTCCGTATCTCGTCCAGCAGCGTGTTGAATTCGCGGGCTGCTTTCGTCGCGCCGAGCATCTTTTGATTCGTCGCATCCCACAGCTCCGGTTCGATGTCCAGCTTCGAGCTGAATTGTACGGATTCGCTGTTGACCGTAATACGAATCATAATGCCCGCCTTGCCCATTCTGTTTACCTGATTCTTCCGGGCATAGAAAAGAATCGTGAATGTGCTCTTGCTCATAATACCTCTTGTTTTTGTTCTCGCCGGGCGATTTTCTAACGAATCGCCGTCGGCAAAGGAACGGTTAATACTCGGTTTTCGAGCAGACGTTTTCATGACAACAGACGACAAATCAGCGACTTGTGTCGTAAATCGTTACTGAATCGTTACTAAAACGGTCGACCGGCTTTTAGTAACGGTTTTAGTAACGCGACTTTGTCCGAACGGGGCTTTTTCGTGTCTTTTGGATGACGTGGAAATAGAAACAAAAATCCCGCAAAACCTTGATTTTGCGGGATTTGTCTTTGCTTGTCCCCGAAACGGCTTCGGGTCTTGGCGGAGAGAACGAGATTCGAACTCGTGGTACGGATTACTCCGTACGTCGGTTTAGCAAACCGGTGGTTTCAGCCACTCACCCATCTCTCCGGACACTCTCGTCGCGCCGCGGCGCGTGAAAAGGTGTGCAAATATAGAATCTTTTTGACAAACGAACAAGAAATGCCGTTAAAATTTCTATATTTGTCCTACTGAAACCGACCGACGGATGAACCCGATATTTCGTAAAATCCTTTCCCTTGTCGCACTTTGCCTGTGTGCGGTTGCTGCCGGGCAGAACCGGCCGGCGGCCGAGCTTTCCTCCTTTCCCCGGATCGGCGATCGTCCGCTGTCCGAGATGCTGGAGCGGGTCGAAACGCATTTCGGCGTGCGGATCCGTTGCAAAAGATTTTCGCCCGACACCGTGCGCGTCGCTTATGCCGACTCCCGCTGGCGGTCCTATTCGCTGAGGGAGACCCTCGACAACCTGCTCTCTCCGCTCGATCTGGTCTGGAGCGGCAGCGACAAGATTACGGTGCAGCCTTATGAATATTATCGTCGTACTCCGGCCGAAGGCGAAAAACTGTTGGCGTGGCTTTCGGCGCAGTATGCCGACCTCGAAAGTTGGGAACGCCGCCGCAGCATGCTGCTCGACGGAGCGAAAGAAGCGTTGGCGCTCGATCGGTTCGTGCGAGGGTTGGTCGCCGATCCCGACGTGCAACTGGGGCGCCGGACGAAGCATGACGGTTACACGACGCAGAACTATGCACTCGAAACATTACCGGGGCTGTACGTTTGCGGTACGATCTACGCTCCGACCAACCGCGGGAAGCATCCGCTGATCGTCTCGCCCGCAGGCCATTGGGAGGGCGGTCGCTGCCGGCCCGACCAGCAGCTGCGCATGGCCTCTTTCGCCCGCATGGGAGCCGTGGCCGTCGATATGGATATCCTCGGGTGGGGCGACTCGGAGCGGCAGATCGGTCACGAGTCCCATACGACGTCCTATGCCATGCAGCTGCAGGTGCTGTGGTCGAAAGCCGTTACCGACTGGATCGTCGCCTCGCGGCGCGACATCGATACTTCGCGGATGGCAGCTACCGGCGGCTCGGGCGGCGCGACGCATGCCTTGCTCTTGGCGTTGGTCGACGATCGTTTCGCCGCTTTGGCACCCGTAGTACACCTCGTTTCGCATTTCGACGGCGGTTGCCCGTGCGAGAGCGGACGCCCCGTAACGTTAGTCGGCGGCGGAAGCTGCACGCCCGAGTTGCTGGCGGCGGCGATGGCTCCGCGGCCCGTGCTGACGGTGAGCGACGGCGGCGACTGGACGGCCTCCTATCCCGAACTGGAATATCCGTTCCTGCGGCGCATCTGGGAGTTCTACGGGGCGGGAGAGCGGGTGCGCAATGTCCATTT
Organism: Alistipes senegalensis; assembly: GCA_023664045.1. Lineage (GTDB taxonomy): Bacteria > Bacteroidota > Bacteroidia > Bacteroidales > Rikenellaceae > Alistipes > Alistipes senegalensis_B. Next base: position 21,743 of record JAMPGH010000002.1, on the reverse strand, counting down.
GCCCGACCAGCGCCACGACTACGGTCCCGACAAGCGGCGCGCGGTCTACGAGTTTTTCGCCGAGGTCTTGGACCTCGACCTCTCGCAGGCCGACGAATCCCGGGTCGTGTTGCAGCCCGAGGAGGCGCTGCAGAGTTTCGTCGCAGGATTGCCTGCCGGGGCGATCCGTTCGCGGGAAGAGCTGGAACGCATGATCGAAAACCTGAAATGATATGAAACACCTTCTTTTGTTGTTCGCCGCACTTGTTGCGTTCGATGAGGCGGATGCCCGAACTCCGAAAACGAAAGCCAAGATCACTGAGGCGTACTATCGTCTCACGGCTGCCGCCGCGGGCCCGACGTGGGCTGTCGTGCGCGACGTGCCGGCCGACGTGCAGGGTGCGACGGTCTACCTGCTCGAATCCCTCGACGCCGATCGCCGGAGCGGTTGCCGTAAGATCGCGGAGCTGCCCTCGCAGTTGGACGATCTGGACGGCGACGGTCTCTTCGACGAACTGGTCTTTCCCGTAACGTTCGGCGCTGACCGGGCCGCCTGCGTGCGGGTCGACTATTCGACGCAGCCTGTGTCCCACGATTACCGGCCGCTGGTCGATGCCCGGATGTGGTGGAAGAATCCCGACAAGACGCTCGCCGAGAAGTCGCAGCTCTCCTCGGAGAAGGACGACATGTATCATAAGCTGCATCATCACGGCCCCGCTTTCGAGTCGGAGTACGCCGCCTACCGCATCTATTTCGACAAGAAACAGAGCATCGACACCTACGGCAAGAAGCAGCTGCGGCTGGAGCTTCGCGAGACGATGTGGTACCCCTCCGACGAGCAGCTCGCGGCCGGGTACGGACACGACAACCTGCGGGTCTTCGGATCGATCTCCGTCGGGGCGCTTAAGGGCTGGAATGCCGCCAAGCGTCGCATGGAGCATATCTCCGACATGCGGCGCCGCGAAGCGACGATCCGTGCCCGCGGTCCCCTGCGCACGGTGGTCGACATGCGGGTCGAAGGGTGGAAGTACGGCGGCCGCGAGATCGACATGACGTCGCGCTACATCCTCTACGGCGGCGGTTCGGTCGTCAAGGCGGAGAATTTCATCGAGGGCGAGGGCGTCGACGGGCTGGAGTTCACGACCGGTATCATGAAGATCGCCGACAACCGGGTGCGTATCGTCCGCGACGACGATCGTTATCTGCTGGAGACCGTCGGTTGCGACTTCCCCGAAAACGATACCTTGAAGTGGGAGCGCGAGACGGTCGGGCTGGCCGTATGGCTTCCGGCCCGGCAGGTCCTTTCGCAGATCGACGACGCGAAGAGTTATCTGTGCCAGCTGCATCCCCTCGACGGCCGGATCGACTACTGGTTCGTCATGGGCTGGCGCAAAAGCGGGTTCGTCGGGTGGGCCGGTGCGGAGGACGATCTGCAGGCTTTCGAAGCCTGCTATACTTCCCCCGCATCGGGACTTCCCGGTAACGTTCCCTATCCGGAGGTGCGTGCGGAGCGATTGCGGTAGCGGACCTTGCCCGGCGGCCCTGAGGGCGGGCGAAGCGGGTCGGAACGGGATTCTACGGCGAAAAGTCCTTGTTTTGCGTCAAAAAATCCTATCGTGCGGCGGCTTCTTTCCGTACTTTTGTCATAGTGCTAAACCTATGAACTTTATCTATACCTTTATGAATCCGAAACACTTCCTGATGTCGCTGGCCGCTGCGGCATCGCTCGTCGCCTGCCAGAGCCGGGCGGAGTCTTCCGGTGCGGCGCTTCCGTTCGAAATGCCGCAGGTCGCGCGGCCTGCCATTCCCGCACGCTCGGCGAGCGTCGCCGACTTCGGCGGCGTGGGCGACGGCCATACGCTCGCCACCGCGGCTTTCGCCGCTGCGATCGAGGCGCTTTCGCAGCAGGGCGGCGGTCGCGTCGTCGTGCCCGAGGGGGTCTGGTATACGGGTCCGATCGTCCTGAAGGACAACATCGAACTGCATCTGGCGCAGAACGCCATGATCGTCTTCAGCGACGACAAGTCGCTCTATCCCCTCGTGGAGATCACTTTCGAGGGTCTCAATACGTGGCGGTGCCAGTCTCCGATTTCGGCCATGAACGCCAAGAATGTCGCCATCACCGGCTTCGGCATCATCGACGGCAACGGCGATGCGTGGCGTGCGGTCAAGAGGGGCAAACTGACCGCCGGGCAGTGGAGCGCCAAAGTCAAGAGCGGCGGCATCCTCTCCGACGACGGACAGACGTGGTATCCCTCCGAGAGTTACCGCTTCGGCGCGACGTCGGGCTCCGACCAGAACGTCTCGACATGGGCCCGGAGCCGCGAGGATTTCGAGAAGATGAAGGATTTCCTGCGCCCGGTGCTGGTTGCCATACACCACTGCGAAAACGTGTTGCTCGAGGGCGTAACGTTCCAGAACTCGCCCTGTTGGAATATCCATCCGGCCATGTGTACCAACCTCACCGTTCATGACATCACCGTCCGCTGTCCTGATTATGCGCAGAACGGCGACGGCATCGACATCGAATCGTGCAAGAACGTGATACTGACCGATTCGCGTTTCGATGTGGGCGACGACGGCATCTGCATCAAGAGCGGCAAGGACAAGGCGGGTCGCGACCGCGGCATTCCGTGCGAGAATATCGTCGTCGACAACTGCGTCGTTTTCCACGGTCATGGCGGTTTCGTCGTGGGCAGCGAGATGTCGGGCGGCGTGAAGAACGTCTGCGTTACCGATTGCACCTTCTCGGGCACCGACGTGGGTCTGCGCTTCAAGTCGACGCGCGGCCGCGGCGGCGTAGTGGAAAATATCCATATCGAAGGTATCACGATGAACAACATCCTGCAGGACGCCCTGCTGTTCGACCTCTTCTACGGAGGCAAGTCGGCATCCGAGGCGGCCGAAGAGGGCGGCGAGCCGACCGATATGGCCTTGAAGCCTGTCGATGAGACGACGCCGGCGTTCCGCGACATCCGCATCCGCAACGTCTGGTGCCGCGGTGCCAATCGGGCCATGTATTTCAACGGCCTGCCCGAGATGAACGTCGAACGCGTGGAGGTCGAGAATGCCCGGATCTATGCCCGGACGGGTGCGCAGATCTGCGAGTCGACGGACGTGGTGCTGCGCGACGTAACGGTCGTACCCGAGCAGGGAGCGGCGCTGATTCTCAACAACGTGAAGAATTTCCGCGCCGAGAACTTCGGATGTCCTGCCGACATGAAGCCTGCGCTGGTGGTTACGGGCAGTCGCAACCGCGACATCCGCATCTCCTCGAAAGAGATCGCCTCTGCCAATGCCAGCCTTTCGGCCGCTGCGGCCTCTGCCGTAACGATCGAATAATCCCCGGGGCCGGAAAAGGGCCGGAAGGGGCTGAAGGGGGGGCTGACTGGGGGCTGACTGGGGGCTGACTGGAGGCTGAAAAGAGCCGCGGCCGGAGGCCGGCTCGAGGATCGGAAGGTTCGAAGGCCCGAGGTCGAAGAACTGTGCCGATGCGCCGCGATCGCGCTGCCGAACTCCGGCGACGACATATCGAAAAACGAGTGAGGGCATGCCCTCACTCGTCGTATAAACTTAACAAGCGAACAATCATGAAATTCAGAAATATTCTTTTGTCTGTCGGCCTGCTGTGTATGGCGTCGGGAGTCCGGGCGGCCGATTCGTTGCGTGTCTACCTGATCGGCGATTCGACCTGCGCGACGAAGAAACTCGACAAGCAGAATCCCGAACGGGGCTGGGGCCACATGTTCCAACCTCTGTTCGACGAGACGGTCGTTATCGAGAATCACGCCGTCAACGGCCGTTCTACCAAGTCGTTCCGCGACGAGGGACGTTGGGACCGCGTCTGCGACGGCCTGCGGTCGGGCGACTACGTTTTCATCCAGTTCGGCCATAACGACCAGAAAATCAACGATTCCACTCGCTATTCCGCTCCGGAGCGATATGCCGAGAATCTGCGACGCTACGTCCGAGAGGCGCGTGCGAAAGGTGCTCGGCCCGTGCTGCTGACCCCGATCGTCCGTCGCAACTTCGTCGACGGGGTCCTGACCGACACCCACGGCGAATATCCTGCCGCCGTGCGCCGCGTGGCGGCCGAGGAGCAGGTGCCGCTGATCGACATGGAGCCCCTGACCCGCGAGTGGGTGGCTGCGCTGGGCGACGAAACCTCGAAAGCCTGCTTCATGTGGGTGGCACCGGGCGTCTGCCCGCTCTATCCCGACGGCCGGCAGGACGATACGCATCTTAACGTGCGCGGCGCCCACGTCGTGGCCCGCATGGTCGGCGAGCGGCTTCGGGAGCAGATTCCGGAGCTGGGACGACATTTCCGCGATTACGATTTCATCGTCGCGAAAGACGGTTCGGGCGACTTCTTCACCGTCGGCGAAGCGATCGCCGCCATTCCCGATTATTGCGGTGCGACGACCCGAATCGCGATCTGCGAGGGTCTCTATCGCGAAAAGGTCGCCATTCCCGCCACCAAGCGCAACGTCGTGCTGGAGGGGCGCGGCGAGGTCGTGATCTCGTGGGGCGACTACGCTTCGAAAATCGGGGCTACGGGTCATCCGACCGGCACTTCCGGTTCGTCGACCGTCTACTTCGGCGGCGACCATTGGCAGATCCGCGATCTTACGTTCGAGAATACGGCCGGTCGGGTAGGGCAGGCCGTCGCCGTGCAGTGTCTGGGCACCGATCTGCATTTCTTCGGCTGCCGCTTCTTGGGCGATCAGGATACGCTCTACCTGCATGGCCGCGGCAACTGCGACGGGCGCAAAGTTCCGGAAAATTCGGTCTGCTTCTTCGAGAAATGTTATGTCGAGGGTACCACCGACTTCATTTTCGGGGCCGCTGCCGCGCTGTTCCGCGACTGCGAAATCCGCTCCAAAGCCGACTCCTACATCACGGCCGCTTCGACCTGTGAGGGACAACCTGCGGGCTTCATTTTCATAAATTGCCTCCTGACGGCCGACGACGGGGTCGAGGCTTGCTACCTCGGGCGTCCGTGGCGCGATTACGCGCAGACCTATTTCTTCGGCTGCACGCTCGGCGAGCATATCCGGCCGGCCGGGTGGCACGACTGGAACAAGCCCCGCGCTCATAAGACGGCTCGCTACGGCGAGTTCGATTCCCGGGGCCCCGGCGCTGCGGCTTCGGAGCGCGTGAAGTGGTCCCGACAGCTCTCGGCCAAAGAGGCTTCGCGGGTGCTCGATACGTTCGAAGCGTGCGCCGCTTTGCGATAAGAAGCGTATCTCCGGTGCGACCGACGAAACTTCCGTTCGGCCGGTACGGGCGGACTTGTTTTTGCGCTCACTTAATCGTATCTTTGACTTCGCCGAAGATACGTCGTCTCGGCAAAAAATCGAATCGATTCGTTTTTTTGCTCTCGGCTTAATCGTATTTTCGACCTCGGAGAGGAGTTCCGTTAATGCAGAAAACGATGAAACGGTTTTTGTTGATATTCCTGCTGGCCTGCTGCGGCGCGACGCATGTCGACGCTGCCGAGCCGCCGCAGTGTATTTTCCAGTATTACTCCACGATCGACGGACTCACGCACGATCGCATCGCCGACATCTATACCGATTCGCGGGGATTCGTCTGGGTCTGCACGTGGTACGGCGTGAGCCGCTTCGACGGCTACACGTTCCGGAATTTCAACGCCGTGCCGGGCGATTTTTCGCCCTTGTCGCACCACCGCTTCGTCTCCGTGAGCGAGGACTCCAACGGCCACCTCTGGTTCACGACCTACAACCTGCATATCTATCGTTTCAACCGTTTCACCGAGCAGTTCGAGGATGTCGCAGCCTTGATCGAGGGCTTCGATCCGAAGCACTACCGCATGACCCACTGCCTGCACGATGCCGACGGCGGGACGTGGGTTGCGATCGCCGGACTGGGCGTCGTACGTTTCGTCGACCGGGCCGATCGTTCTCCGGTCGAGGTCGATGCGTTGCTGGACGCTCCCGTGTTGGGCGGCGATGTTTCGGCCATGTTCGTCGACGACGGCGGCACCGCGTGGATCGCCGCGACCGACGGCCAGCTCAACCGGGTGGCGGCCGACGGGCGAAAAACCGTGCGTACCGTCTGCGAGCTGCCGGCTCAGGCTTTCGATTTCGTCGCCGATTCCGCCGCGGTCTATTGCGCCACTCCGCAGGGTATCGTGCGCGCTTCCAAAAAGGGATCCGACGTCGCGTTGCTGACGGGCGGGCGGAACGGCCTCACGGCCATCGCCGCCGACTCCGTGCGGCACGAGATCTATGCGGGCGATCGTTCGGGCGGCCTGTTCCGGGTTGCTGGCGACGCGTTGGTCCGCCTCTCGCCGCGGGGTGCCCGCTCGGGCCGGATCCGCAGTCTGATGCCCGATTCGCACGGCCTCGTGTGGATCACCACTCCCGAAGCCGGTATCACGCGTTACAACCCCGCGACCGACGATTGCAAGCATTTCGAGCAGAAACCCTATACCGTCTCCTACAACCTCGATACGGTAACGCGTATCGCCGAGGGCCGGGGACGTCTGTGGGTCAAGATGAACAAGTACGGATTCGGGTTCTACGACCGGGAGAACGACCGCATCGAGCCGTTCTACAACGATCCCGATCGGGCGGATTGCCAGATGACCAACTGCGTGGTGCGTTTCGACGTGCAGGACGATGTCTTGTGGTTGTCGACTTATTATGAGCGAGGGTTGCGCAAGGCCGTCTTGCTGGAGCAGCCCGCCGAGGTCTTCACGCTCGATGCTCCCGGCGAGAACTCTCTCTCGGGCGAGGTGCGGGCTTTGATGTGCGACAGTCGGGGCCGCATGTGGGTCGGCACGCGCGACGGCGAGCTGATCGCATTCGGTGCCGGCAACAGACCGCTCTATCGTCTGCCGTTGAAGAATCCCGGCATGATCTACACCCTTCGGGAGGACCGCGCCGGCAACATCTGGGTCGGCACCAAAGGCGAAGGCCTCTATCGGCTCGCACCACGCGGCGACGGCTTCGCCGTGAAACACTTCGTGCATCGTCCTTCCGACCTCTATTCGCTCAACGACGATCAGGTCTATTCGATCGAGGAGGACGACCGGGGACGAATCTGGGTGGCTACCTACGGCGGCGGCATCGACGTGCTGGACGATCCTGCCGGCGATCGGTTCATCCATGCCGGCAACCAGCTGAAACACTATCCCTCGGACGAGGCGGGACGCGTACGCTGGTTGTTGTTCGATCGTCCGGACCGGATGTTCGCCGCTACGGTCGACGGGCTGCTGATCTTCGATCCCCGCACAAGTTACAAGCAGATGCGCTTCCGCCTCGTGCAGAAGGTTCCGGGCGATACCGCTTCGCTGGGCAACAACGACATCATCCATATCTTCAAGGATTCGTCCGCCCGCATCTGGCTGGCGACCTACGGCGGCGGTCTGAACCTCATCGAGGGGTACGATGCCGACGGCCTGCCGCGATTCCGGTGTTACGACCTCGCGGACGGTCTGCCGAGCAATATCTGCATGGCCGTTACGGAGGATCATCGGGGCGACTTGTGGGTTTCCACCCACAATGCCGTCTCGCGTTTCGATCCTGTCGGCGAAACGTTCGCAACCTACAACCTCTACGATGGCATGCGCAATGCCATTCTGAGCGAGGCCACCGCTTTGACCGCACCCGACGGCAACGTTCTTTTCGGCGGCGGACGCCATATCTATCGTTTCGCCCCCAGCCGTATCCGTTCGTCGGAAATCGACTACAACCTGCGTTTCACGGGGCTCGACGTGCGCAACCGACCCGTCGCGGCGGATCGGGGCTCCATGCTCGACGTGGCGCTTCCCGAAGCCCGGAAGATCGTCCTGCCACACGATTATGCCAACTTCCGCATCGAGTTCGCCGCGCTCAACCACGCCGTGCGGCACGCCGTACATTATATGTACAAGCTGGAGGGTTACGACCGCGACTGGAATGTTTCGGGTGCGATCAACCGCGCCTCCTATTCCAACGTGCCGGCCGGCAGCTACATGCTTCATGTCAAGGCTTTCGCAGGCCATGCCGAAACGCAGGACGACGGCATCCGGATCGGCATCGAAATTCTCCCCCCCCCGTGGCTATCGTGGTGGGCCAAAATGCTTTATGTCTTGTCGGCCTTGATCGTCGCCGCCGTCGTTTTCCGGGCTGCGAGTTCCGTCGTGCGCATGCGCCGCGCCGCCAGCGTCGAGCAGGACATGACCGACCTCAAGCTGCGGTTCTTCACCGACATTTCGCACGAGCTGCGCACGCCTCTCACTTTGATTCTGGGCGGCATCGAGGACGTGCAACGGCATGACCAGCTCTCCGCGCGCGCCGAAAACAGCCTCACGCTCGCACATCGCAACGCCAAACGTATGCTCACGCTCATCAATCAGTTGTTGGATTTCCGCAAGATCGTCAAGGAGAAGATGGAGCTCAAGATCTCGCGCGTCGATCTGGTGCCCGTCGTCGAGGATGCGCTCGACGACTTCCGCGAAATGGCTTCCGAGCGGGGTATCGAACTGCTGTTCACCGTTTCGCGGCGTTCGATCCTCGTGTGGGTCGATCCCGAGCGGATCGAGAGCGTCATCTACAACCTCCTTTCCAATGCCTTGAAATTCACGCCTTCGGGAGGCAAGATCGAGGTCATCCTCTCCGTGCGCGAGGCCGAGGAGAGCGTCGCCCTGATCGTCCGCGACACCGGCATCGGCATCCCGCGCGACAAGATCGGTCATATCTTCGAGCGCTTCGTGCAGGCTTCGCGGGCCGTCGACAGCAACATGAAGGGTTCCGGCATCGGACTCTCGCTCTGCCGCGAGATCGTGGCTTTGCACCACGGCGAAATCTCGGTCTCCAGCGCCCCCGGCGAGGGTTCGGTCTTCACCGTCAAACTCCGCATGGGCAATGCCCATTTCGGCATGGAGCAGATCGACTTCACGGGTGCCGCCGGCAGCGACGGTAAGTCCGCCTACATGGTCAGCGACTTCACGTCGGTCGACAGCCAGCGGCGCACCGACGTCCATCCGCCCGAGGATGCGCAGAAGATCCTTTTGGTCGAGGACAACCGCGAGTTGCGGGTCTTCATCTACAACAGCCTGATCGACACCTACAATGTCATCGAGGCCGACGACGGCGTCGAGGCGTTGGAGAAGATCCGCAGCGACATGCCCGACATCATCGTTACCGACCTGATGATGCCCCGCATGGACGGCATCGAATTGATCGACAAGGTTCGCCACGACTTCACCATGAGCCACATTCCGATCGTCATGCTCACGGCCAAGCACTCGCCCGATGACCGCCTCAAGGCGATGGAGTTCGGTGCCGACGGCTATATCACCAAGCCTTTCAGCATCGAGCTGCTGCTGGCGCGCATCGACAACCTCCTCACGCAGCGGCGTACTTTGTTCGAGAAGTTCTCCACGCAGTCGGCCCGCAACAAGGTCGCCGAGCTGGTCGTCGAGGATGTCGTCGTTACCGACCGCGACGAGGAGTTCATGAAGGAGGTGATGTCGTGGCTGGGCAAGAACATCGAGAACTCCGACCTGACGATCGACCAGCTCGCCTCGCATCTGGGGCTGGGTCGAACCACCATGTACAACAAGCTCAAGAGTCTCACCGGCAAGTCGCCCGTCGAATTGTTGAAGGAGTACCGCATCACCAAAGCCAAATTGCTCCTGCGCACCGGGCAGTTCTCCGTTTCGGAGGTCGCCTATAAGGTCGGTTTTTCCGATCCGGGTTACTTCAGCCGCTGCTTCCGCGAACAGTTCCGCATGTCGCCCGCCGAGTACCTCAAAACGCATAACCTCAAGCAAAACCAAGACCCTAAATAACATGAAACGAATCCTTTTCTTCGCATTTTCCGCCTTGTCGTTCTCCGCTTGCATCGGGCATCGGGGGCTGATCGATTCGCGCAAGCCGTTGGCTGTGCGGATGGTCGAAAGCGAGATCGCCCGGCATCCGTCGCCCGCGTCGCTGGACGGCATCGCTCCCGGCAAAATCAAGTGGAACTACACCACGGGGCTCGAACTGCTCTCGATGATCGATGCCGGCGACATCTACGGACGTTCCGATTTCTACGACTACGCCTTGCGTTACTACGATTCGATCGTGCGGCCCGATGCGTCGGTCATCACCTATAGGAAAGAGAAATACAACCTCGACCACATCTGCCCCGGGCGCCCCTTGTTCCGCATCGCCGAGCGCACGGGCGAAGCCCGTTACGCGCAGGTCCTCGACACGCTTTTCGCCCAGTTGGAGGAGCATCCGCGCAACGACGACGGCGGTTTCTGGCACAAGCAGACCTATCCGCATCAGATGTGGCTCGACGGTCTCTACATGGCCGAGCCGTTCTATGCCGAGTATGCCGTGCGCAAGATGGGCGAGAGCGAGACGTTCGATAGCCTGAAAGCCGACATCGTGCAACAGTTCGTTACCGTGGCGGGACATACCTACGACCCCGTTACCGGGCTTTATCGCCATGCTTGCGATGTCTCGCGCGAGATGTTCTGGTGCGACCCGACCACCGGACAGACGCCCCATGCGTGGGGCCGTGCGATGGGGTGGTACGCAATGGCTATCGTCGAGACGTTGCAGTACCTCGGTGTCGACGACACGACGCAGCCGATGGTCGATATTCTGCAGCATATCTACCGCGTGTTGCCCGGATTCGCCGATCCCGAGACGGGTATGTGGTATCAGGTGCTCGACCAGCCGGGCCGCAAGGGCAATTATCTCGAATCCACGGGGTCGATCATGTTCGTCTACGCCATGCTCAAGGGCGTGCGCTTGGGATACCTGCCCGCCGAGCTGAAGCCCGAAGCCATGCGGCTCTACGAGCGATTCGTCGAGCGGTTCGTGCGCGAGAACGAGGACGGCACGATCTCCATCACGGATTGTTGCGCCGTCGCCGGATTGGGCGGCAGGGACATGCGCGACGGGTCGTTCGAGTATTACATCTCCGAGCCGATCATCGAAAACGATTGCAAGGGCGTAGGCCCCTTTATTTGGGCTTCGATGGAGTATGATGCCGCCCGCGGACGTCTGACGCTCGATTAGGCGGTCCAGTTCCGGCTCCGGTTTTTCCGGGTTGCGGTTCCGGCCCTTTTTTCCGGTTTCTCGGGTTGCGGCTCGTTCTCCGGCCGGGTCGGTCGTCTCGGTCTCTTTTCCGGTTGTTTCAGCTTGTATTTTTCTCGCGGCGTGCGGTTTTTCCGGGCGCCGCTTTTTCGTTGCCGGACGTCTTGGTTGCTGTTTCCCTCACATTTCCGACCGTCCCGACATCAAGAAAAGGCGATTTCTCGTCCGGTTGCAGACGCATCCGGACTTTTTCATGCCGGACCGTCTCGGTTTCCCGCATCGGTCCGTCTCGATATTCCGAACCGGATCGTTCGGCGTCTGCTCTCTCCGACTATCTCGACGGTCTCGGTCGTCCGTCCGGACCTCTCCGTTTTTGCCCGATCGATCTGCCTGAATCCTTCTGCGTTTCGTCTCTCCTTGCTGTTGCTGATCGGGGAATAAAAAAGAGGAGCGGATTATCCGCTCCTCTTTTTTTCAGATAACCTCGTTTAGTTGGCCGGGGTCCACGTAATCGAGTAGATGTCGGGCGACGTGCTGCCGCTCTTCTTCATTACTGCGACTTTCTTAGCCGTGGAGGGAATCTCCCACGACATCTCTTTGGCGCCGCAGAGCGGTTTGGCCAAATCTTGCGGTTCCAAAGAGAACGTTTCGGAAAGTTCCGTACCGTCGACTGCAATGGAAATTACGCACGTGGCATTGTCGGCCGGCGCTTTGGCGTGTGCCGCTACGACGGTCAGCGTTCCTCCCCCGTTCGCATTGAAATAGGCATAAGCAGCGCCACCGCCGTAGCTCATCGGGAAGTAGGTCTTGGAATCGGCTGTGCAGATACGCTCGTTCGTGGAGATTTTCTTGCTTCCGCCAAAGAGGTAAAGCGTCTCCGTAGCGGTCGGCGTTGCTGCTGCACTGACCGTGCCGTCGTCGTTCAACTTATAACTTCCCTCGTCGGTGGTGTCGACAAGCGTAGTCTTTACTTTGACGATTTCGGTGAAATCCCAAACTACGTCGGCCGACTGCGTCGGGTCCACATAGTCGAAGACGATCGACTGGAACCAGAATCCCTGATCCGGATAGACATAAACGACGTCGCCGCCTTTTATGTTGATATCGAACGAAACCGGAGTGTCGTTCTTTACCCAGGCCGCTTTGGTTTCTGCGCCTTTGATGCTTGCCACGAAGTTGATGGCGCTTACGCTGCTGCTCGGGTTTCTACCGGTGATGGTCAGTTTGCCGGAGGTTGCGTTGTCGGGTACGACGAACGAGAAATAGGTCGTGGATGCGCTACCTGCCTTATTGAAGCGAATGCCTCGGGCACTGTTGCGTTCTTCCAATTGGATCGTGGCAGCCGACGACGATTTGATGGTCAGCCCCTCTAAGGTCGTATTGACGTTTCCATTTGCAGTCTTGAGCTCTCCGATGTCCTCAAGAAGTTTGTTAAACGCCGCATCTGCGAATATCCACGACATTTTGATCGGTTTGCCGACGGCCTGAACCTTGAACTTGGCTTTACCGGCCTCGGACGGAGTGTATTTCGTCGAGGTTTCGGTAGGCTTGGCTACAACCGAAATTTCATAGTCTCCGGCAGCCATGCCAGCAACGGTTGCAGCTGCAAGCGTGTAAGAAGTCTCAGTAGTGTTGACTGTCGTTCCGTTGAATACGACATCGTACGAGGCTGCGTTCGGTACGGCAGTCCACGAAGCTACCGCTTCCGTAGCGTCGCCGGCATTTACTTTTGCCGGATCCCATGTAATTTCGGGCGTAGCCAGAGCTTCGGTAACGACTTCGGGCGTGGTGTCCTTGATCCAAGAGATCTGGGTGAAAGTGATATTGGGTACGCTGGGCAGGACATAGATTTCGTTTTCGCCGATCAGGTCGCCGAATACTACCTTGTGGGGTTTGCCGTCGGCGTTGATCGAGTAGGCGTCGTTGCCTGCGATGATCTGAACCGTAGACGTAATGCCGGCGCCCAGTGCCGTTACCTCGACCGAACCGTAGCCGTCGGCCTTGAAAGCCAGTGCGCTGTTGGTCGGCACGCCTTTGGTGTTGACAGTAGCGGCATTCGCGAACGTAACGCCTTCGCTCATAACTACTTCAGCGGGCGCATAGATGCGGATGTTGTCAATGATCGTGTTCTTTTCGATGGTCTCGGTGTCGAAGATGGTCTTCTCGGTGAAGTTCCACGTGTAGTCTTCCGTTACCGTCTCCAGTTCCGTTGCACGGACAATCTCCGGCTGCGTAGCGTTCCACCAGCGGGGGTCGCCAGCCTTGTTGGCTGCGATCGCGCCGTTCTTCAGATACATCTTGCCGGCGATCGAGTTGATGCACGGATCCTCTTCGAGCATCATGCCGCCCTCTTTCAGGGCCAGTTCCTGCGAAAGCGTATTGCCTGCCAAATCGACGGACGGCTGGTTGAAGAAGAAGTTTTTCCCGTTTTTATCGGTAGTACCGACATTGTAGAAGATATTGCCTACGCAAGTAGGAGCTATGTTCGTGTTCTTGTTACCTGTCAGTTTTACCCACTGCTGCTTGTCCTGCGAAGCTACTTCGTTGGGATTGTTCTCGTTGAGGAAGACGCATTTCGTCAGATTGAAAGCCGTAGGGGTGAACTTCTGCAGATCGAAGATACCCGCGTTGTTGCTCGAACCGGTGGTAGCGGTAACCTGATTGAACGTACAGTTGACCACGGAGATGCTGCCGATGCCGGAACCTTCGCGGCAGCGGAGGAACGAACGTGCGCAGGCGTAGAACGTGGAATTCTTGATTTCGAGCGAACCGTAGTTGTCCGTTCCCTCTTTTATGCGGATGTCGATAAAGTCGCCGCCGACGCTGCCCGTGGCATTGATGTCGTGTGCATAGACGTTGTCGTAGATCAGGCTGCCTACGGTGAATTTGTCGGAACCGCTCCAGAGACCTTTGGTGAAATCGAAAAATTCGCAGTTGATGAACTCGGCCGAAGTCATCGGGCCGCCGGTCGTAACGGTAGCGCCGAGTTCCTTGCCGCCGTCCAACACAAGGTCTTCGATGTGGATAGCCGATTCGGCAGCCGCGGACGTGAACGCCGCACGAAGAACGGGTTTTGCACCCTCGGCGGTCGATTCGCCGTAGAGCGAGAGCGAGCAGGTCAGGACGAGCGGCTCGTGTACGCCGTCTTTGGTCGGCATGAACGGAGTCAGATCGTACAATGCTCCGTCGTTGTAGGCGAGTTGCAACTTGACTTCGCCCGTTGCGCCGTTGAGTGCGTTGTAAAGGGCATCGGCCGAAGCGACGGTATTTACACCCTCGGTATCGGGACGGGTGTAGGCCGTGATGATGCCGCGCGAACCCGACTTGCCGAACAGCAGCGTGAACTTGTAGTTGGTGCAGGGATCGAGATTGTCGAACGTAACCGAGCATTTCTGAATCTCCTCCTCGCCGAGCGGCTTGTTGACAGGCGTAACACCCTCGACGGGAACGACCAGCTCGCAGCGGACCGACGTCAGGTCGGTCTTGTCGTCGGCATCGTCCCACTTGAGGGTGATGGCTGTCGTCGTACGCTCCGCGATCGCGGGGTTGAGACCCTTGCGCACGGCCGACGTCGTAACGGGCTCCGTGAGACAAGCCCAGTGCGAGCCGTCCAGCTTTCCGCTGACACCGCGAACGCGGGCCCAGAACGACTTGTCGACTTCCAGATTCTTGACCGTGTAGGGTACGTCGTCCTTGCCGACTTCGATCATATCGAACGGTTCGAGTCCGTCGAAGCTCTCGGGCAGGTCGAACGTCTCCTCGCCCTCTTCCGAAACGGTGGGAACGGCTTCGAAGAGTTCGAGGACATAGGAGTCGGCGTTCGAAACGGCGCTCCACGAGAATTTGATGTCCGTGCCGACCGACGCGTCGACCTCCGCTTCGAAGTTCAGAGGCGTCAGCACGCGGGTATACGGAATCTCGTTCATGGCGTCATCGACATCCGAGCACGAAGCGACCAGCGCCCCGGCGCAGAGCATGAGCCCGAATTTCAGATTTCTGAATATCTTTTTCATAATTTATACTGTTATAATACTTGACGGTTTATAAGTTCTCGTAACCGAAGTCGTTGACCAGCGAACCCTGCGAGTTGCTCAGATTCAGACCGAACAGCGGCCAGGTCGAACGCGGGTAGGGATCGTTGTAGCTGTTGTTGTAGAAGTACTTCCAGCGGTAGGACATTTCGTCGTTGTAGGTGTCGACCGTCGAGTTGGCGGACGAAACCTGATAGAAAACGCCCTGCGAAAGGAAGTCGAGACGGTTCCAGCCGCCGTCGTCCTCCTTGCCGTTGTAGCCGGCGGGAACTTTGCCGATTTCGTCTTTCTCCAGACCGTAGGTCTCGATGCCCTGACCCTTTTCGCGCCAGTATACGTAGTAGGTGTCGAACGTCGCCAGCACCTGATCGCCTTTCGAGTTCTTGAACTCCTTCGGCTCGGTGTACTTCGCATATTCGGCATATTCGCCCTGCATCATGGCCAGCGATTTCATGTCTTTGGAAGCCTCGTCCATCTTCTCTTTCAGCAGACCCCAGCGGATCAGGTCCTGCTTGCGGAGGAACTCGCCGGCGAACTCCAGCGCACGTTCGTCGATGATGGCCTTCATGATGGTGTTGTCGGCATCGAAGTCGTTGATGGCGGCATCGTCGCTGCCGGCGGCCGAACCGATGGTCAGCGCATTGACATAGGTGTCGACCAGACCCTCGTTGCCTTTGTAGGCACGTTTGCGAACGGTTGCGAGGTAGCCTTTGGCGGCCTCCAGATCACCCTCCCAAGCTGCGATTTCGGCAGCCATCAGATAGACGTCGGCATAACGCATGACGATGGGTTTGCAGCCGTCGCCCGTACCGCCGGGATAGTCGATCATCCATTCGTAGCGGTATTTGCCCCAGTAGAAGCTCGAAGCGTTGCGCATCTCCCAGCCGCCCTGCTTGTCGTTGGCGTCCTGATTCCAGCGCATGGGTACGCAGGTGATGTCGCGGCGCGTGTCCTGCTTCAGGTATTTCCACCACAGCGTGGGGTTGGGGCCCGTAGCACCGCCTTTCGACGACTTGTCGGCGATGAAAGGCGAGTTGGCCGTGTGAGGATAGGCGTGGGCGTAGTTCCAGCGGCCGCGGCTGTTGCCGAACGGCTGTACGAACATCACCTCGCGCGAAGCGTCGACGTGCGAGAAGTCGTTGAACTTGCGCCACAGCGACTCGAAATCGGAGTCGAGGCTGAGCGAACCGCTGGCGATGATATCCTGAAGATGCTTCATCGCTTTCGGATAGAGCACGGATTTCTGCATATCTTCGCGGTTGGAGGTGCGCAGGCTGCCCGGATCGCCGGTGCCGACCTTGCCGTCCTCGGGGCGCCACGAATAACCTGCGGCGTTCAGCGCGATGCGGGCGTAGAGACCTTTGGCGAATGCTTTGTTCATACGGTCGGCGCGCATGGTCTGCGTAGCCTCGTAAGGCCAGTAGAGGTATTCGGACGCTTCGTCCAGATCGGCGAGCATGGCGGCATAGAGGTCGTCGCGATCGCTCTTGGGATCATAGAGGGTCTCCGAGGTCAGCGGTTCGAGGTGCAGAGGCACTTCGCCCCACATTTTTATCAGCTCGTAATAGTAGAGCGCACGGTAGGTGAGGGCTTCGCCCAGCAGATAGGCCATGTCGGGATCATTGGCCGTGTTGCCGTACTGGCGCAGACCCTGAATGGCGAGGTTGGCGCGCTCGATGCCGATCATGATCTCGTTGTAACCGTTGTTGGCGGTGTTGAGCGAGCCGTTGTTGATCTGAGTGTCGTATTCCGAGAGGGTGTACTCCTCGACTTTGGCACCCGAAGCCTTCGATCCCATTTTGAGCTCGATGTCGGTGTTGTAGCCGTACATGTGGTTCAGACGGGCGTTGTAGGAGTTGGTGTGTGCGAAGATCTCGCCGATACCGATCACCGAATACTCGGCCAGCTGATAGGTGGAGTATACGATCGAAGCATCGAACGTCGACTGCGGCTCGACTTCCAGCGCATCGTCGAGACAGGAGGTCGCGAGGCCGCCCATGACGAGGAGTGCGGAAATACTATATAATAACTTTTTCATATCTGTCTGTCTTCTTGAATTTGGAGGTGATTAGAACGAAAGGTTGAGTCCGAATACCCACGAGCGGCTCTTCGGGAATGCCGAGTAGTCCACACCGGGAGTCAGCGGAGTCGAACGGCGCGTGTCGACCTCGGGGTCGTAGCCCGAGTAGGGCGTCCAGCAGAAGAGGTTCGTGCCGGTCGCATAGACGCGTACGCGGGTCAGACGGATCTTGCGGGTCAGATGCTCGGGAATCGTGTAACCGATCGTCAGCGACGACAGACGCAGGAACGAACCGTCCTCGATGGCCCAACTCTGAGCCACGCGTTTGTTCGAGTAGGGCGTCCACATGGTCTTGCCGGCGTTCATGGAAGCCAGCGTAGCGGGGTCGTTCACCAGTTCGCCGGTCGCCCAGTCGATGTTGGTCCAGCGGTTCGAGGGCGATACGGTGTTCAGGGCGTTCTGACCTTGCGTGGTCTTGGTCGTCGAGAACTCGATCTTGTTGGCGTTGTAGATCTCGTTGCCGTAAGAATAGGTGAAGTTGGCTGCGATGTCGAAGCCGTAGGCATAGGCCGTCAGCGAGAAACCGCCGGTGAAGAGCGGCTGCGTATTGCCGATGCGGGTGATGTCGTTCTGCGTGATCTTGGTCGGATCGTCGTCGCTGAGCTTGGCCAGACGGGGTGCGCCCGGACGGAGCTCGGCGCCCGTGATGGGCGAGCTGTCGGCGATGCCTTCCTTGAGGGTCCACGTACCGTTGTTGTAGTCGAAGTCGTCGACGGTGTACATGCCTTGATTCACATAACCGTAGATGTCGCCCAGAGGACGTCCTTTCTGAATCAGGTAGTCGTAGTTGATCTCGGTCGAGAACATGCCGGCCGATGCCGTGATCTTGTCCAGACCGCCGAGGTCTACGACTTCGTTCTTGTTGAATGCGATGTTGGCGTCGAAGTTGATGCCCCACTTCTCCTTGCGGACGATCGCGGCGCCGAGCGTTACCTCCAGACCGCGGTTCTGCACTTCGCCGAGGTTGCGGTACTGATTCGAATAACCGCCCGTTACGGGGAAGTTGATGAGCAGGTCTTTGGTGTTCGACTGGTATAGCTCGACGCTACCGGTCAGCCGGCTGTTCCAGAAACCGAAGTCCACACCGAGGTTGTGCGAATAGGTGGTTTCCCACTTCAGGTCGGGGTTCGACATGGCCGAACCGTTGGTCCAGATCACGGTACCCTGACTGATCCACGAGGTGGACGAAGCGCTGAAGAGCGTCGAGGTCTGTCCCGAGGGGATGTTGTTGTTACCGGCCGTACCGAAGCTGTAGCGGATCTTCAGGTTGTCGATCCACGTCGCGTTCTTGAGCCACTCTTCGCCCGAGAGACGCCACGAAGCCGCTACCGAGGGGAAGTAGCCCCATTGGTTGCCTTTGGCGAATTTCGACGAACCGTCGGCACGCATCGTGGCCGAAAGCATGTACTTGCCCTTGTAGTCGTAGTTCACGCGACCGAAGAACGAGAAGAGGATGTCGTCGTTGGAGTATTTGTTCGAGATCGACAGCGGGTGTTCGCCGGAGGCCATGAACTTCCATGCCATTTCGGAATCGAAGAAGTCGGGCAGACCCTCGACTACGGTGTTCATTGCGTTCTGGCTCGTACGCAGATACTCCATACCGAGCAGGATGTTCAGGTTGTGATCCTTGTTGAGCACGTCCTTGAAATCGTACTGCAGGGTGTTGGTGTTGCGCACCTTCTCACGATAGGTTCCCGTCCACTCGGCCAGCGGCATGTTCTGATAGCCGGCCGATGCGTAGCGCGACGCGTAGCTCGATACGCCGTAGAAGCGGTCGCGGGTCTCCTTGTAGTCGTCCAGACCGGCTTCCACGCGCAGACGCAGGTTGTCGATGATCTCCCACTGGAATGCGGCGTTGGCGTTCCACGTCGTACGGTTGTAGCGCGAGTCGTTTTCGCGGACCGCCTGGATGGGATGTACGTAGTTTTGATAGTCGTCCGGGTTGTCTTCTTCGACGATCGCGGCGTAGCGCGGAATCGGCGAGTAGACGATGGCGTTCTTCAGACGCGAGTTGCCCGACGACGAACCGCGGTCGTTGACGCCGTTGGCGCCCGAGCCGGTTACGTCTACGTCCGAATAGCGGATGTTCAGGTCGATCGACACGCGCTTCACGGGTTTGAACTGGCCTTTGAAGTTGAGGTTGTTGCGTTTGTAATCCGAGCCGATCATGATCGTCTTCTCATCGTGGTGCGAGTAGCCGGCCGTCCACTTGTATTTGTCGCCGCCGCCCGATACCGTGATGTTGTGATCGAAGACCGTACCCGTACGTCCGAATACCTGCTCCACCCAGTCGTTGGCGGGCATGTTGCGGTAGAGGTCCATATCTTCCCATACGCCGTAGTTGGGCGTATAGTAGCTGCTGGTGTTGCCCTTCAGCATCGAGTATTCGTATTGCGTACGTACGAAGTCGTAGGTGTTCTGGGGAACCAGCGCATCCTTGTTGGCCATGTTCTTCACACCGCCGTAGATGTTGTAGTTCACCGTGATGCGGCCCGATTCGCCGCTCTTGGTCGTTACGATGATTACGCCGTTGGCACCTCGCGAACCGTAGATGGCCGTCGAGAAAGCGTCCTTCAGGACATCGATCGACTGGATGTCCGATGCCGGGATATCGGAGATGCTCTCCACGGGGAAGCCGTCTACGATATAAAGAGGCGAGCTGTCCTGCGTGATGGAGCCCGTACCGCGGACGCGGATCTTCACGTCGGCGTCGGGATCGCCCTCGGTCGCGGTTACCTGTACGCCGGCCATGCGGCCCGACATGGCTTCGCTCACCGAGGCGACGGGCATCTGGGTCAGCGCTTCGTTGCCGATGGAGGATACCGAACCCACGACGTCGCGGCGTTTCACGGTGGCATAACCCACCACGACTACGTCGTCGAGCTGGTTCGAGCTTTCGCTGAGCGTGATATCGTATTCGGTCTGCGACGCATGCAGCGTTACGAAAGCGTCATCGTAACCGATGAAGCTCACGCGGAGCTGCTTGGCGGATGCAGGAACTTCCAGCTTGAACTTACCGTCCATATCGGTGCTCACGCCGAGAGTCGTCCCTTCCACCACGACCGAAGCGGCCAGCACGGGCCCCATTGAATCCTTGACGGTACCGGAGATGACCCGGCTTTGAGCCGAGACGCTCCCCACCGCCAAAGAAACGAACGCCAAAACGAGCGTCAGACGTAGCGCCGCCGTTTTGGTGAAAGAGTTGAATTTCTCTGTCATAGTTAGAAGTTTTTAGTTAGGGTTTTGGAAAAATTTTAATAATTCTCATGTTTCGGATAAACGAAATTAAGGATTATGCTTCCGTACGGCAGGTAAATTTTATCAATTATATGGTAAAATTTGTCAGCCCGATTCCGTCGTGCTGTCGCCGTCGTCTCCGTCCGTCGGTTTGTCGGCGGGCGTATCCTTTTCGTTTTTAAAGAATCCGGAATCCGATCGGGGCGAAAAAGGATCGCGACACCGCGAAGCGGGAGTTTCGTATCTCCCGTTCCGCGGTGCCGGATCGCTTGCACTACTTGATTTCGGCGTAGGTACCCGTCTCGGTCTGCGCTTTGGTGATGTCTTTGACCAGATAGTGGAGGTAGATCTCCAGATTGGTGTAGCGCGGATCGAAGGTTTTTTCGTTGGCGTCGGCAGGATTCTCGCTGTCCAGACCGAAGAGGTCTTCGTAATAGTCGGGAATGCCGTCGCCGTCGCTATCCTTGATGCGCTCCTTTTCTTCATCGGTCGCCGTCAGCGTCGGATAGCCGCCTTTGTCTTCGGGCATATCGATCAGCCCGTACCAGCTTCTCTTCAGTCCGTTGGCGTTGGTCGTCGTCGTGTTTTCGCCCGAAGTTCCGGTGCCGTTCTTCACATCCGCAAGTACGCGTTCGTCGGCCGCATCCTGCCGGAGCGATGCGCCGCAATACTGCGTCATCAGATCGAATGCTTCGTCGGCCTTGTGGGTCGTTACACGGCACGTTTTGCCGTCGACTTCTACCGGATACGCATTGCCGGAATAGATGAATTCTTGCGGAACGGTCGACGAGCTGTTGGCATTGACGACCATCGCTTTTTTGTTGTCTGCCGTCAGGGCTTCTCCTTTGGAGGCGTCGCCGACCGTCGTATCGAACTTGTTGGTCTTGTTGTCGCCGATATAGATGCTCGGCTGGCCTTGAACCGGCGTCTTCAGTCCATTGCCGTTATAGTATGTATCGGCATAGAAGAACCACAGCCGCTGGCAGGCTTTGCTGGCGCTTTCCTTCCCGTCCTTATAGCTCGGACCGGTTCCTTTGTACGAAGCGGGTCCCCATTTGTAGTAGTTGCCGATGTAGTTCATCTTGATACCGACGCCACCGTACCCGGGGAAGTTGCAGAAGTTGTAAACCACGTTGTTGCGGAAGTCGACCAGCCGTTTGTCGGAGGTGATGCCTTTCGACTTGGAGGCCTCGCGTCCCTGTTCCTGATCGCCGTACTGCTCCGGGCCGTCGAACCTCGGGTTCCGGGAATCGTGGTGAGCGAGGATGTTGTGATGGAAGGATGCCGGCGCACCGCCCCAGATTCCGCCGTATCCATGCGAACCTTTGCCGTGTTTGCCGTTACGCAGGGATTCGTACATCATGCACCATT
>JAMPGH010000001.1:1754625-1883277 GCA_023664045.1 Alistipes senegalensis | reverse complement strand
TGTTGGGCAGCGAGAGCGACGGGCCGGCCAGAAGCAGGGCCAACGCCGGGCCTTTACCCATGCCCGAAGCCGCTTTATTAGCTTAGCTAATAGCAAGGTGTCCTTTGAGTAACTCGAAATGTTTTCGGTTACTCGAAAGCCTTGGCTATTCGCCTTTGTTTTCTTGTCTCGGCATTGCAAGAATTTTGTTCTGCACTGCACTCGGCTTACTGAAAACCTTGCCTTACAGGGGCGGAATCGTTCCTCCGAAGTCGAGCGCTTGATAACGCGACTATTCGGTAATCTTCCTCTACTAAAGTTCGTAACAACAACTTGTTTGTATGTACTTCTCCAAATTGAAATAACAAAGTTTTGATTCAAGGTCTTTCTGGCTTGCAAGAAAAAATAGTTTTGTAGAAATTTGCACCGAATTTTTACATGAGTGCTGTCCAATGTGAAAATTATTTTCTACTTTTGCCTTGTCGGGAAACCGGCAGACATATTTAGAAAGTGTTTTCGCACTGTCCTGAATGGAAATGTGGCAATTTTCAACGAATCAGGGACGATGGGCAACACTCATTTCTTGTATAGATAATACGGGTTCGGGCATCTTCTTTGCTCGAAAATGTTCATATCTATTCAAGTGTGGGGTAATTGTATCGTTTATCTGATTCGGGTTCGCCACAACCTCCATTCGGTAAACGAAATTCGGCTCCACACTTTCTCGTTTTTACATATGACCCTACCGTAGGGGAGCCGGACGGTAAAATTGAATTTAAGTTCAACTAAATATCGATTTTACCATGAGGAAATCTTTGTTCTCTTTCCTGTGTTTTTTGCTGGTTTTTTGTGCCTTGCAGCATCTATTAGCCAGACTTCAGCAATGTCAATCAATAATAGAAACTTTTTTGTTCAACCCAATAAAATTCAAATGTTATGAAAACCTTATCTGTTTTGGCAACGATGGTTGCAACCCTGCTTTGCGTATCTTGCGGCACGACGAAACCCGCGACGGTAGCGAGCAACACGCGTCCGGGCAGTCCGTTCGGCGATGTCTATGAAGTACCTGCCGCGGAGCACGATACCGACGACTATTTCGGTGCGACGGGTATCGCCACCGGCCCCAAAGCCCGCATGGATGTGCTGCAGATGTCGGCGTTGACCAATGCCCAAAATATCGTGCGCCAGAAAATGCAACATGCCTACAAAGGCGCTATCGACGATTACAGCAGCTACATCGGCAACAACGCAGGATCGGATGCGGTGAACAAGGTGGAGCGTGCCGGAACGCAGATCATCGACGCGATCGTCAACGATACGCAGGCGACCAAAGGCCCGATGTTCTCGGCCGTCGACGAGAAAGGCAACGTAACTTGCTATGTCGGCATCCGCGTATCGAAGAAAGTCATCGCCGAGAAGATTGCCGATTATGTTTCCGAAGAGGAAGAACTGAAAATCCGGTTCAAGGAGGAGCAGTTCCGCCAGAAAATGGAAGAAAACTTCAAAAAATTCAAGGAGAACTAAACGGTTATGAAATATTTTCTGACAGTTATGGTTTGCGTACTGTTCCCGTCGCTGACGATGGGGCAGTACGCTTCCCCGAAAGAATGCCCCACGTGGGTGAAGAAATCGTTTTTCGCAGACCGGCCGAACTCCTACATCGAGGTGAGTTCTGGAACCGGATATTCGGAAGATGATGCAAGAATCAAAGCCGCAAGGATAATCGTAGAACGACGCAGCCTTGCAACCGGACAGAGGATGAAAATTCGGATTGAAAACAATCGTATCATAATTGACGGAAGCGATGAACTTACGGTTAAATCCCGGATTATAGATGAATATAACGAACGAATGGCGCCCGGCGAATATCGGAGTTACCTACTGGTACAGACGGCCAAGAATCCCGAACTGACAGTCGAATCGGTTGACATCAACGGAGACTATCCGTTTTCGGCCCGAGTGTTCGTGCCGGGTATGGCCCAGCTACACAAAGGCAGTACGACGAAAGGCATATTGTTCATCGTGGGCGAAGTGGCGGCGATCGGCGGCATTGTGGCGTTCGAGGGTCTGCGCGCATCCAACCAATCGAAGATCAACAGCACCCACAATGCGACGGAGCGGCAACGCTACATCGACAAGGCCGACAGAATGCAGAACGTCCGCAACGGATTCATCGCCGGAGCCGTGGCGATCTATGCCTGGAATGTGATCGACGGCATCGTGGCCAAAGGCAAAGAACACGTAGTCATAGGCCGTGCGGAGATGAACTTCACGCCCTATGCGTCGCTCGAATCATCGGGCGTAATGATGAACATGAAATTTTAATTTCGACTGAAGATGAAAAAATATTTCTGGTTTTGCATAGTTGCCTTGTGCGTATTGACAACGGCCTGTTCCAAGACTGAATACGACAATTTTGCAACTCTTTACGGTATGGTCAGCGACAGTGCAGCCGGCAATCCGATCGCCAATGCCACCGTCGTATTGAGCCCTGGCGGTACTACGAAAATGACAGGAAACGACGGACGGTTCGAGTTCTCCGATCTCGAACCGCAGCAATATACCATTACGGTACAAAAGTCCGGCTACCAGACCAATCGCAAAAGTATCACGGCAATCGTCGGCGAACAAATCGAAGTGAATATCACATTGTATGTTCAATAACTGAAATCCAATGAATATGAAAAATATCTTATCGGTCATTTTAATCGCTTTTTGTTTTTGGAGCTGCGGCGACGATAAAAGCGAATCGGGTAATACTGGTAATACCGGTAGTATTTATGGAGTCGTTACCGTAGCAAGTACGGCCGAACCGATGCGAGCCACTGGTGTGGAATTGTATTATCATGAAGCGTTGTTGCTAAAAACCGTAACCTACGACGACGGGCACTACGAATTTACGGATCTGGAAGCCGGAAGTTACCAACTGAGAGTCGTAGCTACCGGATATGACGAAGCACTCTTCGATGTCATCGTAGAAGCCGGTCGCACCGCCCGTGCGGATATGCAATTGACGGAGGCTTATACCGGTATGATCGTACGTACTTTAGATGCGAATGTTGTTGGGAATAAGGCTACGCTGAATGGATCATACTCTTGCGACTACCTACGCGATCCTTTCGAATGCGGATTCTATTATGCAACTCATGCCACTCCGATCCATGGAGGTACAAGAATAACAGGAACAACGGAAAATAAAGTATTCAATGTATCCATAAACGACTTGGAAAAAGGAACTTATTATGTCCAAGCCTATACGAAAAACTCTTATGGAATTGCTTATGGCGAAGAACGTACGTTTCAGATTTCAGGAGCACCGGGTGTAACAACATTGGCGGCAACCAATGTTATGGAGAATACGGCAACATTGAATGCCAGAATCGAATATGCCGGAGACCCTGCCTATACCGAAAGAGGATTCGTCTACTCCCGTGCTTTTCAAAATCCGACTGTCGACGACCCTGCCGATGCAACGGTAAAAGTATCCGTTTCCGGTACGGGTACCGAATTCAGTGCCAATATCGCCGGTTTAACCAAAGACGCTACCTATTATACTCGGGCATACGCTACCAATAGCAACGGCACGGTTTACGGAGAATCGGTTAGCTTCAAATATGTCAATATCTTGGATTATGCCGTTATTTTGCAAGAAAGCGGCATCATGGTACAGAAAAACGACATCAGTGCCGGTGCCGATTGGGACACGGCCGATCAATTGTGTAAAGCCTCGACGATCGGTAACATCTCGAATTGGCGATTACCTACCATTGGAGAACTTGAAATTTTATATGAAAATCAATATTCGATCGGGGGATTCGGAGAGTACTATTATTGGAGTTCGAGTAATCGTTATAGTTATGAGTATTATTCTTTAGCCTTTTTCAACGGAAAGAGATATTCTAACACATGGTCATCAAGCTACCACGTTCGCTGTGTCCGTAGTTTAGATTAACCCGATTTTTATGAAATTCCAAGAAAGTTTCGACTATACGGTCATAGAACGTTAACGCAATACGGTGGTTTTCTTTCCCTGTCTTATCCTCGACCCTGATTTATTCAAAGCTCTTTCTGTGTAGAAGCAGAAAGAGCTTGATATACAGTTCAAAGAACGGTGGTTCAGGAACCGTCATCCCGAAACTTTCAAATAATATAATGCAATACGCGAATGAAACAGTTTGCAGTCATTATCTTTTTTCTGTTGTCGTTCGGGTCGACATTCGCCCAATCATTCGAGGAGTACCGCGAGCAGGCGTTGTCCGATTTCGAGGCCTACAAAGCCGCAGATACCCGCAAGTTCCGGGAGTATCGAGACAAGGTGAATGCCGAGTATGCGGAGTACATGCGTCGGGCATGGCCGGAGTATAAAGCAAAGCCTGCCGAGACGGTGCCGCCGCGTCCCGAACCGCCGAAGCCTGAGGTGAAGGACCCCGACATCGAACCGTCGAACGATCCGATTCCGTTCGATAACATTTTGCCGACCCCGGCTCCCGTTCTGCCTCCGCAGCCCGTTGTGCCGCTTCCGGTGCCGGAGAAGCCCATCAAACCCTCGTTCGCCTTTACGTTCTATGGGACCCCTTGTACGATCGGGCTGGAAGAGGAGCATCGCTTTTCGTTGGCGGGTGTTGGCGAAAACAACGTAGCCGATGCGTGGACGCAGTTGTCGTCCGATACCTATCTTCCGGTCGTCTCCGAATGTCTTACATGGCGCGACCGGCTGCAACTCTGCGACTGGGGTTATGTCCGCTTTCTGGAACGGATGACAACCGCATTTTTCCCGGCCGACAAGTTCAACGAAGCGCGCCTGCTGCAAATGTACATCCTCACCCAATCGGGCTATAAGGTACGTATTGCGCGCGCAGACAATCGCCTTGTATTACTGTTGCCTTCGAAAGACAATATCTATGAATATGCCTATCTGAACATCGGAGGTTGCAAATACTATGTGGTCGACCCGACTTTGCGGTCTCGGTCGTTCTATGTTTTCGATCGGGAGTTCCCCAAAGAACAGTTCTTCTCGCTGGAAATTGTGTGTGAACCGTTGTTCTCCATGCGGGCATCCGATCCTCGTCAGTTGGTTGCCGAACATTATTTCGAAGTATCGGCGACTGTGTCGACCAACCGCAACTTGATCGATTTCTACAACGATTATCCATTGAGCAGTGCATGGAACTTTTATGCGCAGGCTTCACTGAGCACTCCGGTCAAAGAGCAGTTATATCCTGTACTGCAAAAAGCCATTGCTGGCAAAGACAAAGCCACTGCAGCAAACATCCTCATCGACTGGGTACAGACTGCTTTCGCCTACAAGACCGACGACGAACAGTTCGGGCAAGAACGACCGCTCTTCGCTGATGAAACGCTCTACTATCCTTACAGCGACTGCGAAGACCGGGCGATTCTCTACTCCGTGTTGGTGCACGATTTGTTAGGGTTGGACGTCGTATTGCTTCATTATCCTGAACATCTGGCTACGGCCGTCTGCTTCGGCGACGACACATCAGGCGATTATATGAAGATCGACGGCCACCGCTACATCGTCTGCGACCCGACTTACATCGGTGCAACCATCGGACAAGCTATGCCCCAATACAAACAAGCAATGGCCGAAATCGTGAAGATAAGGTGATTTTTTTGCTTATATAGGCTGCTGGTAAAAACGCGGAACAGTAATCTGTCCCGCGTTTTTTATGCAGTTCGACGCCACAAGCTATCAACATCTCCCAACTCGATAGCACTTTGCAGAATCCGATTTACCTTGCGACCGAAACCTTAAGTTAATCAAGTATAACGCTACTTGACCACTGAGCAGGTTATGAAATATCTCCACATGGCTTATAATAGTTTCGTTCCAACACCTCCTTGATCTTCGATTCGGGATAGAGGAATGTTCCACCGATGGCGGTGCATGGAATGATTTCTCTGTCTCGATAGTTCTGCAAAGTGCGACGAGCCGGCGGGAATATGAGAAGTAATTAGAGAGTGGTCGTAATTGACCACTCTTTCGTTGAAATCGAATTTGCTATTATATAATCAAGATAGTTTATTATTTGATTTTACCCTAAAAACACTTGATTAAAAAGCCAATTGCATTAACAGCTAATGATGCAATAATATTAATAGCTACCTGTCTAACTATCTTGTTATTCAACTCTGTATTTTTCTCAGAGGCATTAATATCTCCTTTTGTAATTTTAATTGATGGTTCCCTAAGAAGTTTAGTTATTCTTTTGTAAGTTTCATTCGATAGGAATTTACCAAATATAAAGAACAGATAAATCACAAAACTAGTATATGATACTGCTCTAACACTTTGTTCAACTATACTTCCTTGGGATAAACAATCTTTGCATAATACATATAAAGAATTAGCACATAATACCCCTCCCAAAAAACAAGAAAGTTTTATGAATGAATATACATAATCATCATACTTAGCTAATGATTTGTAAAATTTTTGTTTCCCTCTATTGCCATTTTCGGGTAAAGCATTATACCACTCTGTCACAACTCCAAATAGTTCAGAACAGATTTGAGAATTAACAAAATCTATTTTACAAGACATTTGGGAGTTTACTTCCTCTATATCAACATCTCCGCCATTAACTAAAAGAATACTTATAAACTCATTAGGATTAAGAGAGTTGCCTATCTTGACTCTGATGGAATGTTCTTGAGGAATAGGTTTATTAGGGAGAAATATTTGAAATATCCAATCTATAACTAGATATTTAACTTTATTTGAAATTTGCCAATCATAGGATATAAATTCTGTCCAATTTCCAAAAGATTTTACCTCTTTATTATTTAAGCCAACTGTTACATGTACCATATCGGTGTTGAGTTGGTGATTTTCCAATTTTCTATATACTTTCGTGTTGAGCTCTTTAAAATCTTGAAGACAAAAGCACTTATCATCGTCATATAATTTTATATCCGTATCCCTTTTCCCTTTTAAAAGATAATAGAAAGATTTGAAAGCTTCAAAATCCATGCTCGTAAGAGTCGTTGAACCAGATGTCGTGGTTGTCAAATTAGAATTCATATTAATAATTGTAATTTTACTACAAAGTTACAATAATATTTCTTATTTAAAATCTTATTTACAATGAACTTATATCAGTTGTCAAAATTGGAGACTAAATCAAAATTGATCCTTTAAGGATATGTGGATTCGAACCCAATTTACCCTATTATCATCGACAGTATCTCTTGGTGCTGGGGTTATAGTTCTTGCCAGCGCAGAGCAGAAAAAACCTACTTTTTTAAATGCTGATAATAGATAACCTAATCGGATGTGATCGCCTAAACCCAAACGGTGCAAGCTTGCTGTGTTACAAAACAATAAGAAAAGCACAAGTGAAATATTCTACCGATTTAGACGAGAGTAGTCGGCCGACTTTTCAAATGGCTGTATTAATTTGTAATTAGATTAGAGTTGTCCTTGTACTGATTTGTCAGAATTTATTCGGATATTCGCATCGTATTGAAAAGCCGCGACAACGGCAAGCAAAGCTACGTATTTCGCGCATGACCAAAGCGTGGTATAACGGGAAGGCTATTTGTAATGTGATTGATATACAGCGACTTCGAAGTGCGAATGCGGCATCGCTCAGGGAGTCTGGGAGAAATCAGGCAATGGAGAGTAAAAAGCCTTATGTATCAGTGATATGTAAGGCTTTTTTGTTTTCGGCGGGTGCACTCCGACGCATCGGGACGCAGGTTTTTCAGGGCTTGTTCATGACCTATTTAAAGCGGAGCGGAATAGGTCATGATTCGTCGGTATTGCACTGTTGTTCACTGTATTGCATTGCAATATCCCTATGCTGCATACGTTTAATCTTTAAACTCTCGCAGCCATGTGCAGACGTAATGTTGATAAATAAATAGTCTTGCTACCCAAGTTCAACGTCTTGAAATCTTATGTAATAGCGAAGCTGCTTCTTGGGAATTACTGTTCGATCGCGATCTTTTCGATGGGTTGTGTCTGTGTTTTGTCGAGCGGGCGGGAGTGGTATTTCACTTTTGCGAAGTCGATATCCGCCAGCTCGATGCAGCGGATCGTGTTGTTATAGGCCGTCTTGTAGTAGATTCTACGGTTGGTCAGGTCGATGGCCGAGGTCCATTGTGTAGCACTCGGAATATCGGGCGCCCCGCCCGCCGGATGTTCGATGCCGATCGGAATGTCGAAGTTGTTGAGCAAGTGGAAACATTGCAGCACCGTGTCGAAGGCGGTGGCACGTTGCGGTGCCGTAGCCCGGTAGAAAGCGGCCCGCACGAAGCGCGACGGCGGTGTGGCGTCGCCCGGAATACCCAGAAATCCCGAGTTGCCGCCTAAAGGCCGCAGCTCCATGCCGCTCAGCTTTCGGTCGGGAGCATCGCCCGAATGAAGATTTACGTAGTTGTTCAGGTTGGTCAGCTGCCATTCGAATCCGGGGGCATTGGTCAATACGCCGACCGGGTTTTCGTAGAAGTGCGGCACGCCCCCGACGATCTCCAGCACGACCTGCCGGCCCGACGGTTCGCCGATGCGCCAGTGTACGACGGATGTCCGCTCCAGCCCGACGATGCGCACGGAGCCGATCGCCGCCTTTACTTCGTTGATCGTGGCGCATTGCGCCAGCAGCCACCCTACGACCTGCAGATCGGCTAACGTACGGTCGTTCTGTGCGGGATCGTAACTTTCGTAGCCGCCGTAGCGGGGGAAGAAGAAGAGACCCGCCGAGAGCCCCGCTTCGTTGATGCCTTCGGCGATGAACTCTTTCATCACGACGGCCAGTCCGGCAACTCCGTATTTTGCCGTGAAACGGAGTCCGTTCGCACCCGTCGGCGTGAACGACGTCAGCCGTTCCCCGCGCGGGATGATTACGTATTCGCTTTGCAGCAGGCCCCGTGCCCATTCGATCGTGCGGGCCTGTACGTAGGCGCCGTCTGCGGCCGTCAGGGCAAGGCCCGTACAGGCCACGGCCTGAAAAGTTCCGCCGCAGGCTGCGGCTCCCAACAGCAAGTGGGCAATCGCTTTTGTCATGTCGTTTTTTCTGATTCGACAGACCATGAACAAAAGATGAGCCAAGCCCGCCGCCTACCCCGCTTTTCTGGCTTTTGCGCCGATTTTCCGACTTGCCGCCCCGCCACTTTCCGTTGACCGCTTCGCCGGATCCGTCCGGCTTGCGACTCTACTACCCTGCTCCTCCTAAACATGATTCCTCCGGCACGGTCGTCCCGTGCCGGAGGAATCGATGCGGTTAAATCCCCGCAAACTTACGAGCCCCGAACCCGAGGGTCCGCAGGCCCGTGCTTATCCGTAGATCTCGTTCAACAGACGCGCCAGACGAAGTCCGCCGCGCAGGAACTGCTGTTCGATGATCGGGGTGTATTTGGCGACGTAGTCGTAGGAGACTTTCGTGCCTTCGGGCGTGTAGTCGTAGATCTCCTTGCAGATCGCATAGGTCTCCAAGATCCAGTCCCGGGGGGCGCCGGCCTGCATCTCTGCGATCTCCTCCTTGCCGAGGCGGTCGATTTGCTGCTGCCACTCGGTATAGCTCCAGCGGTGCGTCGCTTCGGGTACCGAGGTGTCGAAAATCGAGTGGAGGTTCGTCGGCGTGGCGAACATCACCACGGGACGCAGGTTGCCGCCCAGATCGCTCAGATGTCCCGTGTGCATCGGGCAGTGCATGTCGCCGACCAGATGGATCAGCATCTTGAGGGCCAGCGTCTCCTCTTCGGGCGAGAGGTCGCGGGACTTCAGCTTGGCCACCAGCTCGGTAACGGCCTGCAGCACATCGCCGTTCGGATTCTTGGGCATCGTTTCGAGGGTATGGCCCTCGTCGATGTTCAGGTAGTGCCACGTCTTGGTGTAGGCGTATTCGGGCGTGTGGCTGGCGTTGTCGAGCCAGTTGGCATAGTATACGGGCGAGTGGCCGCCCAGTACCTTGTCGATCTTCTTGGCCGCTTTGGGCGTCAGGTGGCATTCGGCGATGCAGGCCGTTACGTCGTGTCCTTTCTGGCCCCAGGCCAGCACGTTTTGCGCTGCCAGCAGGCAGCAGGCGAACAACAGCAGTTTCTTCATGATCGGTCGGTTTTTTAATGGTTCATGGTTGCGAGGAACTCCTCGTTGTCGTCGGTCTGGCCCATCTGCTTCTGCAGGAACTCCATCGCTTCGACGGGGGTCATGTCCGAGAGGTATTTGCGCAACACCCACGTGCGGTTCATCACTTCGCGCGGGAGCAGCAGGTCCTCGCGGCGCGTACCCGAGGCGATGACGTCGACGGCCGGGTAGACGCGTTTGTTGGCCAGTTTGCGGTCGAGCTGCAGTTCCATGTTGCCCGTGCCCTTGAACTCCTCGAAGATCACTTCGTCCATCTTCGAACCCGTGTCGATGAGCGCCGTGGCGATGATCGTCAGCGAACCTTTCTCCTCCGTGTTGCGGGCTGCGCCGAAGAAACGCTTGGGTTTGTGCAGGGCGTTGGCGTCGACGCCTCCCGAGAGCACCTTGCCCGAGGCGGGCTGCACGGAGTTGTAGGCCCGGGCCAGACGGGTGATCGAGTCGAGGAAGATCACGACGTCGTGGCCGCATTCGACCATGCGCTTGGCCTTTTCGAGGACCATTTCGGCCACCTTCACGTGGCGCGAAGCCTGCTCGTCGAAGGTCGAAGCCACCACCTCGGCCTTGACGTTGCGGGCCATTTCGGTAACCTCCTCGGGGCGTTCGTCGATCAGCAGCACGATCATGTAGACTTCCGGGTGGTTGTCGGCGATGGCGTTGGCGATGGACTGCAGCAGCATGGTCTTACCCGTCTTGGGCTGTGCCACGATCAGCGCGCGCTGGCCCTTGCCGATAGGCGAAAAGAGGTCGACGATGCGCGTCGACATGTTGTTGTGGCCGTTGCCCGTCAGGCAGAATTTCTCGCTCGGGAAGAGCGGCGTCATGAACTCGAACTGCACGCGGTCGCGCACGTAGTCGGGTTTCAGCCCGTTGATTTCGTTCACGCGGACCAGCGGGAAGTATTTTTCGCCCTCTTTGGGCGGGCGGATGGCTCCGTTGACCGTATCGCCGGCCTTGAGGCCGAACAGTTTGATCTGCGACGGCGACACGTAGATGTCGTCGGGCGAATTGAGGTAGTTGTAGTCGGCCGAGCGGAGGAATCCGTAGCCGTCGGCCATGATCTCCAGCACGCCCTCGCCCTCGATTTCACCGGCGAAATCGTCTTTGGTTACGGGCTCCTGCGCGGTGTGTTCCGCTTGTTGCGGCGCCGCAGCGGACGCCTGTTGCTGGGCCGGCGCTTTGGGTTTGCGGCCGCGGCGTTTGGGTGCGGTCTGCTCTGCGGGCGAAGTCTCGGCTTTCGGCTCGGCCGGCGCCGTCTGCTCCGTTGCGGGCGTTTCGGGTGCCGGGGTCTGCGGCTGCGATTGAGGCTGCGCGAAGAGGTCGGCCGGCTGGCTTTCGGGCGTCTTTTCGGGTTGCTGCGCCATGCGCGGCCGGCGGCCTCGGCGGGGTTTTTCCGGAGCCGGGGCGGCCGGCGCATTATTTTCGGCGGGTGCACCGGTCGATGCGCCGGCTGCGATTTTTTCGATCAGTTCGCGCTTCTTGACCATGACTTCCTTGATGCCGAGCGCTTTGGCTATTTCGCGCAATTCGGCAAGGTTTTTACCTTGAAGCGCATTCAAATCCTGCATATTTCTCTGTTCAATGTGATTTTTACGAAGCCCGACGGACGCCGGGTCTTGGATCGAATGCAAAGATAGTGCTTAATTTTCGAATTTTGAAATCCGGGAGCCTGTTTTTCACGCCTTTTCCTCTTCGGACGGATTGCGGCACAAGGCCGTGGCCGGATCCGCGAAGCCTCCCGAATATAAAAAAGTCTTCCGGGGCTGTTGTCCGGAAGACTTTTCACACACACAATTAACAATACAAACAATGTATGGCTGAATACTCATTGTTCCGGTTGCAAAGATCGTACAAATTCCATGCCCCGGCAATCCCTATTTTCAGGTATTGTGCGTTTGGGCGGCGGGTGCCGCCTCGGGTGGGTCGTGCCTGCGGGGAAGCTGCCCCTCCCCTGTGGCCTATCGCTTGTGATCGGGGACGAACGCTACCTGTTTCCCGATCTCGATGACGGCCGTCGAAGGGTCGATCGCCGTTGCCTGCTTCGTGTAGACGAACGTCGAGTTGTCTACCGCGATGCCGTGCACGCACTTCATTCCCTCGATGCCCGAAGCGGCGATCGCCGTCTTCGCACCGCGGCAGACGATATCGGAAATGCGGATGTCCGTAAATTCGGGAACATTCGTCGGAGCGGTCTTCTTCTTCGGTTTGCTGTCGGCGGGAGCCCGACTTCCGGCCGGCCGATCGGCATAGTTGCATTCGAAGATGATCGCTTCGCCTACGATGTCGGTCATGACGATGTCGGAAATAAAGATATCTTCCGTACGTCCGCCGCGTCCGACGGCGCTCTTGAAGCGCAGGCCGGTGTCGGTTCCCGAGAACGTGCAGTCGCGGACCACGATTCGCCGCATGCCGCAGATCGATTCGCTGCCGATGACGAAGCCGCCGTGCGCATGGTAGACCGTGCAGTTGCGGATCAGAATATCCTCGCAGCCGTTGATGTCGGTCTTTTTCGGCTCGCCGCTTTTGAGGCAAAGCCCGTCGTCGCCGCAATCCACCGTCGCGCCGACCACCAGCACCCGGTGGCAGTCGCTCAGGTCGATGGCATCGCCGTTCTGGGCATTCCACGGACAGCGCACGGTGATGCCGTCGATGATGACATTGCGCGAGTTGAAGGGATGCACGTGGAACTTGGGGGCGTTCTGGAAAGTTACGCCCTGCAGGTAGATGTTCTTGCAGTGGTTTACCCGGAAAAGGTCGTTGCGCATTTTCTCCTGTTTCTCCGGGGATGCGGCGATGTCGGGATAGCCCGATTCGAGTTGCCACGGGTACCACAGCGAGCCGTTCTGCCGCTCCGCTCCGCCCATCTCCCGGAAGCGCTTCCACTCGGTGTCGCTCACCTTCGAACGCTTGACCGGACGCCACTGCGCTCCGTTGCCGTCGATGGTGCCTTTGCCGGTGATCGCGATGTCGGAGCAGCGCACGGCGCTTATGCAGGCCATTACGCGCGAGGCTCCGGGCGAGGGGTCGAGATAGAGTTCGCGGTCGGGCGAGAAGAAGATCACGGCGTTGTCGGCCAAATGGATATCAATGTTGCTCCGCAGACGGATAGGACCGGTGAGCCACACGCCCCGGGGAACGTCGAGGTGGCCGCCTCCGAGTTCGCTCAGATGTTCGATGGCCCGTTCGAACGCATCGCTGCAGAGGCTTACGCCGTCGCCTTTGGCCCCGAAGTCGCGGATGTCGACCCGCCGGGTGGGGATGCTTATGGGTTCGACGCGCGCGAGCTCTACGGGCATTTCCGCATAGAGGACGCTGTAGTCGGGGGTTATCGGCTCGCCTTCGGCGGCGGCGACGGCTGCCGCAAGGAGGGCCCATGCCGTAAGAATACTTTTTTTCATGATGGGATAGGTTTTAAGTTCGGCGGTGAGATTCGACAGGAAAGGACGAATGCGGAGGAAAGAAAAATCAACGAGCCGCAAGGTGCGCAACCCGTTGATCCTCAGAGCGGAAAACGGGATTCGAACCCGCGACCCTCAGCTTGGGAAGCTGATGCTCTACCGACTGAGCTATTTCCGCATTGCGACGCACAAAGGTACGCCGTTTTTTCGATTTATCAAATCTTCGGCTTCGAAATTCGCGGCTGCTGCAAAAAAATCGCGGCAATGTCCGCTCCTCCGATCTGCGACCGCAGCGATATGAAGTGTCGGAGGCCGAAAGCCGCGATGCAAGGCCTACCCCACCCGATTCCCGGCCGCGTGAAACCGGTGGTGCTAATCCGCACTCAGCTGCCGGTCGTCGAAAAAACGGCCCGCGGAATCCGAAGTTCTGCGGGCCGATCCGTTCAGTTGGTGATCAGTTTGGTTCCGATATTGGATGACATGAACGTAACGCTCCGCCCCGCTACGATCTGGAATGTTTTGCTGTATGTGCATGATTTCGCATAGAGCCTAAAAGAATAGTTGCCCGGATTGAGGCGGATGCTTGTCTCTTTTCGGGTGATTTCGAGGTCGTGAATGATGTCGTTCGTTTCCAAAACCCGAATGACCAGATTCATCGGAAGCTGGTCGGCTGTGCCGTAGAGTTGGAGAACCAGCTTGCCCGTCGTCTCGGACTCTTTTTCGCAGCAGCACAGCGTCGCAGCCGCCAGCACAAGGAAGATTAGCTTTTTCATATCGCGGAGTTTTTGAGGTTAGGCATCTGTCTCTTTTCCGCTTCAAGATAAGGATAATTTCTTGAAATTTGGTATTTTTCCGCAGAAAAACGCTCTTCGCTTCGTCGATAGATGCCGGCATCACTGGGAGTTTTCCCGTCGCACGGTTGCCTGTCTGAACTCCACACCGCCGCGCAAATCCGCGCACGGCCGGAACACACTCCCCTTTCCCCCACTTCGGCCCTCTGCCTGGCCCCGGGTCGTCAGTCCATCTTCAGCACGGCGAGGAATGCCGACTGGGGCACCTCGACGTTGCCGATCTGGCGCATGCGCTTCTTACCTTTCTTCTGCTTTTCGAGGAGCTTGCGCTTGCGGGAGATGTCGCCGCCGTAGCACTTGGCCGTAACGTCCTTGCGCACAGCCTTCACTGTCTCGCGGGCGATGATCTTGGCGCCGATGGCCGCCTGAATGGCGATGTCGAACTGCTGCCGCGGGATCAGCTCCTTGAGCTTCTCGCACATCTTGCGGCCGAAGTCGTAGGCATGGTCGGCATAAATGAGCGACGAGAGGGCATCGACCGGCTCGCCGTTCAGCAGGATGTCGAGCTTGACCAGCTTCGAGAGCTGGTAGCCTGTGCGGTGGTAGTCGAACGAGGCGTAGCCTTTCGATATGCTCTTGAGCTTGTCGTAGAAGTCGAAGACGATTTCGGAGAGAGGCATGTCGAAATTGACCTCCACGCGGTCCTGCGTGATGAAAGTCTGGTTTTTCAGCACGCCGCGCTTGTCGATGCAGAGCTTGATGACGTTGCCTAAGAATTCCGATTTGGTGATGATCTGCGCCAGAATATAGGGCTCTTCGATCTTGGCGATCTTCGTGATTTCGGGCAGCCCCGAAGGGTTGTGCACCTCGAGCGTCTCGCCTTGCGTGGTGGTGATGCGGTACGACACGTTGGGCACCGTGGTGATGACGTCCATGTCGAATTCGCGGTAGAGGCGCTCCTGAATGATCTCCATGTGCAGCAGTCCGAGGAAGCCGCAGCGGAATCCGAAACCTAAGGCCAGCGAACTTTCGGGTTCGAACGTCAGCGACGCGTCGTTGAGCTGCAACTTTTCGAGCGAGGCCCGCAGGTCCTCGTACTGGTCCGCCTCGACGGGATAGACGCCCGCGAAGACCATCGGTTTCACATCCTCGAAGCCGGCGATCGCCTCGTCGGCCGGCCGTGCGACGGCGGTGATCGTGTCGCCCACCTTGACGTCCGCCGAGGTCTTGATGCCCGAGCAGATGTAGCCCACGTCGCCCGCCTTGATCTCCTGCCGAGGTTGCATCTTGAGTTTCAGCACGCCGATTTCGTCGGCGTCGTATTCGCTGCCCGTGTTGAAGAACTTCACGTGGTCGCCCTTGCGGAGCGTGCCGTTGAAGACGCGGTAATAGGCGATGATGCCGCGGAAAGGGTTGAACACCGAATCGAAAATCAGCGCTTGCAGAGGTCCGTTTTCGTCGCCCTGCGGAGCCGGGATGCGCTGCACGATCGCTTCGAGCACCTCCTCGACACCCAGTCCTGTCTTGCCCGAGGCCAGCAGGATCTCCTCCTCCTTGCACCCGATGAGGTCGATGACCTGATCCTTCACCTCGTCGATCATGGCCGAATCCATGTCGATCTTGTTGAGCACCGGAATGATTTCGAGGTCGTGTCCGACAGCCAGATAGAGGTTCGAAATGGTCTGTGCCTGAATGCCCTGCGTGGCGTCGACGACCAGCAAGGCCCCCTCGCACGAGGCGATGGCGCGCGATACCTCGTAGGAGAAGTCGACGTGTCCCGGCGTGTCGATCAGATTCAGGACGTAGCTCTGGCCGTCGCGGGCCGTGTACTCCATCTGAATGGCGTGGCTCTTGATGGTGATGCCCTTTTCGCGCTCGAGGTCCATGTCGTCGAGTACCTGCGCCTGCATTTCGCGTTGGTTGAGCGTGTTGGTTTTCTCCAGCAGGCGGTCGGCGAGCGTGCTCTTGCCGTGGTCGATATGGGCTATGATGCAGAAATTGCGGATGTTTTTCATAACGATCGTGTCGAATTTGCGCGAAGATACGAAGAATTTGGGAGAAATCGGAGAGCGCAGTCGGAATAATGTAAGTCGCTGAGCGGCAAGAGCGTTAAGTCGAAATGCTGAAACATAGTACTTTATTCTATATTTCGCTTCATTATTTTATGGCTTCGAATACCTCTATATCAACTAATTTTGCAAACTGTCGCTGAGAGATACAGGGCACAAAATCATGTTGCGTTCCAGTTTATTTCCGTCGCTATTCAGTCCGAAAGAGTCCCATACCTTATAACGCTCATTCGTTGTAGGATTTACCATTAAAAATCCTACGGATACTTCGATTGACTTCAATTCGTCGCCCAACCTCTTTGAAATGTCAAATAAGTCGGGTTCAATAAGTAGGGTCTCCTGAGGCGAAATCGGGAATGCGGAATGTAATTTCTTTCCCACCGCTTGAAAAGGGTAGGTCCAAGTCGAAAGAATGTTGGAATCGTCTCTGAAATCGACTTTGATTCCCATATTTCTATTGTCGGAAAGTAATGGAGAGTAAGTCGACAAGATGACTTCATCGTCGAATTCGTTCGTCAGCAAAATGGTAACTTTTTTGAAGTCTTTATCCGTTTCTATGTTTAGGAGTATCTGACTATGTGCATAAAAGTTACTGCCTAATATAGCAATAAATATTGATATTTTTTTCATCCTTATTTTACAATATCGGTTCGCAATATCCGGTAATTGTTCATGATACATACTTTCGGTCAAGCCAAAGATAGTGCAAATTGAACACAATGTCAAAATTAATTTGCCGGTTTGCGCCTAATGATTTATCTTCGTCCCGTTTTTCGATGTCGGCGAATATGTGGCTCACTCTTGCATTCGTCTCGGCCGCCTTGCTCGGGCTCTACGACGCGGCCAAGAAAAAGGCCCTCACGGGAAATGCCGTGCTGCCCGTGCTGCTGCTCAATACGCTTTTTTCGTCGTTGATATTCCTGCCCACGATCCTTGCGGCCGAGTGCGGCCGGGGGTGGTTCGAGGGCACGGTGCTGGCCTCGGCACCGGGCGATCTGCGGGCCCACGGGCTCGTGCTGCTCAAGTCGGCCATCGTCCTCACGTCGTGGATCTTCGGGTACTTCGGCATCAAGCACCTGCCCATCACGATCGTCGGACCGATCAATGCCACGCGTCCCGTCATGGTCTTGGTCGGCGCCATGCTCGTCTTCGGCGAACGGTTGAACCTCTACCAATGGATCGGCGTGGGGTTGGCGCTCCTCTCGCTCTTTCTGCTGAGCCGGTCGAGCCGCCGCGAGGGGGTCGACTTCGCGCACAACCTCTGGATCGCTTTCGTCGCGCTGGCGGCGCTCACGGGCGCCGTCTCGGGGCTCTACGACAAGTTCATCATGTCGCGTCTGGACGCGGTTTTCGTGCAGGGGTGGTACAACCTCTACCAGTTGGCGATGATGACCGTCGTGGTCGCCGTCGTCTGGTGGCCGCGGCGCCGCTCCACGACGCCGTTCCGCTGGAGCTGGGCCATTCCCTTGATCTCCGTTTTCCTGTCGCTGGCCGACTTCGCCTACCTCATGGCGCTGCGCGACGCCGACGCCATGATCTCCGTGGTCTCGATGATCCGGCGCGGCTCGGTCGTCGTCTCGTTCCTGTGCGGCGCCGTACTCTTCCACGAGCGCAACCTGCGCTCCAAAGCCGTCGATCTGGCTTTCATCCTCGCGGGCATGCTCTTTCTGTGGCTCGGGTCGCGATAAATTCCGCACTCGGAGAGATATAATTTAGGAATTAAATACCTATCTTTGCATCTTGTTGAAATCAAACTTCC
Source organism: Alistipes senegalensis (assembly GCA_023664045.1). GTDB lineage: Bacteria > Bacteroidota > Bacteroidia > Bacteroidales > Rikenellaceae > Alistipes > Alistipes senegalensis_B. Next base: position 1,865,179 of record JAMPGH010000001.1, on the reverse strand, counting down.
GATCCTATGAATATCTCCTATAACTGGCTCCGCCGCTACATCGACACCGACCTTACGGCCGAAAAGATCGCCACGATCCTGACGGACATCGGCCTCGAAGTCGAAGGTTTCGAGAAGATCGAGACCATTCGGGGCGGCCTGCGGGGCGTGGTCGTCGGCGAGGTGCTGACCTGTGCGGATCATCCCGATTCCGACCACCTCCATATCACGACGGTCGACGTCGGGGCTCCGGAAAAGCTGCAGATCGTCTGCGGGGCCGCCAACTGCCGCGCCGGGCTCAAGGTGCTGTGCGCCACCGTCGGTGCGGTCCTCTACCCCGATGGCGGCGACGAGGAGTTCAAGATCAAGCGCAGCAAGATCCGCGGCGTCGAGTCGCTGGGCATGCTCTGCGCCGAGGACGAACTGGGCATCGGCGCTTCGCACGACGGCATCATGGAGCTGCCGGCCGAGGCTCCGGTCGGCATGCCGGCCGCCGAATACTTGCGCATCGAGGACGACTACCTGATCGAAATCGGCCTGACGCCCAACCGTGTCGACGCCGCGTCGCACATCGGCGTGGCCCGCGATCTGGCCGCCTACCTCACCAGTCGCGGCCGGAAGACGGCGGTGAAGTTGCCCGACGTTTCGGCTTTCGCTCCGGACAACCACGATCTGACGGTGAAGATCCGCGTCGAGAATCCCGAAGCCGCACCCCGCTATGCGGGCGTTACCGTCTCGGGCTGCAAGATCGGTCCCTCGCCCGAATGGATGCAGAACTGCCTGCGCGCCGCGGGCATCCACCCCAAGAACAACTTGGTCGACATCACCAACTTCGTGCTTTTCGAGCTGGGACAGCCCCTGCATGCTTTCGACGCCCGCAAGATCGAGGGCCGCGAGGTCGTCGTGCGCACCTGCGCCGAGGGCACGCCGTTCGTTACGCTGGACGGCGCGGAGCGCAAGCTCACGGACCGCGACCTGATGATCTGCTCGGCCGAGCGGCCCATGTGCATCGCCGGCGTCTTCGGCGGGCTGGACTCGGGTATCGGCGAGGAGACGACCGACGTCTTCATCGAGAGCGCCTATTTCAACCCCGTATGGGTGCGGAAGACCGCCAAGCGCTTCGGTCTGAATACCGATGCGTCGTTCCGCTTCGAGCGCGGCATCGACCCCAACATGCAGGTCTACGCCGCCAAGCGTGCCGCGCTGCTGATGAAAGAGCTGGCCGGAGGTGAGATTTCGAGCGATATCACCGACCTCTACCCCGCCCCGATCGAAGATTTCAAGTTCGACATTTCGTTCGCCCGCATCGACGCCCTGATCGGCAAGGAGATTCCCCGGGAGACCGTCCGCACGATCCTTGCGGCGCTCGACGTGAAGATTCTGGAGGAGAAGGAAGGCGTGCTGACCGTCGCCGTGCCGCCCTATCGCGTCGACGTGCAGCGCGAGGCCGACCTGATCGAAGATATTCTGCGCATCTACGGCTACAACAACGTTGAGATTCCCTCGCACGTGCGTTCCACCCTTTCGTATGCGCCGCAGCCCGATCGCAGCCGGCTGATGAACCTTGCGGCCGACTTCCTGACGGCCAACGGCTTCACGGAGATCATGTCCAACTCGCTCACCAAAGGGGCTTACTACGAGGGTCTGCAGAGTTATCGGGCCGAGCGGTGCGTGCGGATTCTCAATCCGCTGAGCGCTGATCTCAACGTCATGCGGCAGACGCTGCTGTTCAACATGCTGGAGGCCGTGGCGCTCAACGCCAACCGCAAGAACGGCGATCTGAGTCTCTACGAGTTCGGCAACTGTTACTTCTACGACGCCGAGCGCCGCACCGACGAGAATCCGCTGGCCGCCTACTCGGAGGAGTATCGGCTGGCGATCGCCGTTTCGGGGCTCTCCGTGCCGCAGTCGTGGAACGCCCGGCCCGAGAAGGCATCGTTCTTTACCCTGCGGGACATCGCCGAGAAGCTGCTCCGCCGCTTCGGCATCGACATCTATGCTCTCAAAACCGAGCCGCTTGCCGGCGATCTCTTCGGCGAAGGACTTTCCATGTCGCTCGGCGGCAAGGAGCTGCTGCAGATCGGCACCGTCGGCGGCCGCATCCGCCGCATGCTGGATGTCAAGCAGGATGTTTACTACCTCGAGATGAATTTCGATGCGCTGGTCAAGTCGACCAAGAAGCATAAGATCGCAGTCGAGGAGCTTTCCAAGTTCCCCGAGGTGAAGCGCGATCTGGCCCTGCTCGTCGACAGGCAGGTTACTTTCGCCGCGCTGCGCGAGGCGGCTTTCGCCGCCGAGCGCAAGTTGCTGAAGAGCGTGGCGCTCTTCGACGTCTACGAAGGCGACAAACTCCCCGAGGGCAAGAAATCCTACGCCCTGAGTTTCATACTCGAAGACAAGAGCCGCACGCTTGACGAGAAGACCATTGAGCGCGTCATGGCCAATCTTACGAAGCAGTTCGAGCAGAAGTGCGGCGCTACGGTCCGCAGTTAGCCGAGGGCAGGGCTTTCGGATTCGTCATCGGTCTGCGCCGCCGGTCCCTGAGCCGTATCGCCGCTCCGAGCCGCCCGGCTTCCCGATAGATGAAGTCCCCGCTTCCGGAACAGGAAGCGGGGACTTTTCTCGTCGGTCGTCCGACCGTCGCTTTTCTGCTTTTTCTCGAAGCCGCGCCGCACGAGCATCTATCACCGTGGAACCGCTCTTCGCCGGTGGATCTCGGAGGCACCGCCGCTCAGAGCCGCGGTTTGATCTGCGGGGGTTGGATCGTTACGTAAGGCGTGCCGTTGCCGTGGCAGGTCGCTACGAGGCGTACCGCCTTGATCCGCTGCTCGGGATGCAGCACGATGCTGCCGTTCTCCAACTCGCCGGCCCGCTCGAAGTGCTCGCCGTCGTACGATATTTCGGCATAGCCCGTCGTGATTTGTGTCTTGGGCAGCTGCGCATGTCCCGTCTGGAGGTATATTTCGCGACAGTTCACCGGCTTCTCGAATGTGTAGAGCAGCCAGTCGCCCTCGCGGCAGGTGCGCAGCGTGCGCGAAGTGCTTCGGTATCCCGCCGCCCGTTCGTAGGGCGCCCGTCCGCTCTCGGGCATCGACGAGGTGATGGTCAGCGCCGGGGCGATGGTGCGGTAGTAGCTTTTGTCCGCGACGTGAGGACTGCGGCCCGGTCCGTATTGCGAAAAGAAGCGATAGCGATGCGGCTCGGAGGTGCGCAGCGGTTTCGTGTAGCGCTTCGGCGTGCCGTCGTCCAGCATGTAGAAGAGCTCCGCGCCGTCGTCGGCCGTTGCCGTGAATACGCCGTTCTCGTAGGTCAGCTGCGGCGGGAAGAGCCGGAATTCGATCCCCATTGCCGCCAGCCGGTCGTAGTGTTCTTCCGTCAGCTCCTTATAATAACTCTCCCACCCTTCGGCGTTGCCGCTCCATGCGATGCGCGACAGAGCGCAGATGCGCGGAAAGCACAGCCGGTCCATGTATTCGCAGCTCTCGGGGTCGTGCGAGGCGTAGATTTCGGTCCAGAACGCGCCCTCGAATCCTTCGATACGGCGCATCTGTTCCTCGGTGAATCCTTCCGCTGCGAGGTCGAATCCGTAGGTTTTGCGGGCATCGAAGATCGCGGCCCAGCTGTGGCCCTCCTCGCGGGGCGACTGGCGCATGTCGAAATAGAACCACTGGCTCGGCATCGCCACGGTGCGATATCCTTTCGCAGTCGCCTCCTTGCAGCTTTTCACGCTCCGCCAGCCGTGTACGCGGCTCGCGCGCGTGAATTTTCCGCTCGCCGCCGCTTCGTCCCATACCGCCGGACGCTTGCCGCGGGCTTCGAGCATCGCCGCCAGCCGATCCATGAAGCGGTCCTGCAGGCGGTGGGCATTCCGGATGCCCAGACGCTTCATCATCGCCCGGCATCGGGGACACCGTTCCCACTCCGATACCTCCACCTCGTCGCCGCCGATGTGGATGTACTCCGACGGAAAGAGGTCGCAGATTTCGCCCAGAATATCCTCCAGCAGCACGTAGTTCTCCTCGCGGGCCACGCACCATGCCGAGCGGTAGTCCGTGCCGGCCGTTGCCGCGGTGTCCGCCGGATAGTCGCAGCGGATTTCGGGATGCACCGAGCCGATGCAGCGGCTGTGGCCCGGAAGGTCGATTTCGGGGATGATCTCGATGTTGCGGTGCGCTGCGTAGTCGATCAGTTCGCGCATCTCTTCCTGCGTGTAGTAGCCGCCGTACTTCTCCGACCATTTGCCGTAGACCGCCGCCACGGGCGAGTCGCCGCCGCGAAAGCCCCCGATTTCGGCCAGCTCGGGATGCGAGCGGATCTCGATGCGCCAGCCTTCGTCGTCGGCGAGATGGATATGCAACTTATTGATATTATGATAGGAAAGCAGGTCTATATAACGCTTTACTTTCGATGCGTCGATCCATGTGCGCGTAACGTCGAGCATCATGCCGCGGTAGGCGTAGCGCGGAGCATCTTCGATGCGGCCGCAGGCCAGCGTCGTCCCGGCGGCGAGGCCCCGGCGGGCGTAGATCCCGGGCGGCAGCAGGCGGAAAAGAGCCTGCAGGCCGTTGAAGGCGCCGCCGTAGCTCGTTGCGCCGATGCGGATGTATTCCGGTGCGATCTCCAGCCGGTAGGCCTCCGTCTCCGGACCCGGCTCCAGCGTCAGCACCACGGCGCTCGCACCCGTCAGCTCCTGCCGCACTTCGCAGCCCAGATATTCCGCCGCGTACTCCGCCAACGGCAACAGAGCTTCGTCCGCCGCAAGGGTCGTCTCCGGCGTGAATACGAACGTGCCTTCGCCGGGCTCCATGCGTCCGGGGGCCGGTTGTGCCGCCGCCGAGGCGGCTGAAAGCAGCAGGGCGGCAAGAAATCGCAGTTTCATGAAATCGGTAAATTTTGTTTTTCGCAAAGTTACTTTTTTTCCGGCGATTTCATTATTCTATCGAAAATACTTCGCCTCCGCAAAAAAAATCGTATCTTTGACTTCGTCGAAGATACTCCCGCTCGACAATGTTCAAATGGATTTGGCATTGCTCTCGCTTATTCGTATCTTTGTCTCGAATTCAAAGTGTTATTTATGGAACAGGATAAACGGCTGGCAGCCACGGCGCGGCTTCTGGAGGTGATGAACACCCTGCGGCGCGAATGTCCGTGGGATCGCGAGCAGACGTTCGAGTCGCTGCGCAGCAATACCATTGAGGAGACTTACGAACTGGCCGATGCCATCACCGACCGCAACATGGAGGGCATCAAGGAGGAGCTGGGCGATCTGCTGCTGCACGTAGTCTTCTACTCGAAGCTCGGCGAGGAAGCCGGAGTATTCGACTATGCCGACGTAGCCAATGCTTTGTGCGACAAGCTGATATATCGTCATCCCCACGTCTACGGCGACATTCATGCCAATACGCCCGATGAGGTCAAGGAGAACTGGGAAGCTCTCAAACTGCGCAAGAAGAACCGCAAGAGCGGCACGCTGGGCGGCGTACCCCGCGCGCTTCCGGCGATGGTCAAGGCCTATCGCGTGGGCGAAAAGGCCGCCGCCACGGGTTTCGATTGGCAGCGCCGCGAAGAGGTTTGGGACAAGGTCCGCGAGGAGATCGGCGAAGTCGAGGCCGAGATGAAGTCGGGGTCGCAGGCCGATCTGGAAGCCGAATTCGGCGACCTCTTCTTCTCGCTGGTCAACGCCTGCCGCCTCTACGGCGTCGACCCCGAGTCGGCACTGGAGCGCACCAACAAGAAGTTCATCCGCCGCTTCAACTACATGGAGGAGCAGGCTGCCGCCGAGGGACATACCCTCCACGAGCTGCCCATCGAGAGCATGGAGGAGCTGTGGCAGGCGGCCAAAGCCGCAGCATCCGAAACCGCGACTCCCGAAAAGAAATAAGACTTATGGCGCTGATTCGCAAAATACGCGGGCACGAACCCGCGGTCGGTGAAAATACCTTTCTGGCCGAAACGGCCGTGTTGCTGGGCGACGTAACCGTCGGCCGCGACTGCTCGATCTGGTACAATGCCGTGCTGCGGGGCGACGTCAACAAGATCGTCATCGGCGACCGCACCAACATTCAGGACGGCGTCGTGCTCCACACCATCTACGACGGGGCGAAACACCCCTCGCAGACCATCATCGGCAACGACGTCTCGATCGGCCATAATGCCGTGGTCCACGGCGCCCGCATCGGCGACAACTGCCTGATCGGCATGGGTTCGATCCTGCTGGACAACGCCGTCGTCCCTTCGGGCTGCATCATCGCCGCCGGGGCTCTCGTCCTCTCCAATGCGCAGCTGGAGCCGAACTCCGTGTACGCCGGCGTTCCGGCCAAGAAGGTCAAGGACGTTACGCCCGAGCAGCGCGACGAAATCATCCGCCGTACGGCGCACGACTACATGCTCTACGCTTCGTGGTTCAAGGAGGAGTAACCCCCGCGCATCCCATGAAACGGCGTCTGTCCAAATATTCCTACGTGTTGCTAAACCTGCTGGTCGCCGTGGCGGTCAGTCTGGTGGTCAACTTCTCGTATCTGCTGTTGCTGCTCGTCGATCAGCGAAACGATGCTCCCCCGCCCCCGCCCGAAGAGGAGGTGCGCAAGGCCGAACCGCAGAGCGAAGGAGTGCTCCGCGTCGTGCCGGACGGGCACGGATACCTGTTGTTCGAGAACGGCGACAGCGTCTACGTTACCTCGCAGCGCATCCGGCGGCTGGGTTTGCGCGACGGCGATCTGCTGGTCGCCGAAATTTCCGCCCCGGCCTCTGCGGAGGCCCACCCGGTCATGGAAAAGGTCTTGCGTCGCAATGGCGAGGAGTTCGATTACGGGGCGCTTTTCAAACGCCCGGCCGAGAGCGTCGTGCTCACCCTGCAGCTGGTCTATTATCTGTTGCTTTCGTTCATTTTGCTTTCGATCCTCACTCCCGTGCGGTACCGCTATTCGCGACGGCGTTTCATCGTGCGGAGCGGTTGGTGCATCGCCGTCGCCGTGGGGCTCTACTTCCTCGCTCCGGTTACCGAGTGGAAAACCGGACGGCTGCTCTTCAATTTCATGGCGCCGCGCATGCTCGACTACGTGCTGCTGCTCAAGTGTTCTTTCGCCGTGGTGGTTTCGATCCTTTACGGGTGGATTTACGTGCTCATCTCGCAGCAGCAGGCCGTGGAGATGGAGAACGAGCGGCTCAAGAACGAAAATCTCACCACGCGCTACGACATGCTCGTCGGGCAGATCAACCCCCACTTTTTCTTCAACTCGCTCAATTCGCTCTCGATGCTCGTGCGCGAGAAACTCGACGAGAAGGCTCTCACCTACATCGACCAGCTCTCCTATACGTTCCGCTACATCATCCAGAACGGGCAGAATACGCTCATCACCCTCGGCGAAGAGCTCGATTTCATCGAGGCCTACGGCTACCTTTTTAAAATAAGGTATGCCGACAAGTTCTTCTTCGATGTCGATGTTCCCGATGCCTATCGCGCATGGGTGCTGCCCGCCTTGTCGCTGCAACCGCTCGTAGGCAACGCCGTGAAGCATAACGCCATCACCCGTTCCAACCCGCTGCGCATCTCCGTGCGGGTCGTCGGCCAGTGGCTCGAAATCTCCAATCCGAAGGCACCCAAGCTGGAGCCCGAACCCTCGATGGGCATCGGGCTGGCGAACCTGCGCAGCCGCGTCCGTCTCATCACGGGCCGCGACATCGAAATCGTCGATACCGCTGCGGAGTTTACCGTACGTGTGCCGCTTCAAAATCCCGCCGCATGCTCCGAGCTCTGATCGTCGAGGACGAAACCGCTGCGGCCGTCAACCTGCAGGCTATCCTCAAGGCTACGGCGCCCGACATCGAAGTCCTCGCCACGCTGGAAAGCGTGGCCGAGAGCGTCGAGTGGCTGCAGAGCCATCCGCAGCCCGACCTGCTGTTCATGGATATCCATCTGGCCGACGGCGACTCGTTCCGCATCTTCCGCGTCGTGGAGATCACCGCGCCGGTCATCTTCACCACGGCCTACGACCGCTATGCTCTCGATGCGTTCAAGGTCTGCAGCATCGACTACCTTTTGAAACCGCTCAACAGCGCCGACGTTCGTCGGGCTATCGACAAGTTCCGCCTGCTGACGGGCAGCGAGCGCAGCGACTACGGCTCGCGCGTCAAGGCGATGGTCGCCGGGCGCGAGGAGACCTTTCTGGTCCACGTCCGCGATCGGATCATCCCTCTGCATCGCGACCGGATCGCGTTCTGCTATACCTCCAACGAGCGGGTTACCGCCTACGGATTCGACGGCGAGACCTATCCGCTCGACCGCACGCTCGAAGCGCTGCAGGCCTCGTTGCCCGAGAACGATTTTTTTCGTGCCAACCGTCAGTTCATCATCGCGCGCCGCGCCGTGAAGGAGATCGTCGTGTGGTTCGGCAGCCGCCTGTCGCTGTCGCTGCAGGTTCCCACTCCCGAGCGGATCGTCGTCTCGAAGGCCCGCGTGCCCGAATTCAAGGCGTGGCTGCGGTCGGCTCAACCCGTCGAATAGTCGGTTGACCGGCCCGAACGGCCGTTTTACCCGGGGCCCTGCCCCGGATTTTTCATTCTGGCCCTACCTTTGCATCGAGGACCTCGATGAAAATTCACCAAAAACCGAAAACCATGAAACGTATTTTTGCAGTCGCCGCAGCGCTTTGCCTGCTGGCCGCACCGGGTGCTTTCGCGCAGAAGCAGCAACAGAATCAGAACGGCCGGATGCCGAAAGAACGTCCTACGGTCGAGCAGATGGCCCAGCGCCGGACCGAGCGGATGACCCGCGAGTTGGGGCTCGACCAGACGCAAGCCAAGAAAGTCTATGCCATCAACCTCCGGCAGGCTCAGCAGATGGAGGCCCATCGCGCCCAGATGCTCAAGGAGCGACAGACCGATGCCGCCGACATGAAATCCGTGCTCTCTGCCGAGCAGTACGACAAGTGGTCGCAGATGCAGGGCTCCCGTCCCGGCGCCCACCGCGGAAAGATGAACAAGGATGCCAAGCGAGGCTGCTGCAAGCAGGGCAAAGATTGCAACGGCGACAAGGACGGCAAAAACTGCTGCAAGCAGAACAAGAATTGCAACGGCGACAAGGGCGCCCGGAATGCCGGCAAGTAGTTGCCGTCCTGAAAATTCGGAGGGTGTCGGGCGACTGACACCCTTTTTTGGGCGATTCACCCCGGATTCGCTGGCCGTCCCGCAAAAATAAGCTATCTTCGCGCCGCCGAATTCCGATTATAATACTATCTGCAAATGAAAAAGTTACTACTGACAACCCTGCTTACGTTCGTCGCTGCCGCCGCGTTCGCACAGAAAGGTACCGTTACCGCGACGGTGCTCGACGACGAGACGGGCGACACGGTGGCCGGCGCCGTGCTGACGGTGGCGCCAGTCGACGCGCCGGACAAGAAACAGTACTTCACGTCGGCCTACAAGGGAGCGGTTTCCATTCCCTCGCTCGCCTACGGCGAATATTCGCTCTCGGTTTCGTTCCTCGGCTACAACGACTACACCGCCACCTTCAAGGTTGCCGCCGCCCGCCAGAATATCGGCGAACTGCGGCTCAAGGCCGGCGTGCAGATCGAAACCGTCGTCAAGGAAGCGAAGGCGCTGCGTACGTCGCAGAAAGGCGATACGGTGAGCTACAATGCCGGAGCTTTCAAAGTCGTCGCCGACGCCGATGTCGAGGGCCTGCTGAAGAAGATGCCCGGCATCACCGTTACCGACGGGACGGTCGAGGCGCAGGGCGAGGAGGTCAAGAAGATCTTCGTCGACGGCAAGGAGTTTTTCGGCGAGGATGTTACTACGGCCATCAAGTCGCTGCCCGCGCAGGCGGTCGACCGCATCGAAGTTTACAACAAGCTCTCGGATGCCGCCGAGTTCTCGGGCATGGATGACGGCGAGGGCTACAAGGCCATCAATATCGTTACTCACAGGAACATGCGTCAGGGCGTTTTCGGCAAGGTATACGCCGGACTGGGCTACGACGCCGAGGAGGGCACGGAGGACCGGTTCAAGTATCTGGCCGGCGGCAACGTCAACGTCTTCAACGGCGACAGCCGCGTCTCGATGATCGGTCTGTTCAACAACGTCAACCAGCAGAACTTCTCGTTCGAGGATATACTCGGCGTCTCGGGAAGCACGGGCGGCGGACGTCGCGGCGGCGTAGGCCAGTATATGGTGCGGCCGCAGAGCGGCGTGGCTACGGTGAACGCGGTCGGCATCAACTACTCCGATACGTGGGGCAAGCGCGATCAGGTGTCGTTTCAGGGCAGCTACTTCTTCAACAACACCCATACGGAGAATCGTTCCACCGTCGAAAAGTGGTACGAGACGCCCCGCGTCGATACCCTCTCGACCGTCGGCGATTCCGATACGCGGGCTTTCAACCACCGGCTGAATGCCCGTCTGGAGTGGAAGATCTCCGAGAACCAGAATCTGATGATCCGTCCCAGCTTCAGCTGGCAGTCCAACGATCCGTGGAGCCGGACGACCGGTTGGCAGTACGGCGAGAGCGGTTTCACCCCTACCGATAACTTCAGCGACGCGATCCGCCACGGCTACAATATCCGCACCAACGCCATCTACCGCGCCAAGTTGGGCAAGGCCGGGCGTACGCTCACCCTCGACGGGCAGTTCCGCTATTCCGACTTCACCAATTCGTCCGATTCCTACTCCAACATCGCACCCGTGGCCGATCTGCGGCCCGAGGGCGACGAGGTTCCGTGGGGTTGGAATCCCGCTCCCTATACCGCGTTGCGCTATCTGCACAGCGTCGCTCCGTCGAGCAGTTACGTGTTGCGCGGCGAATTCACCTATACGGAGCCCGTTTCCAAGTATGCGCAGCTGTCGATGCAGTATCGGGCGCAATACGATCATCAGGAGCGCGACAAGAAGAGTTACATCACGGGCGAGGATTTTTCGATCGCCGGCATCCCCTACGAGCCCTCGCTCTCCAGCACCTACGAGAGCAACTACCTTACGCAGCGCGTAGGTCCCGGTTTCCGCTACTCCAAAGAGCGCAATACGTTCGTCGCGAACGTTTACTACCAGCGGTCGTCGCTCGACGGGCAGATCATGCGGACCGACGCCGAAAAGATCCGCCACAACTACGACAATGTGCTCTACTTCATGATGGGACAACTGAACATCAACCGCGAAAATTCGCTGCGCCTCTTCGTTTCGTCCTACACCGACAACCCCTCGATCACGCAGCTGCAGAGCGTCTACGACATTTCGGACGCACAGTACATATCGAGCGGTAATCCCGACCTGAACCCGTCGTACAACCACCGCATCAACTTCCACTACACCAATTCCAACGTCGAGAAAGGCCGTACGTTCATGTGGATGTTCACCCTGCGGACCGCTTCGGACTACATCACCAACGACGTGCGCTACAACGGCACGATCGATATCGACGGTACGAATTATTCCTACCTGCAATATTCGCGGCCTGTGAATATGAACGGGTACTGGAACCTGATGACGCACCTGAGCTACGGTTTTCCCGTGGGCTTTCTGAAGAGCAACTTCAATGTCATGGCGGGCGTCATCTACAACCTCACGCCCAGCCGCATCGACGGCGAGCGCAACGAGACCTCCAACATGGGTTACGATTTCCGCGCCGTCTTGGGCAGCAACATCTCCGAAAAGGTGGACTTCACGCTCTCGTGGAACGGCACCTACAACGAGGCCAAGAACTCGATCGATGCGGCCGCCGGCAAGAACCGTTATTTCAACCATACGGCGTCGGGCAATCTGAAGATCGTCTTCCCGCTGGGCTTCACTTTCACGGCCAGTGCCGCCTATACGCAGTATATCGGCTTCACGAACGACTACAACGACGACTACCTGCTTTGCAACGCATGGATCGGCAAGAAGGTCTTCAAGAACCAGCGGGGCGAGGTGATGATCGGCGTGAACGACCTGCTCAACCAGAACAAGGCTTTCGCCCGCACCGTCGGTTCGGGCTGGACGCAAAACGCCACCAACAGCGTCGTCGGACGGTACTATATGGTGCAGTTCACCTACAACCTCCGGCTCTTCGGCAAACGGGGTTCCACGAATCTCAAGGATTACGGCATGGATCAGCCCGCCACGCGCGGCATGATGGGGCCCGGCGGTCCTCCTCCGGGCGGCTTCCGTCCGAGATAGGTTTCCGCTCCGCTCGATTCCGAGTTGCGCGATCCTTGCAAAAAACGCCCCTGCGAAAGCAGGGGCGTTTTTGAATCGGGGAGGTCGCGGGACGTTTCTCAGCTTTTTTCCTTGCCGCTTCCGGACGTTTCCCGCCGGATTGCCAAATGGGTGCCGATGCAGGCCGCTCCGCCGTATACCACGGCGAGAATCACCAGCGCCTTGATCTCCGGGAATACTTCCGGCAGCGAGGCTCCCATCGTCTGGATGCGCAGGAACGCATTGACGCCGTGGCTGCTGGGGAATATCTGTCCGAAGTGGTAGAGCCAGTCGGGAATGCCCTCGCGCGGGTAGGATACGCCGCTGAGCATCAGCAGCGGAATCGAGGTCCACAGCAACAGCAGCAGCGAGTTTTCGCGATGGCGGAACAGGGTCGAGAGCGCGATGCTCAGGGCGATGCACGCCGCCATGTAGACGGCCATGAAGAGCAGGATCGTCCCTGTCGAGCCGTTCATCGGATAATGGAACATCCGGTAGTGCAGCATCAGAATGTAGCAGCTCGTTACGGCGTAGATCGAGGCGTAGACCAGCCCTCGGCCCACGACAATCGGGAGCGTCGACATGCGGCGCCGGCCCGGCGGGCAGAGCGTGTGGTAGAGGCGGTGTTCGCGCCATGTGCCGCCGATCATGCCGATGCCGATGAGCATCGTCTGCTGGATGATGACCATGATGATCGCCGGCATGACGAAGGTGCCGTAGCCCAGATAGGGATTGAAGATGTTGTGCGACTGATAGATCACCGGCTGCGTCGTCGCCTGCGCCTGCGGAATGTTGGCGCCTTTGGCGATCAGCCGCTGGAACTCCACCATCGCCCCCGTCTTGCCGATGGAGGTTACCACCTCTTGGAATACCTGTCGGTACATCAGGAAGTAGCTGGCGTCGCAGTAGATCGCCACCACGGCTTGTTGTCCGCCCAGCAGTTTCTCTTCGTAGTCCGACGGAATGTAGACGATGCCGTAGATCTCGCGGTCGAAGAAGAGTTGCTTGGCCTCTTCCATGTCCGTCGGATTGTAGGCCACGTAGGTGTTGGGTCCGGCGTTGAAAGTCTCGGCCAGACTGCGGCTCGTCGAGGTGCGGCTTTGGTCTACGACGCCGATCGGGACGTTGCGCAGCACCTGCGGCGCATAAGCCAGCGAGTAGACCGTGGAGTAGATCAGCAGGGCGAAGATCAGAATGAGCATCACGCCGCCGTCCGTGAAGATCGTGCGGTATTCGTTGCCCATCACCGAGCCCAACTGCTGCCAGTAGGATTTTATTTGACGTGCGAAACGGTTCATATTACGATCTCCCCCAGTATTTTTCTTCCGTGCAGATTTTCCGCAGACGCGGCAGGCACAGAAGCGGTAAGACGATGAAAAGCGCCATGTAACCCAGATCGGGCAGCGAGCAGACGGCCGGCGCACCCCGCAGCATCTGGTCGACGAACAGGTCGGTGTAGTAGGTGAACGGGAAAAACTTGCTTACTATGCGCATGGCCGGATACATCGCCATGATCGGGAACGTGAGACCCGAGAACGTGAAAGCCAGTACCGAGTAGCCGCCGCCCAGCGAGAGCGAGAGCCGCAGGTTGGCCATCAGCGCCACGATCAGCACCGAGATAGACTGATAGCTCAGGATGAAGAGCAACGTGCCTAACAGAATCAGTGCGAGGCTTCCATTCAGAGGCACCCCCACTACCTTGAAGATGATGACGAACATCGCCAGCGACAGGAAGAACATTGCCGCCGTGATAGGGAGCATCTTGCCGGCGAGGGCCGCTCCTATCGAGTCGTCGGCCGTACGGAGCCATTCGCGGGCCGTGCTGTGGCGCAGCTCCGAGCCGATCGAGAAGACCGTGGTCATCACGATGAATATGAGCAGCATCATGGGCATGAAGCTCGGCGAGAGGTAGTAGCCGTAGTTGATGTAGGGGTTGAAGAGCACGTGTTTGTCGAAGCGCACGGGTTGCAGCTGCGCCATCGCCTGCCGTTCGGTCAGCCCCTGCTTGGTGAGCAGTTGGATCTGGATGCCGGCAGAGAAAGTCGTCAGCGCCGTCTGTATGTCTTTCGACAACAGACCGTTCACGGTGATGTTGGTGCCCGAAATGTAGGCTTCCGCATGGGTCTGGCGGTTGCTGAGGATGTTCTTCTCGAAGAAAGCCGGAATCTGCACGATGGCCGAGATGCGGCCTTCGCGCATCAGCCGTTCGCCCTCCTCCATCGACTGGATGCCGTAGGCCACCATCGCCGTCGGGGTCTCTTCGATTATCTCCGTTACCTTGCGCGAGAGGGTCGTATGATCTTCGTCCAGTATGGCGATCGGGATGTCGCGGGCCACTCCCTTGTGGAACAGCGCCGCGAAGAAGAGGAACGAGACGATCGGCAGCAGGAACATCAGCACGAAGTACATCGGTTGATGCGTCAGCCGCGTCAGTTCGCGTCCGATTACCGCTCGGGTATTGCGCAGGAAGCCCATGCTACTTCTTGAATTGATCCCAGTCTACCAGCACGCTCATGCCGGGGCGCAGCGTCTGGACGTTGCCTGCGGGGCGTGCCTTGACGGCGAACGTGCGGATGTCGAATCCGCCCTGCGTGCGGGTCGCGGCCCACGTCGCGAAGTCGGCCTGCACGGCGATGTAGGTTACTTCGAGTTCCACGTCGTAGTCGAGCGCCGGGATGTAGGCGTTCATGCGCGTGCCCGTCGAGATGTGCGGGAGCATGGTCTCCTTCACGTTGAAGGTTACCCACATGTCGTTCGTGTCGAGAATCGCCACCACGGGATAGCCGCTGCCGACCAGTTCGCCCTGCTCGGCGATGATCGTCGATACCTCGCCGCTTACGGGCGAGTAGACCATCGCGTCGTTGATGTACGACTCCACTTCGCTCACGGCGCCTTCGGCCTGCCGCACTTTCGCGGCCGCCGCTTCCTTGTCTTCCTTGCGGGCTCCGTCGCGCGCCATGTCGTACTGGGCTTTGGCGGCCTCGGCCGTGGCTTTCATCGCTTCGTAGTTCGCCGACGCTTCGTCGAGCTTCTGGGCCGGCACCACGCCCTGATCGTAGAGCGTCTTCACGCGGTCGTAGGTTTTGCGGGCCAGTTCGAGCCCTGCCTGCGCTTTCTGCCACATGTTGCGCGCCGCGTCGATCTGCTGGATGCGCGCACCTGCTACGGCAGCCTGATCCAGCGCCGAGGCTGCGCTCTTCACCGCTTCGGCCTGCTGGAGCTTGGCGTCCAGTTCGGGCGTCGAGAGGGTGTAGAGCAGCTGTCCTTTCTCCACGCGGTCGCCCTGCCCTACTTTCATGCAGTCGATGCGGCCGGGAACCTTCGACGAGGCTTTATAGGTGGTGCACTCCACCGTGCCCTGAATCAGCATGGGGGTATGGTTCGTCAGATAGCGGCTGATGAGCACCACCGCCACGACGATGACCGCTGCGGCGGCCAGAATTCCGAGAATGTTCTTGCGTTTCATATCTTCGTTTTTGTTATTTTCCATTGAAAATCACCGGCCGGGCGTCGTCGCGCCGGGCATATGCCGGAAACTCCTCGCTGATGCCTGCGGCTTCGAGCAGCTGCGCCAGCAACTTGTCGTAGTTGAACGCCGCCTGCAGACGCTCGGCCCGCACGCCGGCCAGATTCAGCTCCGCGTCGATCAGATCCGACGACGAGGCCATTCCCTCGAGGAACGCGGCGTTCTTGATCCGCAGATATTCTTCCGCGAAGGCCAGCGACGCATCGATCGAAGTCATCTGATTGCGGTAGTTCATCAGCCGGTTGTAGAGCTGTTCGATCAGCACGGCGATGTCCTTGCCGGCTTTGGTCTGCAGCTCCTCCACGCGGCGCACGGTCTGCTTGGCGGCCGAGTATTTGTATTCGCGGTTCAGACCGTCGAAGATCTTGAAGTTCACGCCTACGCCTACGGCCCAGCGGGGCACGAGGCCCGTTACCTGATAGTTGTAGAATGAGCCGCCGCCCATCGCCACCACCTGCGGCAGGAAGTCGCTGCGCTGGAGCCGCACCCCTTCCTGCGCCAGATCGCGCTTCAGGGCCACCTGATTGAGCAGCGGATTGCGGGTCGCCGCCGATTGCTGATAGTAGGCCAGCTCTTCGATCCGGTCCACGATGAACATCGAGGTTACCGGTAGCAGCTCGCCGTTGCGGTTGAGCGTGTTCTGCAGGGCGCTCGACAGGGTCTGGGCCTGCAGCCGGGCGTTGGCCAGCTCGCGTTCGGCTTCGGCCATCTTGAACTCCACGTAGAGCCGTTCGCTCTGGGCGATCATGCCGTTCTGTTCCAGTGCGATGGCATCCTGCAGGTGCTTGCGGACACCCTCCACCACCTGTTCGCGCACTTCCACCACCTGCAGCGCCAGCGAGAGACCGAAGTAGCGTTCCACCAGTTCCGAGATCAGCGCATGGCGCGTCTGGTCGCCCTGTGCCGCGGCCGTGCGTTCCTGGATCTTCGCCGCACGTCCCGCGGCGTTGATCTTGCCGCCCAGCCAGATCGGCATCGTTACCTGTCCGCCCACGAATCCCAGACTGCGGTCCTGAATCTTCAAAAACCAGTCGGCATCGAGCATCGGCTGGATCAACTGTTGGATCTGCGGGATATATTGCGGGGGCACCAGTCCGCTGCCCAGCAACTGTCCGGCAGCTCCCTGCACGGGGGTTTTCATCTCGTTCAGGTCGAATCCGATGTCTTTGCCCAAGTAGGCATAGGCACCCGTTACGCTGATTTTGGGCATGCGCAGACCGATGGTCGCCCGGCGTTCCTGCGCGGCGGCTTTCTCTTCGTATTCGGCCGCCTTCACGGCAGGATTGTCCGCGAGCGTCGTGGCGATCGCTTCTTCGAGCGATAGCGTTCGGGCCGGTTGCTGGGCCTGCGCCTGCGCGAGGATCAGAAGCGTCGCCGCCGCAAGAAGGGTCTTGACAACTGTTCTCATATCTCGTATCTTGATCTTTGATTTTTTTCGAAGCAAATATAGCGATATATTCGTTAGGATGGCTCCGTTCAGGTACTTTAGAACATTTTTATGTCCTTATGGTCGTAAATCGCAGCCTTTTATCTCCACAGATGGGCGTTCGCCGTTCTGACTTCTTCCGCCAGCTCGGGACAGTACGTTACCTCCACGCCCGCTTCGCGCAGGGTCTGCGCTCCGCGGCAGCAGACGAAGCGGTCCGGTTCGTAGAGCGCGAAGAATACGCGCGCGAAGCCGTGGCGTAGAATCAGCTCCGTGCAGCTCTCCGGTTCGCTCGCCCGCTTCGAGCAGGGCTCCATCGAGGTGTAGATCGTCGCTCCGCGCAGCTGCGCCCCTGCCGCCAATGCTTTGGCGATCGCTTCCTGCTCGGCATGGTGTGTTGTCGAGGTCTCGTGGGTGTAGCCGCAGAATGTCCGCCCGTCGGGCGTCGCCACCACCGCTCCCACGCAGTACGATGTTGCGCAAGGCTCGCATTTCCGGCTCTCGGCGATCGCCGTGCGCAGCCTCTGCCGATCTTCGGATGTCGGCGCGGGACGCAGCTCCCATGTCGTTGCTTCCATGCTGCCGAAGCGTTCTCGCTTGCAGGGCGTGCTGGCCGGAGCTTCGAAAACGAAGTGCGCGCCTCCCCGCTCCGTTCCGAGCCGGAGCGTCGGGTTCACAGCCAGCCGCAGCCGGTCGGCCATCCTCTCCTGCAGGAACATCCGCAGCACCTGCGCGCCTCCTTCGACGAAGAGCCGTCGGATGCCGCGCTTCTCCAGTTCGGTTACGATGCCGGCGGCCGAAACTCCCGCATTGCTCGGAATGACCGTCGCGATGTCTTTCAGGGCAGGGATGTCGCGGGTCGCGAATACATAGATGTCGGCATCCCCTTCCGTGAAGAAGCGGAGCTTCGGATCGAGCGCTCCTGACTGGGTCAGCGTTACTTTCGTCAGGTCGGGACGCAGGCCTTTTTCGATGCGTTGCAGGCGCGCCGCCGGATCCCGCAACAGCAGTGCCGGATCGTCGCGGCGCAGGGTCTCGGCGCCGACCAGAATGGCATCGTGTTCGGCGCGCAGGCGGTAAACTTCGGCCAGATCTTCGGGGGTCGAGACCAGCAGCCGCTCCGGGCTGCGGTCGTCCATGTAGCCGTCGGCCGTAACGGCGACGGAGAGGGTTACGAGCATCGTTTCAGCGTAATGAGCGTGATTTCGGGCCGGGCGCTTCCCAGCCGCATCGGATAGCCTACGCTGGCTATGCCGTCGTTGATGTAGAGCGTTCGGCCGTTTTCGTCGTAGCGGCCGCTCCAGCGTTCGTAGAGCCACCGGGCCGGCGAATATTCCCGACCGAAAAGGCGGATTTTCATCTGCATGCTGTGTACGTGCCCCGCCAACGTGAGGTCGCCGTAGCCTGCTTCGACGATCTGGTCCCATAGCTGGGGCAGATGCACGAGCGTGATGTCGTAGAGATCTGCGGGTACGTTTTCGTAGGCGGCTTCCGCATTCGGCGAGCGCACTCCCGCCGAGTGGCGCCGGCCGTGCAGCGAAGGATCGTACGAGATGCCCGAGAGGGCGATGCTGTCGCCGCCGCGGTGCAGATAGAGAGTCGTGTCCTGCAGTACGTGCCACCCCATTTGCTCCTGCCGTTCGATCAGCTGCGCCAGATTTTCGGCTGCGGATTCCGCCGTCGCGTTTTTGATGTAGGTGCCTGTGTCGTGGTTGCCCGTTACCGAGTAGACCGGGGCCTGCAGGCGGCTCAGCACGCGCATCGCCGTCGTGTCCAACTCTGCGGCCCGGATGTTCACCAGATCGCCCGTGAATACCACCAGATCGGGATGCAGGGCGTTCACGCTGTCGACCAGCCGCCCCAGCTCCCTCTCGGGTCGCAGTTGCGTGCCCAAGTGTATGTCCGAGAGTTGCACGATCCGCAGGCCGTCGAATCCTGCCGGCAGCCGCCCGGAACATATTTCCACCCGATTGATCTTGAGTACCGTACGCCCTGCCGTCGCGCCCCATGTCAGGATGAAAGCGATGCAGGCGCCCAGTACGATTCCCGTGCGCGGCAGATGCACGGCGTTGAAAAAGAAGTAACAGACGCGCGGGAATACCGTAACCATCCAGACCCAGAACATCCACATCGTCCAAAGCATGTAGGCCGACGTGTTGTCGCGGATCGCCATGCCGGCCAGCGCCGCCGCAAGAGGCAGCGCATCCGTGAGGGCCGCCCACGCGATGAAGAGATGCCGACGACGACGGGAGGCTTTTTCGCGGAGCAGACGACGATAGTGGTGCATGTCGGCCGCCACGGCGCAGAGGCCCAGCAGCAGGAGTGCCGAATAGAGTATCATATACCTTAATAAATATGTCCGCCCCGATGCAAACCCGATGCCGGACTCCGTATTCGGGCCGGAGCGCTTCGCCGCCGCAAAGATAGCGATTTCCCTGCTATCTGCAATCGCCGGCCGCCGCAGGGAGTGGCTTGGGTGCCGGCGGCGTTTTCCGCTCCGGGGCTCCGATTCGGACTTTGGCATACAACTTGCTAATTTGCCGGGTGAAATTCAACCCGTTGTATTCCAAATGCAAAAACATGAAAATTCATTAAAAAACCAAATTTTATTCGGCTTATGAAAACATTTCGACTTTTGACTGCGGCTCTGCTGCTCGCTACTTCCGCATCGGCTCAGCGCTATTCGAACACGGCCCCGGAGGGCGAGTATTCGCCGACGGTTTATCTGATCTCCGTGCAGGAGACCGAGAACATCGACTGCTCTGCGGCCCGTGCGGCAGCCGAGCGCAACCGGATGACGGTGGCCAACGCCACTCAGGACTACATCGAGACCCATCGTCCCGGTTTCCAGCAGGCGGAGCGTCCCCAGTTCGTGTTCGCTACGAAGAACAACCGTTTTTCGTTCGCGCTGGGCGGTTCGGTAACGTTGCGTGCGGGTTACGATTTCAACGGTATTTCGGATAACATCGACTTCATTCCCTACGATATTCCCATTCCCGGCGGTTACAACACGCGCCAGAAGCTGATGATGGACGCCACCACGTCGCGCGTTTTCCTGAAAGCCATTACCAATACGAGCGCCGTGGGCCGCGTCGTGGTCTTCATGGACGCCGACTTCCGCGGCGGTCGCGAGGGCAGCTATACGCCCCGTCTGCGCTCGGCCTACGTTTCGGTCGGCGGCTTCACGCTGGGTCGCGACGTAACCACCTTCTGCGATCTGCAGGCTGCGCCCCGTACCGTCGATTTTCAGGGTCCCAACGCCTATAACTTCAACTTCGCCACGATGATCCGTTACGAGGTAACTTTCGCCCACGATCGTCTGACGTTCGGCATCGCCGCCGAGATGCCCCACGTGAGCGGTACCTACAACGACAACTTCGCGTCGTTGCGCCAGCGCGTGCCCGACTTCCCGGCCTACCTGCAGCTGGCTTGGGGCAACAACCGCGAGAGCCACATCCGCTTCTCGGGCGTCGTCCGCGACATGTACCTCCACAACGCCCGCACGGGCAACAACACGACGCTGCTCGGCTGGGGCGCCCAGTTCAGCGGCCGCATCAAGATCGCCCGCCCGCTGGTTCTCTTCATGAACGGCGTCTACGGCGAGGGCATCACTCCCTACATTCAGGATCTTACGGGTTCGGGCCTCGACTTCACGCCCGATCCTCAGAACGCCGAGAAAATTCAGACCATGCCCATGTGGGGCTGGCAGGCCGCCGCGCAGATCAACCTCTCGCGCCGCGTCGCTCTCTCGGGCGGTTTCTCGATGGTGCGCGTCGAGCAGAAACACGGGTATTACTCCGAGAACGAATATCGTCAGGGTCAGTATATCTTCGGCAACATCTTCTGCAATGTTTCGCAGCGTTGCCGCATAGCCGGCGAGTATCTCTACGGCACGCGCAAGAACATGATCTCCGACAAGAACCACGCGAACCGCATCAACCTCATGGTGCAGTACAATTTCTAAGCGTGCCGATACCTATTTCTTGCGAGGCGATTCCTGCATGGAATCGTCTCGTTTTTTCGTATCTTTGATTTCATCGAAGATACTGCGCCTCGGCAAAAAATCGAATGGATTCGTTTTTTTTGCTCTCGGCTTATTCGTATCTTTGTCGCCGGACCATTCTCCCATACCTGATTGCGCTATGATGGATTTCTTATCTCAATACAACCTCGCCGGGCTGGCGATCGGTATCGCTACTTTCTTGATTATCGGCCTGTTCCACCCGCTGGTCATCAAGGGCGAGTATCATTTCGGCGTCAAATGCTGGTGGGTGTTCCTCGTAATGGGCATCGCGGCCGTCGCCGCCTCCGTCGCCGTACGGCATATCCTGTGGTCCACGTTGCTGGCCGTGTGGGGCGCTTCGTCGTTCTGGTCGATCGGCGAGCTGTTCGAGCAGCGCGAGCGCGTCGCCAAAGGTTGGTTCCCCAAGAAAGCGAAGAGGTGATTTCCGGTGTGCGATACCTCTCGTTCGCGGTCGTCTGTCTGATCGGCTGCGGCCGGACTCCCGTTCCCGCAAGCGAGCCGACGACGCCCGCTCCCGTTACGGTGAAGCTCCTCTTCTCGGGCGACGTCATGCAGCATCTGCCGCAGGTCGATGCCGCACGCCGGGCCGAGGGTTTCGATTATGCCGCTACGTTCGCTGCCGTGAAGCCGCGCTTCCGGGCTGCCGATCTGGCGGTCGTCAACCTCGAAACGACCCT
The DNA here is from genome assembly GCA_023664045.1 of Alistipes senegalensis. Classification (GTDB taxonomy): domain Bacteria; phylum Bacteroidota; class Bacteroidia; order Bacteroidales; family Rikenellaceae; genus Alistipes; species Alistipes senegalensis_B. The sequence goes on along the minus strand of JAMPGH010000001.1, from coordinate 1,843,385 downwards.
CACCCGATCCTCCCGGTATACGGGTTATCCCATGTTCCGGTCGCCGGCCGCATTGGCCGACGCTTTGGCCGATGCCGGCGTCGACGTGGCCACGCTGGCCAACAACCATTGCTGCGACGGAGGATGCACCGGTATCCGCACCACCGTCGGGGAGCTCGACCGATGCGGCATTCGCCATACGGGAGCGTTCGCCGACAGCCTCGACCGGGCGGCCCGTCATCCGCTTTTCGTAGCGTGCCGCGGCGTGCGTTTCGCTTTTCTGAATTATACCTACGGAACCAACGGTCTGCCCGTGCCGGACGGCACCCTCGTCAACCTGATCGATACCTTGCGCATGGCCGGCGATCTGGCGGCCGTTTCGCGCGACAGCGTCGACTGCGTGGTGGTCTGCATGCACTGGGGCAATGAGTACGAGCGGCTGCCGAACGCCTCCCAGCGACGGTTGGCCGGGTTTCTCCGGCGGCACGGGGCCGACCTGATCGTGGGACATCATCCCCACGTCGTGCAGCCTTACGAGGCCGATTCGACCCATGTCGTGCTCTATTCGTTGGGCAATTTCGTCTCCAACCAGCGGCGGCGTTACCGCGACGGGGGCCTGATGGCCGAGATCGACGCGACGCGCCATCCCGACGGGCGCATGACCTATGCCCTGCGGCTCGTTCCCGTGTGGGTCTCCATGCCCGGGTATCGGGTCCTCCCGCCCGAAGCGGCCGACACGATGTCGCTCCCCGAGGCCTACCGCCGTTTTCGCGAGGATTGCGACGCGTTGCTCGAAACGGTTCTATAAGTGGCCCGAACGGCCTTTCCCCGCTCGTTTGTCGCGGATTTTGCATGTCGCTCTCCGAACCGAACAATCAATGTCTATGGGAAAAAGCATCAAGGGTACCCGCACCGAGCAGAATCTGCTGAAGGCTTTCGCGGGCGAGAGTCAGGCGCGCAGCCGTTACGTATTTTTCGCCAGCAAGGCCAAAAAGGAGGGTTACGAGCAGGTCGCCGGCGTCTTTCTGGAGACCGCCGAGCAGGAGAAGGAACATGCCGAACGTTTCTTCAAGTTTCTGGAGGGCGGCGATGTCGAAATCACGGCCTCCTACCCTACGGGTCCGATCGGTACCACGCCGGAGAATCTGCTGGCCGCGGCGCATGGCGAGCGCGAGGAGTGGGACGTCCTCTACCGCGATTTCTGCGGCGTCGCCGAGGAGGAGGGATTTCCCGAGATCGCGGCGGCTTTCCGTCAGATTTCGACCGTCGAGGCGCACCACGAGGAGCGCTACCTCAAGTTGCTGAGCCGCTTTTCCGACGGCGATTTCTTCAAGCGCGATGGCAAGATCTGGTGGCAGTGCCGCAACTGCGGCTATGTCTGCGAGGCCTCCGAAGCCCCGAAGATCTGCCCTGCGTGCCAGCATCCGCAGGCTTATTTCGAGCCCAAGAAAGAGAACTATTAGCCGGGGCGGCTATTATGCCCTTCCCCTTTCGCTGTTCGTCGAAACTCCCGATCCGTCGCGATCCGGGAGTTTTTCCGTTTCCGGATTTTTCGATATGCCGTTTTTATGCTTATATTTGCATGATCCATTCGACAATAATTCCGACAACAAGATATGGCAGACGAAAAAATCATCTTCTCGATGGTGGGGGTCTCGAAGACCTTCGCCAATCAGAAAAAGGTGCTCGACAACATCTACCTCTCGTTTTTCTATGGCGCCAAGATCGGCATCATCGGTCTGAACGGCTCGGGTAAGTCCACGCTGATGAAGATCATCGCCGGCATCGACAAGAACTTCCAGGGCGAAGTGGTCTTCTCGCCCGGCTACTCCGTGGGCTACCTCGAGCAGGAACCCAAGCTCGATCCCGAGAAGACGGTCCGCGAGGTCGTCGAGGAGGGTTGCGCCGCCACGATGGCTCTGCTGAACGAGTATAATGAAATCAACGAAAAGCTCTGCGAGCCCATGTCCGACGACGAGATGGCCCGCCTGATCGAGCGGCAGGGCGAGTTGTACGAGAAGATCGACCACGCCGGAGGTTGGGAGATCGACAGCGTGCTCGACCGGGCGATGGATGCCCTGCGGTGTCCCGATGCCGACCGGAAAGTTTCCGTCCTCTCGGGCGGCGAGCGGCGCCGCGTCGCGCTGTGCCGGCTTCTGCTGCAGCAGCCCGACGTGCTGCTGCTGGACGAGCCCACCAACCACCTCGACGCCGAGTCGATCGACTGGCTCGAACAGCATCTCCAGCAGTATAAGGGTACGGTCATCGCCGTAACCCACGACCGCTACTTCCTCGACAACGTGGCCGGGTGGATCCTCGAACTCGACCGCGGCGAGGGCATTCCGTGGAAGGGCAACTACTCCGGGTGGCTCGAACAGAAGACCGCCCGCATGGCGATGGAGGAGAAGCAGGAGTCGAAGCGCCGCAAGACCCTCGAACGCGAGCTGGAGTGGGTGCGCATGTCTCCGTCGGGCCGCCATGCCAAGTCCAAAGCGCGTCTTTCGGCCTACGACAAGATGATGAACGAGGATGCGAAGCAGAAGGAGGAGAAACTCGAAATCTTCATCCCCAACGGTCCGCGTCTGGGCGACGTGGTCATCGAGGCGCAGGGCGTCTCCAAAGCCTTCGACGACCGCATCCTCTACGAAGATCTCAGCTTCTCGCTGCCGCCCGCCGGTATCGTGGGTGTCATCGGTCCCAACGGCACGGGCAAAACCACCCTTTTCCGCATGATTATGGGGCTCGACTCCCCTACTGCCGGGTCGTTCCGCGTCGGGCCGACGGTCAAGTTGGCCTACGTCGACCAGCAGCACCAGTCGATCGATCCCGAAAAATCGGTCTACGAGGTCGTCTCGGGCGGTGCCGATCTTATCACACTCGGCAACCGGCAGATCAATGCCCGGGCTTACATCGCGCGCTTCAACTTCACGGGCGCCGATCAGGAGAAGAAGTGCGGCATGCTCTCGGGCGGCGAGCGCAACCGCCTGCATCTGGCCCTTGCGCTCAAGGAGGAGGGCAACGTGCTGCTTCTGGACGAACCTACCAATGACATCGACGTCAATACGTTGCGGGCGCTGGAGGAAGGTCTCGAAAACTTCGCCGGCTGCGCCGTGGTCATCTCCCACGACCGTTGGTTCCTCGACCGCATCGCCACGCACATCCTCTCTTTCGAGGGCGATTCGCGGGTGGTATTCTACGAGGGTTCCTACAGCGAGTACGAGGCTTGGAAGCGCGCGCAGGGCGGCGATGCCGAACCCCACCGCGTCAAATACCGCAAACTGATCGAAAACTGATACTTCTTGTAAAATGCAGAAACCTTCGATTCCCAAAGGTACGCGCGACTTCTCCCCGGCGGAGATGATGCGTCGCAACTATATTTTCGACACCATCCGGAGCGTCTTCCGGCTTTACGGCTTCGCGCCGCTCGAAACCCCCGCGATGGAGAATCTCTCCACCCTCTTGGGCAAGTACGGCGACGAGGGCGACAAGCTCCTTTTCAAGATCCTCAATTCGGGCGACTACGCCGCCGGATGCTCCGACGAGGAGGTGCGGCAGGCTTCGAAGATCTGCGAAAAGGGCCTGCGCTACGACCTTACGGTGCCTTTCGCCCGCTACGTCGTGCAGCATCAGGGCGAGTTGTCGTTCCCGTTCAAGCGCTATCAGGTGCAGCCCGTCTGGCGCGCCGACCGGCCGCAGAAGGGCCGGTACCGCGAGTTCTACCAGTGCGACGTCGACGTCATCGGCACCCGCTCGCTCCTTTGCGAGGTCGAGTTGGTCGAGATCGTCGAGCGCGTTTTCCGCGCACTGGGCATCCGCGTGGCGCTCAAGATGAACAACCGCAAGATTCTCTACGGCATTGCCGAGACGATCGGTCATGCCGACAAGATGACCGACATCACCGTGGCGATCGACAAGCTCGAAAAGATCGGGATCGATAACGTCAAGGCCGAACTCGCGGAACGCGGGCTCGATGCGCAGGCCATCGCGCGGCTGCAGCCGATCCTCGAATTGAGCGGCGACAACAAACAGAAACTGAGATCCTTGCGTGAGGCGATCGGCGTTTCCGAAACCGGCCTGAAGGGCATCGAGGAGATGGAGACCGTCTTCGACTACGTGGCCCGGCTGGGCCTCGGCCTGCAGATCGATCTCGACCTGTCGCTTGCCCGCGGTTTGAATTACTACACCGGCGCGATCTTCGAGGTCAAGGCCCTCGACTTCGCCATCGGTTCGATCTGCGGCGGCGGCCGCTATGACGACCTCACCGGCATCTTCGGCATGCCCGGCATGTCGGGAGTCGGCATCTCGTTCGGTGCCGACCGCATCTACGACGTCATGACCGGTCTCGGGCTTTTCCCCGGGGAGGTCGACAGCGCCACGCGCGTGCTGTTCGTCAACCTCGGTGCCGAGGAGGAGGCCGCATCGCTGCCTCTGTTGCGGGCATTGCGCGATGCGGGCGTCGCTGCCGAAATCTACCCCGAGGCGGGGAAGATGAAGAAGCAGATGGAGTATGCCAACCGTCGGGCGATCCCCTACGTGGCGATCGTCGGTTCGCAGGAGATCGAGGCGCAGGCCGTCGCGCTCAAGGACATGCGTTCGGGCGAGCAGCGGCAGGTGGCGTTCGGCGATCTGGTGCAGTACCTGAAATAAAACCGTTTATCATACTATGCGTCAGCTGTTCGTATTCTTCGTATTTCTTTTCGGATCCGGCATGCAGGCGCATGGTCAATCTCCCGCGGCCGGCGGAGGAATGGATCCGCTGCAGAAGTTCTTCCAGCTCTATCGTTACCTCGACCGATTCTATATCGACGAGATCGATGCCGAGACGGTGATCGGAGGTGCCGTCGAGGGGATGCTCGGGCAGCTCGATCCCCATTCGGCTTACATTCCGGCCGAGGAGATGCAGGGCGTGGATGCCAGTTTCGACGGCGAATTCAGCGGCATAGGCATCGAATTCGACATCCTGCGCGATACGCTGATCGTGGTCAACACCGTTTCCGGCGGCCCGGCCGAGCGGGTCGGCATGCTGCCAGACGACCGCATCGTGCGGATCGATACGCTCGACGCCGTAGGTCTTTCCCGGGCCGAGGTGCCTCGTTGCCTGCGCGGAAAGCGCGGTTCGAAAGTCGGCGTCGACGTCGTGCGGCACGGCGAACCTGCGCCGCTGCACTTCGTCGTCGAGCGCGATCGAATACCCCTCCATACGATCGATGCGGCCTATTCCGACGACGGAATCGGTTATGTCAAGGTCAACCGCTTCGGCCGCACCACCATGAACGAGTTCCGCGAGGCTTACCGGACGCTGGGGCGTCCGCGCCGGCTGATTCTCGATCTGCGGGGCAATGTCGGCGGGCTGCTGGAGCAGGCGATCGAAATGGCCGGCTTCTTCCTGCCGCGCGGTGCGCGGATCGTTTCGACCGAGGGTCGGGCTGTATCGGAGGTCTCCTATACGGCCTCTTCCGACGGCGAAGCGCTCGGTTGCGAGCTCGTCGTGCTGATCGACGAGGGTTCGGCGTCGGCATCGGAGATCGTGGCCGGGGCTGTGCAGGATTGGGACCGCGGTGTGTTGGTCGGCCGTCCGAGCTTCGGCAAGGGGTTGGTTCAAAGGCAAGTGCGCTTCGACGACGGGTCGGCGGCGCGCATCACCGTGGCCCGTTATCACACCCCTTCGGGTCGCGTGATCCAGCGTCCCTACGAGAACGGCGAACGCCGCAAATATTACCTCGACCATCTGCGCCGTTACGACGATGCGGTGCGCGATTCGCTCGATGCGGCGACGCCGGTTTTCCGGACTTTGCGGGCGGGGCGCATCGTGCACGGCGACGGCGGCATCCGCCCCGACATCCTTGTCGAAGCCGATACGGCGGGTTATTCGCCCTACTATGCCGAGCTGATCCGGCGAGGCGTGGTCGGCGATTATGCGCTTTCTTTTCTGGAGCGCGAGCGTGCCCAGCTTCAGGAGGCTTATCCTGCGGAGGAGCTTTTCGTGGCCGACTATGAGGTCGACGACACCTTGTTGCGGGAATTGACCGCTCTCGGCGAACAGCGCGGCATCGCTTTCGTCGAGGAGGATTTCGCACGCTCGGCGCCGCGGATGCGCGTGCAGCTCAAGGCGCTCATCGCCCGGCGGCTGTTCGGTACGGGTGCCTATTATCGCATTGTGAATCCCCTCTCCGGCGAAGCCTATTCGCGCGCCGTCGCCTTGCTTCGGGACTGGGACCGGCTCGGACGTCCGTTGCTGGAGGGCGATTGATCGCGGCCTACCCTCCTCTGCTCCCCTCTCGCCTTTAACTCCCGGCAGCATCCTGCTTCCCGATGTTGAATCCCCGATTCTCGTCCTGAATTTCCCTGCCGTCGCTGAAAAAGCCCTCGCTCTTGAAAAGAAAAAAACGGTGCAGAATACTCTGCACCGTTTTTTCGAATCGGGACTCGGCTTAGCTCAGGATGCTGTCGGAACCCTGCGAGGCTCCGGGCATCTGTACGTCCGTTCCGGTTCCCAGATCGTACTCGTCCACCGTGATGCCGAAGCGATACTGGTAGCTCGGGTCGATCAGGTTGACTACCGGTTCCTGGCTGTCGTCGTCGCCGTCGGGTTCGGGAACCAAACCGCTCTCCGTACCGTTGAAGATCAGCGTGTAGACATACTTGCGGTTCTGCTGCCATTCGTACCACGTCTTGCCGTTCTCTTCCCACGTCGTCCGCGATACGGGAGCTACGGCCGCCCATACGAAGATCGTCTCGTTGTTCTCGTTCATCGTACCTTTGTAGCGGTTGTAGATCGTCTGGCCGTCCACTACCTGCGGGTAGTCGGGATACTTCTCCGGATTGTTCTTGGGCGTGATCTTCAGCAGGACGAGGATGCGTGCGCTCTTGTCGCCTTTGGTGCCGTCCCACTTGGCGAACTTCTGGGGAATGATGAACCACGGCTTGAGCTGGGTCTTGCCCGGCTGCGGAGCGTAGCTCTCCTCGTAGATGTGGCCCGTGAGCTCCTGTACCTTGTCGGTCAGCTTGATGGTCAGCGCGTTGGTGTTGCCCTTTACGCCCGGCTCCACGCCGGCGAACGAGAAGTAGTTCAGATAGGAACCCGTAGCCTGCCGGCTGTAGTCGATGGCCCATTTGCAGAAGTCGTCGGGGTTATTGCCGCCTTCCTGGAACATGTCGTTCAGGTTGGGGATGAAGTCTACGGTCGTGTCGCCCGTAGCCCACGTCATCGTTCCCGAGGTGTACACGCGGTCGAGTTTGAAACCGGCCACTTCGATGTCGAGATCTTCGGACGAGTTGTTCACGGCCTTGAAGCAGATCTGCGAGAGAGCATGACGGAAGTTGAGCGAGATGGTTTCGTTCGTAGGCATCACGTTGCGGGATACGGCGTAGATGAAGTCGTCCCAGCCGTCGTAGCGATACTCGTTGTGATCCACCGACCGCGACTGTACCGCGTCGTAGTGGTGTTCCCACGTCTTCACGGCCTCGCCGTTGCGGTTTTCGGCCATCTTCAGGTATTCGCTCGTCGTCGAATACTTCAGCAATCCGTTCCACAGCGGTCCGCTGTCCTGATCGCCCGAGTAGAAGGCGAAGAAGTCCATCGGCTTGTTCGACGTCCAGCGGGGAATCTGGTTGCCCGTGAAGGTGAAGATGTTGTCCGCACCGCGTTTGAATACCGACCAGTCGAGCTCGGGTTCGGCGTCGAGACCGTTTTCGGAGAGTACGCCGAATGCCTGGAATTCGGGCAGATTGGCGGTCGTGAGGATCGTGCCGTGATCTACGGGCGTGTTGCGGGTGAGCTTGTCGGAAACGACCGAGAATCTGATCTGGTTGTCTTCGGACGTGCGTACCGATGCCAGTTCCTCATCCTTCGCGCAGGAAACCAAAGTCATTGCGATGACACCTGCCAGTAACATTTGCTTTTTCATGGTAGTAAAAGTTTTAAGTTAATAAATAATTGTTCGATGTTCGTTTCTTCCATGTTTTTCATTTTTTTATCGTTTTACTTGTTTTCGTTTTCTTCCTGATTTATATTGAATTACATGTATAGGTCGTGGTCTTCCGAGTTCCAGTCGTCGATGTCGGCGTTCGATCCTTCGTCGAGGTCGAGAGCCTGAGGTTCCATCGTGCATTCGATAATCAGGTGCACGCGTCGCGGATCGGGGGCTGCGCTGATTTGGTCTGTTACGTCGATGTTGTAGTACCAGCGGGTTCCGTCGGTGAGCCAGATGTAGAGCAGGAACGCATGCGTCTCGTCGCCGTGTTCGTGGCCGAAGGTGAGGAACTCTCCGGTCATAGGCACCTCGCAGTCGGCATGTTCGACCCCGAACGGCAGGGTTACCAGTTCCTGACCCGGCGATTCGTCGTGCAGCAGCAGCGAGGGGGACATGCTGCCCAGCGATCCGCTGGCCCGCAGGATATCGGTGCGGTTCTCGATGCCGTGTATCTCGAAGGTATAGGTGCTGCACAGTTCGTGGGGGTAGAGCACGATGACGTGTTCGTTCACCTCGACGGGCACTCCCAGGTATTCGTCCTTCTCTTTTTCGGGCACGCAGATGTAGCTCACGCCCGTCTGGGTGATTCCCGTCTCCACGGCCGTGCATCCCCACAGTCTCTCGGGACAGACCGCCACGCGTTCTCCGCGGCTGTTGGGGTAGCCGCTGTAACCCAAAGGTTCGAACAGACCGCCCGAGAGCGTGATGATTTCGTGGGAGGCGAAGTCGTGTCGGCTGGAGAAGTAGATCGTCTCGTAGTCGTTGTTGTAGGCGATGATGTTGTAGTCGCCGCGTGCGACGCTGATGTTGCCTCCGTGTTTGTCGAGGTCGAATCGCGTGGGCTGGCTGCCGTCGATCGGGTAAAACCAGACGCACATGCCCGCAGGATCGGCGTCGGGAGCGTATCGCCAGTCGAATTCGACTCTCACGGTCTCCAAGTGTGCATGATGATAGCACAGCTCCTTGTGTTCGCAGGCGGTCGCGGCCAGCAGTCCCGCTGCGAAGATCGTACGGATTGTCTTTTTCATCGTTGGGTTCATTTGCGTTTGTTGTAGTTGCCGCGTCCGATCAGCCAGACGAGCGATATTTCCGCTTTCGTCGGCCCGAACCAGTGGCGCTGGCGGGTTTTCTGCCATACGTAGCACTCCTTGTCGGGGAGATACTCCTTGTAGGTGCCGCCCATGTATCCTACGCCGATCGAGAAGTCGATGTTGAATCTCCGGCCCACCGGCACCGAGTAGCCGTACTCGACACCTGCTGCGTAGCTCCAGCGGTCGGCCAGATAGCCGCGGCCTCCCGTTTCGAAGTCGTAGGTGATGATTTGTCCGTAGATGCCGGCATGATGGCCCGTCAGAGGTTTCTCCTTCGCCTTGCGGCCGAACCACTTGCGGATGGCGATATCGCCGCCGTAGGTGCGCCAGTACCAGTGGTGCCGGTCGGTTTTCCACCATGCGTACATCCAGTTGCCGCTGATCGACCAGTTGCGACCGAGGTATACTTCCGCGCCGATGTTGGGGACAGCGAGCGCATCGTACAACAGGTTGGTTTTCAGACCTAAATAGAGCGGTTTTTTGGGTTCTTCGGGTGGCGATTCCGGCTCGGGAGGGCTGGTTTGCGGCTTCGCGACGATCGGAGCCGCGGGTGCCTCCAGCGAGGGTGCCGGGAATTTCACTTCGGCACAGATGGAAGGGAGTTTTTCAGGATTCCAGATGCGTTCGTACCAGACGCAGAGCCGCGAGGCGCGCAGTTCGGGGAAAAGATGCTGGTACATGTAGCGGTAGGGAACACCGTTGCGGAATCGCGAGAGCCGGCCGACGTTGTTGTCTTCGACTTTTTCGCCGTCGCGGCACCGGTCGGCGATGTCGCGGAGGAATTCCAGCGTTTCATCGCGGTAGGGCACGTCGGGATCGGCTTCCACCAGCCGGATCAGACCGTTCCAGTCGCGACCCAGGAAGGTGAATGTCATCATCGAGTCGGGCAGCTCGCCGTATTGCGACAGATACTCGAACAGTTTGTTGGCACGCTTCTGCGACAGGCGCCTGTTCATCACCACGGAACCTTCGGGCGATGCGCCGCCGATCACTTCGATTCGCGTCAGCCGATAGATCGAATCGGCATCCTGACGCACCTTGAGGCTGTCGACGATCTGTGCCAGCGCCTCGCGGTTGCCTTCGAAGTCGAGTTCAAGCGTAGAGTAGCCTTGACGGAAGTGGATTTTTACGGAATCCTGCGCCTGACGGGCAAACAGATTCCCCCCCCCGATCAGCATTAACAGTATGAGTAGTAGTCGTTTCATGGCTTTAACTCTGTTTTCTTCGTGCATTGCGTTTTCGGAGCCCCGGGTAGTTTTCGTCCATCCATTTGGCGAAGCATATCCGGTTGAATCCGAGCTCCTGAGCGATCCCCGAGAGGGTGCCGCCTTCTCGGTAGCGTTTCAGCCCTTCCTGATATTTGACCGCCATTCCGGGCGACGGCCCTGCGGGACGGCCCAGTTTGCTGCCGTTTCTCGCGGCCTGCGACAATCCCTGCCGGGTGCGGGCACCCACGGCTTTGCTGCCGAACAGGGCCAGTCCTTCGAAAAATTTCGGCCAGTCGACGTAGGCGGATTCCATGTCGAGCCACGGTTCGTCCAGCGATTTGACTACGGCTTCGCGTTGTGCGACAGTCCCCAACAGTCGCATCAGACTCGGCAGTCCGTTCGCCAGATCGTAGAGCGAGTAGACTAACAGTCGGTCTCCCGCCTGCAGGCCGGCTATCGCCTGCGCCGGGTTTTCCGCCATGACGATCTCTTCGGAAGATACGCCGGAAGAGATCAGCCGGCCGATCTCTTCATAGAGCTCGGAAATGTTTTCTTTGTATCTTATATATCCTTTTACTGACATTTTGAGTGCGAATTATTGCTGTGTGTATTTATAATATGCTGGTATTAGCTTATTTATAGCTTATATTTTCGATTCAAATGTTAATTTATCATTCGTTTCTTTTGCAAATGTATCGGAATTATTTTTCCCTCCAAATATTTTTCGCGATTTTTTCGCAAAAAATTTCTGCATTTGTCCGGATTTTGTTTTTAAATATTTAATATTCAAAATGTTAAGTCTGTGAAAATTTTTGCATTCCATCATGCAAAATGCGGGCCGCAGGCGAGGGGCATTTCGGGGATGTACTATATCTATACGCGCAGGCGTCGCGCGCGTAAATCCGGTTTGAATGCGTGTGTATGCGGGTTGTCGGTTCGCCGAGCGGGTTTCATGACCCGCTCGGCGAACCGATATGGCCTCCGTTTGTAGAACATTTGTCAGTAAAAGGATGTTTAAAATGTCATTTTAACCCCCTTTTATTAACATTTCGGGAGCCGGCGGTTCCGAGGAGCGGAGCGACGAGGAATTTTTTTTGCATTCCGCATATTATTCGCGAACGAAGCGCAGCCTGCGGGGGCCGTTTGCGGGTTTTTATCGGAAAGGCGCGGTCCGGGCATGCTCGAATAAATTCGGCATTCGCCCGGCTTGCGCGGTTTTGCAGTCGGCAAGCGCCCGCGTAGGGAGGCTGCACCTCGGGAAAATGCAAAAACGGGTTTGTTTTTCCGCTCGGCTTGCACTACCTTTGTACAAAACTGCGGCAGAATGAAAATCTATCAGTATATCGTCTTGGCTCTCAAAGGTTGCGCAATGGGTACGGCCGATGTGGTGCCGGGCGTGTCGGGAGGTACGATCGCTTTTATTTCAGGGATTTACGAGGAGCTGATCGAGTCGATCCGGAGCGTCGATCTTACGGCGCTGAAGTTGCTGGCGCGGCTGCGTTTCGCCGACTTCTGGCGTCATATCCACGGTCGCTTCCTCCTGCCTCTCTTTTGCGGTATCGGTGTCGCGATCTTCTCGCTTGCGCGGTTGATGACTTTCTTGTTGGCGCACCATCCCGTCGCCGTGTGGTCTTTCTTTTTCGGTTTGATCGTTGCGTCGGCGATGCTCGTCGCACGGCAGGTCGGACGTTGGAACTGGCAGAATATCATGGCTTTGTGCATCGGCATTGCCGTCGCTTGCTGGATCGCCGTCGCCACGCCGGCCGAAACGCCCGAGACGTGGTGGTTCGTGATGCTGTCGGGCGCCATTGCCGTCTGCGCCATGATCCTGCCCGGCATTTCGGGGGCCTTCATCCTCTTGTTGTTAGGTAAATACCAGTTTATTTTGCAGGCTGTGGGCGAGTTGAATATCCCGGTTCTTCTCGTCTTCATGGCCGGTGCCGTCGTGGGCATCGTCTCGTTTTCGCATCTGCTTGCGTGGTTGCTGCGACGTTGGCACGATCCGGCTGTCGCCGTGTTGATGGGTTTCATGATCGGGTCGCTCAACAAGGTGTGGCCGTGGAAAGAGACGGTGGAAACTTATGTCGACAGCCACGGGGCGTTGCAGCCGCTCGTCGAACGCAACGTCTGGCCTGCGCAGTTCGACGTGCAGGCCGTGTTGTTGTGCGTTGCGGGCTTCGCCTTGATCTACGGCCTCGACCGGGTGGCGCAGAAACTTGAAAAACGATCCTGATATGCGACGTTTCGGATTGATAGGCAGACCGTTGGGGCATTCCGCTTCGGCGGCTTACTTTGCGGAGAAATTCGCACGCGAGGGAATCGGCGACTGTGCTTATGCCCTCTACGAACTTCCCGAGATCGAGGCGTTGCCGCGGCTCTTGGCCAAGACGCCCGAACTTGCGGGTTTCAACGTTACGATTCCCTACAAACGCTCCGTGATGTCTTTCTTGGACGAGCTGTCGTTCGACGCCCGGATGATCGGAGCCGTCAACTGCGTGCGCCGGGAGCCCGACGGTCGTCTGACGGGACATAATACCGATATCGTCGGCCTGCGTGCGTCGCTCGACTTGCTGTTGGGCGACGAATCGCCCGCCGAGGCGATCGTGCTGGGTACGGGCGGGGCGTCGCAGGCGGTGCAATATGCGCTTGCCGAGCGCGGCATTCCGTTCTCGCTGGTGTCGCGCGACGCCTCCCGAGGCAACTATACCTATGACAACTTGCCGTGCGAGGTCGTCGAACGAAGCATGCTGATCGTCAACGCCACGCCTGTCGGCACCTTTCCTGCCGTCGACGAGGCGCCCCGCATTCCGTACGGCTATCTGACACCCGAACACCGATTGTTCGATCTGATCTACAATCCGCCGCTGACCCGGTTTCTCGACTACGGGCGGCAGCGCGGGGCTCGGATTATGAACGGCGAAAAGATGTTCCGTCTGCAGGCCGAGGCCGCATGGTGCACCTGGAATTATTTAACATAATAGAGGATATGAAATTCGCAACATTGCTTTTGGCACTCTTGTCGTGCGGAATCGCCGCCACACAAGAGGTAACGCCGCCGACGTTCGACGGCGGAGCGATGAAGTTTTTCCGCGCCCGGCTCGTCGCGGAGGCGAAGAGGCTCGCCATCGAAAAAAAGTATTCTGCCGAAGAACTTTCCGAGGAGGTCGTCGTCGCTTTTCGGATCGATACGGCGGGCCGCGTCGACCGTTGGCGTTTTCTGGACAACACCTGCGAGGGTCGCGACAGCGTGGCGCAGGCTCCCGCCAGCGAGCCGACCAAACGATTGCTGACCGAAGCGTTCGGCAATCTGCGGGGCGAGTGGCAGCCGGCCCGCCGGGGCGACCGCAAGGTGCGTTACAGCCAGTCTCTGGTGCTTCGGTTGCCGGTCGAGGCGATCGCCCGGGCGCTCGATCCCGATCCGCTGCTCTTTCTGGGCGAGGACCCTGCCAAAAGTCTCTATCCGTGGATGCGCATGCGGGTGCGCTACGACGAGCGCTTCGCGAAGGTCGGCGGCCGGGTGCACGTCCGTTTCTTCGTGGAGGCCGACGGCAGTATTACGATCGACGAGGTGGTCTCCTCGCCCGACGAAAAGCTGACTAAGGAGGTGCTGCGCGTCCTCCGCAACAGCCGCGGCAAGTGGACGCCCCGCAAGGTCGACGGCACGCCCCAGCGTACGCCGTACGAGTTGAAAATCAATTATATCAACGATTCCGCCGACTGATTCGCCGTCCGCCCCTCCCCTGCTCTTCGCGGACGGAGTGCAGCGGTCGCCGAAGCAGCGACAGCCATGACCCGGCAGGAATTCGCAGGAAACATAGCGGGAACTCCGCAACCGGCTTGGAAAAGACGGACGAAAGGTGAAAGGTCGAAATCCTTTCACCTTTTTCCGTTGCGGCCTGCGAGTACTTCCTGTGCCTTTTCGGCCGCTTCGGAGGCGACGACTATCTGCGCCGGCATGGCGCCTACGGGATAGATCGCCGACATGTATTCGTTGCGGATCGACGCATCGATACCCGCGTCGGCGAGCAGCGTGCGGGCTATTTCCGCTTCGGGTTCGCTGTTGTACTGGGCCACCACGGTCCATGCTCCGTTTTCCATAGGGATTCGGTATATGCGTTCGAGTATATAATTGCTTTTTGTTGATAACTTGCAAGAGTCCTGCCGGAGTTTTACGCATAAATTTCGTTATATTTGCAAAAGCTAATTTTTCCCCGCATGTCCCGCTTCGTCCATCTGCACGTACATACTCAATATTCGATTCTCGACGGTCAGGCCAGCATTCCGCGGCTCGTGGACAAGGCGATGGCCGACGGACAGCCCGGCATCGCCGTAACCGATCACGGCGACATGTTCGGTATCAAGGAGTTCTACAACTACGTCAGCAAGCAGAACGGCAAGAAGCACGACAAGATCAAGAAGTTGAAAGGCCTGCTCGCCACGTTGGAAAAGATGCTCGCCGAGATTCCGGATGTGCCGATTTATGTGGCGGAGCAGCGCGATGCGCTGGCCGTGCTGGAGCGGCGGAAGAACGATTCGCCGGAGGATGCCGAGAACTACGCCAAAGCCAGAGTGCAGGTCGACGAGCTGGAGAGCATACAGAAGGAGTTCGGGTTCGATCCTGCGGCCGGCCGCGAAAAGATCGCCGGGCTCGAGGCTACGCCCGATTTCAAGCCCATCATCGGCTGCGAAGTCTACGTCGCGCGCCGGCGTCTGCAGGACAAGGAGGGCAAGCCCGACCAGAGCGGTTACCACCTGATTCTGCTGGCCAAGAACCTCAAGGGCTATCATAACCTTACCAAGATCGTCTCCAAAGCGTGGACGGACGGTTTCTACATGCGTCCGCGCACCGACCGCACGGAGATCGAAAAGCACAGCGAAGGGCTGATCTGCTGCTCGGCGTGTCTGGCCGGCGAGGTGCCGCGCGCCATTACGGCCGGCGATCTGGAGAAGGCCGAAGAGTCGATCCGCTGGCATAAGAGCGTCTTCGGCGACGATTATTATCTGGAACTGCAACTCCATAAGGCGACGGTCGAGCGGGCCAACCACGAGGCCTACCCCATGCAGCTGGAGGTCAACAAACATCTGCGCGAGCTGGCGAAGAAGCACGGCGTGCGCATGGTCTGCACCAACGACGTCCACTTCGTCGACGAAGACAACGCCGAGGCGCACGACCGGCTGATCTGCCTCTCCACGGGCAAGGACCTCGACGATCCCAAGCGCATGCTCTACTCCAAGCAGGAGTGGTTGAAAACCACGGCCGAGATGGCCGCGATCTTCGGCGAAAGCGATCCCGAAGCGATGGCTACGACCGCGGATATCTGCGATCAGGTGGAGTTCTACTCCATCGACCATGCGCCCATCATGCCCACGTTCGAGATTCCGGCCGATTTCGGCACCGAGGAGGAGTACCGCACGCGGATTTCCGAGCAGGAACTCTTCGACGAATTCACGCGCGACGAGAACGGCAATGTCGTCATGAGCGAGGAGGAGGGGCGCAAGAAGATCGATAAATTGGGCGGCTACGACAAGCTCTACCGCATCAAGTTCGAGGCCGACTACCTTGCCGAGCTCACGATGGAAGGCGCCCGAAAGCGCTACGGCGAGAATCTTTCGGACGAGGTGCTGGAGCGTCTGCGCTTCGAGTTGCACGTCATGAAGACGATGGGTTTCCCGGGTTACTTCCTCATCGTGCAGGACTTCATCCGCGCCGCCCGCGAGGAGCTGGACGTTTCGGTGGGCCCCGGCCGCGGCTCGGCCGCCGGCTCGGCGGTCGCTTACTGCTTGGGAATCACGCAGATCGACCCGATCGCCTACGACTTGCTGTTCGAGCGTTTCCTCAATCCCGACCGCATCTCGCTGCCCGATATCGACGTCGACTTCGACGACGACGGCCGCGGCCGCGTGCTCAACTGGGTAACGCAGAAATACGGCAAGGAGAAGGTCGCCCACATCATCACCTACGGTACGATGGCTACCAAGCTGGCGATCAAGGATGTGGCGCGTGTGCAGAAGTTGCTGCTCGCCGAATCGGACCGTCTCTGCAAGCTGGTGCCGGACCGCATTCCCGACAAGAAACTCAACCTGCAGAATGCCATCGACTACGTTCCCGAGCTTAAGGCCGCCGAGCAGTCTGACAACCCCATTCTGCGCGACACGATCCGCTACGCGAAAATGTTGGAGGGCAACGTCCGCAATACGGGCGTGCATGCCTGCGGTACGATCATCTGCCGCGACGACATCACCGACTGGGTACCCGTGGCTACGGCCGACGACAAGGAGACGGGCGAAAAGATGCTCGTTACGCAGTACGAGGGTTCTGTGATCGAGGATACGGGCCTCATCAAGATGGACTTCCTCGGTCTGAAAACCTTGTCGATCATCAAGGATGCGGTCGAGAATATCCGCCAGACCAAAGGCATTCGGGTCGACATCGACGACTTTTCGATCATCGACGATCCGGCCACCTACCGCCTCTACGGCGAGGGCCGCACCGTCGGAACGTTCCAGTTCGAGTCTGCGGGCATGCAGAAGTATCTGCGCGAGCTGCAGCCTACGACTTTCGAGGATCTGATCGCGATGAACGCCCTCTATCGGCCCGGCCCGATGGATTACATTCCCGACTTCATCGCCCGCAAGCACGGCCGCAGCCCGATCGTCTACGACATTCCGGTCATGGAGAAGTATCTCAAGGATACGTACGGCGTAACGGTCTATCAGGAGCAGGTCATGTTGTTGTCGCGACTTTTGGCCGACTTCACGCGCGGCGAATCCGACACGCTCCGCAAGGCGATGGGCAAGAAGCTCAAGGACAAGCTGGATGCTCTGAAACCCAAGTTCATACGCGGAGGGCAGAAGAACGGCCACGATCCGAAGGTGCTCGAAAAAATATGGGGCGACTGGGAGAAATTCGCCTCCTATGCCTTCAACAAGTCGCACGCTACCTGTTATTCGTGGGTCGCGTTCCAGACGGCCTATCTCAAGGCCAACTACCCCTCGGAGTACATGGCCGCCGTGCTGAGCCGAAACCTCACGCGCGTGGATCAGCTCACGATCTACATGAACGAGTGCAAGCGCATGGGCATCAATGTCATGGGCTCCGATATCAACGAGTCTATGAAGACCTTTTCGGCCAATGCGGCGGGCGACGTGCGTTTCGGTCTGGCGGCCGTGAAGGGTGTCGGCGAAGCCGCCGCCGAGAGCATCATCGAGGAGCGTACGAAGAACGGCAGGTTCAAGGACATTTACGACTTCATGGAGCGCGTCAATTATACCGTAGTCAACCGCAAATGCCTCGAAAACCTCGCCTACGCCGGAGCTTTCGATTCGATTTCGGGATTCCACCGAGGCAAGTTCTTCGGCAGCGACCTGCGCGATCCGGGCAGTGCGACGTTCATCGAACAGCTGATCCGCTACGGTTTGCGGCACCAGTCCGAGAAGAATAACGCCCAGCAGAGCCTCTTCGGGGGCGGCGGGCAGGTCGACATCCAGCATCCCGTCATTCCCGCCTGCGCCGACTGGAGCCAGCTGGAGACGCTGGCCAAAGAGCGCGAAATGATGGGACTCTATCTTTCAGCGCACCCGCTCGACGATTACAAGGTCATCATCGACCACATGTGCAAGACGCAGCTGGCCGATCTGGAGAACCTCGACGCGTTGCGCGGGCAGGAGATCGCTGTGGCGGGCATGGTCGTCGGCGTGCAGAACCTCATGACCAAATCCGGCAAACCGTGGGGTAAATTCACGTTGGAGGACTACAACGGCACGCACGAGTTCGCCATGTTCGGCAAGGACTACGAGAATTTCCGCAAATACATGTTCGCCGACTACTTCCTCTTCATCCGCGGCAAGGTGCAGCCTCGGCCTTACAACGACAAGGAGCTGGAGTTCAAAGTCATTTCGATGGTCCAGTTGCAGGAGTTGCGCGATACGATGATTAAGGAACTGAGCGTGCAGCTGCCCGTCGGCGAGATCACGCCGCAGTTCGTGCAGGAGTTTTCGGAAAGGGTCCGCGAGTCGAAAGGCGAAACCATCTTGCGCGTCGTCGTCGTTGATCCTGCCTCCAACGTCTCGAGTCGGCTTTTCTCGAAAAGCTACAAAGTGTGCTTGTCTCCGTCGCTTGTCAATTATTTGGATGATAATCAAATACGATATTCCATTTCATAAATTGCTTCAAGTATGGCCGTTCGATGCGGATGAAGACCGTCGTTATATTAATTGATACTTCATATAAATAAACTTAATACTTTAATATCTATGGCATTAGCAATTAACAAGGAGAACTATCAAGGGATTCTCGCACAGGAGAAACCCGTCGTCATCGATTTTTGGGCCGAATGGTGCGGCCCCTGCCGGATGATCGCCCCGATCGTGGACGAATTGGCCGCCGAATACGAGGGCAAGGTTCTGATCGGCAAATGCGACGTCGAGGAGAACGATGAAATCACGATGAAGTATGGCGTGCGCAATATCCCGACCATCGTCTTCCTCAAGGGCGGCGAGGTGGTCGACAAGCAGGTGGGCGCCGTGTCGAAGGAGGCTTTGAAGGCCAAAATCGAAAATCTGCTGTAAGATGATCCGAAGTGTCGATTTCCACGGCATGCAGGCCGTGGAGTTTTCCAAAGGCGATTATACGGCGCTGCTCGTTCCGTCGGTGGGCGCCAACCTCGTCCGGCTGGCCCATACGCGGTTGGGCGTCGAGATTCTGCGTACGCCCGAGGCCGACGAGGTCGAGACCTTCCGGAGCCGGCCTCAGATCTTCGGACTGCCGATCCTTTTTCCGCCCAACCGCATCGAGGACGGCCGTTACGAGTTCGACGGCCGCACGTACCGATATCCTATCACCATCGAAAAGGAGCACAACTACCACCACGGTATTCTCAAGAGCCAGCAGTTCGTCGTCTCGAAGGCTGCGGAGAACGACGAAGAGGTCGTGATCGAGTGCCGTTACTACTCCAATGCCGCCAACGACGCGATCTTCCGGGATTTTCCCCACGAATTCAAGTGCAAGATCGTTTACCGCCTCACGGCCGCGGGGCTGGAGCAGGAGGTCGTCTTCTCTAATCGCAGCCGGACGCCGATGCCCGTCGGCGTCGGGTTCCATACGCCCCTGCGCATTCCGTTCGCCGGAGGTTCCGACGAGGATTATGCGATGCGTGTCGCAGTTAAAGAAGAAGTTGAGTTGAATGACCGCAACTTGCCTACCGGCAAAAAGTTGCCTCTCTCTGAAAAGTTCGCCAAGCTGCGCGAAGGCGGTTTGCGCGTAACGGGCTGCGAGGCGATCGAAGCGGGCTTCACGCTCGGCGAAATCGACGTCGATGGCAAGCCGTTCCGGGGTGCGCTGGTCGAGAACCGGCGTACGGGCGTGCGTACGTTCTACGAGGTGGACGAGCAGACGACCTACTGGACGATCTGGAACAACGGCGGGCAGGTGCCTTACTGCTGTCCCGAGCCGCAGTCGTGGATCACCAATGCGCCCAACGCCGCCGATCCCGAGGCCGCCGGTTTCCGCTCCGTCGCGCCGGGCGACAAGTGGAAGATGAACTTCAAGCTCTACGCAAAGTAGCTGCGTTGCGGCCTTATCGCACCGGTCTTAAGATTTCGAAAGCCGCCCCGATTCCGGGCGGCTTTTTTTCGGCGGCAGGCTGCTTTTCCTGGTGGGGACGAATCGCCGGATCGACCGCTCCCAGCTGCATTTTGAGGTTTTCGCGCTTTGTCCGGAACTCCGATAGCCGGAGGGATCGTCGGGCTGTCGGAATTGCTGCGTGCGATTCTTGTCGTCTCTGCCGGAAAAGGGGCGTCGCAGGGCCGGATCTGCGCATTTGTCAGTCGTTCTCTGCCATTCTGGCAGTTATCGGGCACTGGCACACGGTTTGTGCTGAGAGTGTGCAACGGAAAAACCAAAAAACGCTATAAGATGAAAAACGGAAAAATCGGAGTTACTACGGAGAACATATTCCCCGTAATCAAGAAATTCCTTTACTCGGATCATGAAATCTTCCTGCGCGAGCTGATCTCCAATGCCGTCGACGCCACCCAGAAGCTGAAAACCCTCTCGTCGATCGGCGAAATGAAAGGCGAGCTGGGCGATCTGGCCGTCCGCGTCGAGGTCGACAAGGAGAAGAAGACTCTCACCGTTACCGACCGCGGTATCGGCATGACGGCCGACGAGGTCGACAAGTATATCAACCAGATCGCTTTCTCGGGCGCCGAGGAGTTCATGGCCAAGTATCAGAATCAGGCGATCATCGGCCACTTCGGTTTGGGTTTCTACTCCTCGTTCATGGTCGCCGACAAGGTCGAGATCTTCACGCAGTCCTACAAGGAGGGAGCCAAAGCCGTGCACTGGAGTTGCACCGGTACGCCCGAGTTCGAAATGGAGGAGCTTTCCGAGGTCCGCGACCGCGGCACGTCGATCGTATTGCATCTGGCCGAAGATACGCTCGAATATGCCGAGCAGTCGAAGATCGACGAGCTGCTGAAAAAATACTGCCGCTTCCTCCCCGTGCCCATCGTTTCGGGCAAGGTCAAGGAGTGGAAGGACGGCAAATACGTCGATACCGACAAGGATAATGTCATCAACAACGTCGAGCCGCTCTGGACACGCAAGCCGACCGAGATCACCGAAGAACAATACAAGGAGTTTTATCGCGAACTCTACCCCATGAGCGAGGATCCGTTGTTCTACATCCACCTGAACATCGACTATCCTTTCCACCTGACGGGTATTCTCTATTTCCCGAAGATCCGCAACAACTTCGAGATTCAGAAAAACAAGATCCAGCTCTACTCGAATCAGGTTTTCGTAACGGATCAGGTCGAGGGCATCGTGCCGGAGTACTTGACGCTGTTGCACGGCGTGATCGATTCGCCCGATATTCCGCTCAACGTCTCGCGCAGCTACCTGCAGAGCGACAGCAATGTCAAGAAGATTTCGAGCTACATCACGCGCAAGGTCGCCGACCGGCTGCAGGAGCTCTTCACGACGATGCGCGCCGACTACGAGGCCAAATGGGACGATCTGAAGATCTTCATCCAGTACGGCATCCTCACCGACGAGAAGTTCGCCGAGAAGGCCGCGGATTTCATGCTCTGGAAGAATGTGGAGGGCAAGTACTTCACGCCTAAGGAGTACACCGAGCTGGTCAAGGATACGCAGACCGACAAGAACAAGACGCTCGTCTTCCTCTATGTCGACGATCCCGAAGAGAAGCATACGTTCCTCGAGGCGGCCAAAGGCAAGGGCTACGATGTGCTCGAAATGAACGGCCAGCTGGACAGCCACTACATCAACTGGTACGAGTCCAAGAATCAGTCGACTCGCTTCGTGCGTGTCGACAGCGATGTGGCGGACAAGCTCATTCAGAAGGACGAGCAGCTGAAAATGGCTCTCACGGAAGCTCAGCAGGAGATTCTGACGCCCGTTTTCGAGAGTCAGATGCCCGCCGACGAGAAGATTCATTACCACATTTCTTTCGAAGCCATGTCGTCCGACGAGGCGCCCGTGGTCATCACGCAGAACGAGTTCATGCGCCGTATGAAAGAGATGGCGCAGGCGGGCGGCGGAGGTATGAGCCAGTTCTACGGCCAGATGCCCGACAACTTCACCATCGCCGTGAATGCCAACCACCCCATTGTCGCCGATATTCTCGCCGACGTGGAGAAATCCTACGGCGACAAGCTGAAGTCGATCACCAAGAAGATCGATGCGGCTGTCGGCGAGGAGAAACGTTTCGAGGAGGTTGTCAAGGATAAAAAGGAGGAGGAGCTTACCCCCGAGGAGAAGTCCGCACGCGAGGAGCTGTCGAAGAAGATCGTAACCCTGCGCGACGAGCGCAACGAGCGGCTTCGGGAGATCGGCGGCGACAACCGCCTTGTGCGGCAGATCATCGATCTGGCACTGCTGACCAACGGTATGCTCAAGGGCAAGAATCTGACGGATTTCATTCAGCGCTCCATCTCGTTGATCGAAAAGTAGGTTTCCGGGCGGCGGGTTCGCCGCTCTCCCATACGCAAGAGTCCCGCCGTGAAGCGGGACTCTTTTTTTCGGCTTTCGGGCGGATTCGGATTAAAAAAGAGGCCGGCTTGACGGACCGGCGAGCTGCGCGATTGTCTGCTCCAGATGCCCGAAAGGCCGCTCGTTGAGTAGCCTCGGTTCCCGAAGGTGAGGAAATCCCCCTACCGGAGCAGCTGGAATTTGATGCCGAAAGAGAAGTAGACCATGTCGGCAAGGCCGAGCGATCGGTTGGCGCACTTGGCGATGAGGTCGAGGTCGTTGGCGCTGAATTCGTAATAGAGCGTGATGTCGCGCAAGGGGCCGTCGTGCTGGAGGTAGTAGGTGAATCGCTGCCCGACATAGAGATACGAGCGGAGACGCGAGGTGAAAGTATAATATCCCGAGCCGGGATAGCGATCGGGTTCTCTCACCCAGTAGTCCTCCCCGGAAATCAGCGTGAAATAGAGTCCGCAAGCGAAAGGTTCTATGGCGAAACGTTCGCAGCACCGGATGCTCCACGGAATGTAGTTCTGCCGGAGGGTGAAGGTGGTATGCGTCCGGTCCGAGCAGCTGCCGGGCAGGACCCCGATCATCACGTCGGTCTCCCAGCGGCATTTGCGGCCGTAGTCCCAGCCGCCTCCGAACGACAGAAATCCCATGCCGCCGGCATATTGCGCTTTGGCATGGGTGGGAATCGTCCGCTCCCAACCCTCGTAGCCGCGATGTGCGCGGAAGTCGAGTTGCCAGCCGTGCTGCTGTGCCGGAACACTCTGCAGCACGAAGCAGCAGACCAGCAGGAGCCCCGCGTGCTTAAAACTCCACGATTTCATAGTCGTATCCTTTGTCGTCGATCGTGAAAATCAGCACCGAACGGCTTCCCGCATCGGCGCATTCGTAGTACATGACGCCGTCCTCGAAGAGATCGGCGGCGCGGAATCGGTGTCCATGACCGTGGATGCAGCATTGCAGGTCCGGAAACCGGCGGATCGTGTATTGGAAAAAGGGTGCGACATTGCGGTCGAACTGTTCGGAAAGCGGATCGGCGTGCATGGCGACGACGGTTTTCCGGGCTGCGGCCGGAAAATCGGCGATCTCCCGGCCGAGAAATCCGAAGTCGGGGACGGGCGAGTTATGGTCGTATTCCAGCGAGTTGGTATTCAGGCAGATGAAACGCACATCGCCGGCCGTGAAGGCGAAGTTCACGTCGCCGAAAATCCGGATGAAGATCTCCTCGCCCGTAGCCAGACAATCGTGGTTGCCTATCAGAACGAGGTACGGCACTTGCAGTTCGTTCAGGATGTTGCGTTGCCGTTCGAATTCCGAGCGCATGCCGAAATCGGCGATGTCGCCGGTATGGAGCACGAAGTCGAGGTCGTCGCGCCGATTGAGCAGATCGACGGCCTCCCGGGTTTCGTCGTAGCGGCGTTGGGTGTCGCTGACGACGGCGAAGCGAAGGGTCGTTTTGCCGGCGCAGGCGCTTTCGATGCGGGCGATGTTCCGGGCATTGATTCCCTTGTCGCCCCGAATCCGGGTGTCGTAGGGATGATATTCGACCTGACAGGCTGTCGGGAGCGATGCGAGCCCCAGTGCGAGTACGAGCGGAAAGAGCCGGCATGTTGTTTTTGCCTTGTTCATGCGGCAAAAATGCGAAATTCGGCCGGAAGGGAATTGCTCTTTTTGGCCGGCAGGCTGTCCGGAATCGGTTCTTGACGACGAACAGGATAATTTTGGGTACGAAATGAATACCCGATCGTATACTTTAATGTACCGGCATTTTTCGCCCCGATTTTCAAATCCGACCGTTGTAGCTGTCGCTTCCGGCGTCGTATTCAGGTTCGACCCAAGTCCTTTCCGAGGAGGGGACTTGGGGCGGAACGCCGAACCGCATCGAACTTCCGGAAAGTCCCTCCGGATTCAGTCGTTCGCCGGTTGTTCGTCGAGCAGCTGCGCGAACCACTCGGGGCAGCGGCAGGGCCGGCGCGTGTCGCTATGGATGAATCCCAACTGCGTCATGCCGGTGTTGAGCAGGTCGCCCTGTTCGTTGTAGATTTCGTAGAGGAACGTAATGCGGGCCGTCGGCCGCTCCTTGAGCCGGATCCGCACGGTCAGCAGTTCGTCGTAGCGGGCGGGCCGCAGGTACTTGGACTGCACTTCGAGGATGGGCATCATGATGCCGCGGCGTTCGACCTCCGAGAAAGGCAGGCCCAGCGCGCGCATCCATTCGCTGCGGGCCGCTTCGTAGTAGCAGATGTAGTTGGAGTGGTGGCAGATTCCCATCTGATCGGTGTGCTTGTACCACACGCGGACGGAACAGTCGAAAGAGTGCATGTTTCCGAATTAAGAATTAAAGATGAAAAATTAGGCTCTATATATATTGTACCAGCATTTCTCCGCCCCTCGTTTTCGATTCCGGCCGCTGTAGCTCGCTGCCTTCGGCGTCGTGTCCAGTTTGACCCTCTCCCGCATCCCCTTTGAGGAGGGGGCCTCAGGTCGGAGATTCGAAAAAAAATCGGAACCTCGAACCGTCGGTACATCCATGTATATGATCGTCGAATTAGGAATCGAGGTACCTGTATCTGCTTTTGACCGGATTGTGGCGTGCGATTTTACGCTCAGGCGGGATCGAGCAGGTCGAAGAATCGGTATCGGACATTCCGGAACCGCTCGATTCTTCATTTTTCATTCAGGGAATGTCCCAGCAGCCGCTCGGCCTCCGCGACCCGGCCTTCGTCGAGTAGCCGGCGGATCACCGTCGAACTGACATGCTCGCCTCCGATGCGGCATTCGTCGACCCGCACCACCCGCAGCAGTCCCAGCGCTTCGATCTCGTCGGCCCCGAGACGGTCGTGGCCGAAGCGGTGGTTATAACCTACGATCAGCGTCTCGGCTCCCACGGCGCCGCAGATGCAGCGTTCGATGAACTCGCGGCCCGAGAGGGCGCTGAATGCCCGGTCGAACGGGATGACTATGAGGTTGTCGATGCCCAACTTTGCCAGCAACGCGCTTTTCTCTTCGGGGGCCGTCAGTAGTTGCAGCCCCTCGCTGCGACCCAGCGTGATGCGCGGATGTGGCTCGAACGTCAGTACGACGCTCTCCCCTCCTGCGGCCCGGGCTTCGGCCGTCAATCGGTCGAGCAACGCTCGGTGTCCGAGGTGTACGCCGTCGAACGATCCGACGGTCGCCGCGGCATGCCGGAATTCGGGCAGCGCTTCGAAACCCTGAAAGATCCGCATTGCGCTACGAGTTGGAGGCGTCGTTCTCCTTGACGAAGTAGGCGACCTTTTCGAGCAGCGTGGTGATGTCGTAGTTCTCGACGACGATGCCCTGCGGGAAGTTCAGCGGCGTGGAGGTGAAATTGAGCACGCCCTTGATGCCGGCGTTGATGATCGGCAGCACCAGCTCCGAGGCCACTTTCGTCGGCGAGGAGAGGATCACGATCGAGATGTCGCGATCCTCGACCATATGCTCGAACGTGTTCATGTGGTAGCAGGGAATGCCGTCGATCGTCCGGCCGACTTTCTCGGGATCGACGTCGAACGCCGCCGTGATCTTCAGATTGAGTCCCTTGCCGTTGAAATATTTGGTGATGGCCTGCCCCAGATGACCCATGCCCAGTACGGCGATGTTCATCGGCGCCGGGCTGTCGAGGATCTTGCTGATGTATTCGATCAGCACCTGCACGTCGTAGCCTTTCTTCGTGTCGCTCGAAAAGCCGATCAGCATCAGGTCGCGGCGCACCTGCACGGCTGTGATGCCGTGGATGCCGGCCAGCACGTGCGAGAAGATGTGCGTGATGCCCTGCCGGTGGCTGGCCAGCAGCGTGCGGCGGTACTCGCTCAGCCGTTCGATCGTTTTCTCGGGGATCCCGTTGGTCAGCGTAGCCATAGTTTATTCGATGGTGATGGTGTAGTCGGACTGGTAGTTCACGCGGGTCCAGTTGCGGTTGACATGGTTGTGGCGCACGCCGTCCTGTCCGAAGACGTAGGAGGTCTGCAGGGGGGTGTAGCGACGTCCCTCCATGTCGTACTCGATGTCGTTGTACATCGCCGGCAGGAAGATCATCGCCGTGTCGAAACCCCGGTA
Source organism: Alistipes senegalensis (assembly GCA_023664045.1). Classification (GTDB taxonomy): domain Bacteria; phylum Bacteroidota; class Bacteroidia; order Bacteroidales; family Rikenellaceae; genus Alistipes; species Alistipes senegalensis_B. The sequence goes on along the minus strand of JAMPGH010000001.1, from coordinate 1,817,059 downwards.
GGAATAGAGTGTCGGCAGAGCATTGAACGCCCGGATGTAAGCCCCGTCGAACGCTTTCACGACGGCGTTGTCCCGCTTGGCGTGGTAGGTCGAGAGAAAGATCGTGCGGTCCTTGAAGAACATGGTGCGGTCGATATTGCCGTAGCGGTTCCAGCGGGCGTTGCCCAGCACAACGAAATTCGGAACATGTTGGCCGCGGGCGGTGATGCTCGTGTCGGCCGATGCCAGCGCAGCCAGAATGCGGTCCACGTCGATTTCGTTGTCGGCCATGATGATGAACACGTTCTCCTCTTCGTTGCCGAGCAGCGGCGTCAGATCGGCCGGGCTGTAGCCGCTGGTGCGACGGGCGATGTCGTTGGGGTGTTCATATTTATAGGTATGGCGCCGGTATTCGTTGTCGCCTATGAGCGTCAGTATCTCCGCTTCGAATTCTTCGTCGGTGTGTGCCGTGTATATCAGCGTGATGCGGTGCTCGCCGTCGAAGAGTCCCGCCGCCTTTTCGTATTTGCAGGCCGGATCGGGTGCCAGCTGGAACAGCACGTCGCTGTTCATGCGTTCGATGTGGGCCAGCGGCGAGACGACAGGGATGCCTCGCTCCTCGGCATAGCGCACCACGGGTTCCAGCTCCTCTTCGTAGACCGGACCGACGATCAGGTCGGAGCGGCGGAATTCGTCGCTTTCGATGATGCGTTCGATCTTTGCCGAATCGCGGGCCGTGTTGAAGAGGGTTACGTCTACCGAGTAGCCGCGGTGGTTTTTCACGCTGTCGACCCCCAGCAGGAAGCCCTGATAGAATTCGAGGTAGCTGACATTGGGAGCGCTGCCTTCGGTCTCCAGCGGCAATAGCAGCGCTACCCGCAGGGGCTGCGTGCGACGCAGGGCCCGGAATTCGATCTCCTCGACCGGCCGGATCGGAATTTCCGGCGCCGACGCGTCGGGCTGCTCGGATTGTCCGGGTTGCGGTTCGAATGCGGATTCCGGACGGCGCTGCTCCCCCGCCCCCTCTTTTTCCGGCGACGCCGGCACCCGGATGATCGCGCCCGCCTTCAGGTCGGCGGGGCGAAGTCCGTTGTTGAGCCGGACCAGCTCCTTTTCGGTGATGCCGAAGCGGCGGGCCAGCGAGTAGAAAGTTTCGCCTGCCCGGACGATATGGTAGGCCGAGCCTGGTTCGGCCACGCTGCTGAGCGACGAGCGATACTCCTCCCACTCGGCACGGCTGTCGGCTTCGGACTCCGAGCCGATCATCTTCTTGCGGATCAGAATCCGCTCGCCGGGCCGCAGCCGGATCGGATCGAGCGACGGATTGTCGTCGATGACGGTCTGGATCGGAATTGCATATTGCCGCGCGATGGCGTAAAGCGTCTCCCCTTCGCTCACGTAGTGCATGTCGAAAGTCTTGCGGAGCTTCTTTTCGGAGGGTTGCCCCACGGTCGCCGCGACGTAGGGAATTTTCAGGCTCACACCCGCCTGCAGCTTGTGCGCTACGGCGGGGTTGTTCTCTACGATGACCTGCTCGCCTACTTCGTAGGTCTTCGCCAGCGTGTAGAGCGTTTCGCCGGCCTGCACGGTGTGGATGTAGTACTTCGCACCGTTGATGCTGACTACGATTCCGGATTTCTCCGCCGCCGAGGCGCAGAATGCCCATGCCAGCAGGAATACGATGGCACAAAACCGTTTCATTTCGCTATTTCAGTTTGTCGCGCATGCGGATTTCGGTGATGACCCGCTTGGTGTAGAGCGGAAAGTCGCCGTTCATCATCCAGGCGTAGTAGCTCGGTTCTTCGCGGAAGATCTCCGCTACGACGCGGCCTTTGTACTTGCCGAATCCGAAGATCTCCTCGCCCTTGTCGTTGTAGAGAATGCGCCCGGCATAGTCGGCCGCTTCGGCACGGCACGAGTAGGCGGCCAGTGCGTCGACATCGTTTTCGAGGTCGTCGTAGCGGTCGAGCTGCGCCTTGAGTACTTCGTAGGTCGCCCGCGTGTCGGCTTCGGCCGAATGGGCGTCCTCCAGCTCCTTGTCGCAGTAGAAGCGGTAGGCCGCCACGAGCGTGCGCTGTTCCTTTTTGTGGAAGATGTTCTGTACGTCGATGAACTTGCGGCGCTTGAAGTCCACATCGATGCCCGCGCGCATGAACTCCTCGACGAGCATCGGCAGGTCGAAGCGGTTGGAGTTGAAACCTCCGAAGTCGCAGCCCCGGACGAACTGTTCGAGCGACTTGGCCACCTGAGCGAATGTCGGAGCATCGGCCACGTCGGCGTCGGTGATGCCGTGTATGGCCGTCGCTTCGGGAGGAATGGGCATGCCGGGGTTGATTCTCCGGGTCTTTACGATCTCTTCGCCGTCGGGCATGACCTTGACCATCGAAATCTCGACGATGCGGTCTTTCGAGGTGTCGACGCCCGTGGTCTCCAGATCGAAAAAGATGATCGGGCGTTTGAGATTCAGCTTCATCGCTCGGCGTCAGGCGTTTATCATCATCGGCATGAGGAGCATCAGCGTGGCGTTGCTCTGCTTCTCGTCGTATACCGGTTTGAAGACGCCGGCGCGCGTCGAGTCGGCCAGCTCCACCTGTACGGTCGGGGTCTCCATGTTGGAGAGGATCTCCACCATGAAAGTGGACTTGAAGCCGATCGAGATCTCCGCCCCGTCGTAGCTGCACGAAATCGTCTCGTTGGCCGATACCGAGAAGTCGATATCCTGCGCCGTGAGAGCGATCTTGTTGTCGGTGATGTCCATGCGGATGAGGTTGGTCGTGGGATTCGAGCAGACGGCCACGCGCTTGATGCCGTTGAGCAGTTCGATGCGGTCGACCAGCACCTTGTTGGGGTTGTTCTCCGGAATCACGGCTCCGTAGTTGGGATAGTTGCCCTCGATCAGACGGCATACCAGCGTGTGGCTCTTGAGTTTGAACTGGGCGTTCTTCGAGTCGAAAGCCACTTCGATGGCGTCGTCTTCCTTCAGAAGCACCGACTTCAGGAGGTTGGCCGGTTTCTTGGGCAGAATGAACGAGGCGTTCACGTCGGTTTCCATCTCCGCTTCGTGTTTCACCAGCTTGTGGGCGTCGGTGCCGACGAAAGTCAGCGTGCCGGGCGTCAGGCTGATGAAGATGCCGTTCATTACGGGACGCAGCTCGTCGTCGGCCGTGGCGAAAATCGTCTTGTTGATACCTGCCACTAAAGTATCGACATCGATCTTCAGCTCTTTTTTCTCGGCGCTGAGCTGCGGTACGGCCGGATAGCTCACGGCGCTGGCTCCGGGAATGGAGAGCGAGCCGCTTTTCCATGAGATTTTGATCTCCCAGTTTTTGTCGTTGACGTCGATGGTCAGCGGCATTTCGGGAAACTCCTTCAGGGATTCGAGCATCAGCTTGGGTGCCGCGATGGTGCCTTCGCTCTCCACGCTGTCCACCGTGATCGAACCGATGAGCGTCGTTTCGAGGTCCGAGGTGGCGACCTTGAGTTCGTTGCCGCTCAGTTCCATGAGGAAGTAGTCGAGGATGGGCAGCGTATTTTTGTTGCTGATGACCTTGCCGGTCGTGGCCAGCAGCGAGAGCAGTGCGGAGCTTGATACGGAAAATTTCATACGTTTTGTTGTTTCTGTTTATTTATGTTTTGTTTTTTCTTGATCTTCTTTTTTGCGGATTCGAGGATCGGAACGTCGTTTTTTGTTCCCCCCCCCTCCTCTCGCTTCGATTCTTCTTATGGTCTCTTTATGGCTCCTCTTGCGGCATCGTTCAGAGGGCCGAGAGTTTGTCGAGGGCCATTTCGATCATCTTCCGTACGAACGGTTTATAGTCCGTGCAGGCATCCAGTGCGATGCGCTGGGCGATGATCGTGCAGATCGTCGCGGCCCGATGGCCCATCAGGGCTGCCAGACCGGCCAGCGCCGAGCCCTCCATTTCGAAGTTGGTGATGCGGCGGCCGTTGAATGCGAACGACTCGATCTTCTCGTTCAGATGCACGTCGTGGGGTTCGAGCCGCACCCAGCGGCCCTGCGGAGCATAGAATCCCGGCGCGGCGATGGTCATGCCCTCGACGGTCGAATCCTTGAAGAGCTCGAAAAGCTCCTTGTCGGCATTGGCGAAGTAGGGACGCGGCATCTTCTCGTACCAGCCCGTATGTTTTACGAAGGCTTCTTCCAGCTCCAGATCGCATACCGCGTCGCGGCCCTTGTAGTAGCTCAGCAGGCCGTCGAAGCCCACCGAGGTGCGCGAAAAGAGGAAGTCTCCCACCTTGATGTCGGGTTGTATGGCGCCCGAGGTGCCGAGGCGCACCAGCGTCAGCCGCTTCTTCTCGGCCTTCTCCTGCCGCGTGGCGAAGTCTACGTTGACCAGCGCATCGAGCTCCGTAGCCGAAATGTCGATGTTGCCGATGCCGATGCCGGTCGAGAGCACCGACATGCGCCGACCTTTGTAGTAGCCGGTTACGGTGTTGAACTCGCGGTTCGAAACTTTGCACTCGATGTTGTCGAAGTATTCGGCGACGAGGGCTACGCGACCCGGATCGCCCACCAGAATCACGATGTCGGCCAGTTGCTCGGGCCGCAGGTGGAGATGGAAAATCGAGCCGTCGTCGTTGATTATCAATTCGGAAGCAGGGATGGTACGCATGTCTGTCTGATTTTTGATTTTCATAATTGGCATAAAAGTAATATATTTACGTCGAATAACAAAACTTCGGAGCAAAAAATTCATTTATATAGGTATCAATATTCAAAGAAAGTATATGACGCTCATCAAATCCATTTCGGGTATTCGCGGCACCATAGGAGGCGCTGCGGGCGAGAATCTGACGCCGCCCGACGTCGTGAAGTTCACCACGGCCTACGCCCGGCTCGTCGCCGAGCGCAATCCGGGCAAAAAACTTACCATTGTCGTGGGACGCGACGCCCGCCTCTCGGGTCGGTTGGTGGCCGATCTGGTCGAGGGCACCCTGCTGGCATGCGGGGCCGATGTCATCGACGTGGGGATGTGCACGACGCCCGGCACCGAAATGGCCGTCATCACGAAGAAGGCCGACGGCGGCATCATCATCACGGCGTCGCACAATCCGCGGCAATGGAACGCTCTGAAGCTGCTCGATGCCGAGGGCGAATTCCTCTCCGACGCCGAGGGTCGGCGCGTGCTGGCCATGTCGGAGGAGACGGATTTCGACTACCCCGACATCGACGGGATCGGACATGTCCTCGCGCGCGAAGATTTCAACGACGAGCATATCCGCCGCGTGCTGGCGCTGCCGCTCGTCGACGTCGAGGCGGTGCGTGCGCGCCGCTTCAAGGTGGTGGTCGACGCGGTGAACTCCGTGGGCGGGGTCGTCATTCCGAAGCTGCTGCGCGAATTGGGCTGCGAGGTCGTGGAGCTGAACTGCGAACCCACGGGCGAGTTCGCTCACAATCCCGAGCCGCTGCCCGAGAACCTGCCCCAGATCGCCGCGACGGTCGTGCGCGAGAAGGCCGATCTGGGCATCGTCGTCGATCCCGACGTCGACCGGCTGGCGTTCGTCTCGGAGGACGGTTCGATGTTCGTCGAGGAGTACACGCTGGTCGCCGTCGCCGACTATGTGCTCTCGCGCAAAGCCGGCAATACGGTCTCGAACCTCTCCTCGTCGCGTGCTCTGCGCGACGTAACGGAGCGCTACGGCGGCACGTACCACGCATCGGCCGTCGGCGAAGTGAATGTCGTGGCCAAGATGAAGGAGGTCGGCGCCGTGATCGGCGGCGAGGGCAACGGCGGGGTGATTTATCCCGAGCTGCACTACGGCCGCGATGCGCTGGTCGGGACCGCGCTCTTCCTGACGTGGCTGGCCGTGAAGAAGATGAAGATGACCGAATTGCGTGCGACCTATCCGGCTTACTTCGCCTCAAAGAACAAAATCGCCCTGACTCCCGAAATCGACGTAGATAAAGTGTTGCTTGAGATAAAGTCTCGTAATGCTGATGAGAAAGTGAATGATATAGACGGTGTAAAGATCGATTTCGCCGAGAGCTGGGTGCACCTTCGTAAGTCGAACACCGAGCCCATTATCCGCATTTATACCGAGGCGAAGTCGATGGCCGAGGCCGAGGCGCTGGCGCAGCGTTTCATGGACGAAATCAAAGCGATCTGCAACCTCTGAAAAAGAAATGATATGGATCAAGTAAAACTTTATATAGAACAGCATAAAGATCGATTTATCAATGAACTATTCGATCTTTTACGTATTCCGTCGATCAGTGCGGAATCGGCCCATAAACCCGACATGCAGCGTTGTGCCGAATGGCTCGCCGCAGCGCTGGTCGAAGCCGGCGCCGACCGGGCCGAGGTGATGCCCACGGAGGGCAATCCGGTGGTCTACGCCGAAAAGATCGTCGATCCTCGGGCGAAGACCGTGCTGGTCTACGGACACTACGACGTGATGCCGGTCGATCCTCGCGCCGAGTGGCGTACGGAGCCTTTCGAACCGGTGATCGAAGAGGGCCGCATTCGGGCGCGCGGCGCCGACGACGACAAAGGTCAGTTGTGGATGCACGCCAAAGCGTTCGAGGCCATGTGCGCTACGGGAACGCTGCCCTGCAACGTCAAGTTCATGCTGGAGGGCGAAGAGGAGATCGGCTCGGCGAGTCTCTACGATTTCTGCCGCCGCAACAAAAAGATGCTTCGGGCCGACATCATTCTGGTCTCCGATACGTCGATGCTATCTATGTCTACACCCTCCATTACATGCGGATTACGCGGATTATCTTATATGGAGGTTGAAGTAACGGGACCCGACAAAGACCTCCATTCCGGTCTCTTCGGCGGTGCCGTCGCCAATCCGGCCAACGTACTGGCGCGGCTCATCGCAGGGCTGATCGACGACGAGGGGCGCATCACGATTCCGGGTTTCTACGACGATGTTCGCTCTCTGACGCCTGCCGAGCGTCGGGCTTTCAACAAGGCGCCGTTCAATCTGACTTCCTACAAGCGGTCGCTGCAGATCGGCGACGTCGAGGGCGAGGCGGGCTTCACGACGCTCGAACGCACGGGCATCCGTCCCTCGCTCGACGTGAACGGCATCTGGAGCGGCTACATCGGCGAGGGCACGAAGACGGTGATTCCCTCGAAAGCGACGGCCAAAATCTCGATGCGGCTGGTGCCGAATCAGGATTACCGCAAGATCGCCAAACTTTTCGAGAAGCATTTCCGGGCCGTGGCGCCCAAGAGCGTTCGGGTAACGGTCCGGTCGCTGCACGGCGGCATGCCCTACGTGGCGCCGACCGACATGCCGGCCTACAAGGCTGCCGAACGTGCCGTAACGGAGACTTTCGGCCGCAAGCCGCTGCCTTTCTATTCGGGCGGTTCGATTCCGATCATCAGCGGTTTCGAATCGATTCTGGGCATCAAGTCGCTGCTTCTGGGTTTCGGACTTGCGGAAGATGCGATCCACTCGCCCAACGAGAGTTTCGGGCTCGATCAGTTCTTCAAAGGTGTGGAGACGATACCCTTGTTTTATAACTATTTTGCTCGATAGAACGGGTGTCGTGCGATAATTTGTTATTCGGTTGTATCGCAGATCGGAAAATTATTCGTATTTTTGCATCCCAAATAGAATACTCATATGTGCGGAATCGTCGGCTACGTCGGCAAGCGCGAGGCTTGCCCGATCCTCCTCAAGGGACTTCACAGACTCGAATATCGCGGTTACGACAGTGCGGGCGTCGCGCTGGTCGGCACCGACGGCGCGCTCAACGTATATAAATGCCGGGGCAAGGTCGAGGATCTGGAGCGTTTTCTGGAGGGCAAGGACCTCGGCGGTAGCATCGGCATCGCCCACACGCGCTGGGCGACGCATGGCGTTCCGAACGACGTGAACGCCCATCCGCACTACTCCGAATCGGAGAATATCGCGCTGATCCACAACGGCATCATCGAGAACTACCGCATCCTCAAGGACGCGTTGGTCGAGAACGGCTATTCGTTCCGCAGCAACACTGACTCCGAGGTGCTGGTGAACTTGATCGAGTACGTCCGCAAGACGAACGGTTGCTCGCTTCTGGAAGCCGTGCAGCAGGCCTTGAAGCAGGTGGTCGGAGCCTACGCCATCGCGATCGTCGAGAAGAACAATCCCGACGAGATCATCGCGGCGCGTCAGAGCAGCCCGATGGTCGTGGGCATCGGCGAGGGCGAATACTTCCTGAGCTCCGATGCCACGTCGATCATCGAGTATACCGAAGATTTCGTCTACGTGAACGACGGCGAGATCGCCGTAATCAATCGACGCAATCCGCTGAAGGTGGTAACCCTCGACAACGAGGAGAGCAATATCGACATCAAGAAACTGCAGCTTTCGATTTCGCAGCTCGAAAAGGGCGGCTACCCCCATTTCATGCTCAAGGAGATTTACGAGCAGCCCGGCACGCTGGTCGACTGCATCCGCGGCCGCATCAATCCCGAGACCTACGAAGTGAAGCTCTCGGGCGTGATCGACCACCGCGAAAAGTTCGTCGGCGCGCGGCGCATCATCTTCGTGGCGTGCGGTACGTCGTGGCACGCGTCGCTCATCGGCGAGCATCTGATCGAATCGATCTGCCGCATTCCGGTCGAGGTGGAGTATGCCTCGGAGTTCCGCTACCGCAACCCGATCATCCGCGAAGACGACATCGTCATCGCCGTGTCGCAGTCGGGCGAGACGGCCGACACGCTGGCTGCCGTGGAACTGGCCCGCAAGGCCGGGGCTTTCGTCTTCGGTATCTGCAATGTCGTGGGCTCCTCGATCGCCCGGGCGACCGATTCGGGCGCCTACATCCACGTGGGACCCGAGATCGGCGTGGCGTCGACCAAAGCCTTCACGGGGCAGGTAACCGTCATGGCGATGCTGGCGCTGGCTATCGGCCGCGAAAAAGGCACCGTGGCGGACGAATATTATCGCGAAGTGTCGAAAGCTCTGCTGGAGCTGCCGCAGACGCTCGCAGAGGTGCTCAAGGTGGGCGATCAGGTGCGGGATCTGGCCAAGATCTTCACTTATGCGCACAACTTCATCTATCTGGGTCGCGGTTACAACTACCCCACGGCTCTGGAGGGTGCGCTCAAACTCAAGGAGATATCCTATATCCACGCCGAGGGCTACCCTGCCGCCGAGATGAAGCACGGACCTATCGCGCTGATCGACGCCGAGATGCCGACTGTGGCGATCGCGACGCCCGACCACACCTACGAGAAGACCGCTTCGAACATCGAGGAGGTGAAGGCGCGCGGCGGCAAGATCATCGCCGTGATGGCGCAGGGCGACGAACAGGTGCGCCGCTCGGCCGACTACTGCATCGAGGTGCCGGTCATTACGGAGTGTCTGATGCCGATCGTGGTGTCGATTCCGTTGCAGCTGATGGCCTACTACATCGCCGTCTATAAGGGCCGCAACGTCGACCAGCCCCGCAATTTGGCCAAGTCCGTAACGGTGGAATAATTCTTGAAATTAAAAATCGAAAGTGGCGCCCGATGGATCTTTAATCGGCATTTTCCACTTGTTATATTAACGATTTCTTCGAAGATAGCCGCGCGCTGCCGAGAGCAGTGCGCGGCTGTTTTATCGGAGACAGGTGCGTTTTTGTTCCGAAACAAATACGGGCTGGCGGATCTGCAATCGTTCGCGGGCCGAGTGCCGTTTCGTTGTAAGAGACAAAAAAAAGCCCCGGAAATTTTCCGGGGCAAGAATGCGCGACCGAGAAAAATCACATCATCTCCTCGTAGGCGTACTGCACGGCGCGGTTCAGCAACTCGATGAACGGGTGCGTCTTGCGGAACTCCGCGACAGCCCGGTCGACGAAGCGGTCGGCGAGCAGGAATTTCTCGTCGATCTTTTGTTCGATGCACCAGTCCTTGTGTTTCAGCAGCTCGACATACTCGCTGTCGGCCGGAAATCCGACGGGCGCGCGTTTGAGCTTGTTGTCGGTGTTGAGCCGGAATCCGCGGGCCGCTTCGATGGCGCCGACCATTTCGGCGCCGTGGTCCAGTATCTCCTCCCGCACGGAGCGCAGCAGCACGCTTTCGGGACAATAGATGCCCGAGATGAGCATGTGCTCGCCCACCAGCTTGTCGCCTTTGGGTGCGATATGCAGGTAGTAGCCGGCATAGCCCGACTTCTTGCCGTGTGGAGCCACGAAGATGCCGATCCAATTCTTGTAGGGGCTCTTGTCGTTGGAGAAGCGCGTGTCGCGGGCGATGCGGTAGGTGCAATCCTGCACCCGCAGGCCCCGGACCGACGCGTCGAACGAGGCGATGCCCTCGATCAGCTCTTCGGTCAGGGCGGCGACCTGCGCCTTCACCGATGCCCACTCCTTGCGGTGGGCGTCGAACCACTCGCGCGTGTTGTTGTCGTGGAGCTGCGCGAGAAAATCGAGAATTTCTCTCATGGCTACCACGCGAAGAGCGGATAATCGGCCATCAATGCGTTGACGTCGCGACGTACGGCGGCGATGTTCTCTTCGTTCTCGGGGTCGTGCAGCACACGGTCGATCAGCTCGACGATATAATCCATCTTCTCCTCTTTCAGACCGCGGGTCGTGATGGCCGGGGTGCCGAAACGCAGGCCCGAGGTCTGGAAAGGCGAGCGGCTGTCGAAAGGCACCATGTTCTTATTGGTGGTGATGTCGGCGGCGACGAGGCATTTTTCGGCCTGCTTGCCCGTCAGCTCGGGGAACTTCGTGCGCAGATCGACGAGCATCAGGTGGTTGTCCGTGCCGCCCGAGACGATCTTATAGCCGCGGCGGATGAAAGCCTCGGCCATTGCGCGGGCGTTCTTCTGCACCTGCTGCTGGTACTCCTTGTAGCTCGGGTCGAGCGCTTCGCCGAAAGCCACGGCTTTGGCGGCGATGACGTGCTCGAGAGGTCCGCCCTGAATGCCGGGGAAGACGGCCGAGTTGAGAATCTGCGACATCATCTTCACGGCGCCTTTGGGCGTGGTCTGGCCCCACGGATTCTCGAAGTCCTTGCCCATGAGGATGATGCCGCCGCGCGGACCGCGCAGCGTCTTGTGGGTCGTCGACGTTACGATATGGGCGTATTTCACCGGGTTGTCCAGCAGTCCTGCGGCGATCAGGCCGGCCGTGTGGGCCATGTCGACCAAGAAGATCGCACCCACCTTGTCGGCGATTTCGCGCATGCGCCGGTAGTCCCACTCGCGCGAGTAGGCCGACGCGCCGCCCACAATCAGTTTGGGTCGGCATTCGAGGGCCTGACGCTCCATCGCGTCGTAGTCGATGCGGCCCGTCGTTTCGTCGAGCCGGTAGCCCACGGCCTTGAAATATTTGCCCGACATGTTGACCGGCGAGCCGTGCGAGAGGTGTCCTCCGTGCGCCAGATCGAGGCCCATGAAGGTGTCGCCCGGTTGCAGGCAGGCGAAGAATACGGCCATATTGGCCTGCGCGCCCGAGTGGGGCTGCACGTTGGCGTACTCGGCGCCGTAAAGCTGGCAGAGACGCTCGATGGCGAGGTTTTCGACCTGGTCGACGACTTCGCATCCTCCGTAGTAGCGGGCGGCGGGATAGCCTTCGGCATACTTGTTCGTCAGCACCGAACCCATCGCTTCCATGACTTGGTCGCTCACGAAGTTCTCCGAGGCGATCAGCTCGATGCCGTGCGTCTGACGGCTGCGCTCGGCGGCGATCAGATCGAAAATCCGGGAATCTCTTTTCATATCGTAAGTTTTGTTGACGTTTCCGAAGCCAAAGATAATCAAAATCGACGAAATTCGAGGGCTGCGGCGATGTTTAAAATATTTTTCGTACCTTAGCACCGCCGAAAACGATACAATCAACTTATTAAAATACGAGAAACCATGAAATTACTCGAAGGAAAAGTGGCTGTCGTAACGGGTGCCGCACGCGGCATCGGCAAAGCCATCGCGCTGAAATTCGCCTCGGAGGGCGCCGATGTGGCGTTCACCGATCTGGTGATCGACGAGAACGGCAAGGCTACCGAAGCCGAGATCGCCGCGCTGGGCGTCAAGGCCAAAGGCTACGCGTCGAACGCCGCTAATTTTGAGGAGACGCACAAGGTCATCGACGAGATCGTCAAGGATTTCGGCCGCATCGACATTCTGGTCAACAACGCCGGTATCACGAAAGACGGTCTGATGATGCGCATGACCGAGGCGCAGTGGGACGCCGTGCTGACGGTGAACCTCAAGTCGGCATTCAACTTCATCCACGCCGTAACGCCCGTCATGGCGCGTCAGAAGGGCGGCTCGATCATCAACATGTCGTCTGTCGTGGGCGTGAGCGGCAATGCCGGTCAGTGCAACTACTCGGCGTCGAAAGCCGGCATGATCGGTCTGGCCAAGTCGATCGCCAAGGAGATGGGTCCCCGCGGCATCCGCGCCAACGCCATCGCTCCGGGTTTCATCATCACCGACATGACCGCCTCTCTCTCCGACGAGATCAAGGAGGGTTGGTACAAGCAGATTCCCCTGCGTCGCGGCGGTACGCCCGAGGACGTGGCCAACGTAGCGACGTTCCTCGCTTCGGACCTCTCGTCGTACGTCTCCGGACAGGTCATCCACTGCTGCGGCGCGATGAATTGCTAAGGAACGGCTCGGGTCAAAGAGTCGTGCCGGAAAAGAAGCCGCAAGGCTTCGTCCGAACCGAAAGGCCTGCCAAGTTCGACTTGCGCAGGCTTTTTCGTGCAGGACGGAATTTCGCAGGAATTTTCCGGCACAGAGATTTTGCCGCCGCGACGTAACCGTTTTTATTCGGGCCGATCCGTTCTCCTATCCGTCGAGTTTACGTAGCGATTCGATACCGCAACGAATCCTGAATTTCTCTTATGAAGTTATGATCGCGTAGATTTATTTTCTAATTTTGTATCCGTTCAAATCCCCTTTTTCAAGACAAACCATGAAGTCGAATAAACGCATCGGGATATTTGCCTCGGCCCTGTTGGCGGCCCGTTTTCTCTTGAGCCTCGCAGCCGATGCGGCAGAACCGCCGTTTCGAATGGTTGAAATTTCCGGAGACGAATTCGCCGAAGTTTTTTCTCGCCGAGACGAGTATCAGGTCCGGGTGGACACGGTCGAATCGCCTCGAATGCGCGGAATCATCCGGAATAAAATGCTGGAAAGAATCGATAATATGGGCGATGGCGCGTGGGAATACGACGGTTTCCGAAATTCCGATTTCAGCGATCCGATTTGGAAGTTTCCTTGCGGTTTGCTTGCCGTGTGCGTGCAGCGTCCGTTTCTCGAGTGCGAATATTGGTTTTTCGCAGAAACGGATGGCGAATTCGTGGCCCGGACCGGCGTGCTGCCGACCACGAATGGTGTAGAACATTGCGTATCCGGAGAGGGATATATGGCCGTTTGGCAAAATCATAGTTACGACTCGAGTGCGGACATATCCATTTATCGATTGCAGGACGGTGCTGTAAGGCTCGTTACCTGCTATTCGGATGTGAGTATCTCCGTTTGGAAGCAAGCATGTTTCGGTGCCGGCAATACCTTTTATATCGGAGGAGAGTATTACGGGGACGACGGGGAGCCCACTGCGGAGAGAGTCGTCGAAAAATATTTCAAATTCCCGGTTTCCCGGGAGTAATCGAGGCAAGGCATTCTGCATCGCTCAAGCGATCTTGTCGTCCATTGCAAGTCGGTCGGATTCCGAAATTGCCACCGCGACGACGGCGATCACGGAGCGGAGTTATTATTTTCGGGAGATCCGGATCGGAGATGCTGAATGCGGGCTCTTGCTGCAGGAGTTGGGGCCTGCACGAAGAGATGCAGAACAGCACCCTTTTTGCTATTCGACAAGAATCGATCCCGACATGCTTCGTGTCGCAAGATCGCATTTTGAATTGTAAATTAAGCGTCCTATCTTTGCCCTTATGAAACGTCTCTCTCTCATAGCGATCTTTGCGCTGAGCTTCGCTACGGTTCGGGCGCAGGAAGCGATGTTGCCGACGCCCGATGCCAAGACGCTCGGCATGGGCGGCGTGGCGATGACCACCCTGTCGGGCTCGCATCCGATCTACGGCAATCCGGCGATGGCGGCCTTTTCGCTGATGCCCTCGCAGGTCTCCTCCTCCTATTACGGACAGGAGGAGGTCGACTACTACGCCGTAACGGGTTATTGGCGCATGGATAACTTCAACCTCGCGCAACTGGGATGGCGGCAGTACCTGCGCGGACATGGCAACAACGACATGGCCCTCGATCTGGGTTATTCGCGCCGCATCACCGATCGCTGGGCCGTGGGTGCCGTAACCCGTTACCTGCATCTCAAGCGGCCGGAGGGTTCGACCGATGCGCTGGCCGCCGACCTGAGCGTCGGCTGGATGCTGCCCCTGAACGACCTCGGAGCTTTCTCCTCGATACGCGCCGGTGCCAAATTGGGCAATCTGGGCGGTTATTTCAAGAAGCAGGAGCATACTCTGCCCAAGAACTTCACGGTCGGCGCAGCGCTGGACACCTATTTATCCGATGCGCATGAAATCACGGTCGGCGTCGACTTCGGGTATTATTTCACGCCGTCGCCCGTGCGCGGATTCCAGACTTCGGTCGGTGCCGAGTACAACCTCATGCAGCTCGTGCAGTTCCGAGCCGGTTATCACTACGGCGACCGGCAGGAGTACTACCCTTCCTACGCCTCGGTCGGTGCCGGCATCCGTATTCTGCATCTGCGGCTCGACTTCGCCTACCTTTTCGCAGCGAAAGATACTCCGCTGCATAATACCTACAGCATCAGCTTCGGGCTCGACTTCTGAGTACCGGACCGGACAGCCGAACGGAAAAGGGACGGATTTCAGATCCGTCCCTCGTTTTTCAATGTCTCCAGCAAGCCGGCGCATCCGTCTTCCAGCAGGTCGAGGACCAGTTCGAAACCCTCGTGCCCCTCGTAATAGGGATCGGGAACGTAGGTGCGGTCGGGATGCCGGCGGCAGAACTCCGTCATGCGGTGGATCCGGCCGGCCGCTTCGCGCGAGGGCGCCAGCCGGTGTACGTTCTCGTAATTCATGTCGTCCATCACCACGATGCGGTCGAACAGAGCGAAGTCTTCTTCGCGAATCGGGCGCGAACGGTGCGTGAGAGTCAGTCCTCGGCGGGCTGCGGCGCTGCGCATGCGGGGATCGGGAAGTTCGCCCCGGTGTCCTCCGTAGGTGCCGGCGGAGTCGACTCCGATCCGTTCGGCGAGCCCCGCCTCTTCGATCAGGCGGCGCATGACGCCCTCGGCTGCCGGCGAGCGGCAGATGTTGCCCAGGCAAACGAAAAGAATATTCAGTTTGTCGTCCATCGTTTTGCGTATTTGCTACAAAGATAGGCAAAAGCCGGACGAAAAAAACAAACTTCGTTCCCTTTCTGCCTGATCGGAGAATCCGCGATGAGATCCTGCCCCGGCGATGTTCCGACGAAAACAGGGCATGGTCCGAAGCGGCCGCTTGTTGCCCGATAGGTAGAAATTTGTACGATTCGAACAATATTACGACTTGGTACAGAGTACCATTTCGCGGGAAAAGTCGTAACTTTGCCTCGTTATTTGCAGAAAACAAGAATTAAACGGAATAATCATGAAGATGAAATTCGCAGCGATGCTGGTGTTCCTGTTCGCTTTTTCGGCATCGGCCGCCGTGGCGCAGAATACGCCCCGCAAAGTCTCGAACGTCGAACTGCTCGATCTGGACGGTAATCCGACGACGCTTCCCCACTGGGGCGAGAAGAATCTGATGATCTTCTATATCGATCCCGACCGGCACAAGCAGAACGAGGAGTTCGTGAACGACATGGAGGAGAATCACCGCGCGGCCGGCGACAACCTCTACGGCTTCGGGGTGATGAATCTCAAGGATGCGCCGATGGTGCCCAACGGCATGGCCCGCAGCATGGCCAAGAAGCGCACGGCTCAGAACGGAGCCTCGGTACTGGCCGATCAGGATCGGATCCTGAGTACCGCATGGGGGTTGGGCGACTGCAACAATCAGTTCGTGCTGCTCATCGTATCGAAAGAGGGCGAGCTGGTTTTCGTACGCAAGGGCATTCTTTCCGAAGCCGACAAAGCCGCATTCTACGAGACCGTCGAGAAATATAAATAGGTACTCATTCCGGATGTTCCGTCGGATCATCGCGATGTCGTCGCTTTTGTTCGGCCTGCTCTTCGCAGACCGGACCGCGGCCCGGTCGTTGCCCAGCGGCGACGATCCGACCGTTTCGGTCGTGGATTCCCCGGCCGTCGCAGCTTCGGAGCCGGCGGTCGATACGGTGGCGAAGCGTCCGTCGTTCGTCAGGCGCGTGATCGACTATTTTGGCAAATCGACCATCGACCGCACGTTCGAGAAGAAGATCGATTTCACTTTCGCCGGCGGTCCGAGCTACTCGAAAAATACCAGTCTGGGCATCGGCTTGCTGGCGGCGGGGCTCTATCGCGTGGACCGGACCGACTCGGTTACGCAGCCCTCCGACATCTCGATTTTCGCCAGCGTCGCCATTTCGGGCTTCTATTCGGTGGGCGTCGAGGGCAATACTTTTTTTTCGCGCGGCCGCAGCAAGTTCGACTACAAGCTGGCTTTCTCGTCGGCGCCCCGCGATCTGTGGGGTATCGGCTACGACGCCGGCCGCAACAACCCCGAGGTGTCGTATGCCGAAAAACGCTACAAGGTCCACGCCCGCTATCTCTATCGGGTGCTGCCCAACACCTATGTCGGTACGCGGATGAGTTTCGAGCATACCAAAGGTAAGGATCTCGACGCCACGGGCGAAAGCTACATCCGCTTTCAGAAACACTCCTACACCGCCACGGGCATCGGCGCCATTCTCGAATACGATTCGCGCGACATCGTTACCAACGCTTGGCGCGGCATCTACGTCAGCCTGCAGGGTACGATCTTTCCGAAAGGGCTGGGCAACTGCGGCCGTTCGCTCTATCGGGCGACCTTCACTTTCGACGGTTATCAGCGGCTTTGGAAAGATTGCACGCTGGCGTTCGACCTCTATGGCGAATACAACTCCCGCCATACGCCGTGGCCCATGCTGGCACGCATGGGCGGCAGCAATCGCATGCGCGGCTACTACGAGGGTCGCTATACCGACAACAATCTGATTACCATGCAGGTCGAGCTGCGACAGCGTATCTGGCGACGCATCGGCTGTACGGTTTGGGGCGGCGCCGGCAACGTGTTCCGCGAATTTTCGCAGTTCCGGTGGTCGCAGACGCTGCCCAACTACGGCATCGGTCTGCGCTGGGAGCTGAAAAAACGGGTCAACGTCCGCGCCGACTACGGGTTCGGGCGGAAGACGAGCGGCTTCCTGCTCAATATTAACGAGGCTTTTTAACGGAATGACTACCGATCCGAACAGAAAACATAAGGTCTGGCGCCACACGCGCAGCCGTTTCACCATTCTGCTGACCGTCTATTTCTTCGTGTCGCTGATTATCCCCAACTGCGTGCTGGCCAATACGGAGAATTATTCGGGCTGGACAGTCGAGGCGCTGATTCTCCTGCCGCTGGGTTTCTACATGATGTGGAGCGTGGCGCTCCGCCGGTCGGGCATCATGATCTGGCTGGGCTTTCCGTTCATCTTCTTCAGTACGTTCCAGATCGTGCTGCTCTATCTTTTCGGCAATTCGATCATCGCCACCGACATGTTCACCAACCTGCTGACCACCAATCCCGGCGAGGCGGGCGAACTGTTGGAGAACATCTATCCTGCCGTGTTGCTGGTCGTGGCGATCTATTGCCCGCTGCTGTGGTTCGCGGCCCGCGAGATCGGACATAAACGGTACATCTCGCGAACGGCCCGCATGACGATCGGCTTCACGGGCGCGGCTCTCTTCGCGATCGGTGCGCTGACCTTGTGGCCGGCCTACCATGTCAGCGAGGAGAAACATGTGCTGCGGGACGAGATTTTTCCGATCAACGTACTCTACAACATGGGGCTCAGCGGCTCGGAGTTCCGCAAGGCCTACCATTTCGACAAAACCTCCGCCGGTTTCGCCTATGCGGCCGAACGTCCCGAGCAACTGCCCGACCGCGAGATATACATATATATTATAGGCGAGGCGTCGCGCGCCATGAGTTGGCAGCTCTTCGGCTACGAGCGCGAAACCAATCCGCGGCTGTCCGGGGAGCGGGAGGTCGTGTTGTTCCGCAACATGCTCACGCAGAGCAACACGACGCACAAGAGCGTGCCCCTGTTCCTCTCGTCGGTAGGTACCGACCAGCACGAGGAGCTTTTCCGCCGCAAGGGATTGCCGGCGCTCTTCAACGAGGCGGGATTCGAAACGTGGTTCATTTCCAACCAGTCGCAGCAGGGCGCCATGATCGACCATCTGGCTCACGATGCGCAGCATCTGGTCTACATCCGCTCGCCGCGCCACGACCTGCAGCTCTTGGAAGAGATGCGCAAGGCCATCGAGCGGAGCACGTCGCCGCGGCTCTTCTTCATTCTCCATTGCTACGGCTCGCACTTCTGCTATCACCAGCGTTATCCGCGCGAGTTCGCCCGGTTCCGGCCCGACAACGACGTGGCCATCGTGCCGCAGCATGCCGAGGAACTGCGCAACGCCTACGATAATTCGGTTTATTATACGGATTATTTTCTGGCCGAAACGATCGGGTACATGCGTTCGCTGCGCGGCGTCTCGTCGGCGATCCTCTATTGTGCGGACCACGGCGAGGATTTGCTGGACGACGAGCGGCACCGCTTTCTCCATGCCTCCCCCACCACGACGGCCTATCAGCTGTGGGTCGCGTCGCTGGCGTGGTTTTCGGAGGAGTATCGCGCCGCCTTCCCCGGGATCGCCGAAGCGGCGGCCGCCAACACTTCGGCACCGGCCAATACGCATGCGTTGTTCCACACGATGGCGCAGATCGCTGCGATCCGCAGCCCCTATGTCGACGAATCGGTGTCGCTGGTCAGTCCTGCTTTCGATCGTACGGCCCGCCGCTGCTACCTGAACGATCACAACGAAGCGGTGCCCTACATCCGTACGGGACTTCAGTGGCAGGATCTGGAAGTATTCGAGCGCAACGGCATCGAACTGTAAATGTTCGGGCCGCTGCGGTCGGGCTTTTGGCTTTCGCCCGGCTGTTTCCATTGCCGTCGGCCCCGTTGTTAGCGCTTTTGTTTACTTCCGGCTTTTGATTTTTTTCTCAGTCGTCCTGCCGTTGTTCTCCCCTTTTCTAAAAAACAAAGACTGCTCGAGGTATATGTCCCTCGCTTTTTTCGACGCCTCCTTCCCCTCTCCTCCATCTGAAAAACAAAGGCCGCCCTTTCGGACGGCCTTTATGGTTTGAGGATCGAAAATTATTTCGCAGCCTCTACGGATACCTTGCGGAACTCCTTCATCAGCTTCGAAAGTTCGAGAGCCGATTTGCGAGCGCGCGTACCTGCGGCCTTGTTGCCCTTCTCTACCTGAGCGGTTGCGTTAGCGGCGAAAACCTCGAACTCAGCATTGATTTTTGCTACCAATTCTTTCATGTTGTTGTGATGTTTTTTGGGTTTGTTATCAACGCAAAGATATAAAAATTATCTAATAATATTTTCCCGAATAATAAAAATAGCATTTTTTTGTCAGAAAATCATACTCTTGTAGCCGGAAATACCCCGAAAATCGGGGTTTCGGAGCTGAAAAGTTTTTGAAACGGCGCTTTTCGGCCGATCGAAATACCCATATTTGGGGATTGTCGTTTTCATTCGGATCCGCTATCTTTGTCCGTTGCAAGAAACCGAAACGTATGCGTCTGTCCGAGTTGAAAACCGGAGAATCGGCTACGATTCTCAAGGTGCTGGGTCATGGCGGCTTCCGCCGCCGGATCATGGAGATGGGCTTCGTCCGCAGCCAGCGGGTCGAGGTGATTCTCAACGCGCCGCTCAAGGATCCGATCCAATACCGGATCATGGGCTACGACATTTCGTTGCGCCGCAGCGAGGCCGAAATGATTCAGGTACTCTCCGACAGCGAGGTGTCGGAGCTCGCTCCCGAACGACGCCTCTCCGTCGAGGCGCACGAATGCTGCCGGACTCGCGACGAACTGGTGCATACGCGCAGCCACACGATCTGCGTGGCGCTCGTGGGCAATCCCAACAGCGGCAAGACGTCGCTTTTCAACGCCATTTCGGGCGGACACGAGCATGTCGGCAACTACAGCGGCGTTACCGTAGGAGCCAAAAGCGGCGTGCGCTACTATCGCGGCTATCGGTTCCAGATCACCGACCTGCCCGGCACCTACGCGCTCTCGGCCTATACGCCCGAGGAGTTGTTCGTGCGGGCCCATATCGCTACCGAGACGCCCGACGTGATTATCAATTCGGTGGTGGCCTCGAATCTGGAGCGCAACCTCTACCTGACTACGGAGTTGATCGATATCAATCCGCGCATGGTCGTGGCGCTCAATATGTTCGACGAGCTCACCTCAAGCGGTGCACAACTCGATTACGAAAGTCTCGGGCGTATGTTGGGCGTGCCGATGGTGCCGGTCGAGGCACGCAACGGCAAAGGCATCGAAGCGCTGCTGGACACGGTGATCGCCGTCTATGAAAATCAGGACGAGCGCGTGCGCCACATCCATATCGGACAGGGAGCCGTCATCGAGGAGGGGCTGCGGCGGCTCAACGTCGATATGAGCGAGCATAACGATCAGCTGCCCAAAACCTTCCCTCCGCGTTACTTCGCCATGAAGATGCTCGAGGGCGACCGGCAGATCGATGAACAGCTGCGGCACTGCGAACGTTATCCCGTATGGGCGGAGATCGCCGCCCGCGAGTCCGAGCGTATCGCCCGGGCATTGGGCGAAGATGTCGAGACGGCGTTCGCCAACCAGAAATACGGATTCATCTCGGGTGCCCTGAAAGAGACCTACACGCCCGGCCGCAGCGAGGAGGCCTCGACCACGGCGCTGATCGATTCGTTCGTTACGCACAAGTTGTGGGGATTTCCGATTTTCTTCTTCCTGATGTGGCTGATGTTCTGGTGCACGTTCTATCTGGGAGCGTGGCCGCAGGCGTGGATCGACACGCTGGTGGGCTGGATCGGCCGGGGCGTCGACGCCCTGCTTCCGCCGGGGGCGCTGCGCGATCTGTTGTCCGACGGCGTGATCGGCGGCGTGGGCGCCGTGATCGTTTTTCTGCCCAATATCATGGTGCTCTACCTCTTCATCTCGTTCATGGAGGATTCGGGTTATCTGGCTCGCGCGGCGTTCATCATGGACCGCGTCATGCACCGCATCGGCTTGCACGGCAAGTCGTTCATTCCGCTGATCATGGGCTTCGGCTGCAATGTGCCCGCCATCATGGCCTGCCGCACGATCGAGAGCCGCAGCAGCCGGCTGATTACCATTCTGATTACGCCTTTCATGTCGTGCAGCGCGCGATTGCCGATCTATATCCTCCTCGCCGGAACATTCTTTCCGGCTCATGCCGGTTGGGTGATGACGGGGCTCTACGTCTTGGGCGTGGCGGTGGCCATCCTGACGGCGCGGCTGCTGCGGCGCTTCCTCTTTCCGGTCGACGAGACGCCTTTCGTCATGGAGCTGCCCCCCTACCGGCTGCCGACGTGGAAAACCACGCTGACCCATATGTGGGACAAGTGTGCGCAGTATCTGCGCAAGATGGGCGGCATGATCCTCGTCGCATCGATCGTCGTATGGTTCCTGAGCTATTATCCGCGGACCGAACAGGCGGAAGCAGACCGTGCGGCGCACTACGAAAACTCCTACCTCGGCCGCATCGGCAAGGGCTGCGAGCCGATCTTCGGTCCCTTAGGCATGAACTGGAAAACCGGCGTGGCATTGCTCTCGGGCGTTGGGGCGAAGGAGATCGTCGTCAGCACGCTGGGCGTGCTCTACAGCGAAAACAGCGCGGCGGATTCTTCCGACCCCGCGTTTTCCGCCGTTCCCTCCGGCGACGATGCGGAGGAGGCTCCGGCCGCAGAGTCGGCGGCACTCTCCCGGCGACTGATCGCCAGCGGCGATTTCACGACCGCTTCGGCACTGGCATTTCTGGTCTTCATTCTGCTCTACTTCCCCTGCATCGCCACCGTCGCGGCCATCGGCGCCGAGGCCGGTTGGCGCTGGGCTCTTGCGGCGGTCGTCTACGATACGCTGCTGGCATGGCTCGTCGCATGGGGCGTTTATCATTCGTTTTTGTGGTTGTAGCGATGGACTGGCAGGATTATACGGTCTGGGGTATCGGTCTTGTCGTCGCTGCCGTGCTGCTGCGGCGACTGGGTTGCTTCGCTTTCGGTCGACGCCGCGGCCGCTGCGCCTCCTGCAGCGAAGCGCACTGTTTTTTAAGAAACCGGAAAGTGAACCGGAAGCGTCATCCGGACGAATGATTCGTGTGAATTCGATTCTTTGTTCCTGACTTCCCGGATTTTCGATTTCACTTCGTTCCGGCAGAATCAAACTATTGCTTGCTTCTGCGTCCGACTTTCCGTATCTTTGCGCCGTCATGCGCGGAATATTCTGTATACTGCTTTGTTGGCTGGCAGGCAATCTCCTGAGCCGGCTCTGCGGCGGCTTCGTCTCGGGAAATATCGTAGGCATGGTGCTGCTCTTCGCGGCGTTGTCCCTGCGGTGGGTGAAACCCGAAACCGTCCGCCCCGCCGCCCGCTTCCTGTTGGGAAGCATGGCGCTCTTTTTCGTTCCTTACGGCGTGGGGTTGATCGACTCTTATCGCGTCATTCTGGACAACTTGTGGACGATCGTGATCGCGGCGATCGTCTCGACGGTCGCAGTGCTTTATGTAACCGGCCGTATCTATCAGTATGTCAATCGAAAATACGTGTCGAAAGATGAATGACCTGCTCGCTTCCGATCTCTTTCTGCTGACGCTGACCGTGGGGCTCTTCTGTTTGGGCGGCGTCATCTACCGGCGCACCCGCTCGGCCCTGCTGCATCCGGTGTTGCTGACTTTCGTGGCCGTGATCGTCTTCCTGCTGGCGGCGGACATCCCCTACGCCCGTTATCGCGAGGCGACGCGGGTTCTCGACTTCGCGTTGGGCATGTCGGTCGTGGCTCTCGGCTACCTGCTCTACGAACAGGTCGAGCGGCTTCGGCGGAGTCTCGTCCCCGTGGTGGCTGCAACGCTCTTCGGCTGCGTCGTGGGCGTGCTGAGCGTCGTCTACACGGCCAAAGCATTGGGAGCCGAACGCATGCTGCTGCACTCCATCGCCCCCAAGTCGGTTACCGTGCCGATCGCCGTGTCGATTTCGGGACCGTTGGGCGGCGACGTGGCCGTTACGTCGGTCGTCGTCTTCTGCGTGGGGATCTTCGGCAGCATTTTCGGCGAATGGATCCTCCGTCGCTGCGGCGTCCGCGACCCCGAAGCCCGGGGTTTCGCGCTCGGTTCCGCGGCTCACGGCATCGGTACGGCAAGGGCCATCGAAATGGGAGCCGTCGAAGGGGCGCTGAGCGGTCTGGCGATGGCGCTCATGGGATTGGCTACCGCTCTGCTGACCCCGTGGATGGAAAAATTTCTCTACTAATATTTTAAAATTCTATAATAAATAGCTACTTTTGTATCGGGCCGACCGGACGGCGCACAAACAAGCTATTATCATATGGAGTGGCTCACTTCCCTCTTCTTCGGCAACAGCGTCGCGCATGCGGTGTTGATGTTTTCGTTAGTCATCACGCTGGGTATTCTGCTCGGTAAGATCAAGATCGCAGGCGTTTCGCTCGGTATCACGTGGATCCTCTTCGTGGGTATCCTGCTGGGCGGTCTGGGCATGAGCGTCGACGGCGATGTGTTGCACTTCGTCAAGGAGTTCGGCCTGATTCTGTTCGTCTTCTCGATCGGTCTGCAGGTCGGCCCCGGTTTCTTCGCCTCGTTCAAGCACGGCGGCATGACGCTGGTATGTTGCGCCGCGGCCATCGTGTTGCTGGGTGTGCTGACCGCCTATGTGTTGCATGTCGTTACCGGAACTCCTATTCCCACGATGGTGGGCATTCTTTCGGGCGCCGTAACCAACACGCCCGGACTGGGTGCCGCGCAACAGGCTTACGCCGATGCGTCGGGCGTCAACGACCCCACGATCGCGTTGGGTTATGCCGTGGCCTATCCGTTGGGCGTGGTGGGCATCATCTTCACGATGATCTTCATCCGCTATGTCCTGCGCGTGAAATTCGAGAAGGAGAACGAAGCACTCGCCGCCCTCGCCCGCGAGCAGAAGTTCGCCGACAAGGTGTCGGTGGAGTTCACCAACAAGATTCTCGACGGCCGCAGCGTCGAATACATCCGTCAGCTGATCAACCGTCAGTTCGTCATCTCGCGCGTCATGAACGAGGCGGGAGAGATCTCGATGGCCGATGCCGAAACGCAGATCCATGCGGGCGACCGGCTCTGCGTGATCTGTCAGGCCGAAGATACCGAGGCGATCGTAGCCTTTTTCGGACACCGGCTGGAGATGTCCGACGAGGAGTGGGGCGGCAACACGCCGCACGGAGAGCTCATTTCGCGCCGCATCCTGATTACCAAACCCGAAATCAACGGCAAGAAGTTCTCCGACCTGCGCCTGCGCACCAAATACGGCATCACGCTGACGCGCGTCAACCGCGCCGGCGTCGACCTGATTCCCTATCAGGGGCTCGAACTCCAGATCGGCGACCGCGTGATGGTGGTCGGCTCGGAGAAGTCCGTAACGAAGGTGGCCGACCTGCTGGGCAACTCGCTCAAGAAGCTGGACCATCCCAATCTGGTAACGATTTTCGTGGGCATCGCCTTAGGCGTATTGTTGGGGTCGATTCCGCTGCTCAACGTGCCGCAACCCGTGAAGCTGGGACTTGCGGGCGGTCCGCTGATCGTGGCGATTCTGATCGGCCGCTTCGGCACCCACTTCCATCTGGTTACCTACACGACCATGAGCGCCAACCTGATGCTCCGCGAAATCGGCATCGCGCTGTTCCTTGCGGCCGTGGGCCTCGGCGCCGGCGACGGATTCGTCGACGCGATCGTCGGGGGCGGTTACCGCTGGGTAGGCTACGGCTTCATCATCACGGTGGTGCCGCTGCTGATCGTCGGTCTGGTGGCGAGGTTGTGGCTCAAGATGAACTACTATACGCTGATGGGGTTGATCGCCGGCTCGACGACAGATCCTCCCGCACTGGCCTACGCCAATGCCACGGCCGGCAACGACATGCCCGCCGTAGGTTATTCGACGGTCTACCCGGTGGTGATGTTCCTGCGCGTGCTCACGGCGCAGATCTTCATTCTCTTTGCGCTCTGATTCGAGGCGGCTGCAGGAAAGTGCGATTTAATTTGCTTATGCGGCCGGGGTTCGCTATCTTTGTGAAGCAAGAATCTTTTAAAATCCTGAAGACATGGCAAAAGCAGTCGACATTGCTCGTTCGCATCGGCTGGACGGCACCGGAGAGTACTATTTTTCGCGCCGTCTGCGCGAAATCGCAGAGGTGGAAGCGGCCACGGGCCGCCGGATCATCAAGCTCGCGATGGGCAGCCCCGATCTGCCGCCCCACGCCTCGGTGATCGAACGGCTGTCGCAGGAGGCGCAGCGTCCCGACGTACACAAATACATGTCCTACAAGGGCGAGCCTATTCTGCGCAAGGCGTTCGCCGACTGGTACAAGAAATGGTACCGCACCGACCTGGACTATAATTCGGAGGTGTTGCCGCTGATCGGTTCGAAGGAGGGCATCATGCACATCTGCATGACGTTCCTGAACAAAGGCGACAAGGTATTGGTGCCCAATCCCGGTTACCCCACCTACTCGTCGGCCGTGCGGCTGTCGGGCGGCGAAATGGTAACCTATGCGCTCAACAAGGAGACGAACTTCTATCCCGATTTCGAGGCGATCGAGCGGGCCGGCGTGGAGGGCGTGAAGATGATGCTGGTCAACTACCCCAACATGCCCACGGGCCAGACGCCCTCGATGGAGCTGTTCCGCAGGATCATCGACTTCGGTGCACGCCACAACATCCTGATCGTGCATGATAATCCCTACAGTTTCATCCGCAATGCCGAGGCACCGATCTCGATCATGGAGGTCGAGGGCGCGCGCGACGTGGCGCTGGAGATGAACTCCCTCTCGAAGGGCCATTCGATGGCCGGCTGGCGCGTGGGCGTCGTGGTCGGCAAAAAGGAGTGGATCGACTCGATCCTGACCTTCAAGTCGAATATGGACTCGGGCATGTTCTACCCCATTCAGGCGGCGGCCGAGACGGCGCTCTCGCTGGGCGACGAGTGGTTCGAGGAGTTGAACGCCATCTACTACGGCCGCGAGCGGCAGGCTTATGCCCTGCTCGATGCGCTGGGATGCCGCTACCGCGAGCATCAGGCCGGTCTGTTCGTGTGGGCCGAACTGCCGGAGGATTACGAGGGCGACAGCTTCTCTTTCTCCGACGAGGTGATGGAGAAGTGCGACGTCTTCCTTACGCCGGGCGGCATCTTCGGTTCGGAGGGCAAGCGCTATATCCGCATCACGCTCTGCTGCCCCGAGGAACTGCTCAAGCAGGCGACCGATAACGTGGTGGCCCGGTTCCGGAAGTAAGAAGACGGCTCGAGAGGCGGCGGGATTCGGATTCCGCCCGACGGTTCGGAGAGACTGCAGGAAATCGAGCTCGGAAGCCCTCGGGTTCTATCGGCTTGTTACCGCGATATCTCTCTGCTCCTCGCTTGTAAAATGAAAAGCGGGTGTTCGTAATGGAACACCCGCTTTTTCAATTTCTCGTCGGCTTGCGGTGCCGACGTTGCGGAAAGAGTTGCGCCGGCCGATCGGGCGGAAAGGGTTACGACTTTCAGCGCCGGATTTCCGACTTCCGGACTTTTTTGTTTTTCGCTTCCCGGGTTTCCGGCCCCTACGAGGGGCGGACCGGTTTTCGCAAAGCTTCCCCCTCGCCTCGGTGCCTACTCCTCGACGATGCGGATCGAAAGGATCTTGTCGCCCTGCCGGATGTCGTCGATCACGTCGAGACCCTCCACAACCTTGCCGAAGCAGGTGTGGCGGCCGTCGAGGTGCTGCGTATTTTCGCGGTTGTGGCAGATGAAGAACTGCGAGCCGCCCGTATCTTTGCCGGCATGGGCCATCGAGAGGACGCCGCGGTCGTGATACTGGCGCGGTGCCGAGGTCTCGCATTTGATCGTGTAGCCGGGACCTCCCGTGCCGTCGCCTTTCGGGCAGCCGCCCTGAATGACGAAGTCGGGAATGACGCGGTGGAAAGTCAGGCCGTCGTAGAAGTTGTGGTCGGCGAGCTCCACGAAGTTGGCTACCGTGCCGGGTGTTTCGGCCGTGTAGAGTTCGGCTTTCATCGTCCCTTTCTCGGTGGCGATGACGGCGTACTGTTTTTTGTCGGACATAGGTTGATCGGTTTGTGATGATGCGGATTCGGTGGCGGCATTCTCCGTGTTTCCGCCTTTTGAAAGACAGGAGACGCACGCAAGAGCCAAAAGAAGAAGAAGCAAAAGTTTGCGGTACATAGGCGATTCAGTATTACGTATCTTCGCAGCCGTGGCCTGCGGGCGAGTGCTAATTCATAAAATCCCGTTCTTAACGGGGCGAGCTTCCGCCGGGGGAGGCTCGGCTCGCACGGCTCTACAAAGCCGCATTCGATTACGAAAAAAACGGTGCGGGGTTTCGCGACCGAGGTAGTCAGTATCTCCGTGTTGGTCGGAACTCCACCACTGCCGTTCAGCAACATCCAAGTCCCCTCCGAGGAGGGGATTTAGGGGAGGGTCAGACCTGAATACGCGGCCCGCGGCCGCGAGTTACAACGATCGAAAGAACTTACGCGGTAATATTACAAAGTATTCGGTAAGCGCTTTTACGACGGTCGTCGTGGAGGTGGCGGGAGTCGAACCCGCGTCCAAACAGGGAACCCGAAAGCTTTCTACACGCTTAGTCGCCGTTTCGTCCTTCTATCCGGATCTGGCAGGCGACGGCCGAATCCGAATCCCAGTTCCTTGAATTTCGCCCGCCGGCCGGAACCCTCCGGTGAGCTATCTCTAAATCGATGATACCCCGTATGGGAAAGAATTAAAGAGCGGAACCCTCTCCCGGGATACTCGTCGCCGAGGTGCCTTGACCCCGGGGATTAAGCCGATTTTCCTTGAAAATTAGGCAGCGAGTGCATAGCTGTTATTGCCATTTGTAGTTTGAGCGTCGGTATTTACGAGCCGCCGCACAGCGCTCGGCGTGCTTACAATCAAACTCTGCCTGCTGTCAAAACCGGGCACCCCCAGTGGCAGCGGCGCAAAGCCACATTGAAAACGTTGCAAAAATAATACTTTATTTCGGATTTTGCGTTTTTGATTCTTTATTTTATTATCTTTACCCGTCCAAATTCCGAACGCGAACATGAATCAGAAACCGGTAGTCCGTCTTCGCAATGCCGCCATCTGCCATGCCGACGATACGCTCGGCCGCTCGGCCGAACGGCTGTTGCGCGAGAGCGAGATGGTCCTTTCGGACGTCGATCTGGAGGTCGCTTCGGGCGAGTTCGTCTACCTGATCGGCCGCGTGGGAAGTGGAAAGAGCACCTTGCTGAAGACCCTCTACGCCGAGGTCCCCCTGCTCACGGGCGAGGGCGAGATCGCCGGCTTCGACCTGCGCAAGCTCCGGCGACGCGACATCCCCTACCTGCGACGGCGCATCGGCATCGTCTTTCAGGACTACCAGCTTCTCACCGACCGCAACGTCTTCATGAACCTCCGTTACGTCATGCGGGCCACCGGCTGGCGCCGCGAGTCGGAGATCCGCGAACGGATCGATCAGGTGCTGCAGGTCGTCGATCTGCAGAACAAAAGTTACAAGATGCCGTTCGAGCTCTCGGGCGGCGAGCAGCAGCGTCTGGTCATCGCCCGGGCCCTGCTCAACAAGCCGAAGGTGCTGTTGGCCGACGAACCTACGGGCAACCTCGACCCCGTTACGGCCGACGGCATCATGAAGCTCTTCCTCGACATCGCCCGCCGGGGCTGCGCCGTGGTCATGTCCACGCACAACACTGCGCTTATCGAGAACTATCCTGCCCGGGCCGTACTCTTCTCGCAGGGTCGCATCCGCGAAGTCGACCTCGAAGCCGAGCTGTCGTAAGAATCGGGGCCGGGGAGAACCGGAGGTGCATGCCCGGCCGAGTTTATGGCGAAGGAGGCGGAGATGCGTCGGTGCCGAGCCTTTTTTTTGCGAGAGAATCGGAGATATGGGGGCGGAGCGAAAGAGAAACGGCAGTCGCCGCATCGGAAAAGACGCTCCTCCGCGCATGCGGAAAAAACAGCCGAATCATGCGAAATATCCCTCTCCGGAACGTTCGAAAGGTTTGTTCTTTTCAGAAATTATGCCTATATTTGTACGATATTTTAAAGCGATCCAATGAGTAACGAACAAGAAAACGTCAAGAAGCAGGAAGAGGCCTATTCTGCGTCGAACATTCAAGTCCTCGAAGGTCTGGAGGCCGTGCGCAAGCGCCCCGCCATGTATATCGGCGACATAGGCGAAAAGGGTCTCCACCATCTGGTCTACGAGGTCGTGGACAACTCCATCGACGAGGCGCTGGCCGGTTACTGTACCGATATCGACGTAACGATCAACGAAGATAATTCGATCACTGTCAGGGACAACGGACGCGGTATTCCGACCGACTTCCACGAAAAGGAGGGCAAGTCGGCACTCGAAGTCGTGCTTACGGTGCTGCATGCCGGCGGTAAGTTCGACAAGGGCTCCTACAAGGTCTCGGGCGGTCTGCACGGCGTCGGCGTTTCATGCGTGAACGCCCTCTCGACGCTGCTCGTCGCCGAGATCCACCGCGACGGCAAGATCTTCAGGCAGACCTACAGCAAGGGCGTCCCGACATCGAAAGTTGATGTGGTGGGCACGTGCGAGGACCGCGGTACGATCGTAACTTTCAAGCCCGACGGCGAGATCTTCACGCAGACCACCGTCTACAAGTACGACATTCTGGCCAACCGCCTGCGCGAGCTGGCGTTTCTCAATAAAGGCATCAAGCTCAACCTCTACGACTTGCGCAAGGACGAGGAGGGCAAGACGCGCGAGGACCACTTCTATTCGGAGGAGGGCCTCAAGGAGTTCGTCAAGTACCTCGACGCCACGCGCGGCGAGCCGATCATCGACTCGATCATCTACCTCGATACCGAGAAGAACGGCGTGCCCGTGGAAGTGGCCATGCAGTACAACGATTCCTATTCGGAGAACGTCCACTCCTATGTCAACAACATCAACACCATCGAGGGCGGTACGCATCTCACCGGGTTCCGTCGTGCGCTGACCCGCACGCTCAAGAAGTACGCCGAGGATTCGGGCATGCTCTCGAAACTCAAGTTCGACATCAGCGGCGACGACTTCCGCGAGGGCCTCACGGCCGTCGTTTCGGTCAAGGTCGCCGAGCCTCAGTTCGAGGGTCAGACCAAGACCAAGCTGGGTAACGACGAGGTTTCGGCCGCCGTCGATCAGGCCATGACCGCGGCGCTGGGCCACTATTTGGAGGAGA
Source organism: Alistipes senegalensis (assembly GCA_023664045.1). Lineage (GTDB taxonomy): Bacteria > Bacteroidota > Bacteroidia > Bacteroidales > Rikenellaceae > Alistipes > Alistipes senegalensis_B. Next base: position 1,786,666 of record JAMPGH010000001.1, on the reverse strand, counting down.
ATCCCAAAGACGCCAAAGCCATCGTCCAGAAGGTCGTGCTGGCCGCCACGGCCCGCCATGCCGCCCGCAAGGCCCGCGAGGCCGTGCAGCGCAAAACCCCGCTCTCGGGCGTGGGACTTCCCGGCAAGCTGGCCGACTGTTCGAGCCGCGACCGCTCGATCGCCGAAATCTTCTTCGTCGAGGGCGATTCGGCAGGCGGCACGGCCAAATCGGGCCGCGACCGCAACTTTCAGGCCATCATGCCCTTGCGCGGTAAGATTCTCAACATCGAGAAAGCGCAGGAGCACCGCATGTGGGAGAACGAGGAGATCAAAAACATGTTCACGGCTTTGGGAGTAACGATCGGCACCGAGGAGGACAGCAAGGCCCTGAACCTCGAAAAACTGCGCTACGACAAGATCATCATCATGACCGATGCCGATGTCGACGGCAGCCACATCGCTACGCTGATGCTCACCTTCTTCTTCCGCAAGATGAAGGAGCTGATCGAAAACGGACATGTCTACATCGCCACCCCGCCGCTCTACCTTGTCAAGAAAGGCAAGCAGGAGCGATACTGCTGGACAGAGAAAGAGCGCGATGCCATTACGGAAGAGTTCGGCAAGGGCACGCACGTGCAGCGTTACAAAGGTCTCGGCGAGATGAACGCCCACCAGCTGTGGGAGACGACGATGAACCCCGATACGCGCATCTTGCGCAAGGTCAACATCGAGAACGCGGCCGAAGCCGACCGCATCTTCTCGATGCTCATGGGCGACGATGTGCCGCCCCGCCGCGAGTTCATCGAGAAAAACGCGCATTACGCCAACATCGACGCCTGATGCCGAGCGATAAGGATTGCCTTTCGGGGCGATCCTTTTCTTTTGGAAGGCGGATCGGTACGGTCGCGCGGCCACCGGTGCCGGAGGCATTGCCTCTTTCGAGGGTGTGTGCGGCCCAGTCGACGGGGACGGAATCCCCGACTGTCGAACAGAATGGAAGAAACCTTTAAGCAAGAAATAGTATGCAAGTTACGGTCATCGGAGTCGCCGGAGGCACCGGCTCGGGAAAATCGACGCTCGTCAAGCGTCTGCAGGAGGCTTTCGTGGGCGACGACGTGGTAACGCTCTGCCACGACTACTACTACAAGGCCCACCCCGAACTCACTTACGAAGAGCGCACGAAGCTCAACTACGACCATCCGCAGGCATTCGACACGCAGATGCTGGTCGACCACATCAAGGCCCTGAAGGAGAACGTACCCGTCGAGCATCCGGTCTATTCGTTCGTCGACCACGACCGTCTGCCCGAAACCGTGAGCGTCAAACCTTCGAAAGTCATCATCGTCGACGGCATCCTCATCTTCGAGAACAAGGAGCTGCGCGACCTGATGGACATCAAGGTCTTCGTCGACACCGATGCCGACGTCCGGTTGGCCCGGCGCATCCTGCGCGACGTCTGCGAACGCGGCCGCACCATGCAGTCGGTGATTTCGCAATACACCAATACCGTGAAGCCCATGCACGAGGAGTTCGTCGAGCCCTCGAAAAAGTACGCCGACGTCATCATCCCCGAGGGCGGTTTCAACTCCGTCGCCGTGGAGATGCTTATTCAGAATATCCGTTCGCTAATCAAAGGCTGACCGCCGGGCGGGGGACGAGAGGAGGTCCGTTTCGGCTGCGAATATCCATGCCGGAGACCGTACGGAACATCCGTGTCGCCATTCCGATCATAGCAGCGGCCGACGGAGGAGCGACACCAAACGGCTCCGATCGTCGGTCGATAAGCACCCTACTTCGGGCTGCAAGGATATACCTGCGAAGATGCCCGACATATATGAACAAGCCCGGAGGCCTTATGGCGTCCGGGCTATTTTATGGCCGAACAACGCGGATGGTCGAGTTTTCGCGCTCCGACCCTATTCTCGCTATCCGCTGCCACTTTCCGCCGGCTCCGCGGCCCCACACCCATTCTCCGAGTTGAAGCGATGCTTCAGATGCCGGTTATTTTCTTGATGTCGTTCAGCTTGTTGAGTGCTTCGAGCGGTGTGAGCGAATCGAGATCGATGTCCTTGATCTGGTCGCGGATCTGCACCAGCACGGGATCTTCGAGTTGGAACATCGAGAGCTGCATGCTCTGCGGACTGTTTTCGGCAGCTTCGCGCACCGACTGCGCCGACGATTTGCGGCTACCCCGCTCCCGCTCCTTGAGGCTGCGGCTTGGGACGATCTCGTTGTTGCCGTAAACCAATTCGAGGTTGCGCAGAATTTCGTCGGCCCTCGATACCACCGACGCCGGCATGCCGGCCATGCGGGCGACATGGATACCGAACGAATGCTCGGTACCGCCCCGCTCCAGCTTGCGCAGGAAAACGATTTGGTTGCCCATCTCCTTGACGGCCACGTGGTAGTTCTTCACGCGCGGACACATCTGCTCCATTTCGTTGAGCTCGTGGTAGTGCGTGGCGAAGAGCGTCTTGGCATGGGCCGTGGGATGGTTATGCAGGTATTCGACCATCGCCCAGGCGATGGAGATGCCGTCGTAAGTGCTCGTGCCGCGGCCGATTTCGTCCAGCAACACGATGCTGCGGTCGGAGATGTTGTTCAGGATGCTGGCCGATTCGAGCATCTCGACCATGAAAGTCGACTCGCCCTGTGAGATGTTGTCCGAAGCGCCCACGCGGGTGAAGATCTTGTCCACCACGCCGATGTGGGCCGACTTGGCCGGCACGAACGACCCGATCTGCGCCATGAGGATAATCAGGGCCGTCTGTCGCAGCAGGGCCGACTTACCCGACATGTTGGGACCCGTAATCATGACGATCTGCTGTTCCTTGTCGTCGAGCATGATGTCGTTGGGGATGTACTCCTCCCCTACGGGCATCGTGGTTTCGATGACCGGATGGCGGCCCTGCCGGATCTCGATGCGCCGGCCCTCGTCGAGCACGGGGCGCACGTAGCGGCGTTCGCAGGCGATGCGGGCGAACGATTGCAGACAGTCGATGCGGGCGACGGTCGCAGCGCTCTGCTGCAGAGTCTTGAGGGTCGTGCGGATGAACTCCATCAAGGCGTTGTAGATCCGCTGTTCGAGGACCAGCATCTTCTCCTCGGCACCGAGGATCTTCTCTTCGTACTCTTTCAGTTCGTCGGTGATGTAGCGTTCGGCGTTGGCGAGGGTCTGCTTGCGGATCCATGTCTCGGGAACCTTGTCCTTGTGGGTGTTGCGCACCTCAATATAATAGCCGAAGACGTTGTTGTAGCTCAGCTTGAGCGACGGAATGCCGGTCGCCTCGCTCTCGCGCTGCTGGATCCGGGCCAGATAATCCTTGCCGTGGAGGGCGATTTTGCGCAGGTCGTCCAGCTCGGGATCCACGCCGTCGGCGATCACGCCGCCTTTCTGTATCTGATTGTTCTGCGGATCGGGATAGATTTCGCAGGCGATGCGGTCGCGAACTTCCGTCAGCGGATCGAGCTGCGAGGCCAACGCTTCGATGCGGACGTCGCGGCTCTCCTCCAGCTCCTTTTTGAGTGCGGCGATGGCCGACAGCGAATTTTTGAGCTGCACCAGTTCGCGGGGCGTAACCTTGCCGGCGGCGATGCGCGAAGCGATGCGCTCCAGATCGCCGATGAGCGTTACCTGCTCGCGGACACCCTCGCCGAAGTCGGCATGGCGGGTGAAGAACTCCACGATGTCGAGCCGTTCGTCGATCTGCGCGGGGTTCTTGATCGGCATGGCGATCCAACGCTTGAGCAGACGCCCTCCCATCGGCGTAAGCGTGCGGTCGATCGTATCGGCGAAACTGCCCTTGCCGCGGGCGCCGTTCGAGGAGAAGAGCTCCAGATTGCGGATCGTGAACTTGTCGATCCAGACGAAGTCCTCCTGATCGAATCTCGAAATGGACTTGATGTGGGCGATGTCGCGGTGCTCGGTGAATTCGAGGTAGTGGAGAATGGCGCCGGCGGCCGAGACGCCGCCCGTGAAGTGGTCGATGCCGAATCCTTTCAACGACTTGGTGCCGAACTGCTTGCAGAGTTTCTCGCGGTTGACCTCCTCCGAGAAGACCCATTCGTCGAGCCGGTAGGTGTAGAGCTTCGGGCCGAAAGTGGCGGAAAAACGATCTTCGAAGCCGCGCTGGTAGATCACCTCTTTCGGCGCGAGGTTGGAGATGAGCTTGTCGACATAGGCGTCGGAACCTTCGGCGACATAGAATTCGCCCGTGGAGATGTCGAGGAACGCCACGCCCGTGATCTTGGGTCCGAAGAAGACCGAAGCCAGATAGGTGTTCTCCTTGTTGGAGAGAATGTTGTCTCCCATGACCACGCCCGGCGTTACGAGCTCGATGACCCCGCGCTTGACCAGTCCCTTGACGGTCTTGGGATCCTCCAGCTGTTCGCAGATGGCGACCCGCTCGCCCGCCCGCACCAGCTTGGGCAGGTAGGTGTCGATGGCATGATAGGGAAATCCGGCCAGCTCGACGAACGACGCCGAACCGTTGGCCCGCCGCGTGAGGGTGATGCCCAGAATGCCGCTGGCCTTGATGGCGTCTTCGCCGAAAGTCTCGTAGAAGTCGCCGACCCGGAAAAGCAGCACGGCGTCGGGATGTACCGCCTTGATTGCATAGTACTGCTTCATGAGCGGGGTCTCGACGTACTTTTTATCGATTTTCTTCTCGGATGCCACAATAGGATATTGTATGTGAATTTTCAGACAAAGATAGCGGAAATTTCGGCAACTCCGCAAAGCCGAAAGAAAAATATTTCGGCCGCGATCCGCGACTTTCCGCCGTGTCGATTCCGAGCCTCTTTTCTTGTTCCGGCCGGTCAAATCGCCCACCGAACGGCCTCATTCGCAGATTTCGCCCCGCTCCGTTCCAGCCTCAGACTGGCACTTCGGCCGGAACCCGTAAGGAAACGGAATCGGAACCTGAGGTAACTTATATTATTCCGCAGTCGGTAAAAACCTTCCGATAAAATTCCGCTTTCCATTCCACGGGTCGCGGATAGGCCCGCGAGGAGGAGGGCATGCGCCACAGCCGCAGCTCCCGACCCGCGAATCGGAACTCCGCAGATCCGCCGACGGGCGGTTCGTCGCATCCGGTGATCGCTCGCAGCGTGTCGGTGGCTTTCTGTCCCGTGGTAACGAGGGTCCGGCACTCGGGAATCCGGGCGAGCAGCGCGGCCAGATCGACCGGCTTAACCACTTGAAGTAAACTGTCGGAAGCGTTGTCTTTCAGCCGTATGACCTCCGCCGCCGTATCGTAAAGAGCGATGCCCCGTTCTTGGCAGAAGGCTTCGATGCGCCCGCGGTCGAACCGCTTGGCGTCGGGCACGAGAAAGTGCGTCTTATCGCCCGTGGCGAGGTACCCCACGATGCGCCACATGTCGTTCTGGAGGTTGGGATAGAAGAACTCCATCGACCACCGGTTACGCTTGGGCGGGAAGCTGCCCAGCATCAGCAGACGCGCGTGCGGAGGCAGAAAAGGTTCCAAAGGATGACGTTCGCTATTCATAGAATGATTCGTCGAAATTGACCAGATAGAGTTTTTCGGTAGCCCGCGTAAGGGCCGTATAGAGCCAGCGGAGCATGTCGCGCGTCATGGGTTCGTCGCCGAAGAGACATCGGTCGATGAAGACCGCACGCCACTGCCCGCCCTGCGCCTTGTGGCAGGTGATGGCGTAGGAGAACTTCACCTGCACGGCGTTGAAATGGGGATTTTCGCGAATCTCCTTGAAGCGCTTGATTTTGCTTTTGACCTCTTCGTAGTCCTTCTCCACCTCGTAGAAGAGCCGCAGCGACTCCTCGCGCGTGAGCGACGGCGATTCGGAGGCGAGCGTGTCGAGCAGGATCTTGCAGCCGATCTCCGTGTCGTCGTAGTCGGGGAATTCCAGCATGACGTCGGCAAAACGGAAGCCGTAGAAATCCTCGAAGCGGCGGATGCGCTTCAGGCGCGCCACGTCGCCGTTGGCGATGAAGCTCATCGGACATTCGTCGCTCTGAGCGAAGAAGTAGTTGTTCTTGACGATCATCAGCATGTCGCCGCTCTCGATCTCCTCCTCGGCATAGAGTACGTTGCGGCGGATACCCTCGTTGTAGCGGTTGGCGCGCTTGTTCGAGCGCGTGATGACGATCGTTTCGTCGCGACCGTAGAGGGCGTAGCAGTCCTGCAGTTTTTCGAGGAATTCGCCCCCCTCGACCGCCTCGATGTCGGGAAAGTCCATTCGGAAGCGCGGAATGTCGAGGATGTTGTTTTCCAGCATGCACCGCACGAGCGTGGCATTGAAGAGGATGCCCGACTGGGCCTGCTGCCGCACCACCTCGTCCAGCGTACGGTAGTCGACGCTGCCGTAGGGACGCAGCGACGCCGGATCGAGCGCCGGGCTGAAGTCGCTGCCCACGGGAGGCAGCTGGGCGTTGTCGCCGACCAGAATCAGACGGCAGGCGCGGCCGTTGCGCACGTACTGCACCAGATCTTCGAGCAGCGAGCCGCTGCCGAACTGCGCGCCGTCGGCCGGCCGGTCGGGCAGCATCGAGGCTTCGTCGACGATGAACACCGCATCGCGTTCGGGATTGTAGTCGAGCGAATATTTCGACTCGTAGTCGCTGCCCGTGCGCTGGCGGTAGATGCGTTTGTGGATCGTGAGAGCCTTTTCATTCGAGTAGCGGGCCAGCACTTTGGCGGCCCGGCCCGTGGGGGCCAGCAACACGGGTTTGATACCCAGCTCCTTGAGTGCCGAGACCAGTGCGGCGATGAGCGTGGTCTTGCCGGTTCCTGCATAGCCGTTCAGCACGAAAATGCGCGAAAAATCCTCGTCGGCAAGGTATTCCGACAAACTTTCTACGATTTTTTTTTGCCCGGGAGTTGCTTCGAAACAAATTTTAGCGTAAATTTGGGACGCGATACGTGTGCTGAACATAGAATTTCGGGCATGATTGGATCGTCGGACAAAATTAGCAACAAATACTTAAATAAAAAAATGGGCAAAAGAATCATTCAAATCTGTCTTGCGCTGATTATCGTGGCGCTGGTCTATGTCATCTACGACCAAATTTCCACTCCGATCCGGTTCGACAACGAGCTGAAGACCCGCAAGGCTCAGGTCATCGAGCGCATCAAGGACATCCGCACCGCACAGCGTGCTTTCAAGTCGAAGTACCAGCGCTTCACCGGCGATTTCGACTCGCTGGCCGCTTTCATCCTCTCCGATACGCTGGAGCTGGAACGCAAGATCGTCGACGAGGACGACTCGGTAGGAATGGCGCAGCTCAAGAAAGCCGGCAAGAAGAATATCGAAAAATTCAAGGTGGCCGTCATCGACACCATCTTCGCACCCAAAGTGCTGACCGCCGAGGACGTGGCCCGGCTGCGTTATATCCCCGGTACGGACGACAAGGTCGAATACATCATGGAGGCCGGCATCATCACCACCGAATCGAAGGTCGTGATCCCCGTCGTGGAGTGCCGGGCACCTTATAAGTCGTTCCTCGACATCGACACCTACCGTCAGGAGTTCATCAATCTGGTGGACGACGAGGTGAACAACTTCAACCGCTATCCCGGCGTCAAGTTCGGTTCGATGGAGGCAGGTAACAATGAAGCGGGCAACTGGGAATAATATTCCGCACGCCGCAGACCGGGTGTCCATTCAGCAGTCGTTGGATGGACACTCTTTTTCGGTCTCGGGTCTCGGGCGCGAATTTCCGGGCGACGAGGTCGTGCCGGTAGAGGTGCTGACGCCCCGAACGCTGCTGGTGCCCTCGGAGTTTCTCCAAACCATGACGCCGGCCGAGTTGCTGGCCGCCGCAGGCATGCCCTGCACGGAGCGGCAGCAGGCAGTGCGCAGTCTGCCCATGACGATCGGCTCCGGCATGGAGATCGTAGCGGTGATGGCCGTCGGCGAAGATGCGTTGCAGGCGGTTCGCGAAAAGCTGGGCTACCGGGCGAGCTTCACTACCCCGCTGCTGTCGGGTCCGACGTCCGGACGCCCGACGGTCTGGCTCTACCTTCGGACCGGGATCCTATATATAAAGGTATTCGACCGGTCGCTACGCATGGCCGAGGCGATTCCGGCTGCGACCGATGCGGACATCCTCTATTTCATCGACCGTCTGGGCAAGGTGTTCCCGCTGGGCGATATGTTGTTGCGTACGCCCGGCCGCAATGCCAAAATGCTGCGCAAACTGGTCGGCAACCGATTCCGGGAGGTCGTATGCGCATCGTAAGCGGCAGATACAAAGGCCGGGCGATCGATCCGCCCCGCAATCTGCGGGCCCGGCCGACGACGGATTTCGCGAAGGAGAACCTTTTCAACGTGTTGGGCAATCTGGCGGATTTCGAGGAGTGCGACATCCTCGACCTCTTCGCCGGTACAGGCTCGATCAGCTATGAATTCGCGTCGCGGGGCGCCCGGAGCGTTACCTCGGTGGAGATCAATCCGGTGCACTACAACTTCATCCGCCGTACGGCCGAACAGCTGGGCATCGAGAATTTCTATCCGGTCAAAGCGAACGTATTCCTCTATCTGAAGAGTTGCAGCAAGCAGTTCGACATCATCTTTTCGGATGCCCCTTACGATCTGGAGGGCAGCGGGCAGGTCGTCGATCTGGTGCTGGGCGGAGGATTGTTGCGCCCGGAGGGAATATTCGTCTTCGAGCACTCGAAGAAGATGGATTTTTCAGCTCGTCCGGAGTTCTGGCAATTAAGAAGTTACGGGAGTGTGCAATTTTCTTTCTTCAAAAAGTGATAAAATTGTTTGGAGATAACGAATTTTGTACTACCTTTGCATTCGCAATCAGCAAACGGTGCGTTAGTTCAGCTGGTTAGAATACGTGCCTGTCACGCACGGGGTCAGGGGTTCGAGTCCCCTACGCACCGCAATCGAAGCGATTTCGAGAAGTCCTGAAAGTCGATCTTTCGGGACTTTTTCTTTTTACAGGGCTGCAGCAAGCAGAACCGGGGACATAAAAATCCGTCTCCGGTTTTTTCATGGCCGGATTCGGGAGAGAATATCGCATGTGTTTTCCCGTAAAATCCCTATCTTTGCAACAAAAGAGAAGCGATGGCCGACGATTATTTGGGAAAAAAGATGGAGGAGTACCGGACCCGAAGCGCGCAGCCCGACCGCCGCAAAGCGCAGGCGACGTTGGAACGGCTGCTGCTGAAGAACCGCAGCTACCGGGGCTACGACGCCGGTTTCACGGTCCGCGAGGATCAGCTGCGCCGCATCATCGGAGTGAATACCCGCATTCCGTCGGCCCGCAACCGGCAGGTATTGCGTTTCCGACCCGTGCTGTCGGACGAGGCACACAAGGTGCTGCCCTGCATCCGGCTCGGCGGTGCTTTGCCCGAGCTGCATCTGCCGCTTCCCGGTACGGAGCCCAACGCATTCATCATCGTCTGTGCGACGATCGCCGAGGATCGCTACGTCGACATCGATCTGGGAATTTCGGCACAGAGCATGTTGCTGCGTGCCACCGAAATGGGGCTGAACGGCATCTGCATCGACGCATTCGACAGAGAGAAGATCCGGCAGGCGTTCGACCTGCCGTCGGACCCGCTGCTGATTCTCGCGATCGGCCGCGGAATCGAACGCATCGAGTTGGTCGAAATCGGCGAAGCGGAAAGTCGCGACTACTACCGGCAGAACGGTACGCACTGCGTTCCCAAGCTCCGCGCAGAGGAGCTGATTATCGGATAGCAAGGTCCGCGAAGGCCAGCCGGTATTTTCCGCAGCGCTTCCGAAAAAGCCGGACAAGCCCCTACCGATACGGATTCCGGAATCTGTTACCCTTTTTACGGTTTGTATGCCGGCGGCTGCGGTCTCTCCCCTTGAAAGTCCTATCTTTGCTACATGAAAATCATTCATCGCATGCAAAAGGAAGTCGTCGTTCTCATCGGCGCCGGATCGATCGGCCAGGCCATCGTTCGACGCATCGCCGCAGGCAGACATGTCGTCATAGCCGATTGCAATCCGGCGAATGCCCGCTCGGCCGCTTCGACGCTCGAGAATGCCGGATTCGAGGTCAGTATCCGGCAGACCGATATCGCTTCGCGGGATTCCGTCGGCGAGCTGATCGCCTATGCAGGCGGGCTCGGGCCGATTTTCCATCTGGTCGATGCCGCCGGAGTCTCCCCTTCGCAGGCTTCGGTCGAGCGGATTCTGCGCGTCGACCTCTACGGCACCGCACTGTTGCTGGAGGAATTCGGACGCGTCATGGCATCCGGAGGTTCGGGCATCGTCGTTTCGTCGCAGTCGGGACATCGGCTCGGTAGCCTGCCGCAGGAACAGAGCGATGCTCTCGCCACGACACCGGTCGAGGAGTTGCTCGCACTGCCATTCATCGCCTCCCTTTCCGACACGCTGAAAGCCTACCAGTATTCCAAACGCTGCAACGTCCTGCGCGTCATGGCCGAAGCCACCGCATGGGGCCGACGCGGGGCTACCATCAACTCCGTCAGCCCCGGTATCGTCATCACGCCGCTGGCCAACGACGAGTTGCACGGACCCCGCGCCGAAGGTTATCGGGAGATGATCGCCGCCAGTCCCGCACGACGGGCCGGTACCCCCGACGAAATCGGCGAGTTGGCCGCCTTCCTCTTGGGACGGCAGGGACGCTTCATCACCGGCAGCGACATCCTGATCGACGGAGGCACCACGGCCGCCTATTGGTACGGCGATCTGCAACACCTCAAACATACGCACTAAAAACTCCATAACTATGAAAAAACTACGTATTTCAGCCGCGCTGCTGTTGGCCGTTCTGGCCGTAGCCTGCGGCTCGCGCAACGCCCGGACCGCGACAGCTCCGCAGTCCGAAAAATCGGTCGTCTACATGACCCGCGACATCACCCCCGCCGGGCTCGATGCCGTCTACGAAGCATTGGGACGCAAGGCACAGGGCAAAGTCGCCGTGAAGATCTCGACCGGCGAACCGGGCGGCAACCACTACCTCAAGCCTGCGCTGATCGGCGATCTGGTCCGCAAGATCGGCGGTACGATCGTCGAGTGCAATACGGCCTACGGGGGCGGCCGCGCCGCCACGGCCGACCACCTGAAAGCTGCCGAGGAGCACGGATTCACATCCATCGCCCCGGTGGACATCATGGATGCCGACGGCGAGATCGCGCTCCCGGTCGTGGGCGGCACGCACCTCAAGGAGGACTTCGTGGGTTCGCATTTCCTCGACTACGACTTCACGGTGGTCCTCTCCCACTTCAAAGGCCACGCGATGGGCGGCTTCGGCGGCGCGCTGAAGAACATCTCGATCGGCATCGCCTCGTCGGCCGGCAAGGCATGGATCCACACCGCCGGCAAAACCAAAACCGACCTGTGGCGCAACCTGCCCGAGCAGGATGCCTTCCTCGAATCGATGGCCGAGGCGGCGAAAGCCGTGGCCGACCACTGCGGCGAAAATATCCTCTACATCAACGTCATGAACAACCTCTCGGTCGACTGCGACTGCGATTCGCATCCCGCCGCTCCCCAGATGGGCGACATCGGGATCTTCGCGTCGCTCGACCCCGTCGCTCTGGATCAGGCGTGCGTCGATCAGGTCTACGCTTCGGAGGATCCCGGCAAGGTGCATCTGATCGAGCGCATGGAGTCGCGCCACGGCATCCGCACCGTCGAACATGCCGCTGCGCTGGGCGTCGGCAACCGCGAATACGAATTGGTCGACCTCGATGAAAAATAGCATGATCTATCGCACGCTGGGCCGCACGGGGCTCGAAGTGAGCGCCATCGCGCTGGGTTGCGAGGGCTTCATGGGCATGACGCCCGAGGAGCTGCGCACCCAGATCGACTGCGCCGAGGAGCTGGGCATCAACTTCATCGACCTCTACTCGTCGAATCCCGAGCTGCGCACGGCTTTGGGTCATGCGCTGGCCGGGCGTCGCGAGCGGTTCGTCATACAGGGCCACCTCTGCTCGGTCTGGGAAAACGGCCAGTACCTGCGTACGCGCGATGTCGGGAAATCCGAGGCGGCGTTCGAGGACCTGCTCGCCCGGCTGGGAACGGATTATGTCGACATCGGCATGATCCACTACGTCGATCAGGAGGAGGATTTCCGCCTCGTCTTCGACGGCGGGATCATCTCTTTCGCACGCCGGCTCAGGGACGAGAGGCGCATCCGCCACATCGGGCTGAGCAGCCACAATCCCGTGGTGGCGCGCAAGGCCGTCGAAACGGGTCTCGTCGACGTCGTGATGTTCTCGATCAACCCCTGCTACGACCTCCAGCCCGCAGGCGAGGATGTCGACGCGCTGTGGGCCGACGAAAGCTACGATCATGCCCTGCACAACATCGATCCCGACCGCGAACGCCTCTACGAACTGTGTGCACGCGAGGGCGTGGGCATCGACGTGATGAAGGTCTACGGCGGCGGCGATCTGCTGAGCGACGAACGTTCGCCCTTCGGCCGCGCCCTGACACCCGTGCAGTGCATCGACTACGCCCTTTCGCGTCCCAGTGCGGCGGCCGTCATGGTGGGCAGCCGCTCGCCCGAAGAGATGCGGGCCGCCGCGGCGTGGTGCACCGCTTCGGATGCCGAAAAGGACTATGCGACAGCCCTTTCGGGGCTCGAAAAATTCTCGTGGCACGGTCATTGCATGTACTGCGGCCATTGTGCGCCCTGCACCTCCGGAATCGACATCGCCGCGGTCAACAAGTTCCGCAACCTCTGCTCCGACGACGGCGCGATTCCCGAGACCGTGCGCGAACACTATCGGGCCCTTCCGCACCACGCCTCGGAGTGCGTGGCTTGCGGAGCCTGCGAGAGCCGCTGCCCGTTCGGCGTGAAGATCGTCGAAGCCATGCGCCGGGCCGCCGACAAATTCGGATATTAGCGTTTTCGGAGATGACGATACGGCAAACGGTTTTCCCCGACGATGTACGGCGGCAGGAACTCATCGCCCGGCTCCATGCCGAGCGATGCTCGTGCGTAATCGCCAACGGCACGCAGACGCGGATTTTCCGCGAGCGGGGCGTGAAAGACCTCTACCGGTTGCTGACCGAAGAACCCGCGTCGCTCGCCGGAGCTTTCGTGGCCGACAAGGTCGTGGGCAAGGGTGCCGCCGCGCTGATGATTCTGGGCAAAGTCCGGGAAGTCTACGCCGACGTGGCGAGTACGCCGGCCCTCGAACTCTTCGCCGCACGGGGTGTAAAAGTCGAATGCGCGCTCTGCGTGCCGCAGATCATCAACCGCGCAGGCACGGGCCCGTGCCCGGTAGAAACGCTCTGCAGCGACTGCCGCACCCCCGAGGAGTGTCTGGAGCCGATACGCAACTTTCTTCATACCCGATGAACAAACTCCTATTCTTCACCCTCGCAGCTCTGATGCCGGCACTTCCGCTCCGTGCCGACATGCCGGCCGGAGCCGGGGCGCTCTCCGACGAGCAGCAGCCCCATCCGATCGACAGCGTAGTCGTAACGGGCGCCCGCTACCGCACCGACATCCGGCATCTGCCGATGAGCGTTTCGACGCTCGACCGCCGGCAGATCGAGCGGCAGCACGAGCAGTCGCTGCTGCCTATGCTGACCGAGCAGGTCCCGGGGCTCTTCGCCACAGGTCGCGGCATCATGGGCTACAGCGTCTCCACGGGGGCAGCCGGACAGATGTCGCTGCGCGGTATCGGGGGCGCTCCGCAGGCAGGACTGCCCACCACGGGACTGATGGTCCTCATCGACGGACATCCGCAGTACATGGGACTGATGGGCCACCCCATCGCCGACGCCTACCAGTCGATGCTGGCCGAGCGCGTGGAGGTGCTGCGCGGCCCGGCGTCGGTGCTCTACGGCTCGAACGCGATGGGCGGCGTCATCAACATCGTAACGCGCAAAATGCACGAGGAGGGCGTAAAGACCGACCTCCATGCGGCCTACGGCTCCTACAACACGCTGCAGACCGAGGCTACGAACCGCATCCGCGCGGGCCGCTTCACCTCGGTGCTCTCGGCCTCCTACGACCACACCGACGGCCACCGTCCCCGCATGGGCTTCGAACAGTACGGCGGCTACGCCAAGTTGGGTTACGAGATCGCCCGCGCATGGCACCTCGGCGCCGATGTCAGCCTCACGCACTTCAACGCTTCGAATCCGGGCAGCATCGAAAACCCGATCATCGACAACGATTCGCGCATCACGCGCGGCATGACCTCCCTTGCCCTGCAGAACGACTACGACCGCACGTCGGGGGCGCTGAGCTTCTTCTACAACTGGGGTTACCACAAGATCGACGACGGTTATTCGCCCGGCCAGCAGCCTTTGGACTACCGCTTCCGCTCGCACGACGACATGCTCGGCATCTCGTGGTACCAGAGCGCCCGTCTCTTCGAGGGCAACCGTCTGACGCTGGGCTTCGACTGGTTCCGCTTCGGCGGCCGGGCGTGGAACAGCCCTTTGGACGGCTCCGCCCGCACGATGCTGGCCGACAAGGTGCAGCACGAAGTCGCCGCCTACCTCGATTTCCGGCAGACGATCGTTCCGTGGCTGATCTTCGACGCCGGCGTGCGCTACGACCGCCATTCGCACGCGGGCTCCCAGTGGGTGCCGCAGGCGGGGCTTTCGTTCCTGCCGACAAACGATGCCGAACTCAAGATCTCCGCAGCGAAAGGATTCCGCTACCCTACCATCCGCGAGATGTACATGTTCCCGCCACAGAATCCCGATCTGAAGCCCGAGCGGCTGTGGAACTACGAAATCGCATGGTCCCAGCGTCTGGCCGGAGGCCGCGTCTCTTACGGAATCAACCTCTTCTATATCGACGGACGCAACCTCATCCTGCGCATTCCCGTCGACGGACGCCCGAAGAACGTCAACACAGGACGCGTGAAAAATGCCGGCGTCGAGGCGCAGATCGGCTGGCGCATCTCGCCCGCTTGGTCGCTCGACGCCAACTACAGCTACCTGCACATGAAATACCCCGTGCTGGCTTCGCCCGAGCATAAGCTCTACGCCGGAGCCGCATTCGCTCAAGGCCGCTGGAACGTCTCGACCGGCGTGCAATACGTCGAGGGACTCTACACCGAGGTGAAGGTGAACGGCAGCGGCACCGAAAAGCAGGAGAACTTCGTGCTGTGGAATCTGCGCGGCAGCTTCCGGGTCTCGAAACTGCTCGATCTCTTCGTGCGGGGCGAGAACCTGCTGGCGCAGCGCTACGAAATCAATGCGGGTTACCCGATGCCCAAAGCCACGGTGCTGGGCGGCATAGACCTGCACTTTTAGTTAAGATAAGCAAACTTAAATAATCGATTGTCATGCAAACCTCAAGCGTAAAACTCTATTCGCCCACCTACGGCGAAGCACGCACTTACCTCGTCGCAGCACTCTTCGTGCTGGGCAACATCGCCCTGCCGCAGCTCTGCCATGCGGTCCGGCTGGGCGGTCCCACGTGGCTGCCGATCTACTTCTTCACGCTCGTCGGCGCCTACAAATACGGCTGGCGCGCAGGACTGCTCACCGCCGTGGCATCGCCCGCGGCCAATGCCCTGCTCTTCGGCATGCCTGCGGTCGCGGCGCTTCCAGCCATCGTGTTGAAATCGGTCCTGCTGGCGCTTTTCGCAGGCTGGACCGCCGCCCGTTTCCGTCGGGCTTCGCTCCTGCTGCTGACGGGCGTCGTGGCGGCCTACCAGACGCTCGGCACCCTCGGCGAATGGGCGCTTCTGGGCGACCTGCACGCCGCGACGCAGGATCTCCGCCTCGGCCTGCCGGGCATGCTCGTGCAGATCGTCGGCGGCTGGGCTCTCCTGAACCACGTAATCCGCAAGTAAGATGATGCCCGCCAAAAAACTGGGATTCGGCTGCATGCGCCTGCCGCTCACCGATCCCGCAGACGTTACGAAAGTCGACCTCACGCAGTTCGAGCGCATGGTCGACACCTTTCTCGAACGGGGCTTCACCTACTTCGACACTGCCTACATGTACCACGAGTACCAGAGCGAAAAGTTCGTCCGCCGGGCACTCGTCGAGCGCCACGACCGCGATTCGTTCACGCTGGCGACCAAGCTGCCGACGATGTTCCTCAAGGCCGAGGGCGATCAGGAACGGATCTTCGCCGAGCAGCTGGAGAAATGCGGCGTGGAGTACTTCGACTACTACCTGCTCCACAACCTCAATGTCTCGAACTACCGCACCGTCGAACGCTTCGGCAGCTTCGCCTTCGCAACCCGCCTGAAAGCCGAGGGCAAGATACGCCACGTGGGCTTCTCGTTCCACGACAACGCCGAGCTGCTGGACGAAATCCTCACGGCCCATCCCGAGACGGAGTTCGTGCAGCTGCAGATCAACTACATCGACTGGGACAACGAGAGCATCCAGTCGCGCCGCTGCTACGAAACGGCCCGCCGCCACGGCAAGCCGGTGGTGGTCATGGAACCGCTCAAGGGCGGAACGCTGGCGCGCCTGCCCGAGGAGGCCGAGGCCTTGTTCCGATCGATGCGGCCCGAACTCTCTCCGGCGTCGTGGGCGATCCGCTATGCGGCGAGTCTCGACGGGGTGATGACCGTCCTGAGCGGCATGTCGACGATGGAGCAACTGGAGGACAACACCTCCTACATGCAGCATTTCGAACCCCTGAACACCGAGGAGCGGGATGCCGTCGACCGGGCCGTCGGAATCATCAACCGCTCGATCGCCATCCCCTGCACCGCCTGCCGCTACTGCGTGGACGGATGCCCCGAGCGGATCGCCATTCCCGAGTACTTCGCCCTCTACAATGCCGAGCAGCAGGCGCTCAACAAGACTTTTTCGATCCAGAATATCTACTACGACAACCTTGCGCAGACGCACGGCCGCGCTTCGGAGTGCATCGGCTGCCGCAAGTGCGAGAAGAGCTGCCCGCAGCATCTGCCCATCGTCGAGTCGCTGCGCAAGGTCGCCGCGGCGTTCGAGAAAGAAGACCGTTGAAAAAGCGGTTCCGCTCGCATCGGGCATGAAAAAACGGAGAATAGTCCGCAAGGGCTTTTCTCCGTTTCTCTTTTCGCCTTTTACATCAGTTCGGCACCCGGTACTCTTTGGGCGTGAGGCCCGTAACTTTCTTGAAGAGGCGCGTGAAGTGCTGCGGATATTTGAATCCCAGTTCGTAGGCTATTTCGCTCACCGACTTGCGGGCATCGAAAATCCGCTCTTTGGCGATGTCTATCAGCTTCAGCTGAATATGTTCCTGCGCCGTGCGGCCGGTCTCTTTCTTGATCAGGTCGCCGAAATAGTTGGCCGACAGATGCAGCTCCCCGGCGCAATACTTCACCGACGGCAAACCCTCGGTCCGGGGCAGGTCCGAAGCGAAATACTCCGCGAGCAGGCGCTCGAAGCGGATCAGAATGTCGTTGTTGACGTTGCTGCGCGTAATGAACTGCCGTTCGTAAAAGCGCACGCAGTAGTCGAGCAGCAGTTCGATGTTGGCTGTGATGAGACGCTGCGTATGCTTGTCGACGGCGTGTTCGGTCTCCGTGCGGATCTTGTGCAGGCAGTCGAGGACGATGCCCCGCTCCTGCTCCGAGAGGTGCAGCGCCTCGTTGGCCTCGTAGGAGAAGAAAGAGTAGCTGCCGATGTTGCGGCCCAGCGACGAGCCGCGGATCAGATCGGGGTGGAAGACCAGCGCCCACCCTTTGGGCTGGAACATCTCGCCGTTGTCCTCCACGCCGGCCACCTGCCCGGGGGCGATGGCCACGATCGTGCCCTCCTGATAATCGTAGTACTGGCGGCCGTAGATCAGGTTGCCGCACTTCACATCCTTAAGAAACAGGGCATAGAAGCCGAACGTATGGCGCATGTGGCGGATCGGGCGGGCCTTCGAAAAGTCGACGACCGACACCAGCGGATGCAGCGTCTCGACGCCCAACAGGTCGTTGTATTCGAAAACATGCTCGAAATGTTCGATCTTTTTCATCGGAAACGGGTGTTTTGTTCGACGCAAATGTAACGATAAAAATCGCGGGTTCCGCTCCTCCGAGGGCCGAATCCGTAATTCGGGTAACGAAGCCCGGAATCCGTATAAGAAGCGCACCCCGCCCGATGCGACGGCGGGCAGACGCTCCGGCACTCCGACACGGAATGAGCCGGTCAATGCCCGGCAGGCTGCGGATCGCCGACTTTGCCGAACCGCTGCAGCTTGCGACGACCGGCCCCTCGCCCTAACGAACCCGCTGCTCCTCGCCCCGGAGGAATACCCGGCGGATCAGCGGCGTCTGATAGGCATAGGTGAAGAACTCGACCGACGGCATGGGCGCCGTCAGGAAAAAATTGGCCGCCTTGCCGGGAGTGATCGAACCGTAGCGGTCGCTCAGTCCCATCGCATAGGCTCCGTTGATCGTCGCGGCGTTGATCGCCTCGGCGGGAGTCATCCGCATGCGGATCGAGGCCAGCGCCGCAACCATGCGCATGTTGCCCGAGGGCGAGGAACCCGGATTGTAGTCCGATGCCAGAGCCACGCCCAGTCCGGCACGAATCATTTCGCGGGCCGGAGGATAGCTCATGCCGAGGAAGAATGCCGCTCCGGGCAGCAGTGTCGGCATCGTCTCCGTGCCGCGCAGGCATTCGATCTCCTCGGCGCCGATGCGTTCGAGATGGTCGACCGACAGGGCTCCGTGGGCCACACCCGCCTGCACGCCTCCCGACACGGCCAGTTCGTTGGCGTGGATCTTGGCCCGCAGGCCCAGTTCGCGCCCTTTTTCGATCATCCGCACCGTCTCCTCGACGGTGAAGAACCCCGCGTCGCAGAAGACGTCGACGAAGTCGGCCAGTCCCTCGCGCGCCACGGTCGGCAACATCTCGTCGCACACCAGATCGACGTACTCCCCCTGCCGCCCCACGTAGGCCCGCGCCACGGCATGCGCCCCGAGGAAGGTGGCCCGCACGGCCAGCGGCGCTTCCGAGCGGATGCGACGGATGACGCGCAGCATCTTCAGCTCGTCTTCGGTCGAAAGGCCGTAGCCGCTCTTGATCTCCACGCACCCTGTGCCCATGCCCACGATTTCGCGCACACGCTCCATCGCCTGCCGGTAAAGCTCCTCTTCGGAGGTCTCGTGCAGCCGGTCGGCGGAGTTGAGAATGCCCCCGCCACGCCGCGCGATCTCCTCGTAGCTCAGACCCTCGATCTTGTCCAGAAACTCCTGCTCGCGGCTCCCGGCGTAGACCAGATGGGTGTGCGAGTCGCAGAACGACGGAAAGAGCATGCCCCTTTCGGCGTCGACGACCTCGGCTCCGGCTTCGGCCGGGCATTCGGACATGGGACCGAAAGCGGTGATCCGCCCCTCCTCGGCCAGCAGCCATGCGTCGTCGAGACGTTCCAGCCGGTTCATCTCCTCGCCGCACAGCCGCAGCGGTCCGCCCGCCGGGAGGATGCCGACGAGCGTGCCGATATTCCTAACGAGCAGCTTCATGGCGCAGGAATTCGACCGAGGTTTCGATATGGGGATACATCACCGTGTCGTCCTCGACGAACGGCACCTGCCGGCGATAGTCGGCCAACAGTTGCTCCAGCACGGGCGACGTGCGCACCGGACGCCGGAACTCGAAAGCCTGCGCCGCGTTGAAAAGCTCGATGGCCAATACCCGCTGCGTGTTGCAAACCACCCGGTAGAGCTTCGTAGCAGCGTTGGAGCCCATGCTGACATGGTCCTCCTGCCCCTGCGACGAGGGAATCGAGTCGACCGACGCGGGCATGCAGAGCCCTTTGCTCTGGCTGACGATCGACGCCGCGGCATACTGCGGGATCATGAACCCGCTGTTGAGCCCCGGGCGGGCGACCAGAAAACTGGGCAGTCCGCGCGTGCCCGAAATCAGCTTGTAGATGCGGCGCTCGGAGATGTTGCCCAGTTCGGCGAGGGCGATCGCCAGAAAATCCATCGCCAGCGCGATGGGCTGGCCGTGGAAGTTGCCGGCCGAGACCACCATGTCTTCGTCGGGAAAGACCGTCGGATTGTCGGTCGCCGAGTTGATCTCGATAGTCAGAATTTGCTTGACATAATCGATCGTATCTTTCGACGCACCATGCACTTGCGGCATGCAGCGGAACGAATAGGGATCTTGCACATGCTCCTTCTCGCGAGCGATCATCTCGCTCCCTTCCAGCAGGCGCCGGATGTTGCGGGCCGTCGCCGCCTGCCCGGCATGGGGACGCACCCGATGCACCTCGTCGCAGAAGGGTTCGATGCGACCGTCGAAGGCTTCGAGCGACAGGGCGCCGATCGTATCGGCCCATGCGCTCAGCCGCTCCGCCTCGAGGAGCGACCATACGCCGTAGGCGCTCATGAACTGCGTGCCGTTCAGCAGCGCCAGCCCCTCTTTGGACTGCAGCTCGATGGGCTGCCATCCCATTTCGGCCAGCACCTCGCCGGCCGGCCGCACCCGTCCCTCGTGCTCCACCTCGCCGAGCCCCAACAGGGGCAGGCTCATGTGGGCCAGCGGTGCGAGGTCGCCCGAAGCGCCGAGCGACCCCTGCTGGTAGACGACCGGAAGAATATCGTGGTTGAAGAAGTCGATCAGCCGCTCCACGGTGGCGACCTGCACGCCCGAATGGCCGTACGAGAGCGACTGGATCTTCAGCAGCAGAATCAGCCGCACGACCTCCCGCGGTACGCGCTCGCCCGTGCCGCACGCGTGCGACATGACCAGATTTTTCTGCAGCTGCGCCAGCTCGTCGCGACCCACCGAGATGTTGCACAACGAACCGAAACCCGTAGTAACACCGTAAACGGGACGTTCGGTGTTCTCCATCTTGCGGTCGAGGTATTCGCGGCAGCAGGCAATGCGCCCGCGGGCGTCGTCGCTCAGGGCCAGCCAAAGAGGCTTTTCAAGGATTTCGCGGACCCGATCGATCGAAAGATGTTCCGCGGAGATATGATGAAGTTCCATATGAAATAATCTTGGTTTAAGGTCGATGTTCCAGCGCCTTGCGTACGATCTCGTCGTCCGCGTAGTTGGGCAGCGTAACCTGCAGCCCGGGCGTACGCTCCATTTCGCGGCGAATGGCCGAAAGGGCCCCTTCGTTGCGGGCCCAGCTGCGGCGGGCGATGCCGTTGTTGACATCCCAGAGCAGCATTTCGCAGATGCGGCGGTCGGAGTCCTCCGAGCCGTCGATCACCATGCCGAAGCCGCCGTTGATGACTTCGCCCCACCCTACGCCGCCGCCGTTGTGGATCGAGACCCACGTGGCGCCGCGGAACGCATCGCCGATGACGTTCTGCACGGCCATGTCGGCCGTGCAGGCCGAGCCGTCGTAGATGTTGGAGGTTTCGCGGTAGGGCGAGTCGGTGCCCGATACGTCGTGGTGGTCGCGCCCCAGCACCACGGGAGCCGACAGCCGTCCCTCGGCGATCGCCCGGTTGAAGGCCTGCGCGATCTTGGTGCGGCCCTCGGCATCGGCGTAGAGGATGCGGGCCTGCGAACCGACGACGAGTTTGTTGCGCCCGGCTTCGCGGATCCAGTGGATGTTGTCGTCGAGCTGCCCGCAGATCTCGGCGGGCGCCGTGCGGCGGATATCCTCCAGCACCTCGGCGGCCAGCCGGTCGGTGAGCTCCAGATCCTCGGGTCGCCCGGAGGTGCAGACCCAGCGGAAAGGTCCGAATCCGTAGTCGAAGAACATGGGCCCCATGATATCCTGCACGTAGGAGGGATAACGGAAGCGCCCGCCCTCGCCCACGACGGCGGCCCCGGCGCGCGAAGCCTCCAGCAGGAAGGCGTTGCCGTAGTCGAAGAAGTACATGCCGCGGGCCGTGAGGCGGTTGATGGCGTCGGCCTGCCGGCGCAGCGACTCCTGCACGCATTCGCGGAAGCGGGCGGGCTCCTCGGCCATCATCTTGTTGGAGGCCTCGTAGCTCAGACCGACAGGATAGTAACCGCCCGCCCACGGGTTGTGCAGCGACGTCTGGTCCGATCCCAGATCGACGGCGATCTCCTCGGCGGCCAGCCGCTCCCAGAGGTCGACGACATTGCCCACGTAGGCCAGCGAGACGACCTCTTTTCTGCTGACAGCCTGACGGATGCGGGGGATCAGCTCGTCCAGCGATTCGTGCAGTTCGTCCACCCACCCCTGCTCGTGGCGCTTGGCAGCCGCTTTGGGATTGATCTCGGCGATCACGGAGACCACGCCCGAGATGTTGCCGGCTTTGGGCTGGGCGCCCGACATGCCGCCGAGACCCGACGAGACGAAGAGCATGCCGCGCGTATCTTTCCGGCCGGCCGCGAAGCGCTTGCGGGCGGCGTTGAGCACCGTGATCGTAGTGCCGTGGACGATGCCTTGCGGCCCGATGTACATGTACGACCCGGCGGTCATCTGCCCGTATTGCGAGACCCCGAGGGCGTTCATGCGCTCCCAGTCGTCGGGTTTCGAATAGTTGGGGATCACCATGCCGTTGGTAACGACCACGCGCGGCGCCCCGGGATGCGAGGGAAAGAGTCCGAGCGGATGGCCCGAATACATGACCAGCGTCTGACTGTCGGTCATCTCCGAAAGATACTTCATCGTCAGCCGATACTGCGCCCAGTTCTGGAATACGGCGCCGTTTCCGCCGTAGGTAATCAGTTCGTGGGGATGCTGCGCCACGGCTTTGTCCAAGTTGTTCTGAATCATCATCATGATCGCCGCGGCCTGCCGGCAGCGGGCCGGGTACTCGTCGATGGGCCGGGCGTACATTTCGTAGTCGGGGCGCAGGCGGTACATGTAGATGCGGCCGTAGCGCCGCAGCTCCTCGGCGAATTCTCCGGCAAGCACGGCGTGGTGCTTCTCAGGGAAGTAGCGCAGGGCGTTTTTCAGTGCGAGAACCTGCTCCTCGGGCGTAAGGATCTCCTTGCGGCGCGGCGCATGGTTGATCTGCTTGTCGTAAGGCTTCGCGGCGGGCAGCTTGTCGGGAATGCCGGCGCGAATATCGGCCTGAAACTCTTGTAGGGTCATCTTATCCGTTGATTTTCGATTCGACAATGGCCAGCACCTCGCGTTCGCGACGTTCGGCCTCGGCAGCCAGTGCTTCGGCTTCGGCGACCAGCGCCGCGGCCGCCGAACGGTCCTTGAGACCCGCAGCGTTGATCTTGACATTGAGGCAGGCGCCCAACACGGCGCTGCGGGCCGCCAGCGCCCCGACCCCGGCATCGGATACCGAGTTGGGGTTGCCCTCCGCGGCCATCGCTTCGACGAGGTCGAAGACCCCGGCGGCGGCTTTCATCGTGCGCAGCGGCACCTCGGTGGCATAGAGCGTCGCGGCTTCCAATGCCTCGCTGCGGGCGGCCTTCTCCTCGTCGGTCGACTTGGGCATGGCGAAGACCTCCATGATGCGGTTGAAAGCCGCGGTGTCTTCGTCGACCAGATGCAGCAGCTCGGAGAGCAGGCGCTGTCCCTGCTCGGCCCGGTCGGAAAACTCCTCCCAGCGATCGTCCCACCCCGCCTTGTGCGACGAGAGGTTGGCGACCATCGTGCCGAGGGCGGCGCCCAGCGCACCCATGTAGGCCGAGATGGAGCCGCCGCCCGGCGCCGGAGACTCGCTCGCGGTCTCGGCAGCGAAGCCCTTGCACGTAAGGTCGACGAGACGCTTGCGCTTATCTTCCGCTTCGAGCAGGTATTCGATCACCTTCTCTTCGGGGACGAACGGCTTCAGGTCGCCCAGCCCCATCGACTTGACGGCCATGCGGACGATCTCCTCTTCGGCGATGCCCGTCGAGCGGTGCTGCTTGCGGAGGAAATATTTGCCGGCTTCGACGAGCGCCCGCTTGGGCACGAGACCCACGATCTCGGTGCCCGTAACGCGCACGCCGCGGGCATCGGCCTTGCGGCACACCTCGTCGAAAGCGACGTGCAGGGGCGTCGTGGAGATGTCGGTCAGGTTCATCGAAACCTGCGCGATGCCGTACTCCTCGATGAACCAGCCGATCGCTTTGGCGGCCTTGAGCGTACCGGGCTGCATGACGGGGTTGCCGTCGGCATCTTTCACCACCTTGCCCGTAATGGGATTGCCCTCGCGCAGGGGACGTCCCTTTTCGCGAACGTCGAACGCAATGGCGTTGGCGCGACGCGTGGAGGTGCTGTTGAGATTGAAGTTCACGGCGATCAGGAAATCGCGGGCCCCGACCGTCGTGGCACCCGTGCGGGCGATGCTTTCGTCATAGGGCCGGGCCCCGAAGTCGGGCGCCGAATCGGCATGCGCGAGCTTCTCGGGCAGCGCCTCGTACTCTCCTTTCCGGCAGACGGCCAGATTCTTGCGCTCGGGCCGCAAAGCCGCAGCTTCGTAGCAATAGGTCGGGATGCGCAGTTCGTCGGCGATACGCTTCGCCAGCTCGCGCGACAGGGCGGCGCACTCCTCCAGCGTAATGCCCGAAATGGGAATCAGCGGCAGCACGTCGGTGGCGCCCATGCGGGGATGAGTGCCTTTGTGGCGGCGCATGTCGATCGATTCGGCTGCCTGCCGGACACCTTGAAAGGCCGCTTCGACGACGGCCTCGGGGCTGCCGACGAACGTTACGACGGTGCGGTTGGTCGCTTCGCCGGGATCGACGTCCAGCACGCGGACGCCGCCCGATCGCTCGATAGCCGAGACGATCCGGCGGATCGTCTCCCGATCGCGTCCCTCGCTGAAATTGGGGACGCACTCCACGATTCTCTGTTCCATGATTTATGGCGTTTGATGATTTTTCGTCTTCTACAAATATACGATTTTTTTCGTCGCCGGCCTACGAATCGTTAGGAAAATAACAACGATTCCTCCCCCGCCCCGCAAGACGCGGAAACTCCGGCGCCCGAAGAGGCCGGAGTTCCCGAAAATGCAGCCGAAAAGAAGTCGTCCGAAGCGCGGATCAGCGTCCGCCGAACGTCAGCACGACGCCCGCCGTAACCCATGCGCCGGGCAGCGGGATGCCGCCCATGTCGCAATAGCGCGTGTCGGTAACGTTGGTCGCGTCGACGTAGAGGCGGCAGAAACTCTTCTCCCACGCCAGCCGGGCGTCGAGCAGGAAATAAGGCTCGAAGTCGCGCACCTCGGAGACCGACGCGTCGCCCGGTACAGGATAGTCGGTGTAGCTGCCGTTGCGGTCGGCGACCGAAGCCACGAGAGCGAGCGACAGGCGCCGCAGAAAGTGCATCTCCACCGTCGCGGAGACTTTGTGGCGCAGGAAATCCATCGCGCTGCGGGCGATGATCTCCTCTCGGCGGTCGATCGTAACATAAGCATAGGAGAGCACGGCACGCCGTAGGAACCCCGTCGGCGAGACATAGCTGCCCGACAATTCGACGCCGTAGGTGTCGAGGGCGCTGCGCTGCTCGGAGTGCCACTTGCCGCGCCACGCTTCGACAGGATCGTCCTCGGGGTGCCACACCCAGTCGATCAGATCGCGGCCGGCACGGTAGTAGACCAACGCCGAGGCACACCAGCGCTCCCGGGCATAATCGGCCCCGAGACGCACCGCGATCGCCTTTTCGGGCACCAGATCGAGGTTGTTGATCTGCGCCGGCGAGGAGTAGTAGAGGTCGGTGAAAGTGGGCAGGCGCATCGACTGCGAAGCCCCCGCATGCAGATGCCAGCTTTCCGAGGGCCGGTACCCGCCGTCGAGGCTCCACAGGGCGGCCGGACCGTAGGGCGTGAGGCTGGCGCCCGCCGACGCGGCAACCTCGAAGCGCTCCCACTGCCGGGTATGGCGGAGATAAAGATTGCCCGTGTGGCGCGCCCGGGCATGGGTGTAGTCGCCGTGCGGCCGGATCAGCGGCTCGCCCAGATTGGTGCTATAGATGTGATTGTAGGCGTAGTCGCCGCCAAGCGTGGTGATGCCGCCCCGCCACCGCAGATCGGCCCATGCCTTCGCGCCGACATTATCGGTGTTGTGGCGGTTCATGGCCGTGCCGCGCGTCCAGTCGTAGCGGTCGAAGTTCTTGCGGTAGCTGACGGCCGCACCCACCGAGAAGCGTCCGACGGAGCGCAGCCACCGCAGCGACGCCAGCGCCGTGGAGGTATGCTCCCACTGTTCGGGGTTGTAGGCGGCATAAAAGCCGTTGGAGCCGAACGCACGGTCCTGATAGCCGGCTTGGAAATCGAAAAATCCCGCCTGCGGCGCTTCGTAGGTCGCCCGCACGAAAGCGTTGTAGGTCTCGAAGTCGGTGTTGTGGCGGTAGCCGTCGCTGCGCCGGTAGGAGGCAGCCCCCAGAAACGAGAACCGCTCCGTGGAAACAGCGCCCGAGAGGTTGCCGTAGGCGTAGCCGTGCTGCCCTCCCGCCCCCTCGAAGCGCAGGTAGCGCGGTGCGAGGGGCGCCGTACGGACGTTGACGGCCCCGGCGAAAGCGCCGACGCCGGGAATGCCTTCCAAGAGCTCGACCGCCGAGATGCAATCGAGGTCGACAGGCAGAGAGTGGGATTGATGACCGGTGCGGGCATCCGAGAAATCGATGCCGTTGAGAAGCACCATCGTCTGATCGAACGAGCCTCCGCGAATGGAGATGTCCGTCTGCGTACCCTTGCCCCCGCGTTCGCGGATGTCGACCGACGGAGCGGCACGCAGGGCCGATTCGAGCGTCTCGAAGGGCGCCGCGGCCTCGGCCTTCCGGTCGAAAAGCGGGGTTTGCGACCGGACGCTGCGCACGGGAGCCACCGAGGCTCCCGAAATGCCGACTTCGCGGATCCGCAGTTCGCGGAGCACCGCCGCGGTATCGGCATTCTGCGCGGACGCACCCTGCGTCGCGAGCAAGAGAATGGACATCTCCACCGGAAGCACGCCGATCGTTACCAGACGCCGCAAACTCGCGAAAGCCGACCAGCCCTTGCGGTTCCAGCGCCGGAAACAGAAAGTTCGTTCCGAAAGAGATTTTCTCATTACTGAAAAGTTTGAATGATAGTGAATTGATAGAATTTACCCGAAGCGATGCTTCGGGTAAGGAACGGCGGTCGGAAGCCGCTTCGGCTGCGTCTCCGGTTCCGACCGCCGTGGATCGTACAGGTCGGGATTACTCCGCGCGCTTTTCCACGCGGGCGAGCCAAGCAGGATATCGGTCCAGCACCCAGTTGCCCCACTCGCCGTACCACGCATACCCTACGCGCCGCTCGGCGGGCACCTCCTCCAGCGAATGCACCTTGACGCGCGCCCGCGTGGCGAAGAAGCATTCGTCGCGATCCGCCTCGTAGTAGCGGGCCCACAACGGCCGGGCGTCGGGATCGTCGACCAGCATGCGGTTTTTCCTCACGGCCCGGTCCTCGGGAAGCCCCTCCGGCACCTCGACCGTCAGCAGACGCTTGCCGGCGATCTTGTTTTTCTCGTACCATGCGACGGCCGACTTCACGGCATCCACCACCTCGGGCGAGGGATTCTCGATACGCATCAGAAGCAGAACGATCGTCGCGCTCTCCCCTGCCGTCAATCCGGGCAATTCGAAAGCGCGTGCGCCGACGGGCGCCAGCGTCTCATGGTCGCATTGCTGGGGCCAGATCGTCTTCTCCCCGTTCTCGCGCACCCACTGGCAGCGCAGCAGCAGCGCGAGCCCCGCATCCCACGAACGCCGGATGCGCGCCCGCAGTTTTCGGTCGACCCACGCATAGCGCGGCTGCCCTTCGAGCATATCGAGCCACAGCCACAACACGCCGGACATGACGTTGTCGTTGAACGTGATCGCGTCCACATCCCAGCCGCGCCAGCCTCCGTGCGGATACTGGATCGAGAGGATGTACTCGACGCCCCGCCGGGCTCCGTCGCGGTAACGTTTCTCGCCCGTAACACGGTAGGCCTCGGAAAGATAGGCTACCTGCGTGTAGATGCTGCTGTTGTCGAGCGTGCTGTTGCGGTAGCGCGGCTTGAGCGCCGCGACGACCGAATCGGGATCGAGCCGCGACATCATGTCGAGGTTCTTGGGCCAGCCGCCGTCCTCGTTCTGGTAGGCCAGGATGTTGTCGGCGATTTCGCGGAACTGCTCCGCCTCGAAACGCGGATAATCCACACCCCGAGGGGCGCGCAGCCAGCGGTTGACGCTTTGGTCGAACGGCTCCGGACGCCGGGCCTGCATCGGCGCGATCGTCAAGATGAAAGCCGCGGTTATCAAGAACTTTCTCATCGTCGTATGAAGCATTACTCGAACAACTCTTCGACCCGGGCGACTACG
The DNA here is from genome assembly GCA_023664045.1 of Alistipes senegalensis. Taxonomy (GTDB): domain Bacteria; phylum Bacteroidota; class Bacteroidia; order Bacteroidales; family Rikenellaceae; genus Alistipes; species Alistipes senegalensis_B. The sequence continues at coordinate 1,758,634 of JAMPGH010000001.1, read as the reverse complement.
TCGTCGACCTCTGCTCCGAGCGGGAAAACGAGGCTCGGTTCAAGGTAGTGGAGTTCCTTGCCCTGCTTGAAAAGCTGCTCGCCGCCGCCCGTGATGTTGAGCATGACGGTCGCCTCTTTCTCGATCTTGCCGTCGGCGACGGCCTTGATGAGCGACGCCGTGGCGACGCTGGCCGCCGGGTGGATGTCGGCGCCTTCCAACTCCTGAAAGAGCTTGGCGGCCTTGCGGGCCTGCGCGTTGGTCGCTACGAAGACATCGCCGCCCGTAGCTTTCAGGGCGTCGTAGAGCCCGCCGGCCAGTCCGTAGGGCGGGCGGCGGTTGGAGAGGACTTTGGCATCGATGATCTCGGCATCGCGGCGCGCCTTGTCGTCGTCGTACGGGAGCATCTGCCGCGAATCGGCCCGCCATGCGTCGTACATCGGCACGAAGGGCGCGTTCTGCGAAACCATAAGCTTCATGACGTTGGTGCCGAAACGGCCGTCTTCGATCAGACGCATGTTGGCCTCCCATGCGGCGATGGCGCCCGTACCGGAACCCACGGCCTGAAAATAGTAATCGGGAATGCGGCCGATCGTCGTGGCGGCGGAGAGCACGGTAGTGGCCATGCCGTCGCGGCGCGCGATGTTCTTGGCTCCGCCTTCGGCGTAGAAGCCGTCGGCTTTCAGCGCGAGATTCGAGAGATGGATGGCGTCGAAATAGTCGCCGCCCTTCTCGCAGCAGATCAGCTTGACGCACGGGTTCAGCGGCTCCTCGAACCACAGAGCCCCGATATTGTCGTAGGGCACGGCGAGCAGCAGGCGGATGTCGTTGTCGGAGCACACTTTGGCGAAAGCCCGCGCGGTATTGCCGGCCGAGGCAACGACCAGCACGCGCCGTTCATCCTCGACGGCACGGGCGCAGACCGAGTAGGCCTCCGTCTCCTTGAAGGAGCAGGTGCTCATCGAGGCCCCCACCGAAGGATTGTAGCCGTTGAAGGTGATCCACAGATTCTCCAGCCCCAGATGCTTGCCGAGCCCCTTGCTCCGGTAGGTAACGGGAGCGGAAGAACCCTTGAGCATGCGCTTGACGGGCAGCCAGTCGGCGAATTTGTAGAGACCGCACTTCTCGTCGCGAAGCCCGAGTTGCTTTTCGGCATATTTGGCGCGGACGAGCGACGGCGTCTTGCACGCCCGGTCTTCGAGCGTCCAGCCCTCGTCGTCGAATTCCCGCCCGGTGGCGACGCATTCGAGCGTATAGGATGTGGGAACGAACTTTTCCATCTATCTGAAGTTTGGGTTAAGACATACGGTTTCGGAAATCCTCGTAGCCGAACTCGCGGACGATCTGCGTGCGGCCGTCGCGGCGGACGATGACGATCGAGGGATGGTGTACGCCGTTGAACATCGTGGTTTTGACCATCGTGTAGTGGATCATGTCCTCGAAGACGATGCGCTCGCCGATCCGCAGTTCATGGTCGAAGGCCCAGTCGCCGCAGAAGTCGCCGGCCAGACAGCTGGCGCCGCCCATGCGCCACCGCTTCTCCCCCGCTGCGGGGTCGTGGGCCCCGACGATCGCGGGCTTGTAGGGCATTTCGAGACAATCGGGCATGTGGCAGGCAAACGAAACGTCGAGCATCGCCGTGCGGACACCGCCGTTCTCCACGATGTCTTCGACCGTGGAGACCAGATAGCCGGTGCGCCACGTAAAGGCGCTGCCGGGTTCGAGGATCAGCCTCAGGCGGGGATGCCGCGCCTTGAAGTCGCGCAGGATGCGGATCAGAGCGTCGCAATCGTAGTCGGCATGGGTCATCAGGTGGCCGCCGCCCATGTTGAGCCACTCGATCTGCGGCAGGAGGTGGCCGAAGCGCTCCTCGACGGCTTCGAGGGCCCGTTGCAGATGCTCGGGCCGCGATTCGCAGAGAACGTGGAAATGCAGCCCCTCGACCCCGGCCGGAAGTTCGCGCAGCAGCTCGGGCACGATGCCGAGCCGCGAACCGGCGACGCAGGGATTATACAGATCGGTCTCGACGGGCGAATAACCGGGGTTGATGCGCAGGCCGCACGAGATGCCGTTGATGAGGGCCCGCTGTCCGAAGCGCGCGAACTGCGAGAGCGAATTGAAAGTGATGTGGTCGCTGCAACGCAGGATCTCATCGAAATCGCGGTCAGAGTAAGCCGGAGCGTAGGTATGGGCCGGACGGCCGAACTCCTCCAGCACGAGCCGCGCTTCGGCGGCCGACGATGCGGTGGCCCCGTCGGAATGCTGCGCCAGCTCGGGGAATATCGACCACATGGCGCACGCCTTGAGGGCGACGATGATCTCGGCACCCGATTTGCGCCGCACACGGTCGATGACCGCAAGATTGCGGTCGAGCAGCGATTCGTCGAGCACGAAGCAGGGAGCGGGCAATTTGGCGAAATCGATCATGGTCTGCATTGCTGAAAATCCACGCAAAATTAAGAAAATCGCCGACAAAAACGACTTCTCCCGACGAAAAATAAGTTTTTATACTCATCATCTTCGCCCCGCAGCAGGGCTTCCGGAAGCGCCAAGCGTCCGGAAGCAGACAAAAGCATCTCCGCCGAACGGATCGTCCGGCAACGAAACAGCCCGCGGATCGCATTCCGCGGGCTGCACTCGTATCGGTCGATCGGGGCTCACACCTCGATGTCCACGTCGAACAACTCGTGCCACGGCAGACCCTGCGGCCCCAGCTCGGCGAGGAACGGATCGGGATCGAACTCCTCGACGTTGAAGACGCCGGCACCGCGCCACAGGCCTTTGGCCCACATCGAAGCGCCCAAAGCGGCAGGCACGCCCGTGGTGAAGCTCACGGCCTGCGTGCCCGTTTCGCGGAACGCGACTTCGTGGTCGCAGTTGTTATAAATATAATAGGTACGCTCCTTGCCCTCCTTGACGCCGCGGATGCGGCAGCCGATCGAGGTCTGCCCATGATAGTTGGCGCCCAGCGACTTGGGATCGGGCAGCACGGCCTTCAGGAACTGGATGGGCACGATCTCGACGCCGTTGTAGAGAATCGGGTCGATGCGGGCCATGCCGATGTTCTGAATCACGCGCAGGTGCGTAAGGTACTCCTGTCCGAAAGTCATCCAGAAGCGGGCGCGGCGGATCGAGGGATAGTTCTTGACCAGCGACTCCAGCTCCTCGTGGTAGATGACGTAGGATTCGCGTTCGCCGATGCCGGGATAGTTCAACGGCCGGTGGATCTCGTGGGGTTCGGTAACGACCCACTCTCCGTTCTCGTAGTAACGGCCCTTCTGCGTAACCTCGCGGATGTTGATCTCGGGATTGAAGTTCGTGGCGAAAGCCATGCCGTGGTTGCCGGCATTGCAGTCCACGATGTCGAGGTAATGGATCTCGTCGAAGTGATGCTTGGCGGCATAGGCCGTGAAGATGGCCGTAACGCCGGGGTCGAAGCCGCAGCCGAGGATCGCCGTAAGCCCTGCGGCCTTGAAGCGGTCCTGATAGGCCCACTGCCACGAATACTCGAAATGCGCCTCGTCCTTCGGCTCGTAGTTGGCCGTATCGAGGTAGTTGCAGCCGCACTCGAGGCAAGCGTCCATGATGGTGAGATCCTGATACGGGAGCGCGACATTGACCACGATGTCGGGCCGGAATGCGCGGAACAACTCGCACAGCTCGGCGACGTTGTCGGCATCGACCTGCGCGGTTTTCACGCGGTTGCCGCCGATCGCGGCAGCGACGGCGTCGCATTTGGACTTGGTGCGGCTGGCGAGCATGACCTCCGAGAAAACGGGGTCGGCGGCGATCTTCTGCGTAACGACCGTCCCGACGCCGCCGGCGCCGATGATAAGCGCTTTACACATGATAGTTTTCTATTTTTGAGTTTATGATTCGCGATTGACGCATACAAAAATATCGTTTTATTTTGGTAAAACAAAAATAATCTCTACATTTGCACCACCGAAAAGGACCGGTAGGTCCGATCGGCATACGGAGAATCCGTAGCTCAGCAGGTAGAGCACAACACTTTTAATGTTGGGGTCCT
>JAMPGH010000001.1:1731903-1754525 GCA_023664045.1 Alistipes senegalensis | reverse complement strand
ACATAAAACATTTAATATCAATGTTTTATGTGTATTGATTGGTAGCGGGAGAGAGACTTGAACTCTCGACCTCATGATTATGAATCATGCGCTCTAACCAGCTGAGCTATCCCGCCGATAGCTGAAAGCGAGTGCAAAGATAAACGAAATTTTCGAGCGCGCAAAATCTTTTGCGGGAAATTTCGCCGAAAAAATCCCTGCGGGGATTTGGCACCGATTTTGTCCGCGGATTCCTCACTGGAGATGAAGAGGTTTCCCTCCGTTGAAATATCCGATTTGCTTAAATTTTTCTTGCGAATGAAAAAACAGAATCAGCTGCCTCACTCGACCGCACGGTACGAGGGGCTCCGCAGCGCGATGGAGACGCTGGCCGTGCTGGCCGGCATCGTGCTGCTCGTGGCGCTGTCGATGGAGATCATCGGCGGCGCCGACATGCGTTTTTCGACCTTCTACCTGAATGTCCAGCTGGCGGTCTGCATCGTCTTTCTGGTCGACTTCGTTGTGCTGTGGGGCGCGGCGGCGGACCGAAGCCGCTATTTCTGGCGGAATCTGCTCTTCCTGCTGATCTCGGTTCCGTGGCTGAACATCCTCGACTGGAGCGGCGTCTCCGTAACGCGCGACTGGGGCGTGCTGGTGGGACTGCTGCCCGTGCTGCGCGCCTTTCTGGCGATGGTCATCATCGTGCGGTGGCTCATCAAGGGCAACAAGATGCGCCGCATGCTGGTCGCCTACGTCTTCACGGTGGTGGTCTTCACCTACATATCGGGACTGGTATTCTATGAGTACGAGGCGGCCGTCAACCCGAAACTGCACGGTTTCGGAAACGCCCTGTGGTGGGCATGGATGAACGTTACGACCGTAGGTGCCGCGATCTTCCCCGTAACGGCGGTGGGCAAGGTTTTCTGCGTGCTACTGCCGTCGCTGGGCATGATGTTCTTCCCGATCTTCACGACCTACGTGCTGCAGGAGTACACCAGCCGAAAAGAGGCCGATCGATAGAACGGCCCCTGTCGGAGTGCGGGAGACGGATCCGTGGGGTCCGTCTCTCTTTATTATGTTATTTGCGCTCTCGGAGCAGGTCGCGGATTTCGGTCAGAAGAAGCTCCTCTTTCGAAGGGGCCGGTTCCGGAGCCGGAGCGGCGGGCGCCGCCTCCCGTTTTCTTATGAGCCGGTTCATCAGCTTGACGATCAGAAAGACGCACAACGCCAGAATCGTGAAGTCGACGCACTGCTGGATGAAGGCGCCGTAGTTCCAGTAGATGGGTTCGGCCGGGGGCGGGACGATCACTTCGCTGCCGCCCTTGACCAGACCGCCCACGTTCTGCACGGCGCTCGACGTTACGTCGCGGACTCTCGAAATATCCACGCGCAGCCGCGAGAAGTCCGTATTGCCCAGCAGGGCGCCGATCGGCGGCATGAGGATGTCGTCGACCAACGACGCGACGATCTTGCCGAAGGCGCCGCCGATGATGACGCCGACGGCCATGTCCATGACGTTGCCCTTGAGGGCGAATTCCTTGAATTCCTTGAAAAAAGCCATAGCGAAACAGGTTTTCGATTGTACTTCGTTTGCCGGGGTCCTGCAAAGGAAGTGCAAAACCCTGCGTCGGTGCGGGTGAAAGTCGCCGCCGTTCGCTCTGCGGCCGGACCGCCTTGCAACGAAAACGACCGGCCCCCTTGCGAGGACCGGCCGTCTTTCGGAACGCGGACGAACGCCTATTCCACCTCCACCAGCACGGCGTCGGTGGGGACGATCTCGCCCGGCTTCACCAGAATCTGTTTCACCGTACCGGCGTAGTCGGTGGTGATGGAGTTCTCCATCTTCATGGCCTCGAGGATCACGACCTCGTCGTCGGCCTTCACCTTGTCGCCGACCTTGACCAGCACCTCGATGATGCGGCCCGGCAGGGGAGCGGTAACGGGGTTGCCCGTGATGACGGCGGCGGGTTTCGCCTCGGCCTTCGGAGCTTCGGCTTTCGGCTCGGCGGGTTTCTTGGCCTCGTACTCCTTGACCTTGAGGTCCGTCAGGAACTTCTTGGCGACGATCGGGAAGAGCTCCAGCAAGAGCACCTCCTTCTCCGTAGCGGCGAGTTTCGCACCGCCGGCCTCCGGCAGCTCGGGGTTGGGCTGCATGCTGTATTTGGAGGTGTCGTAGGGCGTCTCTTCGCGGATGCCGCAGATCTTGAACCGGAATTCGGGGTCGATCTCGACGGGCGTCTTGCCGTACTCGCCCTTGACCAGACCCACGAACTGCGAACTTTTGTTCGAGTACATGGGGCGTCCGGCCTTTTCGTCCAGCGCGCAGTTCACGGCCTGAGCGCCCACGATCTGCGAAGTGGGGGTTACCAACGGCGGAAGACCGGCCGAGAGGCGCACCGACGGGATCAGCTCCATCGCGCGGGGCAGGATCTCCTCGGCCTTGAGCTGCTGCAGCTGGGCCACCATGTTGGAATACATGCCGCCCGGGATTTCGGCTTTCTGCACCAGCTCGTTGGGTGCCGGGAATCCGAAGTAGGCTTCGATTCGGCGGCAGGCGGCGATGGTGGCCTCCTCGTCGTCGGCCTGTGCGGCGCGGATCGCCTCGTCGAAGAGGGCGTCGATCTCGGCGGGCAGTTTGTCGGTGAGCGGGTCGAAAGGCTTGGGCTCGGGTTTCTCGGTGCCGAAGACCGAGAGGTTGAGCTCCTTGCGGATCTCGCGCAGCTGGGTGTTGATCTTGGCCACGGCTTTCATGTCGACGCCCAAGTCGATGCCCAGCTTTTGGCAGAAGACGTAGACCAGTTCGAGGGCCGGGGCTCCCGTGCCCTCGGCGAAGTACCAGCAGTTGGTGTCGACGATGTCGACGCCCGCGACGATCGCAGCCAGCACCGAAGCCAGACCGTAGCCCGGGGTGCAGTGGGTGTGGAAGTCGACGGGGATGGAGAGGTGCTGCTTGAGGAGCTTGACGAGCGTGGCGACGCGGCGCGGCGGAATGAGACCCGACATGTCCTTGATCGTAATCATGTCGGCGCCCAGAGCCGCCATCTGCTTGGCCTTGTCGAGGAAGTAGGCGTCGGTGAAGACCGGCGCGGGCTTCTTCTTGCCCATGAGCTTCTGCAGGAAGCCCGGTTCGGGATATTTCGGGTCGACGGTATAGCAGACCGCGCAGTCGGCGATGCCGCCGTACTGCTTGACGTATTTGATCGTCGACTTGACGTTGTCGACGTCGTTCAGGGCGTCGAAGATGCGCATGATGCCCAGACCGCTCTCTATGGCGTTGCGGCAGAAACCGTCGATGATCTCGTCCGTATAGGGCGAGTAGCCGAAGAGGTTGCGGCCGCGCGAGAGGGCCGTGAGTTTCGAGACCTCGCCGACGGCCTTGCGGATGGTTTCCAGACGCGTCCAGGGGTTCTCGTTCAGGTAGCGCATCACCGAATCGGGCACGGCGCCGCCCCAGACCTCCATAGCGTAGAATTTCGCGTCCTTGTAGTAGGGCAGGCAGCGGTCGATCTGCGCCTGCGTCATGCGCGTAGCGAACGACGACTGCTGACCGTCGCGTAACGTCAGGTCTCTGATTTTGAGTGTTTTTGCCATTTTCGACATATGGTTTAGAAGTTCTTGTTTTCGCTTCGGAAGAGCTTGTTTAACGGGCAAAAATACGCAAACGGGTGGTACTTTCCAACTAATCGCCGCGCTTTTTTTTGCGATCCGCTTCCGCATGGCGCACGGCACCCTGCTAAGAATGGAGAGAGGTGGATGCTGCAAATAACTGAAACGGAGCACATCCTTCCGCTCAAGATGACACTCCGCTAAGTACGCCCTGCTGAGAGCAGGGTTTTATGAATGAACTTCCACCTTTAACATTTCACCTTCACCTAATCTTTTCGTATCTTTGGCTTTACCGAAGATACTCCGTCTCGGCACCCCGTTAAGAACGGGGTTTTATGAATTGGCCTTTCGAGTTTCACTTTTCACTCTATTCTTCGTATCTTTGACTTCGTCGAAGATACTGCGCCTCGGCAAAAAAATCGAATGAATTCGTTTTTTTGCTCTCGGCTTATTCGTATTTTTGCGTTCGGAAATCGGAGCGGCTGCCGGCAAGGCCCGCCACTTCGCGCCGCGTGTGCAATTCTTAATTCTTCATTTTTAATTCATAAAGGTGTCTCCTTCCGCTGTCATCCTCACCGTATTGGGCTATGTTGCCGTGCTTGTCGTCGTGGCGTGGTTCTCGGGGCGGCGTGCCGACAACGCCGGATTCTTCACCGGCAACCGCCGCACGCCGTGGTACATGGCCGCGCTGGCCATGATCGGCGCCGCGATGTCGGGCGTAACGTTCATTTCGGTACCCGGATCGGTCGCCGCGGACTCGTTCTCCTACATGCAGATGGTCGCGGGCTTTACCGTCGGGCAACTGATCGTGGCCTTTGTCCTCGTGCCGCTGTTCTATCGGCTGGGCGTCGTCTCGTTGTACCAGTACCTTGACGAACGCTTCGGCATCGTCTCCCACCGAGCCGGGGCCTGCTTCTTCTTTGTCTCCAAGATGCTGGGGGCTGCGCTGCGCGTATACGTCGTCTGCGCCGTCATGCAGCTGCTGGTCTTCGACCGCTACGGACTGCCGTTCTGGCTCAATGCCGCCCTCACAGTCGCCCTCGTGTGGCTTTACACGCGGCAGGGCGGGGTGCGCTCGCTGATCTGGACCGATACGCTCAAGACCCTGTGTCTGGTTGGCAGTCTGGTGCTCACGATCCTCTTCGTGGCCCGCTCGCTGGGGCTCTCCGGCAGCGGAGACCTTGTGCGCGAAGTCGCGGCTTCGCCCATGTCGCGGATCTTTTTCTTCGACGACCCGGCGTCGGACCGCTATTTCTGGAAGATGTTCGTGGCGGGCATCGTGATCCTTGTAGCCATGACGGGCCTCGATCAAGACATGATGCAGTGCAACCTTTCGTGCCGCTCGCCGCGCGATGCCAGGCGCAACATCGTGCTGACGGCCCTCTGTCAGATCGTCGTCATCCTGCTGTTTCTGGTGCTGGGCGTACTCCTTTATATATATGCGGAGCGTGCCGGGCTGGCGCTCCCGCCCAAGAGCGACCAACTTTTCTCGCTGGTGGCCGTCGACGGAGGACTGCCGACGGCGGTGGGCGCGGTCTTCGTGCTGGGGCTGGTATCGAGCACCTATTCGTCGGCCGGCTCGGCGCTGACGGCCCTCACCACGTCGTTCACGGTCGACCTGCTCGACGGACCCCGCCGTTACGACGAGCGGCGTCTCACCCGTGTGCGGCGGCTTGTGCATGCGGCGATGGCCGTCTGCATGACGCTCGTCATCCTCGGGGTGGGGTATCTGGCCGACGACAACGCCATCAACCTCTTTTTCCGCATCGTCAGCTACACCTACGGCCCGATTCTCGGCATGTTCCTTTTCGGGATGCTTTCGCGTCGTCGGCCCCGCGACCGCTGGGTGCCCCTCGCTGCGCTGGCGGGACCCGTGCTGAGCGCCCTGCTGCAACATCTGGCCGCCGAACGGTGGGGCTACCGCATCGGCTTCGAGCTGCTGGTCTACAACGCCCTTTTCGTCATTGCGGGGCTGGCGCTGCTCTCCGTGGGTCGGAAAAACGAACACCGTATCGAATAAAGTGTTACCTTTGCTGTGCCTTAGGTGCTTTGCTTCGGCGGAGAAGGTTTGCCGGCGGCACGGGCACTTTCGGGCAGCTAAAAATTCTTTATGCCATGTCTCTCGAACAACAGATTTCCAAAGGCATCATGGATGCCATGAAAGCGAAGGACGCCGTGCGTCTTGCGGCCCTGCGCAACGCCAAGAAGTACATCATCGAAGCCAAGACCGCCGGCCCGGAGCTCTCCGAACTGCCCGATGCCGACGTGCTGAAGATCCTTGCGAAACTTGCCAAGCAAGGCACGGACTCCGCGGCGATCTTCACCCAGCAGAACCGTGCGGACCTTGCCGAAGAGGAGCTTGCGCAGGTGGCGGTCTTTCAGGAGTTCCTGCCCAAGCGACTGACGCCCGAAGAGCTGACCGCCGAAGTCCGGGCCGTGATCGCCGAGGTGGGCGCCTCCTCCATGAAAGAGATGGGCAAGGTGATGGGCGTGGCCTCCAAGCGGCTTGCCGGCCGTGCCGACGGCAAAGATATTTCGGCCAAAGTCAAGGAGCTGCTGGCATAGCATGCACCGGATCGGAAATCTCCGCCTGCCGGAAAATCTTCACCGCAACGTGAAGAGCATCGCCATGCCTTCGGCGATGGTGGTCGGGGCGCTGCTGTGCCGGCCCGTTACGGCGTTGGAGGAGGCGTCGGGGCGGATGATTACTCCGGTGCTGATCTTTCTGATGCTGTTCGTTACGTTCTGCCGTGTCCGGCCGCGCGAAATGCGCCTCTCGTGGCTGCATGCGTGGCTGCTGCTCTTTCAGTTCGTCGCCTGCGCGGCGGTCTATTTTGCCTTGCGGCCGCTCGACGCCACGGTCGCGCAGGGGGCCATGATCTGCATTCTCACGCCCGTGGCGATGGCCGCGGTGGTCATCGCCGGCATGCTGGGGGCCAACGTCGCCACGGTGGCCACCTACAGCCTGCTCTGCAACATGGCTGTGGCTGTGGCGGCGCCCGGAGCGCTGACGTTCGCCGGTACGGGCGTCTGCACCTTCGCGCAGATTTTCGCCCGCATCGCGCCGCTGCTGATCCTGCCGTTCGTGGCGGCGCAGCTATGCCGGCTCGTCGTGCCCCGCATGGCCGGGTGGATCGGCGACCACGGGCAGATCTCGTTCTATCTGTGGCTGGTCGCGCTGGTCGTTACGCTGGGACGGACCACGGCTTTCATCGTCGATCTGCACGACGTCTCGCGTTCCGTGGAGCTGTGGCTGGCGCTCGTCGCACTGGTCATCTGCCTCGTCCAGTTCGCCGTAGGGCGGACTATCGGACGACGCTTCGGCGACCCTCCCGCCGGGGGTCAGTCCCTCGGTCAGAAGAACACCGTGCTGGCCGTCTGGATGGCCCAGTCGTTCCTCGACCCCATCTCCTCCATCGCCCCTACGGCCTATATTGTCTGGCAGAACTTCGTGAACAGTTATCAGATCTATAAAAAGGATAGAGAAACGGCGAAAAACTAAATATAAACAACTGAAATAATGTTATTTATATTTAGTTGTAGATTTTTCGGTTGTTTTTGCGATTTCCCTGATAAAGCCCATAATTGCCCGATATTTGTTACTGACGGATGCAACGGTAATTCGGAATAAGCGAGTTGAGTAGTACTGCAATTTTCAGGATCCGAAAAAATTAACCCCGATCGAATTACGGTCGGGGTTAATTTGGGTAAATATTTTACAACGCAGGATTTCGGGCAGCGGCGATCGCTGTTATTCGGTTTCGGTTAGATTATTTCCTGAAGACGAAGTAGACGGCCAGCACGAGGCAGACGAAGCCGGCGAGGTGGTTCCAGCGGAGCGAGTCGGAGCGCATGAAGAGCAGCGCGAAGAGGGTGAAGACCGTGAGCGAGACGACCTCCTGCAAGACCTTGAGCTCCCAGATCGAGAAGGGTCCGCCGAACTCTGCGGAGCCGAGGCGGTTGGCGGGCACCTGAAAACAATACTCGAAAAGGGCGATGCCCCAGCTGAGCAGCACGATGACGGCCAGTCCGAAGCGTTCGAGCCGCGATTTGAAGGCGATGTGGCCGTACCATGCCAGCGTCATGAAGAGGTTCGAGACGACGAGCAGACAGACCGTGGCGATTCCTCGTAACATTTTATTGCAGAATGGTTTCTATGTCGCTAATATCGGCGTAGGTGTCGACGATCAGATCGGCGGCCGTTTCGCTGGCGAGCACATCGCGCAGCAAGGTGGTGGTGAGCGTTACGATGCGTCCGGCGCCGGCCCGCCGGGCCGCTTCGATGCCGGCTTTGGCATCCTCGAAGACGACGCACTCGGCAGGTGCCAGTTCCAATGCGGCGGCGGCCGTGAGGTAGATTTCCGGATCGGGTTTGCAGTGTGCGACCCGATCGCCCGAGACGATGGCGTCGAAAAATCCCTCGATGCCGCACTTCTCCAGCACGAAGTCGATGTTGGTGCGGCAACCCGACGAACCCACGGCGCAGCGGATGCCGGCCTCGCGCAGCCGCCCCAGCAACTCGACCAATCCCTCGACCGGCCGGATCGTGGGGGAGTAGATCTCGCGGTAGATCGCCTCCTTTTCGTCGGCCAATGCCGCGAGGCCTTTTTCTTGGATCACCGCCGCCGGCATGATCGCGCGCATGATGTCGTCGTTGCCCATGCCGAATGCCTGCGCCAGTTTCTCCTGCCAGTCGTCGACGCCGTAGCGGGCGCAGAATATTTCGAATGCCCGGACGTGCACCGCGCTGTTGTCGACCAGCGTGCCGTCCATATCGAACAAAGCTCCTCGAATCATCGTTTTCGGGTTTTATCGGGGTGCAAAGTTAGTCGAATTTGCAAATTTGGCGTAACTTTGGCGACGAAAACTTGCTGTCATGTCCCGCGCACGAACGTTTTCGAAGAGCCGAGGGCAGAGCCGTGCTTGCACGAGCCGTACCGAGACGAGAAAACCTGTATGAAAATGAAGATCGAAAAGACCAATGCCGCGCGTATGCTCGACCGCGCCGGCATCGCCTATGAACTGGTTCCCTACGAAGTCGACGAGGAGCATCTGGCCGCCACGCATGTCGCCGAACAGTTGGGCGAACCGATCGAGTGCGTTTTCAAGACTCTGGTGTTGCGGGGCGATCGTACGGGGCTCTTCGTCTGCGTGGTGCCCGGCGACCATGAAGTCGATCTAAAGGCTGCGGCCCGCGTGTCGGGCAACAAGAAAGCCGACCTGATACCGATGAAAGAGTTGCTGCCTTTGACGGGCTATATCCGCGGCGGCTGCTCGCCCGTGGGCATGAAGAAAGCGCTGCCCACATTCTTCCATACCACGGCCGTCGAGCATCCGTTTATCTATATCAGCGCCGGCGTGCGGGGGCTGCAACTCAAGGTCGAGCCCCAGACCCTGATCGCCTATATCCGGGCCGAGCTTGCCGACCTCGGCCGCAAGGGGTAGGCTATTCGCCGTAAAGCTGCCGGTAGTAGTTCTGGTATTCGCCCGAGGTAACGTGATCTATCCACGACTGATTCTCCAGATACCATTGCACGGTCTTTTCGATTCCCTCCTCGAACTGCAGCGACGGTTCCCAACCGAGTTCCCGCTGGAGTTTGCGGGAATCGATGGCATAGCGCAGGTCGTGTCCGGCGCGATCCGTAACGTAGGTGATCAGGTCGAGGGATGCTCCTTCGGGATTGCCCAGCATGCGATCGACCGTTCGGATGAGTAGCTTGACGAGGTCGATATTTTTCCACTCGTTGAAACCTCCGATATTGTATGTTTCGGCGATCGTGCCCTTGTGGAAAATCAGGTCGATGGCGCGGGCGTGATCCTCTACGTAGAGCCAGTCTCGGACATTTTCGCCCTTGCCGTATACCGGTAGCGGTTTTCGGTGCCGGATGTTGTTGATGAAGAGCGGAATCAGCTTTTCCGGAAACTGATAGGGACCGTAGTTGTTCGAACAGTTGGTTACGATGGTCGGCATGCCATAGGTGTCGTGGAACGCCCGCACGAAGTGGTCGGACGAGGCTTTCGAGGCCGAGTAGGGCGAGTGCGGGTTGTACTTGGTCGTCTCGACGAAAAAATCGTCGCCGTAGGGACCGCAGCCGTCCGCATCGCCCTCGGGACGCGTAAGTTCGAGCGCTCCGTAAACTTCGTCGGTCGAGATGTGGTAGAAGAGTTTGCCGTCGTACTTCTCGGGACGCGATTCCCAGTGGTTTTTGGCTGCCTGCAGCAGCGAAAGGGTCCCCAGCACGTTGGTCCGGGCGAAAGTGAAAGGATCGCGGATCGAACGGTCGACGTGGCTCTCGGCTGCCAAATGGATCACTCCGTCGATCGCGTATTTGCGGAAAACGCTCTGCACGGCGTCGAAATTGCAGATGTCGACTTTTTCGAATACGTAGTTGCCGCATTCCTCTATGTCGCGCAGATTCTCCGGATTGCCGGCATAGGTCAGGCAATCCATGTTGACGATCCGATAGTCGGGGTATTTTTTTACGAAAAGTCGTACCGCATGGCTCCCGATGAAGCCGGAGCCGCCTGTGATGAGCAGGTTGCGCGTCATGGTTCGCTGCTGTTTTTCAGACGCTGCAGACAGTAGCGCATCGACTCTCGCCAATGGGGAATCTCCAGTCCGAACGTTTCCTTGATTTTAGACTTGTCGAGTACCGTATAGGCCGGTCGGGCGGCTTTCGTCGGATACTCTTCCGTACGGCAGGGACGGATCCGGCAAGTGTCGTTTCCGGCTGCTGCCGCGATCTCCGTTGCAAAATCGTACCACGAGCAGACCCCTTCGTTGGAAAAGTGGTAGGTTCCTTCATTGCCGGTATGGAGTCCTCCCTCGATGATCGAGAAGATCGCTAACGCCAGATCGCCCGCATAGGTCGGTGTGCCCGTCTGGTCGCAAACGACGTTGAGCGTCTTGCGTTCGGCTGTCAGCCGCAGCATGGTCTTCAGAAAATTCTTGCCAGTTTCGGAGTAGAGCCAACTCGTACGGATAATCAGATGGCGGCATTCCGATTTCCGAACGGCTTCTTCGCCTGCGACTTTCGTGCGGCCGTAGGCGTTTTGCGGGTTCATCGGGGCATCTTCGCGGTAGGGAGTACTGCTGCAGCCGTCGAATACGTAGTCGGTCGATACGTGGATCAGCAGGGCATCGTGCCGCGCAGCGGCCGCCGCCAGATTGGCCACGGCCGTGCCGTTGATCCGGAGAGCTGCCGCTTCGTCTTCTTCGGCCCGCTCCACGTCGGTATAGGCCGCACAGTTGACGATTACGTCAGGTTTCAGTTCTGCGACAGCCTTTTCCACCGCTGCTGAATCGGCGATGTCGAGATCTTTCGATCCGGTGGGCGTGTAGTTGTTGGGCGAGACGTCCGCAAGGCGGCACAGCGCCTGTCCCAACTGCCCGCCGGCACCTGTTATCAATATGTTAAGCATAGTAATCCACGTTGTAGTCGAACGATTCGCCCGCATCCGCCAGCCGGGGATTCCGGGCATCTTTTGCCGACAAGATGATTTCGTCCGGCGTCAGCCGCCAGTCGATGCCGAGCGCCGGATCGTTCCATGCGATTGCGCCTTCCGATTCAGGTGCATAGCGGTTGTCGCATTTATACTGGAAGAGCGCTTCGCCGCTCAGCACGGCGAATCCGTGGGCGAATCCTCGCGGAATGAAGAGCTGACGGCGGTTTTCACCCGTCAGTTCTACCGCGACATGCTTTCCGAATGTCGGAGAACCACAGCGGATGTCCACCGCCACGTCGAGCACACGGCCTTCGATCACGCGCACCAGCTTCGACTGCGCATGGGGCGGTTTCTGGAAATGCAGGCCCCGCAGGACCCCGTATCGGGAGCGCGATTCGTTGTCCTGTACGAAAGCGACGGGACGCACCTGTCTGTCGAACCATTCCTGTACGTAACTCTCCATAAAATAGCCCCGGTTGTCGCCGTGGAGTTCGGGTTCGAGGATTACGACACCCTCGATAGTCGTTTCCAGAATCTTCATCGTTTCGTTTCGTCTAAGATTTTCATCAGATAATTACCGTATTGGTTGCAACACATCGGTTTTGCCAGCGCGCGCAATCGTCTTTCGTTTATCCACCCCTTGCGGTAGGCGATCTCCTCCAGACAGGCGATTTTCAATCCTTGACGTTTTTCGATCACTTCGACGAAGATCGAGGCTTCGGCCAATGAGTCGTGCGTACCCGTATCGAGCCATGCGAATCCGCGATCCAGCGTGCGTACCCGAAGCTCTCCGTCGTGCAGAAAGGCTTGATTGACCGCAGTGATCTCCAGTTCGCCGCGGGCCGAAGGGGTGATTTGGGCAGCGATGTCGACCACTTTGTTCGGATAGAAGTAGAGTCCGACGACCGCGTAGTCCGATTGGGGATGTGCGGGTTTTTCCTCGATCGAGAGGCAGTTGCCCGCGTCGTCGAACTCCGCCACGCCGTAACGTTCGGGATTGTCCACGCGGTAGCCGAAGATCGTGGCTTTCTTATCGTTTTCGGCCGTTGCCACTGCTTCGTGCAGCAGTTCCGTGAATCCAGCTCCGTGAAAGATGTTGTCGCCCAGAATCAGGCAGACCGAATCGTCGCCGATGAACTCCCGGCCGATGCGGAACGCCTGGGCCAACCCTTCGGGCCTGGGTTGTTTTTTATAAGAGAAGCGAACTCCGAAAGCTTTTCCGTCGCCCAGCAGCCGCCGGAATGCCGGCATATCTTTGGGGGTCGAGATAATGAGGATCTCTCGAATTCCGGCCTGCATCAACACCGATATGGGGTAGTAGACCATCGGTTTGTCGTAGATCGGCAGGAGCTGTTTGCTGACTCCTTTGGTAATGGGGTAAAGCCGGCTACCTGTGCCGCCGGCCAGTACGATTCCTTTCATCGAAGCATCGGTTTGCGAAAATGCGATTCGTAGGTCGCTTCCGCAAATATAATGATTTTTCCGTAGTTGGCGGTGGGTATGCGCGTTTTTTGTCAGCGGATTCAGATGCCCGGGCCGTTGGCGACGAGGATCCAGCCGTTGAGGTAGGTGGCGTAGAGGATCCAGAGCAGGTAGGGGAGGAGGAGCCATGCCGCATCGCGCCGTACGTGCCGGCTGCGGTCGATGCAGAGGATGACCGACGCATCGAGCACGATGATGCCGATCATGCCCAAAAGCGGGCTACGGCAAACGAAGAAGAGGATGCTCCACAAAAAATTGATGCCCAGCTGGATGCCCCAGATCGTGAGGGCTTCGCGCCGCGGACCTTCCGAAGCCGTAATCAGGCGGCCTGCGGCGACGCCCATCGAAACGTAGAGGATGCCCCAGACGATCGGAAAGAGCAGGTTCGGCGGCGTAGCGGCCGGTTTGAGCAAGGTGGGGTACCATTCGGTCATCGCCCCGTGCTGCAGCCACCCGGCCGAAGCCCCCAACGTCAGGCAGAGCAGAATCGGCCATGCGTAGGCTCCGATACGATAGGCCGTTCGGGGGTTCGAAGGCGCTGCGACCTCCGGCTTCCGCTCGCGACGATGTTCGAGAAGAACGGGCAGCAGCAGCGGCAAGATTTCGAGGCCCGTTTGTGCGAGCCTTTCGGTCAGGCTGCGCTCCTGCGAAGGCGGATTTTTCGGCTTTCGGCTTCGTATCGCCCGGCTCTTGCGGCGCAACAGGCGGATCGAGGCCGCGGCGATGCCGATGCCAGCTAAGAGCCATGCTGCCGCCCGGAGCGGTTCTGCGGGCAGCTGTTCCGCCGTCTGGTGTTTTTCCGGATTCATCGTTCCTTATCGTTGCTCCGGCCTCTCCGGCAAAATCGGTGCCGAAAAGGGAGGGGCTTATTCGTATCTTCGACTTTGCCTTATATACTGCGCCTCGGCACCCCGTTAAGAACGGGGTTTTATGAATTGACCTATCGAGTTTCACTTTTCACTTTATTCTTCGTATCTTTGACTTCGTCGAAGATACTCCGCCTCGGCAAAAAAATCGAATGAATTCGTTTTTTTGCTCTCGGCTTATTCGTATCTTTGTCTCCCAGAAAAGCGAGAGAGATGAATCCCAAACTGATAGCCATCGTCGGCACCAACGCTTCGGGCAAGAGCTCCGTAGGGCTGGAACTTGCCCGCCGCTACGGAGGCGAGATCGTTTCGGCCGATTCGCGGCAGATCCTGCGCGGCTACGACCTCTGCTCCGGAAAAGTTACGGCCGAGGAGCGGCGGGCGGTGCCGCACCACCTGCTCGACATTGCCGACGCCGGCGACTACTTCTCGCTGGCCGATTATCAGTCGAAGGCCTACGCCGCGATCGACGACATCGTGGGCCGGGGTCGCCTGCCGTTTCTTGTGGGCGGTACGGGCCTGTATGTCAACGCTGTGGCAGACGGTTACGATCTGGTCGACGCGGGGCCCGACGAGGCGCTGCGCGGACGGCTGGAGTGCATGACCGTCGAAGAACTCGCGGCGCTGCTCCGGGAGAAGACCGCGGAGATTCCCGCTTTTCTCGATATCAACAACAAGAAACGGTTGGTCCGCGCCTGCGAGGTCGCCCTCTCGGGTCGCGATCTTGCCGAAACGCGGACGTGCCGCCCCCGTTACGACGTGCTGAAGCTCGGCGTTACGTGGGAGCGCCCCCTGTTGCGGCAGCGGATCGCCGAGCGGCTGTGCAGGCGGCTGGAGCAGGGAATGATCGACGAAGTTCGGCAAGGTCTCGAAGCCGGAGTTCCTTACGAGGCGTTCTACAACCTCGGACTCGAATACCGCTTCATTGCCCGCTACCTCCGCGGCGAGTTCTCCGGTTACGATGAGTTCGTGGAGAAGCTCTACACGGCGATCTGCCAATTCGCCAAGCGGCAGATGACGTGGTTCCGCAAGGACGCTTCGATCCGCTGGCTCGACATGCAGGGCGATCCCCTCGCCGAAGCTGCGCGGCGGATCGATGCCTTTCTCGAAAAATAAGCTCGAAAAATAAAAGTGCCGCATCGTTTGGATTCTGCGGGCCTAATTCCCTATCTTTGCAACCCTATGGAACAGATCGAAACCACACGGGCCGACGAGCGGGCGCCCTACGACGTGATCGTCGTAGGTGCCGGGGCGGCCGGCATGATGGCCGCAGGTACGGCGGCACGCAGCGGCAAACGGGTGTTGTTGCTCGAAAAGATGGAGAAGTCGGGCCGCAAGGTCCGCATCACGGGCAAAGGGCGCTGTAACCTCACCAACGCCCGGCCGGCCGAGGAGTTCGCCGACCAGATCCGCACCCATGCCGAGTTCTTCGCTCCCGCCTTCGCCGAGTTCAACAACCGGGCGACGATCCGTTTCTTCGAGCGGCAGGGCGTGAAGCTGGAGATCGAACGCGGAGACCGCGTTTTTCCCCGGAGCGGCAAGGCGTGGGACATCGCCAACGCACTGCTCGACTATTGTGTGGACAACGGTGTGAAAATCGCTTACAATACCCGTGTAACGGAGATCCTGACGCTCGGCGACCGCATATTCGGTGTGCGCTACGTCAACAAACGGGGCTTCGAGCGCAAGGAAGAGTGCGAGCGGGTGATTCTCGCCACGGGCGGCGTCTCCTATCCTGCGACCGGCTCCACGGGCGACGGCTACGCTTTCGCCGCCGATCTGGGACATACGGTCGAACCGCTGCGGCCGTCGCTCACGCCGCTCGTGTCGTCGCATCCCCAGATGAAATATCTGTACGGTCTGCTGTTGCGCAACGTCCGGGCCGTGCTGCATGTCGATAACGAACCTGTCCGCGAAGAGTTCGGCGAGATCGGATTCTCCGAACGCGGCATCGAGGGTGCCGTGGCGCTGCGCATGAGCCGCGATGCCGTGGATGCCCTGATCGAACAACGACGCGTGAAGCTGGTCCTCGACCTCAAGCCGGCGCTTTCGGAAGAGCAGCTGCGCGAACGCATCGCCCGCGAGCGGGCCGAAATGGCTCCCACGGAGTTCTTCGGCGAGCTGCTGCGCAAGCTGGTGCCCAAAGCGCTGGTCATGCCGCTGGCGCAGGAACTGGACATCCATTCGAAAAACTACCTCTCCAAACTGACCGATTCCCAGATCGACCGTCTGATCCGCACGCTCAAGGGACTGACGTTTCCGATCGTCGATTACGCGCCGTTCGAGTTCGCCGTTACCACGGCCGGAGGCGTGCGGTGCGACGAGGTGAATCCCTATACGATGGAGTCGCGCAAGGTCCGCGGCCTCTATCTGGCGGGCGAGGTGCTCGACCTCGACGCCAACACGGGCGGGTACAATCTGCAGATCGCCTTTTCGACCGGCCGGCTGGCCGGCCTGCTGAAGAAGTAGCACCATGAAGAGCGCGCAACGTTTCGTCGGATCCGGATTCGCCGCCGTGAAAAATCGGCTCTCCCGGATGCGTCATTTCCGCGGACACGGGGTTCATTCCCCGTTCGTCTACGGTGTGGTGCGCGAGGTCTTCATGCGCTCGACGTTGCTGCCGGGCGACCGGAATCTGTTCCGGGCTCTGTCGGAAGCCGGCGTCTGCGGACGCCGGGCCGTGGAGTTGCAGAATCTGGCCATTCATGCGGGCTACGACACGTTTGGCCTGAATCGTGCGGAGGGCGTTTTCCGCATCGCCATGCGCGAGCTGCCCGACGCCGAACTGCGGATGCTGGTGCGGCAGGCCGCAGCGGTCGGCGCGACCGTCGCCGTGCTGGATCCCTGCGGCGGAGCGGAGCGGCGGGCGCTGTGCCGGCAGCTGGTGGAGGAGCACCGATCGACGTCGGTAGACCGGCGGACCTATCTGCTGCTCTTCAACAATGGCCTGCCCGAACAACATTTCGTGCTGTAACGAGTGCGAGGGGCTGCGGATTCTGCGGCGTCTGCGGCCTTGAAACGATAACGATCTGATAGAATGAAAGTCTACACCAAGACCGGGGACAAGGGAACGACGTCGCTCATCGGCGGCGAGCGGGTTTTCAAGACCGACAGCCGCGTCGAAGCCTACGGCTCGGTCGACGAGCTGACGGCATTCGTGGCTCTGCTGACGGATCATCTCCGCGGAGACGGCGGATTGCAGGCGACCTGCGCCGATCTGGCACGGATCGTCTCGCGCTTGATGTCGGTCGAAGCGCTGCTGGCCGTAGGCGAGGGGGGCGGCGACAAGATTGCGCCGCCGGATCCGGAGTGGATCGGGTGGCTGGAGTCGCGGATCGACGCCATGCAGGAGGCATTGCCGGCGATCGACAAGTTCACCTTGCCGGGCGGCCATGTCGCCGTGTCGCTCTGCCATGTTTGCCGGACGGTGTGCCGCCGGGCCGAGCGTGCTGCGCTGCGGGCCGAGCAGGAACACGGGGTCGATCCGGCGGCGCTGGCGTGGCTGAACCGCCTGTCGGACTACTTCTACCTGCTGGGACGCACGCTGGGCGTGCACTTTCGGGCCGAGGAGGTTTTGTGGATTCCCTGACCGGCTCGGATTCAGGAAGCTATGAGATCTTAGCGGATGTTTTGCCGAAAAAGATTTGTTTTTATCGTTTTTTTTATACTTTTGCAAATCGCTTCCGCATGCGGCCCGTCGGTCGCCGGGGATTTGTGAACTTTAAAAACTTTGTGTTATGTACTGGACGCTTGAACTGGCATCGAAACTCGAAGATGCGCCCTGGCCCGCTACCAAAGAGGAGTTGATCGATTACGCCGTCCGCTCGGGGGCGCCGCTCGAAGTGCTCGAAAACCTGCAGGAGATCGAGGACGAGGGCGAAATCTACGAATCCATCGAGGATATCTGGCCCGACTATCCCTCCAAAGACGATTTCTTCTTCAACGAGGAGGAGTATTAGCGCCATTCCGGAGCGGGGCGGCGCCCGATGCCATACGCTGAAATTTACAAGAGCGACCTTGCGGGTCGCTCTTGCTGTATTCTAAGTATGGTCGGCGAGCTCTTGGCTACCGGGGAGGTGCGGCATCGAAGAATTTGCCATTACAGATAATCTTCGCGGTGGGGTGTGAAGACGTCGACGACCTCGCCGCCCTCGATGACTTCGAACGAGTGGGGCGTATCGCCCGGAATCGCGTAGCTGTCGCCGGGGTGGAGAATGACGTCGATACCCCGAGGTCCTTCGACGATGAGCCGATACTGTCCGGAGATCACATAGCCGCACTGCTCGTGGGGATGTCGGTGCGTTGTCGCGAAGTCTCCTTTCGCATAGTTCATTTTCGTAACCATCGATCTCTCGCCGACGGCCAGCACGTCGAGCAGCACGCCCTTGAACCGTTTCTGCGTAGCGTCCGCTTTGCGGACATGGATTTTCGTTGCGATCATCGTTCGATATTTTTCAGTTCCAGTTCCATTTGAATGTCGCCCCGTGCATAGCTTGGGCGGATGTCGCGGAGTTCGCGGAATCCCAGTTTGCGGTAGATGTGGATTGCCGGTCGCAGCAGTGTGTTGCTCTCCAGAAAGAGCCGTGCGGCCCCTAAGGCTGTCGCTTTGGCGATTGCAGCTTCTCCGAGCAAGGTGCCGATGCCGCGTCCCTGCGCCCGGGGACTGACCGCATATTTGGCCAGCTCGTAGTCGTAGTGCGGATCTTCCATGCGGCATAGTGCGCACACACCGACGGGTTCCTCCTTGTCGAGTGCCACGAAGATATATCCGCCCTTGTCGAGAATATATTCCTGCGGATGTTCCAGCGTCTTGCGGTCGGCCTCCTCCAGCTGCCAGTGCGCCATGATCCACTCTTCGTTGAGTTCGCGGAAAGCCGCACGGAATCGAGGCTCGTAGGCTACGATCCGGATGTCGCGCTGTTCCCGCGCCCTCTTCGCGTCCTGAACCCGCAACAGCAGCGAGTGCTCCGCCAGCGCCTCTTCCCACTCACCGATGGCGCTCCACAGGTCGTGCCGCGCATTTCCTGCAATGCGCTCGACGGCTGCCGCGACATCTTCGCACTGCCGTTGCAGCATCTCGGCGGTTCGGCGTCCTTTGGCTGTGAGCATTACTACGTTGCGGCGGCCGTCGTCCGCATCTTTCGTCTCCTTGACGAGTTTGCGGGCCGCCATCTCCTTGACGATGTTGCTCACCGAAGGGTGCGAATGTCTGATTTCGCGCGCGATCGCCGTGATCGTGCGGCTCTCGCCCTGCGCCAGCACGAAGAATACGGGAAACCACTTGGGGCGGATCTCCACGCCGTAGAGCGCATAGATGCGTGCGGCGTCTTTGGTGATCGTGTCGGTCAGCATCCGCAGCCGGCTGCCGACGGCCATCATGCCTGTGCGTTCGAAAAATTCCATCTTGTTTAGTTCTTAATTACGTAATTGATTACGCAAATATAGCCTTTTTTCGAATATCCGCCATTTATTTCCGATTCTTAATTTTTAATCGTATTTTTGCGGCCGTTCAAAACGTTCTCACGCTATGCTGAGCAGAAGATTGCTTCGTATCAAGGTCGTCAAGGCGCTGTTCGCCCACCTCATGTCGGGCGCCGACAACATGATCGCGTCCGAAAAGACGCTCATGGCTTCCATCGACAAGTCCTACGATCTCTATTTCCAGCTGCTGACGCTTCCCGTCGAGCTGGCGCGCTATGCTGCGGGGCGGCTGGAGATCGCCCGGGCCAAGAAGCTCCCGACGTTCGAGGATCTGCACCCCAATACGAAGTTCGTGGACAATGCCGTTATCCGCACGATCGCCAACAGCGATGCCGTAAACGACTACATGACGGTTCATAAGCTGGGGTGGGAGCGCTGCTCCGACTTCATCCGGACCCTCTACGGGCAGCTGGTTGAGAGCGATTATTTCCGGGAATACATGGCATGTGAGGAGCGCTCGTTCGACGACGACCGCCGCTTCGTGGAGTTTTTCTTCAAGGAGCTGCAGAACTGCGAAGCTCTCGACGAGGTGCTGGAGGAGCTCTCCGTCATGTGGAGCGACGACCTGCCCTATGTGCTGGTGCTGATTCTGCGGACGTTGTCGCTGCTGCGGCCGTCGCACGAGGATCTGAAGATTCCGCCCAAGTTCAAGTCGGACGACGATCCTGCGTTCGTCAAGACCCTGTTCGAGAAGTCGCTCGTCAACTACGACAAGTACCAGTCCTATATCGAGAAATTCACCTCCAACTGGGATGTGGAGCGCATCGTCTTCATGGATAACCTCATCATCGGTACCGCGATGGCCGAACTTACCGAGTTCCCCGACATCCCGGTCAAGGTTACGCTCGACGAGTGGATCGAAATCTCCAAATATTACTCCACGCCCGGCAGCAGCACCTTCATCAACGGCGTACTGGACAAGATCGTCGAGTCGCTGACGGCCGAAGGACGCATCCGCAAAACCGGGCGCGGGCTGCTCTGATTCCCATGATGCGGTTGTTGGTCGCTTTCGTCCTGTGCTTCGGGGCCGTTGCCTGCGGTTCCCGCACGGCGGTCGTCGGCAAGGCGGGGCGTACCATCGTCTTGACCGATTCTCTGCTCGCATGCGGAGGGCGCGACACGGTGCGGTTCGGACGCCTCCGTTCCGGTGAAATCGGGGTCTCGCATTTCCGGTTCGAAAACCGCACTTCGCGGCCTCTTGTCATCGTCTCCGTAGAGCGGAGTTGCGGCTGCGCTTCGTTGGAGTTCGACGCCGCACCGCTCGTTCCCGGCGATTTCCGACCGCTCGCCTTGACGTTCGATACGCGCGGCCTGCAGGGATGGCAGCTCAAGGTCGTAAACCTGATCTTCGCCGGGGAGTTCCGGCCTTTCCGTCTCTTCGTCGAAGCCGACGTCGAGTAGGGGAGTTTCCGCGGGCGTGGTTGCGGGGGAGGGCGGATCTTGTTCCGGATTCCGGAACCGGGGTAGCGGCCGTTGCATGGAATTCGCTAAATTTGCAGCATGAAAAAACAGATCGAGAAAGATGTCGTTGCGAGAATGCGCAGCGGCGAGCGGATCACGGAATCCGATCCGGATTTTCCCCGTTTGTGCGAAGAAGTGGAAAATACGCGCCGGCTCGTCGGCGAACTGAATACCGGCTACCATTCGCCCGATGAAGTGCGGGCGTTGCTCGAACGCATCTGGGGTCAGCCGCTGGACGCTTCGGTCCGGATGTTTCCGCCGTTCTACACGGCTTTCGGGAAAACGACCCGTGTGGGCAAGGAGGTGTTCGTCAACTTCGGCTGCACGTTTCTCGATCAGGGAGGCATCACCATCGAGGACGGCGTGTTCCTCGGCCCCGGGGTCAAAATTCTTACGGAGCATCATCCCGAAGATCCCGAACAGCGTCATCGGTTGCTGGTCCGGCCGGTGATCGTTCGCCGCAATGCGTGGATCGGGGCGGGAGCGATCATCCTGCCCGGCGTGATCGTCGGCGAAAACGCCATCGTGGGTGCCGGAGCCGTCGTAACGAAAGATGTTCCCGACCGTGCGGTCGTTGCGGGCGTGCCGGCGAAGGTGATGCGCGGCATCAAGAGCGAATGACCTCTCCGGCAGGCCTTGCGAGAGTATTCGCGCCGTGCTTGCGATGATGCAGGAGAAAGGACGAGGGGGCTTTTTCTTCGAAAAACCGAAGCTCCCGTCTTCTTTTTTCGGCGCAATATCGTATCTTTGTTGAAAACGATAGGGATATGGAACATCTTCGGACGATTCTTTGCGCGGTATTCTTTTTCGGTTTGGGGCAAGTCCAAGCCGATGTCTTTCCCGACGGTACGCCCGTCGATCCGTGGTTCGAGTGCCGCGACAAGGTCGATCCCGCGGGCTTGGGCGAGCGCTTCGTCGTTACGGACTACGGCGTGGTGCGCGACAGTACGCTCGTGCAGACGGCCGTTTTGCAGGCCGTGATCGACCGGGCCGCTGCGCAGGGCGGGGTCGTGGTGATTCCCGAAGGCGTTTTTCTCTCCGGAGCGCTCTTTTTCCGGCCGGGCACCCATTTGCATGTCGAGAAAGGCGGCGTTTTGAAAGGCAGCGACGATATTTCCGATTTCCCGATCGTCGATACCCGCATCGAGGGGCAGTCGCTCCGCTATTTTGCGGCGTTGGTCAACGCCGAGGGGGTGGACGGTTTCACCATTTCGGGCGAGGGGATCATCGACGGAAACGGCGAACGCTACTGGAGATCGTTCTGGCTGCGCCGCGAGGTGAATCCCGACTGCACCAACATGGACGAACTGCGGCCGCGGCTGGTTTATATTTCCCGGTCGAAGCGGGTGCGGTTGCAGGATGTTACGCTTCGGAACTCGCCGTTTTGGACGACGCATCTCTATCGTTGCGACTTCGTGCGGCTGCTCGACCTGCGGATTCTGGCGCCCGCCGAACCGGTCCGGGCCCCCAGCTCCGATGCCGTCGATCTGGATGCCTGCACCCACGTGCATATCTGCGGGTGCTACATGTCGGTCAACGACGATGCCGTAGCGCTCAAGGGAGGCAAGGGGCCGTGGGCCGATTCCGATCCGACCAACGGCGGCAACCGCAATATCCTGATCGAAGATTGCACCTATGGTTTCTGCCACAGTTGCCTCACCTGCGGCAGCGAGGCGATCCATTGCCGCAACATCGTCTTGCGGCGCTGCAGGGTCGACCGTGCCGACCGGCTGCTGTGGCTCAAGATGCGGCCCGATACGCCTCAGCTGTACGAGCATATTCTTGTCGAAGAGATCTCCGGCAATGCGCGATCTTTCCTTTTCGTGAAGCCGTGGACCCAGTTTTTCGATCTCAAGGGACGGGAGGATATTCCCATGTCGCAGGCTTTGCACATCACCATGCAGCATATCGATCTGGATTGCGACACGTTCTTCGATGCGGTGCAGGCCGACGACCAATATCGGCTCTCCGACTTCGTGTTCCGGGATCTGCGGATCCGCGCCCGCGATCGCTCCTGCCGGCGGGATTTCATTCCCCGGTTCGTCTGGTCCGAGGTCGAGCTGCGGCAATTATGAAATGCGGTCGTCGTCCGCAGGGAGGAGCCGGATTTCGGCCGGAGAGGCACCGCCGGCGAGAGACCTGCGCCCGCCCGCCGCGCGCAGAAACCTCCGAATACGAAAAAACCGCCCTCTGTGCGAGAGCGGTTTCTTTGCGAATTTCCAGTGAACCCGCTGGGGCTCGAACCCAGGACCCCAACATTAAAAGTGTTGTGCTCTACCTGCTGAGCTACGGATTCTCCGT
>JAMPGH010000001.1:1588082-1731803 GCA_023664045.1 Alistipes senegalensis | reverse complement strand
GGGTGCCGTAGCGGCGGGGGTTTCCGCGACGGCAACAGCCGGCCGCTCCGGAACGACGCCGGCAGAGGCGGCGATGTGCGATTCGGTGGCAGCGGGGGCCTCCGTCTCGGCGACGATCTCGATCAACATATCCTCGACAGCCGCCTTCTCGGCCATATACTCGCAATAGATGAAGTAAACGATGCCCAACACAGCCAACACAACGGCGATAGCGGCCCACATCACCCAACCGGAGCTGCTCCGGCCGACCTTCACGGGCGTACGTCCCTGCGGATTGAGCAATCGCTCGAACTCGGGCTCGGGAATGAAGTTGCCGAATTGGATCGCACCCACGCCGTCGATAATCAACGTATTGTCGCCCAAGACATTATCCAACCACCGGTCGTAGATCGACTGCGCCTTCTCCTGCTCGCAGTGCGCGGCGACGACGATCTCGTCGACCAACGAAGCGCCCCGCTCCTGCTGCGTGAACGTTACGACGCGGCACGGCGGCTCGACCAGCCGCTTCGACACGCGGCGCGCGCCGATCTGCTCGACGTACAACGACCCGATACCGGGCATGAAGAGATCGCAACCGGCAGCGAGACGGTTGGAGATCAGACGGTTGACCTGATCGGTCATCGGATTCGTATTCATAGCTTTTTCTTTTTGGTAGTCGTGGGAACGGGCATTGCGGCGGGTCGGGAGAAACCTCTCCATATCATATAGAGGCCGAGCAAGATGAACGGAATGCTCAGCCACTGGCCCATATCGAGCGCCCAGCCCTGCTCGAAGGCCTCCTGCTCGGTCTTGATGAACTCGATGAAGAAGCGCGTGAGGAAGATCCCCTCCAGTCCGACGCCGAAGAGCACGCCGGGACGCCGGCGAGCCAGATCGCGGCCGAAATAGAGCCAGCACAACAAAGCGAAAGTAGCGAGGTAGCACAACGCCTCGTAGATCTGGGTGGGATGCACGGCCGCGGGAGCGAACTCGTAGAGCCACTTATGCGAGCGGACGAACTCGAAGCCCCACGGCAACGAAGTGGCGGTGCCGAAGATCTCGGAATTGAAGAGGTTGCCCAGACGCACGAACGCCCCGCCGATGCCGACGGCGATCATGATGCGGTCGAGCGACCAGAGGTACGGCAGTCTATTCTTGCGCGAAAAGAGCCACAAGCCCACGAGCAAGCCGATGGCGGCGCCGTGGCTGGCGAGACCGCCGTCGCGGAAGCCGGTGATGATGGTCCACGGAGCGGACAGGTACTCGACGGGGTCGTAGAAGAGGCAATGGCCCAGACGGGCGCCGAGGATGGTGGCCAACGTACCGTAGATGAAGATCGATTCGGAGACCTTCTGCGGCAACCCCTCGCGCCGGCAAAAACAATCGAAGAGTTTGGCGCCGGTCAGAATGGCCAGCACCCACATCAGTCCGTAGTAACGGATGTCGAGCGAGCCGATGCGGAAAAGCACCGGATCGAAATTCCAGACGACAGAGAGAGGCGATATCATTTATTCAAAGGATTCGGAAACGATTCAACGGATCTCCTGCAAGGCGACCTTCCGGAGAGTGAACGAGAAAGTACTGCCCGAACCGAGCTCGCTGCGCACCGAGATCCGCTCGCCGTGCGCCTCGACGATGTGCTTGACGATAGCCAGACCGAGGCCCGTACCGCCCTGCTCGCGCGACCGCCCCTTGTCGGTGCGGTAGAAGCGCTCGAAGATGCGCGGCAAGTCCTCCTTGCCGATGCCCTGCCCATTGTCCTCGATCTCGACGAGGATGCGGTCGAGCATGTCGCGGAAGCGGATGCGCGTAGAACCGCCCTCGCGGCCGTAACGGATCGAGTTGATTATCAAGTTGACGAAGACCTGTCCGATGAAGTGTTTGTCGGCCGAGACCCAGAAAGGCGACGGCAAGTTCTCGGCCCCCTTGACCGAGATTCTGATGCCCTTCTTGTCGGCCTCCATTTCGGCCTGCTCGGCGATCTCCTTCGCAAGGGCCACGATGTCGAACTTCTCCATGTCGAGGCGGTTCATGTTGCTTTCGAGTTTGGAGATGGTGTCGAGGTCGTTGACGATGTTGATGAGCCGGTCGATGCTCTTTTCGGCCCGTTCGAGGAACTTGCGGTTGATGAGCTCGTCCTCCAGTCCGCCGTCGAGCAAGGTGGAGATATAACCCTGGATGTTGAAAATCGGCGTTTTCAACTCGTGGGCCACGTTGCCGAGATACTGCTTGCGGAAGTGCTCGGCCTCCTTGAGGCGGGCGATCTCCCGGTCGTTGGTGTCGGCCCATGCGGTGAGCTCCTCGCCGATGTTCTCGACCCGTTTGTCGCGCAGCTGCGAGAAGATCTCGCTCGTATGGACGTCGCGCGAAAGGACGATCGAATAGATGGGCTTGAGCTTATAAGCCACGTACTTGCGGATGATGAAGAGCGCGACGAGGGCCATGACGACGAAGACCCCGACCGCCACGCAGAGCGTCCACCACCACACTGCGTGCAACAACCACATACCGACGGCCACGATGACCGCTGCGAGCGACGCGATCAATAGCGAAGCCCCCTCCTTAGTCTTGATCTTCATACCCTATTTATAATGCTGCATGAGACGGGCGATGTACTTGCCCACGATGTCGAACTCGAGATTGACGACCGACCCCACGTCGATGCGGCAGAAATTGGTATGCTCCATCGTATAGGGGATGATGGCCACGCGGAAGCTGTCGGCCTGCGAATCGCAGACCGTGAGGCTGACGCCGTTGACGGCGACCGAACCCTTTTCGACGGTGCACAGCCCGCCGCCCTGCGGCTCGTAGACGAAAGTGAAGTACCAACTGCCGTCGGCATCCTCCTTCGCGGTACAGCGGGCCGTCTGGTCGACATGCCCCTGCACGATATGGCCGTCGAGCAACGCATCGGGCCGCATCGACCGCTCGACGTTGACCAGATCGCCCGCGCCGAGCGAACCGAGGTTGCTGCGCTCGAGCGTCTCCTTCATGGCGGTAACGGTATAGGTGTCGCCGTGGATCTCCACGACGGTCAGGCAGACGCCGTTGTGCGCGATGCTCTGGTCGATGCGCAACTCCGGGGCGAACGCCGCGCGAAGGGTGAAATCCTTGTTACAGCGGTCGGAGCGGACGCCGACGACCTCCGCTACCTGCTCCACGATCCCTGAAAACATAATGCTACGTATTTATTATCAGCTTTCCGCAAACTTTGTAAACCGCCATGATGTCGTTGACCGAGAGAACGATATCGTCGTAGCTCTCATGATCTCCGGCGACCAGACGGAGCCGCTTGCCGCTGTCGGCGGCACGAACTATACGCAAAGTTACAATTTTTCGGCTGATAATCACGTATTCTTCACCGGGAATAATTTCGTCCCGGTCCATATTTTTCAAAAAAACGACCGTACCCGGCGGCAGAAGCGCTCCCATAGCCCGTCCCGAATAGACCATCGCCAAGTCGCAGGCGCCCAGTCGCGGCACGGTAACGTACCCCTCGGGTTCGAGACTCTGCAGATCGACGATCGCCCGCTCGACGTCCACGTCGTAGAACGGAACCTGCGCGCCCGGCAAGGGCTGCTCGGCGAACATCCGCCCGTCGCCCGTCAGGAGCCACAACTTGTCGATCTGCGGGAACTTGTCGACGATCCGCTGGGCCACGTTGCGCGAGATGCCGTTGTTGCCGCGTTTGATCTGATAGAGGTTCTCGCCCCGCGGCAGCCCGATATGCCGGGCGAAATAGTTGGTAGACATGTTCGCCCACTTGATGACCGCCTCGATTCTTTGCCAATTATTCAGCTTTTCCCCCATTTCGATTTCACTATTAAAATAAAAATTCTTATCTTTGCGCATCCGGTCCCGTAGTTCAATGGATAGAATACAAGATTCCGGTTCTTACGATATGGGTTCGATTCCCGTCGGGACTACTCTCAGGCATCGCAACAGGCGGTGCCTGTTTTTTTTGCGGTTCCTGTTTTTTGCGGTCTCTCTTTTTTGCGGCACCTCGAACCCTCGCAGCGCTTTGCCTCACAAAAATAATAACAAATTTCTTGCAGACAACAAAAAATAGCATTTTTCAGCCTTTTCATAACATATTCGGACCGCAAGAAGTCCGATCGAGCATTTCTCCGGTCGACCGCGCCCCTCGCAGGAAGAGAAAACGGGAGCGACGGGAATGATCTTGTCATGGTGGAAATCGCGATGACGAAGAATCGTACGAGAAACGCGGCATGGTCCTCGGCCTGCGACCTCCTCTGCCCCCGCTCGGCGTAACCTGCAGGCGGACCTGCCCCTGTTTCCTTGCCAAGTTCATTGAAAAAAAAGCAGCCCGCAGATGCTGGACGCAGCGCACGGTAAAGCCGAAAGCGCGGTTATTGCTGTTCAACGGGTTGACGATTCCCGAATTGAAACCCAAGTTGCCGGCATTGGCATTGCCTGCAGCCGTAGGCGACGAAGACCAGTAGTCGCCGTCCGTGCCGACAGCCGCCAGGGCTCCCGTCGTTAAGTGGCGGTAACCCGAAGCAGCGTGCAAGGAACAATCGCTGGAATGGATGCAAGAAAGGGAACCTTTCTTAATGAACTTTACGAATGAGCGAGAGCAAAGACCGCTTGCGGACTCTGCCGAGCAGGAGTAAAGTCAAACCTCCGCAGGGAGGTTTAATAGTTAATAGTGAATAATTAATTATCAAGCGGATTTGTGAACTCCCACAATAATTATTCATTATACATTATTAACTATTAATTAAGGTTGCTTTCCGGCAGGCTGGGATGAATAGCTGGCGACCTGACGGCCGCCAACGGATTGCTGAATCTACGGACCTCGCTGACGGGAGCCGCACATCACTCCCCCGCCACTCCGGGCCGAGGCTGCTTTGATCTTACTCTTTTTTCTCGCGGAAGCGGTCCCGCAACTCGCGGCCGAAGAGGATCCACCCGGCAGCGGCGGCGAAAGCCAGAAAAACGAATCCTGCGAGAATCAACGGCTTGGAGGGCTTGGCTGCCCGAAGCGGCACGGTGGCGGGCTTCACGACGGCGTAGACCGGCGTGCTCTCCTGCACTTTGGCGCGAGCCAGCTGCAACTGCTGGGCCATCTGATTGTAGACGCTGTAGGTGAGGTTCACCTCGTTCTGCAACCGCTCCTGCTCGGTGCGGACCGAGCGGCGCACGATGTTCTGGTTGGCATCCATGTACCGGGCATAACGCTGCTGCGCGGAGTAGTAGTCGCGCTGCGACTCGTCGTAGAGCTGCTGCGTGAACTTCAGGTCGTTGCGGGCCTTGTTGGTGCGGTAGTCGGTAACGTAGGTCTGCAGGTTGCGCATGACCGTGTCGGCCACCGTCGCCGCGATGAGCGGATCCTGCATGGTTACCGAGAGCGTTACCAACGAAGTCTTCTTGTCGACGGTAACCGCGACCCGACGCCCGAGCTCCTCGACGATGCGGTCCTCGTCCTCGGTGAGCCGGAAAGGATCGACGTTCGTGCCGTCGGATTCGGGTTTCTTCCCGCGGAAGAGCGACATGCCCCAGCCCAGCGCCTTGAAAGGAGCCGAAGCGACGACGCCCCACCACGGTCGGCGCGTACGGTGCTTCAGGTAGTCGAAGAGATCGGTCTTCAGATCGCCCCGAACGGTCTCGACCCCGACGGGAAAGAGCTCGATGACGAAAGGCACGGATTCCACCACGTCGGGATAGAGATCGGGGTTCACGGCATCGGCATCGGCCATGTTGCCCATGTTGATGCCGGCCATGCTGGCCAACGCCCCCAATCCGCCGAGCGAATTTTTGTTCGACGACGTTTCGGGCGCCAGCACCGCCGTAGCCGTATACTCTTTGGGGATGCTGAAAGCGACGATCACCGCGACGACCGCGGCGATCCCGCACCAGCGCATCACCAACCTACGCTCGGCCCACACTTTCCGGACCAGCTCCAGCACGTCGATCTCCTCCCCGTCGGCCCGCCGTGCGGTATTTTCCTGCATCTCGTTTTTCATCCTGCGCGTTTATTTTGAGAGATTGGCGATCGTGGCGGCCATCGTACCCAGCGAAGCGGCCGAGGTAGCCAGACCCATGATCTGCGTTACGCCCAGACCCGCCCGTTCGCGCTTGCGGGGCACGATGATCTCGCAGCCGGGTTCGATGCGGTTCTTCTTGCGGGAGATCATGCCGTTCATGTAGACGATGTAGGTCCGGCTCTTCTTGGCGCGCGACGCATAGCCTCCGGCCTGATCGATATAATCCTTGTACTTCATGTTCTTGGAGTAGAGCACCGTGTTGGGGCGCATGACCTCGCCCATGATCTTCACCGTGCTGACGTATTCGGGAACGAAGAGCCGGTCGCCCTCGCGCAGGACGACGTCGTAGTCCGAACCCGGATTCTCCAACGCCTTCTCCAGCTCGATGCCCACGGTATAGGTATCGCTCTCCTGCAGCTTCTCCACGTTCAGCGAATCGGCGCCGGAGTCGAGTTTGGCCATGCGCAGCACGTCGTCGCGCAAGGCTTTCTCCTCCTCGTTCATGCGGCGCGTGAGGCGGCTGCCCCGGATATAGGCGTCGTTCGTTACGCCGCCGGCGCGGATGACGAGATCGGAGATCCGCTCGTTCTTATGCAACAAGGCGTATTCGCCCGAAAAGAGCACTTCGCCGTCCACCGTAACCAACCGCTGCTCCTGATAGGCGGGACTTTTGCGCACGGCGACCACGTCGAAGGGCTTCAAGCGGAAACCCGGCTTCCCGTCGACCACGAAGCCGTTCTTGAGCGAGAACGTGAAGACCTCGCCCAAATCGTTGGTATTGTCGGTGCTTTCGGCGTCCTTCAACCGTCGGGCCACCTCCACGCGCACCGTCGAAGCGCCGTCGAGCAGACCGCCCGCCTGCAGGATCAGATCCTCCAACGTCATATCCTCCACATAGGGATAGGTACCCGGATTGGCGACCTGCCCGCTGATGGTGAATCCGCCCAGCTCGGTGAGCTCGTGCCGGCTCGGGATCACGAGCACGTCGTTGCACTTGAGCTCGACGTCGGGCGTCGTGCCCCGAACGATGCCCGCCAGATCGACGGCGACCATTCTCAACAACAAGTCGTCGCACTCCCGGTAGAGCAACGCGCGAGCCAGAAAAGCATCCTCCTTCAAACCCTCGGCCCGGGCGATCAGCTGACCGACCGTATGCACGTCGTCGCCCAACTCGTAGAAACCCGGCCGATAGACCGAACCGCGCACCTCGACGCGATTGGCGTAGCGGCTCAAGACGGAATCGGCCTCGATGCGGTCGCCGTCCTTCAACTCGAAAGAAGCGAAATGCTCCACGGGAACGGAGAAGAGCTCGTGGTCGCGGCCCGAACGCCGGACCACGCGCACCTCTTTATTATAGGCATCGCCGGCGAATCCGGCGGCATAGTCGAACAGATGCTGCAAGGTTTCGCCCTGCCGCAACTCGTAGAACATCGGGCGCCGGAACTTGCCTTTGGCCTCGACCATCTTTTCGTAGGGCCGCACGAGCACGATGTCGCCCTCCTCCAGCCGCACCTCCTGACCGAACTTGCCGGAGAAGATGAAGTCGTAGAGGTCCAGTTCGGCGATGCGGCGCCCGCCCCGCAGAACCTCGACGCTGCGCAACGTACCGATATCGGTTACGCCGCCCGCGCGATACAAGGCGTGGAAAACCGTCGAGAAAGCCGATAGCCGGTAGGTACCCGGCACCTCGACCTCGCCCATGACGTTGATGAGGATCGTACGGATCTGCCCCAGCGAGACGCGGACCTGAGACTCGGGCTCCTCGCCCGAGACGCCGGCATACTTGCGGGCGAAGAGGTTGCGGATGCGGTCGCCGGCCTCGCGGACGGTCAGCCCGCTCAGGTAGACGGGACCGATCTCCTCGACCATGATGTTGCCCTCGGGCGAGATGTATTCCTGAATGTTGTCCTCGTTGGCGCCCCAGATGTCGATGATGACCTCGTCGCCGGGACCCAGCCGGTAATCCTGCGGCGTAGCCATGTTGCCGTTGGGCTCGAACGTGAGCGTCCGGCCGCTGAAGAAACTGCGGCCGAAGACGCGGCGGCGCCCCACCGTATCGCGGGCGTTGAGATAATAACCGTACTCGCCGTAGGGATCGACGCCGTAGGCCCCCGACAAGGAAGGATCGGCCAGCCCCGTCTGACCGGACATCGCATTCATCGTCATGCCCGGCATCTGCCCGGTCATGCCCTGCATCGCGTTGCCGCCCATGCGGGCCGACATGACCGTTTCGGGCTCCTCGTCGGAGACGTTGCGGAAGACGTCGCCCCGCTGCAGTCCTGCGGCGGAACGGCTGCCGGCGGAAGCGGCGCCGGACAACGAGGAACTGCCGAGCATGCCGTCCAGCCCGCCCGCCTCGTAACGGCTTTTGAGCTGCAGGAGCTGCGACTGCGAAACGCCGCGGATGAGCAGCTCCCGGGCGAGCTGCTGCTCGTTCTTGCCGGCGGTGATGCCCTGCTGCACGTACTCCACGATCTGCTCGTCGGTCATCTGGGCCTGCGCCCCGCCGGCGAGAAAACACATCGCGAAAAAGAGGATCAGAAACTTATGATTCATATATCCAATATTATTTCGGAATCGTCCGGTTTCGGGAACCGGTATCTTTAAAAGGACAAATTTACGTGAATTTATCTCCCCGGCCAAACAAATCCGCATAATTTTCCGGCACGAGCGGGAATGCACGGCCTCCGGAAAGGCGATCCGGACATGGCACCGTTCTGCGTCGGAAAGTTCGGGCCGCCCGGAGGGGCCCTGCGCAATGCCCGGGAGCGAAAAAAAACGGAGCCGTCCGAAAAAAAACACGCGCCGCGAAACACCGGAATCGGAAGAAAACGCTATCTTTGTCCTCAGATCCGGTGCCCGCACCCCCGACGGGGGAGCGGGTGAAAAGGGAATCGGGTGAAAATCCCGGACAGTCCCGCTGCTGTGAAGCTCCCCGGAGTTCCGAACATCTCAGCCACTGGTCCGCGCAAGGACCGGGAAGGCTTCGGAACCGGAGCAAGTCAGAAGACCTGCCGGATCGATTCGATGTCGGGAAGTCCCCGCGGATTGGGCGACCGAACTCGTTGAAACTTATTCAGCCACCTATTTGCAGCCGGAAGCAGCCGGAGCTCTCCTCCATGCGTCGGGGCGCAGTGCGTCCGACGGGAAACGAACGACGGACGACCCGATCCGGGAAATGAAAAGGTGCGGCGGCAAGAGACCCGTTACTGCCATAACAAGTCCGAGAGATTAGTGAGCCGCCGCACCTTTTTTATCGGGAATCGTTCTGTACGGAATTCCGCCCGGAACGATGCGGTGCATCGCCGCCCGCTACGGATTCGAAACGACCGCCTCGCGGAGAGCCAGTCCGGGCTGCCGTGCGTGCGAGAGCGGCCGGAACGACGCCGCGAACGCTTCGGCCACGCACCGGAAATTCGCGCGCTACTCCGTCTCCTCGAACTTGTAGAGCCGGTCGCCGCGACGGACGAGCCCCGGCGTGAGGATGGCGCACAGCTGTCCCTGAACGACGGAGTCGACGGGCGATCCGTCGGGTCCGTGCAGCTCTTCGAGCCGCTGTTCGGCGACCCCGGTGGTCGGGCCCATGAAAAAGATCTCCTCGCCCCGCTGCAAGGGAGCGGCTTCGACCGAGACCTCGGCGACGGACAACCTCTTGAAAAAGTTGGTAACCTGACCCACGTAGACCTTGCGCCGCGTAGCGGAAGAACCGTAACGGAGGCTATGCTCGGCGACGGGACGCCCGGCGTAGTAACCCTCCCAGAAACCGCGGTTGAAGACCGTGCCGAGGCGCTCCTTCAGGGCGGCGGCCAGTGCGGGCGTATAGGTACCCGCCTCGATGGCGCGCAAGGCCTCGTCGTAGCACTCCACCACCCTTTTGACGTACTCGGCGCCGCGGGCGCGGCCCTCGATCTTCAGAACGCGGACCCCGGCATCGAGGAACCGGTCGAGGAAGTCGATGGTACATAGATCTTTGGGCGAAAGGACATACTGTCCGTCGATATCCAGCGCAGCGCCGCTCTCCGTATCGGAGACGGTATATTTTCTCCGGCACAGCTGCCGGCAGGCCCCGCGGTTGGCCGAGCAGCCGGTTTCGAAGAGCGAGAGGTAGCATTTGCCCGAAATCGACATGCAGAGCGCCCCGTGGGCGAACATCTCGATCTCGACCAACTCGCCCCGCGGACCCCGGATGTCGCACTCGACGATCTGCCGGCGAATGCGGGCGACCTGCTCCAACGTCAGCTCCCGCGCCAGCACGACGGTATCGGCCCACTGCGAGAAGAACTTGACGGCCTCGGAGTTGGAGATGTTGCTCTGCGTGGAGATATGGACCTCGACGCCGATGCGCCGGGCATAGAGGATGACGGCCATGTCGGTGGCGATGATGGCGTCGATGCCCTCGGCCTTCGCGCGGTCGACGACCTCGTGGACCTCCGCGATCTCCTCCTCGTAGACGACGGTGTTGACCGTGAGGTAGGCCCGGAGCCCGGCGGCATGGGCCGTGGCGACGATCCTTGCCAGATCGTCGGGCGTGAAGTTGGCGGCCGAAGCCGAACGCATGTTGAGCCGCCCGATGCCGAAGTAAACCGAGTCGGCACCGGCCTGAATGGCCGCCGCCAACGCCTCGTAGGACCCGACGGGGGCCATGATCTCTATGTCGCTGCGTCGCATGGTTTGCTTAGGCAATTAAAATGAAAAATTAAGAATTGAAAATACGACGACAAATATTGTAGCAATCGGTGAGCAGGAAATTTTTAATTTTTCATTCTTAATTTTTAATTTACTTTTTCCGGCCCATCAGTCCGGCGGCGAACTCGCGCAAGGGAGCCGTGCGGGCCGCATCGACCGAGAGCGTATCCAACTGAGCGAGGGCCCGTTCGAAACGCAGCTCGATCTGCTGCTCGGTCAGGTGGGGCACGTCGAGGCGATCGTAGACAGCCTTCACGGCCTCGATCTTCCGGGCGGGCTCCATCCGCTCGTCGGCCAACAAGGAACGCAACTCCTCGCGCAGAGGTTCGTCGGCCCGGCTCATAGCCGTAACCATGAGGTAGGTCTTCTTACCCTCCAGAATATCGCCTCCGATGGCCTTGCCCAGCCGCTCGTCGCCGTAGCTGTCCAGCAAGTCGTCCTGCAACTGGAACGCCAGACCCAGCTCGACGGCGAAGCGCCGCAATTTGCGGCAGTCCTCCTCCGAAGCCCCGGCCAACAAAGCCCCGATCTGCACCGAACCGGCCAGCAAGGCCGAAGTCTTCAGTTCGATCATGTGCATGTATTCGACCACCGAGACCTTCTGCTTCCGCTCGAAATCCATGTCGTACTGCTGTCCCTCGCACACCTCGAGCGCCATCGTATCGAAAGTGGCGAGCACCTGCGGCAGCCGGGCGGCCGGCAGGCCGTTCAGCAGGCGGTAGGCGTAGATGAGCATGGCGTCGCCCGAGAGGATCGCCACGTTCTGTCCCCACTTGGCATGGACCGAAGGTTTGCCGCGACGGATGGCCGCGTTGTCCATGATGTCGTCGTGCAACAAGGTGAAGTTATGGAACACCTCGACGGCCGCCGCGGCAGGCAGGGCCTGCTGCACGTCGTCGTTGAAAAGGGCATGCGAAAGCAACACCAACATGGGCCGCAGCCGTTTGCCGCCGCCGGCGAGCGAATAGGCGATGGGCGCGTAGAGCAACTCCGGCTCGGCGGGAAACTCGGCCTGCGCCAGGTAGTTTTCGATCAACGAATGCAACCGTTCGTTCGGATTCATGGTCATTCAGGTTATGGATTCGCGCCAAAAATAGAAAAAAACTTTTGAAGTTGCCGAATTTTACCTTAACTTTACGACAAATAACAACCGCTCAACTTGAAAACCATGAAAAAACTCGCTATCGGCATCGACATCGGCGGCATCAACACGGCGTTCGGTCTGGTCGACGAACAAGGCGATCTCTACGCCGAATCGGTCATCTCGACGAAAAAATACCCCCACTTCGCAGACTACCCCGCCTACGTGAGGGACCTGTGCGACGCGATGCGGGCGCTGGCCGACAGCCTCTCGTTCGAATACGAACTCTCGGGAATCGGCATCGGAGCTCCCAACGCCAACTACCACCGCGGCACGATCGAACATCCGGTGAACCTGTGGGTATTCCCGCAAGGCGAGAGCGGCGACGAAAGTCAACGCATATTCCCGCTGGCGCAAGACATATCGAACTATTTTAAAGGTGTGCGCACGGTGATGACCAACGACGCCAATGCCGCGACGATCGGCGAAATGGTCTACGGCAACGCCAAAGGCATGCGCGACTTCGTGATGATTACGCTCGGCACGGGACTGGGTTCGGGATTCGTGGCCAACGGCGAGATGATCTACGGCCACGACGGATTCGCGGGCGAGTTCGGCCATGTCTGCGCGGAACGGGGCGGACGTCAGTGCGGCTGCGGCCGCCGCGGCTGTCTGGAGACCTACGTATCGGCGACGGGCATCAAACGCACGGCTTTCGAACTGATGGCCACGATGACGGCCCCGAGCAAGCTGCGCGACATCGCGTTCGGCGACCTCGACGCCTCGATGATCTCCGTGGCGGCCGAACAAGACGACCCCATTGCCAAAGAAGCGTTCCGCCTGACGGGCGAGATGCTGGGCCGCGCGCTGGCCGACGTGGTAACGGTAACGTCGCCCGAAGCGATCTTCCTGTTCGGCGGTCTCTCGAAGGCGGGCAAGCTGATCTTCGAACCGACGCAGTGGTACATGGAAGAGAACATGATGTTCACCTTCAAGAACAAAGTCAAGCTGCTGCCCAGCGGCATTCAGAGCAAGAACGCCGCGATACTCGGAGCCTCGGCCCTGATCTGGCAGGAGCTGGCGAAATAACCTGCGGCAAGCGACGAGGGTGGGATCGTTCCGACGGTTCCACCCTCGCTTTCGGAAACGACGATACGGCCGGACATGGAAGTGAGGCGATATAGGGATGAAGACCGCGATGCGGCGATCGGTCTGATACTCGACATTCAAAATCGGGAAGCGAAAATCGACCTCTCGCTTGCGGAACAACCCGATCTGCTGGACATCGGAAAAAACTACATACAGGGAGGCGGAGATTTCTGGATTGCCGAAGACGACGGCTACGTGGTCGGGACGCTGGGGCTGATGAAGCATGACGCGGAATGGGGCATTCTGAAAAAATTCTTTGTCCGCGCCGAATACCGCTCCTGCAAGGTGGGACTGGCTCTCTACGACCGTCTGCTGGAACATGCCCGCCGAACGGGCCTGCGGCACATCCTCCTCGACACGCCGGCCGTGGCGACGAAATCCCATGCGTTCTATGAACGAGCGGGATTCCATCGAATCAACGAATCCGAACTGCCGATCGCCTACGTATACCCGGACCGGGAATCCTATCTTTACCGGCTCGATCTGTGATCGGTCCGGAATCTTTATAAACAACAGCTACGGCCCGGAGTGGCGGGGAGCTTTTGCCCAGCTCCCGCCAGCGCGGTCTGCAGATTCAGCGATCCCCGGCCTAAGAGGCCGGTTTTAAGAAAGGGACTTTCGAAAAACCGAGCCTAAGGTCGGTGTATATTCCAGTCTGCCGGAAAGCCTGAGACAATTAAGTCAAGCCTCAGAAGGAGGATTAATAATGAATAATTATAGATGCCCGATATTTCGTGCCCTCTCGAATAATTCTTCATTCTTCATTTTTAATTTTTCATTCTTAATTGCCGCGCTCTTTGCGGCATTCATTCCAGCGATCGCTCTTATGCGCCTGCTTCGGGCTACCGCGGTTTCGCGACGGGAGCTCTGACGGCTGTCGGCACGGAGGCCCGTTTTTGGTCCTCCGCTCCGGCTGCGGCGAGCAGCGCGAATGGCACCTTCCTGGCTTTCAGCGCCGGGAGCGTGGAGTCCGAGGGCACAGGCGGCCGCGCCTACGCCCGCACCGTGCGCTGCGTCCAGCATCTGCAAGCCGTTTTTTCCTGAGGAGAATGCCGGCACGAAATTGCCGGGGTTCGTTTTTTGCGTTTTAGAAAGAAAAACACTACTTTTGTAGGATTCCGCGCTGCGGAAACTTCGCAAACAACAAAGACCCATGGATATAGTTGCCAGTCTGATCAAAATGATCTTCGGCTCGAAAGCCGACAAAGACCGCAAGGAGATCGAACCCTATCTTGAAAAAATCAAGGCCGTCTACCCGACGATCGCGGCCCTCACGAACGACGAACTGCGAGCCCGCAGCGAAGCGCTCAAACGGGCGATCGCCGACTACATAGCCGAAGACGAAGCCCGCATCGTCGAGTTGCGCGCGCAGCTCGAAAAAACCGAGACGACGCTCGACGAAAAAGAGAAGATTTCGAAAGAGATCGACGACCGCACCAAGCGCATCGACGACCGCATCGAAGAGAAGCTGGACGAGATTCTGCCCGAAGCGTTCGCCATCATGAAAGACACGGCGCGCCGCTTCGCCGAGAACCAAACCGTCGAAGTAACGGCCAACGACTTCGACCGCGAACTGGCTGCGACCAAAGATTTCGTCCGCATCGAAGGCGACAAGGCCCTCTACGCCACCCACTGGCTGGCCGGCGGAAACGACGTCAAGTGGGACATGGTACACTACGACGTACAGCTGTTCGGCGGCGTGGTGCTCCACAAAGGCAAGATCGCCGAGATGGCCACGGGCGAAGGCAAGACGCTGGTGGCGACGCTGCCCGTATTCCTCAACGCACTGGCCAAAAAAGGCGTGCACCTCGTTACGGTGAACAACTACCTGGCCAAGCGAGACAGCGAATGGATGGGCCCGATGTACGAATTCCACGGACTGTCGGTAGCCTGCATCGACGACACGCAGCCCAACTCCGACGCCCGCCGCAAAGCCTACATGGCCGACATCACCTTCGGCACCAACAACGAATACGGCTTCGACTACCTGCGCGACAACATGGCCTCGTCGCCCAAAGACCTCGTGCAGCGCAAGCACCACTTCGCCATCGTCGACGAGGTGGACTCGGTATTGATCGACGACGCCCGCACGCCGCTCATCATCTCGGGTCCCGTGCCCAAAGGCGAAGACCAGATGTTCGAGCAATACCGCCCGGCCATCGAGAACCTCTACAACCTGCAGAAGAATCTGGTAACGGCGCTGCTGGCCGAAGCCCGCCGGCTGATCGCCGAAGGCAAGACCGAAGAGGGCGGCGTGAAGCTCTACCGCACGCACAAGGGACTGCCGAAATACAAGCCCCTGATCAAATACCTTTCGGAGCAAGGCATCAAGGCGCTGATGCAGAAGACCGAGAACGTCTACATGCAAGACAACAACCGCCGCATGCCCGAGATCACGGACGACCTCTATTTTGTGATCGACGAGAAACTCAACTCGGTGGAGCTGACCGACAAGGGACACGAAGCACTCTCGAAATACTTCGATGAAGACGGATTCTTCGTCCTGCCCGACATCGGCACGGAAGTAGCCGAGCTGGAGAAGAGCGACCTGACGGCCGAAGAACGGGCACAGAAGCGCGACGAAGTAATCAACGACTACTCCGTCAAGTCGGAACGCGTGCACACCGTACACCAGTTGCTGAAGGCCTACGCCATGTTCGAGAAAGACATCGAATACGTGGTGATGGACAACAAGGTGAAGATCGTGGACGAACAGACGGGCCGCATTCTGGAGGGCCGCCGCTACTCCGACGGACTGCACCAAGCCATCGAAGCCAAAGAACATGTCAAGGTGGAAGCCGCGACGCAGACCTTCGCGACGATCACCCTGCAGAACTACTTCCGCATGTACCACAAACTGGGCGGCATGACGGGTACGGCCGAGACCGAAGCCTCGGAGTTCTGGTCGATCTACAAGCTGGACGTGGTGGTGATCCCGACCAACCGTCCGGTGATCCGCGACGACCGTCAGGACCTGATCTACAAGACCAAGCGCGAGAAGTACAACGCCGTGATCGAAGAGATCGTGCGGCTGGTGGGCGAAGGCCGTCCGGTGCTGGTGGGTACGACGTCGGTGGAGATCTCGGAGCTCCTGAGCCGCATGCTCAAGCTCCGCGGAATCAAGCACAACGTCCTGAACGCCAAGCAACACCAGCTGGAGGCGCAAGTCGTGGCCGAAGCGGGCCGCTCGGGGCAGGTAACCATCGCCACCAACATGGCGGGCCGCGGTACCGACATCAAGCTGACGCCCGAAGTCAAAGAGGCGGGCGGTCTGGCGATCATCGGCACCGAGCGCCACGAAAGCCGCCGTGTGGACCGCCAGCTGCGCGGCCGCG
Source organism: Alistipes senegalensis (assembly GCA_023664045.1). GTDB lineage: Bacteria > Bacteroidota > Bacteroidia > Bacteroidales > Rikenellaceae > Alistipes > Alistipes senegalensis_B. The sequence continues at coordinate 1,715,565 of JAMPGH010000001.1, read as the reverse complement.
CCGGCCGTCAGGGAGACCCGGGATCGTCGCAGTTCTTCGTATCGCTGGAAGACGACCTGATGCGTCTGTTCGGCTCGGGCCGCATCGCCGCCATGATGGACCGCATGGGACTCAAGGAAGGCGAAGTGATTCAGGCCGGCATGATGACCAAAGCCATCGAACGGGCCCAGAAGAAGGTCGAAGAGAACAACTTCGGCATCCGCAAGCGTCTGTTGGAGTACGACGACGTGATGAACTCGCAGCGCGAAGTGATCTACACGCGCCGCCGCCACGCCCTCTACGGCGAGCGGGTCGAGATCGACCTCAACAACACGATGTACGACTTCGCGGCCGACTTCGTGGAGACGCACCGCGGCATCGACTTCGAAGATTTCCGCTTCGAACTGATCCGCGAAGTAGCCGTGGAGCCGACGTTCGACCAAGCGGCCTACGACCATGCCAAAGACGACGAACTGACGGAACTGATCGTGGCGGATCTTCGGGCCGCCTACGCCCGCCGGGCCAAAGCCGTGGCCGACACGGTACGCCCCGTGATGCAACGCATTTACGAAGACAAGAAAGACCAGCTGGATTCGAACATCTACTTCCCCATCACGGACGGTCATCTGGGATACAACGTTCCGGTGAACCTGCAAAGATGCAAGGACTCGGACGGTGCGGAGATCTACAAGGTATTCTCGAAAGTGGTGATGTTCACGACGATCGACGACGCATGGCGCGAACACCTGCGCGAGATGGACGACCTGCGGCAAAGCGTGCAGAACGCCACCTACGAACAGAAAGACCCGCTGCTGATCTACAAGTTCGAGTCGTTCGGGCTCTTCTCCAAAATGCTGGTCAAGGTGAACCGCGACGTACTCTCCGTACTGAACAAAGCCTACATACCGGTTCGCGACCAAAATGCCGAGACGGTGCAGCGGGAGCGTCAGCAACGCGCCAAAGTAGACGTCAACAAACTGCAGGCCTCGCGCATGCAGGCGGCGGCGCAAGCCGGGCAGGGCGAACGGCAGAAACCCATGCCCATTCAAGCCGAAAAGAAAGTCGGCCGCAACGATCCCTGCCCCTGCGGCTCGGGCAAGAAGTACAAGAACTGCCACGGGAAAGGGCTCTGACAGCCAATTAAAAATTAAGAATGAAAAATTAAAAATGGTAGAGTTGTCCGGGCAGTCGCTCTTTTCTGAAAAACGGAGACCCGGAGATGCCGACGCATTGATTTATAATTAATCCCTCTTCGAGGGTTTGATTTTACTCTCGCTCGGCAGAACCCACCTCCGACAGCTTCTGCTCTCACTTAATCGTAAAATTCTTAATTCTTAATTTTTCATTTTTAATTACGAACCATCGTTTTGGGTTACAACGAAGAAAAACAACGCCAGCTGGACATGCGCTACCTGCGCATGGCCCGCATCTGGGCCGAAAACTCCTACTGCGTGCGACGCAAGGTGGGCGCCCTGATCGTCAAGGACAAGATGATCATCTCGGACGGCTACAACGGAACCCCCTCGGGTTTCGAGAACGTCTGCGAAGACGAAACCGGGCACACGAAGCCTTATGTGCTGCACGCCGAGGCGAATGCCATCACCAAAGTGGCGAAAAGCGCCAACAACTGCGACGGATCGACGCTCTACATCACGGCGGCACCGTGTCTGGAGTGCTCGAAGCTCATCATCCAGGCCGGCATCCGGCGTGTGGTCTACGACGAAGACTACCGCTCGGAAGAGGGGCTCGATCTTCTGCGCAAGGTGGGCATCGAATGCGTGCAGTGCGCACCCGCAAAATAAAAGAAGCGACGATGAAAAAACTGATTCCGATGCTGCTCGGACTGCTCGGGACTCTCCCGCTGCAAGCGCAGGACGATCTGCTGTCGCCCGAACGGCTGCCGGCCCGCATACCCGACTATCTTTATTGCGAAATCGTCTGTTCCCACCTGCCCGTTACCGGAGGCAACAGCGTGATATTCGACGTCGGGCAAAAAATAGGATACTGGCGCTACGAAATCCTGAACGACGCCGAAGGCCGCGCATACCTGTTCAACTCGGGCATTCAGGCGCTCAACTACATGACGAGCCGCGGCTGGGAGTTCGTGCAAGCCTACACCTCGGGCGAAAAGCACAATAAGACCCACTTCCTGCTACGCATCGCCTCGGACGAACTACCGGAAGAAGCCGTGCGCGACATGCTTGCGCTGCCGCGGAGCAAGAAGCGAGAAGCCGCGCAGAAAGAAGAAGAGGAGTAACCGGGAATCGAGCCGGAGGCCGGAGCCGATCGGGGCCGGCCGGGGCCGGCGTTCGGAATCCGGATAAAACCGACCGCATATGAAACGCATCGTCATCGTAGGAGCCACCTCGGGGCTGGGATTCGAAACGGCCCGGCTCTGCCTTGCGGCGGGCTGGCGCGTGGGAGCGGCGGGCCGCAACGAAGAAGCACTGGCACGGCTCCGGGCGCTGGCCCCGGAACAGGTGGAGACTGCGGTGCTCGACGTAACCGGCGAAGACGCCCCGCAACGGCTCGGGGAACTGATCGACCGCATGGGCGGCATGGAGATCTATTTCCATGCCTCGGGCATCGGCAAACGCAACACCGAGCTGCGGCCCGACATCGAGATAGAGACGCTCCGCACCAACGGCGAGGGATTCGTACGCATGCTGACGGCGGCATTCGGCTGGTTTCGTGCGCACGGCGGTGGCCGCATCGCCGTAATCAGTTCCGTAGCGGGCACGCGCGGGCTCGGGTCGGCACCGGCCTACTCGGCGACCAAACGGCTGCAAAACACCTACGTCGACGCGCTGGCGCAACTCTCCCGCATGGAACGGCTCGGCATCCGCTTCACGGACATCCGCCCCGGATTCGTAGCCACACCCCTGCTCTCGGGCGACGACTATCCGCTACTCATGCAACCCGCACCCGTAGCCCGGCGCATCTTCCGGGCACTCGTGCGAGGCGAACGCCGCGCGGTCATCGACCGCCGCTACGCCCTGCTGGTCTTTCTGTGGCGGCTGATTCCGGAGTGGCTGTGGGAACGGCTTCCGGTACGCAAGAACCCCTGACTTTTCGCAGGGGGAGGGCTACTTTCTCACACAACAACGCCCGACCTCTTCACGAGAATAACGTCTGAACTTTTCGGTTCAGGCGTTTTTTTCAGCCCACCTCAACAAAGGCGTCAACACCGGCATCAACGATTCGCCCTTCGGCGTGAGGGCATACTCCACGCGCGGCGGCACCTCGGGCCAAACGGTGCGCGCCACCAATCCTGCCTGCTCCAGATCGCGGAGCGTAGAGGCCAACATCCGTTCGGAAACATCGCCGGGAACGGCACGTCCCAACTCGCCGAAACGCAACACGCCCCGCTCGTGCAAAGTCAGCAGCACGAGCAACACCCACCGGTTGCCGAGGCGCCCGATCATGGCGCATGCCGGCGACAAAGGCGGTCTGTCGGAATTTTTCTTCATTTTTTTTGTCGTTGCAACGACTTCGGGCTCACCGAAACTGATGCCGGCGTAAGTTACCGACAGCCGTGTGCGTTCTTGTTCGGACCCGGAATCGGGGTTATCTTGCAGCTGCAAAAATACGAAAATTCCATCTTCTTGCCGCAGCCTGCGAGGCACGCTTGCGGGCCTCCGCGCCGGGAGGCTGCGGCCCGCACCTGCGATACGCAACAAAATCAATCACACTGAAAATCATGACAGACTTGGAACAACAACACTTCACCGGCACCGTCTGGCGACCGCCCTACGAAGCCCACTCCGTGCTGTTGCAGGCGACCGTCGGCTGCACGCACCGCGCCTGCAAATTCTGCACGCTCTACGGCGATCTTCGATTCCGCCTGTCGAGTGCCGAAGAGATCGAAGCCGACCTGCGGCTGATCGCCCGCCACCAACCCCGCGCACGGCGCGTCTTTCTGGTGGGAGCCAATCCGTTCGTGCTGAGCTACGGACGCCTTGTGCGGCTCGTCGACCGCATCCGCGACCACCTGCCCAAAGTACGGACCGTCGGCATGTTCGCCCGCATCACGGACATCGCGGCCAAGAGCGACGAAGAACTGCGCGACCTGCGGGCCCGCGGCGTAACGGGGCTCTCGATAGGCACCGAAACGGGCGACGAGGCCACGCTGGAGTTCATGAACAAGGGCTGGACGGCGAGCGATGCGCTGGAGCAATGCCGGCGTCTGGACGAAGCGGGCATCGAGTACTACCTGACCTACATGACCGGGCTGGCAGGCGCCGGCAACGGCCGTCGTGCGGCCGAAGCCACGGCAGCGCTCTTCAACCGGCTGCATCCCTACATCATAGGCATCGTCTCGCTGACGCTTTTCCCGGAGGCGCCGCTGGCGGTCGACGTGGCGGCCGGGCGCTTCGAAGAAGCTACCGAACGCGAACGGATCGAAGAACTGCGCGCTTTCCTTGCCGGACTGACCCTCCCGGCCACGATCATGGGGCACACGGTCTCGAACACCGTGCCGCTGCTGGGCCGACTGCCCGAAGACCGGGCCCGCATGCTCCGCGAACTGGATGCCGCACTCGACCGGCTGAGCGAAGAAGAACTGCTCCTCTACCGTCGCGGAATCGAACATCTGTAAAAAGATCGGATCGTCCGATTTCGGGGCGAAAAAGAAGCCCGAAGGGAGAGAAAAGCTCCAGCTTTATCCACTTTTTTTAAGGTGAGATGATCGAAACAACTACTGAAAATCAACGAATTATGAAATTATAAAAAAATTTATTTCCACTTTATGAAATCGGAGGCGGGAAGCGGAACGGGAAACATCCACTTTTTCGCCCCAAAGAAAAGCTACAAAATATTGAATACAAGCATACTAAATGATTTTTCAATTATATTCCGACGATTTATTCCGCGACGAGAAGAGCAGATCGGCGCAAAATGATTATTTTTGAAGTACGCGAAATAACGGCCCGCATATTTTAAATAAATTGGAAAATCAGGTCGGAAGCGATAAAAAAAACACCATACTCACCTAAACCAATCACAAAAGCCTATGAAAACCTTGACTTTCAAGATCGCCCTAATCTTCGCGATTATGGCATCGTCGGGGAGTGCCTTCGCACAGAACCGACAAGTAACGGGTACCGTCAAGGACTCGACGGGCGTGCCGATCATCGGCGCGGCGGTCGCAGTCGAAGGGACCGCGCTCGGCGTGCTGAGCGGCATCGACGGCTCGTTCGCGATCACGGCGGCAGACGATGCCGTGCTGATCGTAACGTACCTCGGCTACGAACCCCAGCGGATCACCGTGGGGGGGGGAAGAACCGACTATGACATCGTACTCGAAGAAGATACGGCCGCGATCGACGAGATCGTCGTAGTGGGCTACGGCACGCAGAAGAAGAGCGTCGTAACGGCTGCGATTTCGAGCATCACGGCCGACAAGCTCAAGAGCCAGTCGCAGACCCGCATCGACAACGTGCTGCAAGGCATGACCTCGGGCGTTACCGTAACGACGACCTCGGGTGCGCCCGACGCCAGTTCGCAGGTGCGCATCCGCGGCGTAGGCTCGATCAACAACTCGGAGCCCTTATATATTGTAGACGGTCTGGCCATCTCGGGCGGCATCGACTACCTCAACCCCAACGACATCGAACGCATCGAAGTACTGAAAGATGCGGCTTCGGGCGCCGTGTACGGAGCCCGTGCGACCAACGGCGTGATCCTCGTAACCACCAAGCGCGGCGAGAAGGGCGGCGCCAAAGTGAGCTACGACTTCTCCTACGGCTGGCAGAGCCCGTGGCGCAAGCCCAAAGTGCTCGATGCCACCGAATACGCCATCATGATGAACGAAGGCGCCGTGAACAGCGGCACCGCACCGCGTTATGAAGATCCCTACGCATTCGGCAAAGGAACCGACTGGGTGGGCGCCATCTTCAACGACAACGCCCCGGTGATGAAGCACGACCTCACGATCAGCGGAGCCACCGACGACGTGAACTACTCCCTCTCGGCCGGATATCTTTCGCGCGAAGGCATCATCGGCGGCAACTTCGACCGCTCGAACTACGAACGCATCACCCTGCGCGCCAACATCGGCGTAACGATCTTCGACCGCACGAAGGAGCGCGACTGGCTCAACAAGCTGACGCTCCAGACCTCGAACTCCTATGCGCGCATCCTCTCGAAAGGCGTGTCGACCAACTCGGAATACGGCTCGCCGCTGGGTTCGGCCATCGGCATGTCGCCGCTGGAACCGATCTTCGCGGATGCCGCGACCGAAGAGAGTTACAAAACCCTCTACCCTGACGGCTACGACCATATCATCCGCGACAAGAACGGCCGCGCCTACACCATCGCCGACGGTGCGATCTACAACGAACAGACCAACCCGCTGGCATCGCTCGAACTGCCGGGCGAGAAGTACCACACGGACAAGTTCGTGAGCAACTTCGCCGCCGAGCTGCAGATCTACGACGGACTGAAGTTCCGCTCGTCGGTGGGCATCGACCTCGCATTCTGGGGCAGCTACGGCTACGCGCAACAATACTTCCTCTCGTCGAAGAACTACGCCTACGACACGGTAACCGAAAACACGACCTACGACAAGGACGGAAACGAATCGGTCGTCGAGAAGACCAACTACGCCACCCGCGCATGGCAGAGCATGAACCGCTCGCTGCTGTGGCAGGTGGAGAACGTCCTCTCCTATGAAAAGACCTTCGGCAAGCACTCGGTAGCCATCCTGCTGGGTCAGTCGGCCCTCTCGTCGTCGTCGATGAACGTCGGTGCCGAAGCCAACGGCCTGATGTACCCCTACGACACGTGGAAGATCTCGGTCAACAACACCCTCGGTCAGCGGACCGACGGCGACCGCAACGGCTGGGGCAGCTGGAACTCGATTCCCTACCGGCTGGCATCCTACTTCGGCCGCGTATCCTACAACTACGACGAACGCTACATGATCGAAGCGACGATCCGCCGCGACGGTTCGAGCCGCTTCGGAGCCAACAACAAGTGGGGCAACTTCCCCTCGGTATCGGCCGGCTGGAACATCAAGAACGAAGCCTTCCTGCGCGATGTCGACTGGCTCTCGGCCATGAAGCTCCGCGCCTCGTGGGGTATCAACGGCAACGACAACATCGGCGACTTCCGCTATGCCGTCTACATGAACTCGGGCAACAACTACGTATTCGGCTCGGGCGCCACGGCCACCGAATCGATCGCCATCGGCGCGAAGCCCTCGGGACTGGCCAACCCCGACGTGAAGTGGGAAGAGTCGCGTCAGGTAGACGTGGGTCTCGATCTGGCGTTCCTGAACAACAAGCTGACCTTCTCGATCGACTACTACGACAAGAAGACCCGAGGCATGCTCCTCGACATGCCCGTGCCCTCCTACTCGGGAGACTCGGCCCCCATCGGCAACATCGGCGACATGAAGAACTCGGGCGTCGAGCTGGAGCTGGGATACCGCGACGGCCGCGGCGACTTCAAATGGCACGTATCGGCCAACGCGACCTACAACAAGAACAAACTGACCTATCTGGGCAGCGAAAATCCGGCGCTCTACGGTGCGAGCCACAAGATCGGCCAGCTGACGCGCGGCGTGGTGGGTCTGCCGTTCCCCTACTTCTACGGCTGGAAAACCGCCGGCATCTTCCAGAACATGGATGAAGTGAACTCCTACGTCAACGCCGACGGCGAACTGCTGCAACCCAAAGCGCAGCCCGGCGACGTGCGTTTCGTGGACGTCGACGGCAACGGCACGATCAACGACGACGACCGCACGAAGATCGGCAAGGGCATGCCCGACTGGACGTTCGGCCTGAATCTGGGATTCGAATGGAAGGGTCTGGATCTCAACATCCTGCTGCAAGGTCAGGCCGGCTGCGAAGTATTCAACGTTACGCGCCGTACGGACCTCTACTACATCAACCTCCCGAAGACGATCCTCAACCGCTGGACGGGCGAAGGCTCGACCAACAAATACCCGCGCTTCACCTACGACTCGGCCAACGAGAACTACCGCAGCTCGGATCTGTGGCTCGAAGACGGCTCGTTCCTGCGCGCCCGCAACGTACAGCTGGGTTACACCCTGCCGCAACGCATCACCCGCAAGGCCGGCATCTCGCGTCTGAGAGTATACGTACAGGCCGAGAACCTCTTCACGCTGACCGACTACTCGGGCTGCGATCCCGAAGTAACGGGCGGCAACGGCAGCTTCGGAACCGAGATCGGCATCGACCGCGGCGTCTATCCGCAGTCGCGCACCTTCTCGGTCGGCGTAAACCTCACGTTCTAAACCTGAAAAACGAATGACGATCATGAAAAAAACAATCATAGCGCTCGGTACGCTCGCCGCGGTAGGACTTTCGGCCTGCACGGAAGACTTCATCACCGTGAAACACAACGGCTCCGAGCCGATCAACGAATATTTCATCAACGAAGATCGCATGTATCAGGCTCTCACGGCCGCATACGATCCGCTGGAGTGGTTCGACTACTTCTACCAGTACGACAACCTCTGCATGGTCTCGGACATCATGGCCGACGACATCTACTGCGGCGGCAGCAACGAAGGCGACCAGCCCATTCTGGTGAAAGCCCACTACTACACGGCCACGGCCATCGACTGCTGCAACCAGATCTGGACGATCGCCTACTCGGGCATCAACCGCACGTGCCACGTACTGGAAAACATAGACCACGTCCCCGGCATGAGCGACGCCCGCAAAGCCCGCTACAAGGCCGAAGCGACCATTCTGAAAGCCTACTATTACACGATTCTCTGGAAGTTCTGGGGCAACATCCCCTACTACGACCGCAATCTGGAGGCCCCCTACGTGGCGGCGCAGTTAGGTCATGACGAGGTATACGAACACATCGTAACCCGCATCGAGGAAGCCATCGACATGGAGGCGCTCTCCATGAAGGTCGCAGGCGGCGAAGAAGGCCGCATCTCGCTGGCGATGGCCTACATGCTCTACGCCGAAGCGGTGATGTATCAGAACGACGAGACGCGCTACGAGAAAGCGCTCGGCTACATGAAGGAGATCATCGAGAGCGGCCAGTACTCGCTCGTTCCCGACTTCGCCTCGATCTGGCTGGAGAGCGGCGAGTGGAACAGCGAATCGATCTGGGAAGTGAACTACATATCCGAAGGCGGCGTACGCAGCTGGGACGCTCCCATCGCCACGGGCGGCACGATCTACCCGATTCTGATCGGAATCCCGGGCATCAAGAACGACAACACGTTCGCCGACGGCTGGGGATTCGGTCCGGTAGCCGCATCGGCCTACGAGATGTACGACGAGGGCGACATCCGCCGCGACGGAGGCATTCTGAACTGGGACAAGTACGTGGCCGAAACCAACCCCAAAGCCTCCTACGATGCCCGCTGGCAAGATACCGGCTACTTCCTGCTGAAATACGCCGGACGCGTGAACTACAACCACGGCTACTTGGGCGATGCGAACATGAATCAAGGCAACAACCAACGTATCTACCGCTATGCCGAGACGCTGCTCAACGCAGCCGAGCTGTCGGTGCTGTTAGGTCAGGACGGCTCGAGCTACCTGAAGCAGGTGCGCGACCGGGCCCACAGCACGGCGACGGGCGCAACGCGCAACGACATCATCGAAGAACGCCACAAGGAGTTCGTGGGCGAAGGCAAGCGCTACTGGGATCTGGTGCGCAGCGGGCTGGCGCAGACGGTGCTGACCGCCGCCAATCACGAATACCGCCAAGTCGACTGGAGCGAGTCGAAGAAGTACTGGCCCATTCCGCAGTCGGAAGTCGACAAGGATCCCGGCATCCAGCAGAACGCCTACTAACAGTCATCGTCAAAAAAAACGTTACCGAATATGAAAAGATTTTGGAAATACATAGCGTCCGCACTCGCGCTGCCGCTTCTGGCGGCCGCCTGTACGACGGATTACCCTGAACCCGACGTCAACGGACTGCCCCAAGCCTCCGATTTCGACATCCGCATAGAAGTCGATCAGGAGACCAACTACGTAACCTTCAATCTGGAGAACAAGGGCATGATCCCCATGTGGATCTTCGGCGAAGAGAAGATCGACGGAGCAGCCAACAAAAAGTACGCCTATGCCCAGAACGGACTCCGGCTCCGCTTCCGCGATGCCGGAGAACACAGCGTCGAAGTCAAGGCCTACAACGGCAACGGCATCTCGATAGGCTCGCAGGTGGTGGAATTCTCGCTCGAGAACACCTATCGCGATCCGTTCAACGACACGCCCTACAAGAACGCCATTTCGAACAACGGCACGCAGGAGTGGGTATGGAACTCCTCCGCGGCGGGCCACTTCGGCTGCGGCGAGAGCGGCGGCGACGGCCTGAACTGGTGGTCGGCATCAGCCAACGAAAAGGCCGACTGGAGCCTCTACAACGACGTGATGACCTTCAGCGCCGACGGCACCTACACCTACGATCCGGGCGAAGACGGCATGGTTTACGTCAACGCCGGATCGGGCTACAAACCGGAATACCTCCAGAAAGAGGGCGAAGACTACATGGCCCCCATCGAGAAGTTCGACGCGCAGTACCGGTTCGAACAGAACTGGAACGACGCCGGCATCGAAGAGATCTACCTTTGCTTCGACCCGGGAGTCAACGTATCGTACATTCCCAATCAGGCCGCGCTCGACACGCCGCGCTACAAACTGCTCGAGACCTCGACGTCGGCGCTGCGCCGTGAAATCAAGATGTGCATCGACGACGGCTCGATCGCATGGCACTACAACTTCGTGCCGATGAGCAACGGCGAAGAAGCCGACACGTCGTTCAACGGCGTAGGCTTCGCGAACGGCATGGTGGAGACCGGGCTCGCACAGGGCGACAAGATCCCGGTCAAGGGCATCGACCTCACGGCGATCTGGGTGGATCCCGACTTCTTCGACTACGTGGACGCCTCGACGCTGGAATTCAAGGCTGCAGACGGCGAATACCGCGTGATCTGGGACGGCAAGTGGCTGAAGGTGCTCCCGCTCAAGAACGGCGAGCCGGCCACCTACGACAACAACGGCGACCTCTGGATCATCGGCGACGGCGGCGGCAAGCCCTCGCTGTCGAACCTGATCGGCTGGACGACCGAAAACGCCCTGCCCTGCGCCCGCATCGACGAAAAGACCTACCGCATCACCCTCTACATGAAGGCCGAAGGCGGTTCGATCAAGGTCTTCGGACAAGCCAACTGGGGCGTCGAATGGACGAAAGACAAGTACGGCACGATCGACGGAAACGGTCTGTTCGACATTCCCGAAGACAACGGCAACATCGCCACCGACGGCGCGACGGCGGGTCTCTACACCTTCACGTTCGTGGACAACGGCGGCACGCTCGACATGTCGGTCGAGGCGGCCGAGCCGGTAGGTCCGACGCTCTTCGATCCCGAATCGGCGGCCAACATGTGGCCCAAGACGACGATGTCGCCGACGTTCTGGTTCGCCGATGCCGGCTGGGCACAGATCGGCGATCCCGACTTCGAGCAGGAGGGCACCACCTACGTCATCACGATGAACGACGCGACCTCCGATCAGTGGCAGGGTCAGGTGAAGTTCACCACCGACATGTCGTCGAGCGCCGACAAACGTTACGATTTCCGAATCTCGATCACCTGCACGAAAGATCATCCCGGCGTAACGATCAAACTGGTCGATGCAGCCGACGACGGCATTTTCTACTTCGACGGCCGTCATGCCGTAACGGCCGATGAAGAGTTCGTCTACAAGGCTGCGAACTTCTCCGGCAAAGATATCGAGAAACTGCAGCTGGTACTCGACTTCGGCGGCTGCGAAGCAGGCACCGTGGCGACGATCAAGGAGATCATCTTCCAAGAGCACCAAGTTGCCGAAATGGAATAATCATCAACCAGCGGGACGAGGCTCCGACCGGGGCTTCGCCCTGCTGTTTTCGAACCAACCTGTTACGCTTCAAATCATGAAACGCATGTTATCGAGCATCCTTGCGGCGACGGTCCTGCTGGCAGGCGCCTGCTCCGGAGCCGACGATCCCGCAGCCGCCCGAAGCGGCGAACTGACCTTCTCGCCCGAGACGCTGACGCTCACCGACCAAGCCGCGACGCAAGCAATCGCGGTAACGGCCACGGCCGACTGGGGCGTCGTATCGGAAGATACGTCGTGGTGCCGCGTGGCCCCGAGCGGCGGAGTGGCCGGCACCTCGGAGATCCGCGTTGCCGTCGACGAAAACAAAACGGGAGAAGCCCGCACCACGAATCTGGTATTCCGCATCGGCAACGATCGGAAAATACTGCCCGTGAAGCAACACTATCAAGTCGAAGCGGTCGAGATCGCCGATCCTGCATTCCTGACCTATCTACTTGAGAACTACGACACCGACGGCGACGGCATATTGAGCACCAAAGAGGCGGCGGCCGTAACCCGCATCGAAGCATCGGGCCGGGGCATCCGCTCGATGGCCGAGCTGAACACGATATTCCCGCAGCTCACCTACTTGGACTGCTCGGACAACGACCTGACGGAACTCGACCTGACCGAACTTACGAAGCTCGCATACCTCGACTGCTCGGGGAACCGGCTGACGGAACTGGATATCCGCAACCAACAGTCGCTGACGACGTTCGATGCGACGGGAAATCCCGATCTGCGGAAAATCCATGTCTGGACCGGCTTCCAAGCGGGCGACGGATTCTCGAAACCGGAGAAAGCCGAATACGTCGAATCCGAGATCCCCACGCCGGCGGGCTATCGGCTGGTATGGGCCGACGAGTTCAACGCCTCGGGCGAATCGCTGCCCTCCGTCGACCGGTGGTGGTACGAGACCGGAGACGGCGGCTGGGGCAATCATGAACTGCAAGACTATGTTTCGGGAGGCCAGTATCAAGGCGAAAAGCTGGCCCTCGTATCGAACGGCACGCTGAAGATCATCGCCAAGAAGATCGACGGCAAGGTGCGCTCCGTACGCATGAACACCCTCGAGGGCTGGACCTACGGCTACTTCGAAGCCCGGCTGAAACTCTGCTCGGGAAAAGGCACGTGGCCCGCGTTCTGGATGATGCCCAAGAACTTCAAGACGTGGCCCGGCGACGGCGAAATCGACATCATGGAAGAGGTGGGATACAACCCCAACTACGTTTCGTCGAGCATCCACTGCAACGCCTACAACCACTCGATCGGAACGCAGAAGACCCACGAACTGCTGCTGCCGACGGCCCAAGAAGAGTTCCACACCTACGCGGTGGAGTGGACCGAAGAGATGCTGATCTTCTACTTCGACGGCGAAGAACACTTCCGCTTCGTCAACGACAAAAAAGGCAACTACGACACGTGGCCTTTCTACAATCCGTTCTACCTGAAGCTCAACCTTGCATGGGGCGGCGACTGGGGCGGAGCGCAAGGCATCGACGAATCGTGCCTGCCCGCCACCTACGAAGTGGACTACGTACGCGTATTCAAGAAAATCGAATAACCTAAAAACCCTTTCCGAATGAAACCATTCCGCGAAATAGTTCTCGGAGCGCTCGTAGCCCTCGCAGCCTGCGGCTGCGCCCCGAAAACCGAAATCGACCGCAAGGTCGACGACCTGCTCGCGCAGATGACCCTGCGCGAAAAGATCGGGCAGATGCACCAAGTGTCCGGCGGCTACAACCTGACCGAAGCCGCCGCCAAAGGCGAACTCGGCTCGATACTCAACTGCGTGGACGCCGAAGAGATCAACGCCGTGCAACGGGCGGCCGTAGAAGAGAGCCGCCTGCACATCCCCGTGCTGGTGAGCCGCGACGTGATTCACGGATTCCGCACGATCTTCCCGATTCCGCTGGGTCTGGCCGCGACGTTCGATCCCCTGCTGGTGGAGCAGGGAGCCCGCGCGGCGGCCGTCGAAGCGACGGCATCGGGCATTCGCTGGACCTTCTCGCCGATGCTCGACGTAGCGCGCGATCCCCGCTGGGGCCGCGTGGCCGAAGGCTCGGGCGAAGATCCCTATCTGGATGCCCAGATGGGCGTGGCGATGGTCCGCGGCTATCAGGGCGACGACTATGCCGATCCCACCTCGATGGCCGCCTGCGTGAAGCACTTTGCAGGCTACGGAGCAGCCGAAGGAGGTCGCGACTACAACTCGACGATGATCTCGGAGCGCTCGCTGCGCAACACCTACCTGCCGGCATTCCAAGCCTGCGTCGACGCCGGAGCGCTGACCCTGATGACCTCGTTCAACGAGATCGACGGCATCCCCTCGACGGGCAACGACTTCCTGCTGCGCGACATCCTGCGCGACGAATGGGGTTTCGACGGCATGGTGGTAACCGACTGGAACTCGTCGGGCGAGATGATCGCCCACGGCTATGCCAAAGACCTCAAGCACGCCACGGAACTTTCGGTGAACGCCGGTGTCGACATGGACATGATGTCGTTCGGATTCATCACCTTCATCGAAGAACTGGTCGAAGAGGGCAGGATCTCCGAAAAGACGATCGACGACGCCGTGCGCAACATCCTGCGGCTGAAATTCCGGCTGGGACTCTTCGAGAATCCCTATGTGGACGTCGAGAACGTGCGGACGAAAGTCTATGCGCCCGAGCATTTGGCCGCCGCGAAGCAGAGCGCCGCGGAATCGGCGATTCTGCTGCAGAACGACAAGAACGTCCTGCCGCTGGAGAAAGCCCGGACGATTCTGGTAACGGGCCCGATGGCCGATGCGCCCTACGACCAGTTGGGCACGTGGTCGTTCGACTGCGAACCCGAACACACCGTAACGCCGCTGCAAGGGCTGCGCGAACACTACAAGGTGATCTACGAACCGGGCCTGCGCTACAGCCGCGACAACGACACGCGCGACTTCGCCCGCGTACGGGCGGCGGCCAAACGGGCCGATGCCGTGGTGGTCTGCGTGGGCGAAGAGGCGATCCTCTCGGGCGAAGCCCACTCGCTCTCGCGTCTGAATCTGCAGGGAGCCCAGAGCGAGCTGATCGCCGAAGTACGCAAGAGCGGCAAACCGGTGGTCGCGGTGGTGATCGCGGGTCGTCCCCTGACCATCGAACGCGACCTTGCGAACTGCGACGCCCTGCTCTACTCGTTCCACCCGGGCACGATGGGCGGTGCGGCGATCGCCGACCTGATCCGCGGTAAGGCGACCCCCTCGGGCAAGAGCCCCATGACCTTCCTGCGCGACGCCGGGCAAGCCCCGTTCTACTACAACCACAACAACTCGGGCCGCCCCTGCAACGGCACGGAGACGCTGATAGAAGATATTCCGCTGCACGCCGGGCAGACGTCGCTGGGCTGCACCTCCTACTACCTCGATACGGGCTACGGTCCCCTCTTCCCGTTCGGCTACGGTCTCTCGTACACGACCTTCGAATACGGCAACATCACGCTCAACGAACCGAAATTCGGCATGGCGGACACGATCGTCGTGGAGTTCGACCTGACCAACACGGGCAAGCGCCCGGGAACGGAAGTCGCCCAGCTCTACACGCGCGATCTGGTAGGCTCGGTGGTGCGTCCGGTACGGGAGCTGAAGCGTTTCGAACGGGTGGCGCTGGCCCCCGGCGAGACGAAGCACCTGCGCTTCGAACTGCCCGTGGCAGAGCTGGCGTTCTGGAACCGCGACATGGAGTATGTCGTAGAACCCGGCGACTTCTTACTGTGGGTAGCCGGCGACTCGGCATCGGGCGAAAGCCATCCGTTCCGCGTGGAATAAGTTCCGAAAGGGCGAGGAAGAGGCCGGGAAACCTTCTATGCCGGGGCAGCCGTGGCGCTGAAACGACCGGAAAAACCGGGAAATCCGACGAGCCCCGACCTCCCGCCTGCCTCGAAAAAAGGCCTGCGATCTTCGGATCGCAGGCCTTTTCTGTCCTATACGAAAGACTTACCGGATGAACAACAACTCGCGGTACTTGGGCAGCGGCCAGATCTGGTCGTCGACGATCTCCTCCAGTTTGTCGATGTGGTGGCGGATCTCGTCGAAGAAACCGGCGACGCAATCGTGGTAGGCGATCGCCTTCTTGCGCTGGTCCTCGATGCGGTTGGCCGTTTTACGGGCCTCGATCATCTCCTCGGTGAGCTTCTGGATCGCCGTCGTGTGGTCCTGAATCTTCTTGATGAGGGCGATGTCGGCCGACGACTTCAATTCGGGAATCTGCTGCAACTTGTAGACCTTGTCCAACAACAGAGCCTCGTATCTTGAGGCGATGGGCACGATGTGGTTCATGGCCAGATCGCCCAAGACCCGGCCCTCGATCTGGATCTTCTTGGTATAGGTCTCCCACTTCACCTCGGTGCGGGCCTCGAGCTCGACCTTCGTATAGACGCCCATGTCGCCGAACATCTTCAAGGACTCCTTATCGAGATAACGGTCGAAGATCAACGGCGTGGAGGTCTCGCAGTCCAGTCCGCGGCGGGCGGCCTCGGCTTTCCACTCGTCGGAGTAACCGTTGCCGTCGAAGCGGATCGGACGGCAATCCTTGATCATCTTCTTGAGGACCTCGTAGATCGCCTTCTCCTTTTTGGCGCCGGCCTCGATCTTGGCGTCGACGGCCTGCTTGAAGTGCGTGAGCTCGTCGGCCACGGCCGTATTGAGCGTAATCATCGCCTCGGCGCAGTTGTCGGAAGACCCCACGGCACGGAACTCGAAGCGGTTGCCCGTAAAGGCGAAGGGCGAAGTGCGGTTGCGGTCGGTATTATCCAGCAGCAAGGTCGGGATATGCGAAATCCCGCTCATCTTGAAGACGTTGCGGGCGTCGAAGCGGATGGCATCGTCGCCCTTCGAAGCGGCCAACTTATCCAGCACGGCCGAGACCTGCGACCCGAGGAAGGTGGAGATGATGGCCGGGGGCGCCTCGTTGGCGCCCAGTCGGTGGGCGTTCGTGGCGCTCATGATCGAAGCCTTGAGCAGACCGTTGTGCTTGTAGACGGCCGAGATGACATTGACGAGGAAAGTGATGAACTGCAGGTTCTCCGACGCGGTTTTGCCGGGGCCCAGCAGGTTGACGCCCGTATCGGTACCGAGCGACCAGTTGTTGTGCTTGCCCGAGCCGTTGATCCCCTTGAACGGCTTCTCGTGCAACAGGACGCGGAAGCGGTGGCGTCGCGCGATCTTGTCCATGATAGTCATCAGGAGCTGGTTGTGGTCGTTGGCGAGATTGGCCTCCTCGTAGACGGGAGCCAGCTCGAACTGATTAGGCGCCACTTCGTTATGTCGTGTTTTGACGGGGATACCCAGCAGAAGGCACTCGTATTCGAGCTCCTTCATGAAAGCCATGACGCGCGTGGGGATGGCGCCGAAATAATGGTCCTCCAGCTGCTGGTTCTTGGCCGACTCGTGGCCCATGAGCGTGCGGCCGGTCAACACCAGATCGGGACGGATGGCCCACAGACTTTCGTCGACCAGAAAATACTCCTGCTCCCAACCTAAATAGGAGTAGACTTTCTGCACGTTCTTGTCGAAGTAGCGGCACACTTCCGTAGCGGCCCGGTCGACGGCCGAAAGCGACCGCAAGAGAGGCACCTTGTAGTCGAGCGCCTCGCCCGTATAGGCAATGAAGACCGTGGGGATGCAGAGCGTCGTATCGACGATGAAAGCGGGCGACGCGGGGTCCCACGCCGAATAACCGCGCGCCTCGAAGGTGTTGCGGATGCCGCCGTTGGGAAACGACGAGGCGTCGGGCTCCTGCTGTACGAGCAGCTTTCCGGAGAACTCCTCCAGCACGCCGCCACGACCGTCGGGATCGGCAAAAGCGTCGTGCTTCTCGGCCGTGCCGCCCGTAAGGGGCTGGAACCAGTGGGTATAGTGGTCGGCGCCGTGCTCCAGCGCCCACTGCCGCATGCCGGCCGCTACGCCGTCGGCGATTTCGAGCGGCAGCGGCGTGCCGTTCTCCATCGTATTGACAAGGGCATCGAAGGTATTCTTGTTGAGATATTTGCGCATGGCATCGCGGCCGAAGACCTTTGCGCCGAAATAATCCGAGGGCCGGCCGGCGGGTACGGGCGGCTCCACAGCCGTGTGGTTGATGGCCGCATCGACCATCTTGAATCTGAGTAGCGACATAGTTTCCTGTTTTGTTGGGATTGCAGTTTTCGAGAGAATTTCCGCTCGGGACAAAGGTAATTATTTTTCGGTTTCCCTGTTTTTCAAAAATCGCACTTTTTCCGAAAAACGCCTATTTTTTTTGCACGTTTCCGAAAAATAATGACTATTTTTCATGATAATCCCGAATTTTTAAGGCTATTTCCGGAAAAACAGCACGGATTTTCGGACATGGGTCGAAATCTACGACTTTTCGATTTTGGGAAATTTTGAGGTGTTTCAGAAAAATTTTCAACCGAAAGGCGCATATTTTCCGGCGGCCGGAGAGGAGGGGCCACCGGGAAAAGATAGCAGAAAAAATCGGCGGGAGCGGGCGGACAAGGAGCGACGGCACGCGGCGCCTGAAAAAGCTGCTGTCAAAGGAGCGAGCAGGAGGGCAAGAAAGAGTGCGGGCGAAGACCGACGGGCAGAAAAAACAGCAGAAGAGAAAGAAAGGAGCGGACGGAAAGAAACGGCAGGCGGAGGGGAACACTGTTATTTTTGTAACAATTTATTGCCGCATTGCCATTTATTTTATACCTTTGGCTACTTATTCATGCGAACTCTTACTAATCTCTAAATAATTATGGCAAATACCAACCATGAAAAGCTGTTCGCCGAATTCCCGCCGGTCAAGACCGAGCAATGGGAAGAGGTGATCGCGGCCGACCTGAAAGGTGCCGACTACGAGCGCAAACTGGTATGGCGCACGGGCGAAGGTTTCAACGTCCGGCCCTACTACCGCGCCGAGAACCTCGAAGGACTCCGCTTCTTGGGCTCGCAGGCAGGCGAGTTCCCCTACGTACGCGGAACGCATGCCCACAACCGCTGGCGCATCCACCAGACCGTAACGGTCGCGGATCCCGCCGCCGCCAACGCCGAAGCGCTGCAACTGCTCGGGACGGGCGTGGATTCGCTCGGCTTCCATATCGACAGCGCCGACTTCTCGGCCGCGGACCTCGACGTACTGCTGCGCGACATCCACCTGCCGGCCGTCGAGCTGGTATTCTGCGGCGAGAAGATCGGCCATGTAGCCGATCTGGTGCTGGCCAAGATCGAGAAAGAAGGCGTGGCCAAAGAAGAAGCCCGCATCGCCTTCGTCATCGACCCGCTGGTCAAAGGCCTCGCGTCGAAAGGCGATTTCTGCTCGCCCGACGGCAAGGAGTGCTTCGCCCGCATCGCCGGACTGATCGGCAAGACCGCGGCCTACAAACATATCCGCGTCGTGAACGTCTCGGGGCAGATCTTCGGCAACTCGGGATCGACGATCGTCGAGGAGCTGGCATTCGCCCTCTCGGCCGGACACGACTATCTGGTGCGTCTGACGGAAGCGGGGCTGGGCATCGACGACATAGCCCGCAAAATCCGCTTCTCGCTGAGCGTCTCGTCCAACTACTTCCTCGAAATCGCCAAGCTGCGGGCCGCCCGCATGCTGTGGGCCAACATCGTGAAAGGTTACAACCCCGAAAAGAAGTGCTCGTGCAAGATGATGATCCATGCCGAGACCTCGCGCTGGAATCAGACCGTCTACGACCCCTACGTGAACATGCTGCGCGGCACGACCGAAGCGATGTCGGCAGCCATCGGCGGCGTGCACTCGCTGGAAGTAACGCCCTTCGACCGGGCGTTCGAGGCGCCGACCGAATTCGCGAAGCGCATCGCCCGCAACGTGGAGCTCCTGCTCAAGCATGAGTCGCACTTCGATCAGGTGGTGGACCCCGCAGGCGGCTCGTACTACATCGAGAACCTGACGCAGTCGATCGCCGCAGAGGCGTGGAAGCTCTTCCTCGAGATCGAGGAACAGGGCGGCTACACGGCAGCCTACCAAGCCGGGACGATCGTGGAGCGAGTCAAGGCATCGGCCGCAGCCAAAGACAAGAACATCTCGACGCGCCGTCAGATTCTTCTGGGCGCCAACCAATATCCCAACTTCACCGAGGTGGCGCCCGCCGAAATCACGGCCGACGCCGTAGCCCGCACGACGGCCGAAGGCAACGTCCTGACGCCCTACCGCGGTGCAATGGCCTTCGAGGAGATGCGCCTGCATGTCGACCGCTCGGGCAAGCAACCCAAAGCCTTCATGCTCACGTGCGGCAATCTGGCGATGGCCCGGGCCCGCGCGCAGTTCTCGTGCAACTTCTTCGCCTGCGCCGGCATCCGCGTACAAGACAACACCTTCTTCCAGTCGATCGGCGAGGGCGTAGCCGCCGCGCTGGAGTCGAAAGCCGAAATCGTGGTGGTCTGCGCCTCGGACGACGACTACGCCGAAGCAGCGCCCAAAGTGAAGGAGCTCTTGGGCGGCAAAGCCATTCTGGTGGTCGCCGGAGCCCCGGCCTGCGCCCCCGAACTGGAAGCGCAGGGCATCACGAACTTCATCAACGTGAAGTCCAACGTGCTGGAGACACTGAAGTTCTACCTTAAAGAAATGGGAATCTGACTATGAGAGCTAAATTTTCGGAACTGAAATACGACGCGGACGCACAGAAGAACTGCTGCGCCGCGAAAGGATGCGGCGAGGCGGAGCCGTGGCTCACCTCGGAGCGCATTCCGGTCAAGGGTGCCTACACGGCTCAGGACCTCGAAGGCATGGAACACCTCGGCTACGCGGCGGGCATCGCCCCGTTCCTGCGCGGTCCCTACTCGACGATGTACGTGATGCGTCCGTGGACCATCCGCCAATACGCCGGATTCTCGACCGCTGAGGAGTCGAACGCCTTCTACCGCCGCAATCTGGCCGCCGGACAGAAAGGTCTGTCGGTGGCCTTCGACCTTGCGACGCACCGCGGCTACGACGCCGACCACCCGCGCGTGGTGGGCGACGTGGGCAAAGCCGGCGTATCGATCTGCTCGGTGGAAGACATGAAGGTGCTCTTCAACGGCATTCCGCTGGACCGCATGTCGGTGTCGATGACCATGAACGGCGCCGTGCTGCCGATTCTGGCGTTCTACATCGTAACGGGTCTGGAGCAGGGCTGCACCCTCGACCAGCTGTCGGGAACGATCCAGAACGACATCCTCAAGGAGTTCATGGTGCGCAACACCTATATTTATCCTCCCGAGTTCTCGATGCGCATCATCGCCGACATCTTCGAATACACCTCGAAGAACATGCCCAAATTCAACTCGATCTCGATCTCGGGCTACCACATGCAGGAAGCCGGAGCGACGGCCGACATCGAGCTGGCCTACACGCTGGCCGACGGTCTGGAGTATCTTCGTGCGGGCGTGAACGCCGGCATGTCGATCGACGCCTTCGCACCGCGCCTCTCGTTCTTCTGGGCCATCGGCATGAACCACTTCATGGAGATCGCCAAGATGCGCGCCGCCCGCATGCTGTGGGCCAAGATCGTCAAGCAGTTCGACCCCAAGAATCCCAAGTCGCTGGCCCTGCGCACCCACTCGCAGACCTCGGGCTGGTCTCTGACGGAGCAGGATCCCTTCAACAACGTAGCCCGCACGGCGATCGAAGCGATGGGTGCGGCGCTGGGACACACGCAGTCGCTGCACACCAACGCGCTGGACGAGGCGATCGCCCTGCCGACCGACTTCTCGGCCCGCATCGCCCGCAACACGCAGATCTACATTCAGGAAGAGACCTCCGTATGCCGCGAGGTCGACCCGTGGGCAGGCTCCTACTACGTGGAGACGCTGACCGAGGAGATCGCCCGCAAGGCCTGGGGACACATTCAGGAGATCGAGAAGCTGGGCGGCATGGCCAAAGCCATCGAGACCGGCATTCCTAAGATGCGCATCGAGGAGTCGTCGGCCCGCACGCAGGCCCGCATCGACTCGGGCGAGCAGAAGATCATCGGCGTGAACGAATACCGACTCGAAAAGGAGGCGCCGATCGACATTCTGGCTGTGGACAACACGGCGGTGCGCGAGAGTCAGGTGAAGCGTCTGCAGGAACTGCGCGCCAACCGCGACGAAGCGGCCGTGAAGAAAGCGCTGGCGGCGATCACCGAGTGCGTGAAGACCAAGCAGGGCAACCTGCTGGAGCTGGCCGTCGAAGCGGCGAAAGTACGCGCCTCGCTGGGCGAAATCTCCGACGCCTGCGAAGTGGTCGTAGGCCGATACAAGGCCGTGATTCGTTCGATATCGGGAGTTTACAGTTCGGAAGTGAAGAAAGATCAGTCGTTCGAGCGCGCGAAGGAACTGTGCGCCGAGTTTGCGAAGAAAGAGGGCCGTCAGCCCCGCGTGATGATCGCCAAGTTGGGTCAGGACGGCCACGACCGCGGCGCCAAAGTAGTAGCCACGGGTTATGCCGACATCGGATTCGACGTCGACATGGGTCCGCTGTTCCAGACGCCGGAAGAGGCTGCACGGCAGGCCGTCGAGAACGACGTACACGTAGTGGGCGTCTCGTCGCTGGCGGCCGGCCATCTGACGCTGGTGCCGCAGATCATCGCCGAGCTGAAGAAGCTGGGCCGCGAAGACATCATCGTCATCGTGGGCGGTGTGATCCCGGCGCAAGATTACGACGAACTTTACCGCGACGGTGCCGCCGCCATCTTCGGACCCGGCACGCCGATCGCTACGGCCGCCATCAAGATCCTCGAGATCCTGCTGGAAGAGTAGCGAAAGCCGCGACCTATTGTCAAACAGGCGCCTCCGTTCATCCGGAGGCGCCTGTTTTTTACGTCTGCAAGTACGGGGCGACGGATGGTTACTTTCCCGATTATATACTTTGATGTACCAGTGTTTATTGCCCCTTATTTTCAAATCCGACCGTTATAGTTCGCGGCCAAAGGCCGCGTATTCAGGTCTGACCCTCCCGTAGACTGCGGCAGCAGGTGAGCGCAATCGAGCTTGCTCGGATTGCCGAACCGCCACAGCAGAAGCGGAACGCAATCCCCTCCTCGGAGGGGACTTCGGTCGGAAAGCCGAAACTATTCACTTTCTTGAGGGTTGGTACATCAGAGTATATAATCGTTTTTACTTTTACCTTAAAAAAGCAGCTCGCAGATGCTGGACGCAGCGCACAGTGAAGCCGTTGGCACGGTTGTCGCCGTTTGACGGGTTCACGTTCGTCGAGTTGAAATTCAGGTCGCTTGCGGTGGTACTGCCGGCAGCGGAAGCCGAAGAAGACCAGCAGAGACCTTGTGCGCCGACATTCGTCAGGGCTCCCGTCGGGAAGGTGCGGAAGCCCGATGCTGACAAATCGCAGCAATCGCTGGAATGAAAACCGAAAAGAATGCGCTTTCCGGCAGGCTGGGATATAAACCCGCCCGGGAGGGGATAAGGGGAGATCGGATTCGATAGAAAGAACCGGTTCCATTTCCCCATAAAACCCCGCTCTTAGCGAGGCGGGAGATTGCTGAATCTACGGACCGCGCTGGCGGAAGCGGCAGGCCGCCGCCACTCCGGGTCGAAGCTGCTTTTTATCTTGGGAACCTGCAGAATCTGCACCGAGTATCGGGATTCCGCAAAAAAGCGGGGCACGCACACCGTACCCCGCTTGAGACTGCGAACCGACGCGACTAAAAATAACGGCCGCGCAAATCCTTGATCTTGGCCAGCTCCTGCATGGCGGGCATGACGAGCTGCGAAACCCGGCTCTCGACCGTAGCCTGCGCCCGAGCCTGCTCGGCCTCGGGAGTTTGAGCCTCGCCGTGCCGGATGTCGTCGACCTGGAAGACGTAGAGGCCGCTGAAGCCCTTGACGGGAGCCGAAACGGCACCGGTCTGGGTCGTCGAAGCGATGGCGCCGATCAGACGGGGCTCCATGCCTGCGCCGTCGAGGTAATAGGAATTGTAGACGACGTTCTCGAACTCGGCGGGCTGCGAACCGAGGCTGGCGGCCTGCTCGTCGAGCGTCGAACCCGAAAGCTCGCCGAGGATGTAGTCGTACTTCTTGTCGCGGAGCAACTGTGCCCGAATCTGTGCGGAAACTTTCTCGACGGGCGTGAACTCCGAGTTGTCGATGCCCGTCAAAACGGCGACGACGTAATCCTTGCCGACCTTGAAGATCTCCGAGAGGTCGCCCTTCTCAGCGCCGTAGGCCCAGCGGGCCACGTCGCGCGAATCCTCCAGCCCGCGGATCGTCCGCTCGCCCTGACCGAGCACGGCGACACGCGGAGTGAGCGCAGCAGCCGAAGCGGCCTCGTTGAAGTTCTCGATCGAACCTTTGGCGTTAACCGTAAACGAAAGGGCCTGATTATGCGCCTCGCGGATCGTAGCCGACGAAGCCTCGACGGGATAGGTGATCGAAGCGAGCCGCACGTGGCGGGTCGGACGACCGGCGCGATAGATCTGCAGCAACTGGATGGCATCGCCCGAAGCGACCTTCACCACGTCGCCCTGCTTGGCACCGGCCAATGCGTCGACGAACTCGCCGGTGAACGCCGAGAACGGCAGGACGCCGACCTCGCCGCCGTTGGCGGCCGTCTGGTCGTAAACCGAATAGCGGGCGGCCAGCTCGCCGAAGTCGGCACCGCGACGGATCACGGTCAACAAGCTGTCGGCCAGCTTCTCCTCGGTATAAGGCAACACGATATGACGGATGCCGAGCGAATCGGCTGCGGTTTTCGAATCGAGAACCCGGGCCATCGTCCACTCGTTGTTCTTCAGGACGGGGCCGTAGGTTTTGCCGGCCATCAGCGCGGCGGCCTCCTCGTCGGAGAGCTGAGCCGCCGAGACGTAGTTCTCGGCGATATGTCCGCGACGATCGGCCCGCACGAACGCTTTCGCATCCTCGGCGGCGACGAACTTCGCGCCGACCTCCTGCACGCTGTGCTCCAGAGCCAGCAAGTCGTCGTCCGTAGGCTCGACCTCGAAGACGACGTACGACAACGACCGCGAAGGAGTCTGCCGGAATGCGCTCTTATGCTGCTTGTAATAAGCCTTGATGTCGCTGTTCGAGACGGCGACGAGCGAATCGGGCACCGACGAATAACGCTTGCCGACCCACTTGCCGGAGAAGCGGTCGTTGGCGGCATCGACGCCCTGCGCGATTTCGAGCGAATTGACATAGGCGCCGCCGCGAACCAGCGCGCCGAACTTCTGGCTGGCGCGCTCGAGACGGGCCTGCTCGTTGAGCTGCTTCCATGTAGTCATCGCCTGCGGATTCGTCTCGGCCTCGGAGAGGAAACGCCCGACGACCTCCACGTTATAGAAACCGGTGCGGGGATCGGCGAACGCCTGATAGAAAACCGGCGAATACTGCCGGCCGGCGATCATGGCCTGACGCTCCTGCTCGGAGACGCGCAGACCGGCCTTCTCGAAACCGGGTGTCAGCACGTGCTGCGCCACGAGGGCCTGCCACGTCGTATTGGCGAGCAAGGCGGCCTGCTGCTCGTCGCTCTCCTGAGCGCCGCTCTGGGCCTTGACCTGCTCGTAAAGCTCGTAGTACTCCGAATAACGGATCTTCGTGCCGTCGATCTCGCCGATCTTCGGATCGTTGCCCGAAAAACCCATCTCGGTCTTCAACGAAAGGATGAATGCCAGAAGGGCCAGTGCGATGATGATCGAAAGCACGATGCCGAACTTGGTACGTAAGGTGTTTAAACTTGCCATATTGAAATGTAAATTATCGTTGTTTGCGGAAAATAACAGCCAAAGATAATGATTTTATTCTGAAAAGCCCCTGCTTCAAGACAATTTTTTCACCCGCGCCAGCTCGATGCGCGAACGCGTCGTACGCAACATGCGCAGCTGCAGATCGCCGACGACGACGGTCTCGCCGGCCGTGGGAATTCCCTCGTAGTGGAAGATGACGAAGCCGGCCAGCGTATCGTACTCGCGGCTCTCCTCGATGCCGAGACCGTATTTCTCATTGAGATACTTCACCTCGAGCCGGCAGGAGAAGACGTATTCGCCGGGACCGACCTGTTTCTCGGTCAGATCGGGCACGTCGTGCTCGTCCTCGATCTCGCCGAAGATCTGCTCCAGCACGTCCTCCAGCGAGATGATGCCGGCCGTGCCGCCGAACTCGTCGATCACCACGGCGACGTTCGAACGATGCTTGATGAAGTTCTGCAGAACGAGCTGCAAGGGCATGGTCTCGGGCACGAAGCTCACCTGCATGATGACCTCGGCGACGGTCTCGGGCCGCGTGAAGAGGCTCTTGGAATTGACGTAGCCGACGATGTGGTCGATGTTGCCGCGCCAGACGAAGATGCGCGAATACATCGTATCGACGAAGCGGGCCGTGAGCTGCTCGACGGTGGTGTCGTCGGCATCGACCGCCTCGATGTCGACGCGCGGGATCATGCAGTCGCGGACGCGCAAGTCGGCGAAATCCAGCGCATTCTGGAAAAGTTTCAGATCGTGGTCGGGATCGGGGCCCGGCTCGGCGCCGTTGGCATCGAGCAAGGCGGCCAGATCGTCGCGGTTGAAGATCGCCGGCGCATCCTGCTCGACGATCCGCCGGCCGAACAGACGGAGAATGCCGTGGGAGACGAGCGCTGTGAGTCGGGCGACGGGATAGAGCAGGAGGTAGAAGAAGAAGATCGCCGGCGCCAGCGCGCGGTAATAGAAGTTGGGGTTGTTGCGGAAGACCGATTTGGGCAGGAACTCCGCGACGAAGATGATGATGAGCGTCGAAACGGCCGTCTCGACGGCTACCGAACCCTCGTGCGCCACGCGCTCCCACCCCAATGCGTAGAACACGGAGCGCAGCAGGACCGACATGTAGAGCGAATAGACGACCAGCGCGATGTTGTTGCCCACGAGGATCGTGGTGATATACTGTCCGGGGTGGCGGGCGAATATCTCGGCGATGTAGTCGAACAGGCGGCTCTGCTTGCGGTCGATCTCCAGCTTGAGGCGATTCTTGCTGGTGAAAGCGATCTCCATCCCCGAGAAGAATGCCGACAACAACAGCATCACGAGAATCAATATGACGGAAGTGAACATTACGGAGCGGGGTCTAACGATGCGGGGCCGACCTGCAGCGGCTCGACCCGGTCGGGACGAGGTGCGTCGGCCGGAAGCGGCGTACGGGAACGATCGGAAGTTCGCCGGGAATCGGCAGGCTGCGGTTTCTTTTCGACGGTACCGGAATTTTCGGGTATGCCTCTCCTTTCGGAACCGCCGTTAACGCCGGCGGAGGAGGCGGCAGCCGACCGGGACGAATCGAAGCCGCCGTTTTGCCCGGAAGACCGGGGCGCCGTCGGTCGCGCGGCGGCCGTGGAATCGGCATCGGCGGGAGCCACGTCGACCTCCATGCGCCCTTTCATGCGGCGGAAGCGCCAGTCGTGGAACTCCTCGTCGGACTCGAAACCCTCGCCGATGAAGACGTCGGTGCCGCCGCTCTGCACGATCTTGGAATCGACGTTGGAATAGATCTTCTTGGTGCGAGCGTTCCAGAAAAGCTGCTGGGTATAGAGCGTCTTGCCGTCGGACTTCTCGACCACGACGTCGCCTTTGGCCTCCCACAGCTCGCGCTTCTCGTAATAAATGGCATAGTTGGCCGTGAGCACGGCATCGACCGAAGAGAGGGAGTCGTCCTTGTAGGTGGTGATCTTCACCCCCTTGCGGAACTCGCGATAAGGCTCGCGGGCCTGCGAATAACCCTCCATCAGCGGTGTAACGAAGTGGTAGGAACGCCGCCCGTTCTGGGAGTTGACGATCGAGAGGTTCTCGCTGTACTCGGTCATGCGCAGCTCCTCGGCGGCGGCATCGGCCGAAGCCGGCCGCTCGCAGGAGAATAGCAAGATAGCACTTCCCAAAACGGGAAGTGCTACCGAAAGGTATTTCGTCAGATGTTCGGGCATGCCCACCGGACCGGAGGATCGATTAACGGAAACGGACCGTGGTGGACTGACCGGCAGCCAGACCGCAAGAAACCGTATAGGAAGAACCCTCCTTCGCCTCGTTGAAGAAGCACTCCTCCGAAGTGGGGAAGTGATTGCGATAGGAGGCGAGCGAGCTGCGCGCGGGAGCGATGTAGTCCGAATCGGCGGGAAGCAACGAAAGGGCTCTCGTCATCGTGTCGTAAGCTACCCAAAAGATGGCCTGACCGGCGAAACCCTCGCACTGAGCGGCCGAGAAAGCGTAGCACTGCGCCAGAATGAAGTAAGGCTGGCCGTCCTCGGGATTCAGGTCGCGGGCCGCACGGGCGGCGGCGGCGGCACTCTGGAGGTGGTTGGCGAGCAACTCGACCAGAGCGATCTGGACGTAGAGCGCCTGACGGTTCTCGGGATTCTGCTCGACGGCCAGCGCCTCGTTGAGATAATGCGTGGCCTTCGTGTAGTCGCGGCGCTCCTGAAAAGCCTGAGCCAGCGACATGGCGGAGCCGGCAGAGGGGCTCACCTCGTAATATTTTTCGGCGATAGCGAGGTAGAAATCGCTGTTGCACTTGAGCGAGGGCCGCGACATGAGGCTCACGGCCTGCGCGAGCAGCTCCTCGTTATCGGGATCGGCCTCCAACTTGACGCGGAAGATATTCTCCAGCGCCTCGCAGCTTGCGGCGCCCGACTTGCCGAAGACGGTGTCGAACTGACCCTTGTACTCGGCGGCATCCTCGCCGAAAT
This sequence comes from Alistipes senegalensis, assembly GCA_023664045.1. Taxonomy (GTDB): domain Bacteria; phylum Bacteroidota; class Bacteroidia; order Bacteroidales; family Rikenellaceae; genus Alistipes; species Alistipes senegalensis_B. The sequence goes on along the minus strand of JAMPGH010000001.1, from coordinate 1,687,091 downwards.
AAGGCAGCAGGCGGTCGTACTCGGCGATCACCTCGTCAGGCGTTACCTCGTCGGTATTCTTGAAGTCGTCGCAGAGGTTGCTATAGTAAGCGACCAGCGTTTCGGGGTTGGTGGCGGCACCGCCCGCCTCGATGGCGGCACGGAACGCCTTGCGGATTCCGGCCCGGTCGCCGGCGCGATAGGTCAGGTACTCGCGGGCTTTCTGGTCGAGGATGAAAGCTGCGCCCTGCCGGGGGCTGTCGCCGAAATACTGCAGACGCAGGTCGTAGATGAGCATGAGCGAATCGATGTACATGTTCTTCTCGGCCATGCTCTTGGCGCGGTTGATCTTGTTCTTGTAGACGTTGGCGCCGCGCTGGTAGATCGCCACAGAAGCACCGGGACAGCTGTTGATGAGCTCCTGCAGATAATGCGCAGCGGCATTGAAGTCCTTGTTCTCGTACGACTCCTTGAGGAAGTTGCTGTTGAGAATATTTTTCTCGCGCTCCTCAGGCGTATCGCCCCACTTGGCATACTGCGGCCCGCTGAAGTCCTGCTGGGCCATCGCTGCGACCGCGCAGAGCGAGCAGGCCGCAACGAGCAGAGATTGAATCTTTTTCATGATGCAGATCGTTTATGTTTTGTAGTTTTAATCGTACTTGGGACGGACGAACCAGTACTCGCCGTTCTCGCTGCCCGCGAAGAGGGCGAAGCCCACCGCGAACTTGAAGTAGCGCTGCCGCACCAGTCCGATGCGCTCGGCGACGTTGAAGCCGCGGCATCCGTACTCGACGCCCACGTCGATCGACGAAGAACCGAAGAAGTGCACGGGGATGCCGAAACCGAGCGTAACGGCGTACTGCTGCAATTCGTGGCCGCCGAAAGTCTGGTTGTAGGAGCCGTAGCGGACGCCGGCGCGGTAGGACCAACGCTTGAGGAAGCTGCGGGCGTCGTAACGGCTGGGAGTAAACTCCACGCCGAACTTGACGGTATGGGTATCGGTATAGGCGACGTCGAGGCTTCCGCCCGAAGTGCCGGCCGCCGTACGGGCGATGCCCTTGTTGCGGCCGCCCCAGTTCTGGTAGACGTAGTCGAAGCCCACGGCCCACCGGGCGGTCTGGTAGTAGACGCCGGCAGCCACCTGTGCGGGCAGCACGAGCTTCAGATCGACGGAGTCGCCCTTGACCGCGGTGCCGGAGAGATCGGAGGTATAGATGCGCTCCTCGCTGCGGGGCCGCAGATCGCCGCCCAGATCGTAGGTGGCGCCGAATGTCAGGGCCCGCCGGGAGTTGAGCACGGCGTTCCACTGCACGCCGATCTGTCCCTTGAAGCGCGAGATGGTGTAATCGCCCTCGCCGACGATGGGATTGAACGTGCCGTCGCCGACGATCGACGTAGGCGTCGCGACGTACGACCGCTCGATCTTGCCCCAGTAATACTGGGCCGCGATGCCGATGGAGAAGTTCTTGGCGACCTCCCAGCCGATGCCGGCCTTGACCTCCGTAACGTCGCCCTCGCCCTCGTAGGAGTAGAGCACGGGGCCCACGCTGCCCCATACGGGATCGTCGGGAGAGTAGGCGCCGTAGAACTTGGTGCGGTAACCCACCGAACTGTAGGGAGTGAGGCTGAAGCCCAGACCGATGCGCTTGTGGATGGGAAGCTGGAAGGCGATGTCGTGGAAGTTGAAGGTGTTGTAGGCCGACTTCTTCGTAACGCCGCCGTCGCTCTGGGAATTATAGTAATTCTGTCCCTCCAGTCCGAAGCCGAACAGGAAACTCTTCTGCGGAACGGCGCTGAAAGCCGCGGGATTGAGCATGTTGACCGCACCGGGATTGCGCACGGCCACCCCCACGCCGCCCATCGAACGCATGGCCAGCGATCCGGGGGTCGTCAGTTCGCCGATGCCGTACATCGTGTAGGGCGAGAAAGCGTTGATGCTGCTCGTCTGCGCCGACACGACTGCCGGAACGAGCGACAACCACGCCGCGACGAGCAGTCTATTCAAGGTGTTCTTCACTTGCATTGAACTCTAAAATTCGATCCAATCCGCAAAAGACCAGATTACGATCTGCAAATATCGTATTTTTAATTCTTTTCGCCAAGCATTTCGCATCCCCGCCGGTAAAAATTACGCATAAACCGTCGATTTTTCCCTGCATGCGCGACACGTAACCCTCGATTTCGAAGACGAGCGAATTCATGACGCCCCGCTCGATCGCCTGCCGCGTGGTGAGCCCCACGAGCTCCTCGTCCTCGGTGATATCGCACAGGGGCAGCGACGCCGTATAGTCGTGCAGCGCCCGCAGCCGCATGCGCAGCCCCGGCGAGATGCAGCCGCCGCGAAACCGCCCATCGGCCGAGACCCGATCGAACGTTACGGCCGTGCCGCAGTCGACCACCAGCACCTCCCGCCCGGGATAGAGCGTTGCGGCGCCGACGGCCGCGGCCAACCGGTCGCGGCCCAACGTTTCGGGCGTGAGGTAGTCGCTGGCGACGGGCACGGGAGTCGAAGCGGCGAACTCCACCAACCGCTCCACGCGCGGCCGGATCATGGCGACGATCTCCGAGGCATCGCCCCGCGAGGAGCAGACGATGGCCTTGTCGACGGCATGGGCAGCGAACAACTCGTCGAGCATGGCGGGCAAAAGCCGCTCGGTCCTCCGCTCGGCGACGCAGGCGCCGCGATCCATGACGGCCAACTTGATCGACGTATTGCCGATGTCGACGATGAGATTCATAACTCCCGCAACGTTTTGTAGGCCGCCTCCACGTCCTTGATATTTCTAACGGTCATGGCCAGCCGATTATTGTGCTGCTTGAGGACGAAACGCTCGGGATGCTGCGTAACGCGCTTCAGAAGCTCCATGAAGGTGTCGCTCTTGTAATAAGGCGAATTCTCCTCGCCGACGAAGTGGACGATCATCAGTCCGTTCTTGACCTTGACGCGCTCCATGCCCAGCCGGATCGCCTCCCACCGCAGCCGCACGACGTTCAGGAGCTCGCACACCGCCCGCGGCAAGGGCCCGAAGCGGTCTTCGAGACGCCGGCCGAAAGCCGCCAGAGCCTCCTCGTCCTTCGTGGAATCGAGTTCGCGGTAGAGCTTCAGGCGCTCGGCCTGCTGCGAGACGTAAGAGTCGGGCAGAGAAGCCTCGACTTCGATGTCGATATGTGCATCGTCGATGAAGCGCATCCGCTCCACGACGTCGGATTCGGCCTCCGAGAGCCCGGCGACCTGCAGTCCCTCGGCCCGCAACTCGGCGATGGCCTCCTGCATGATCTTCTGGTAGGTTTCGAATCCGATGTCGGCGATGAAGCCGCTCTGCTCGGCGCCCAACAGATTGCCGGCGCCGCGGATGTCGAGGTCCTGCATGGCGATGTTGAAGCCCGAGCCGAGGTCGGAGAACTCCTCGATGGCCCGCAGGCGCCGCCGCGCATCGGACGACAAGAGCTCGTCGGGCGGCGAGAGGAGGTAGCAATAGGCCTTGCGGTCGGAGCGCCCCACGCGGCCGCGCAACTGGTGCAGATCGCTCAGACCGAAATTCTGGGCGTTGTCGATGATGATCGTATTGGCGTTGGGGATGTCGATGCCGTTCTCGACGATGGTGGTCGAGAGCAACACGTCGAACTCCCCGTAGATGAAGTCCATGACGAGCTTTTCGAGCTGCTCGGGGGGCATCTTGCCGTGTCCGACGCCGACGCGGGCCTTCGGGCAGAGGCGGGCGATCATGCCCTCAATCGAAAGCAGGTCCTCGACGCGGTTGTGGACGAAATAGACCTGACCGCCGCGGGCGAGCTCGGCCTCGACGGCATCGCGGACGATCTCCTCCGAGAAGGTGTGCGACTCGGTGAGGATGGGCTGCCGGTTGGGCGGCGGCGTAGAGATGACCGACAAGTCGCGCGACCCCATGAGCGAAAACTGCAGCGTCCGCGGAATGGGCGTAGCGGTGAGGGTGAGCGTATCGACCGACACGCTCATCTGAGTAAGTTTCTCTTTGGCGGCGACACCGAACTTCTGCTCCTCGTCGATAATCAGCAGTCCCAGATCGCGGAAGAGGATCTGCTTGCCCAGCATCTTGTGCGTGCCGATAAGGATGTCGATCTTGCCCGACGCCAGCTCCTCGCGGATCTGCGCCACCTCGCGGGCCGACTTGGTGCGGTTCAGATACTCGATCTTCACCGGAAAGCCGCGCAGGCGCTCGGAGAAAGAGCGGTAGTGCTGCAGAGCCAGAATCGTGGTGGGCACCAGCACGGCGACCTGCTTGCCGTCGGTCGCAGCCTTGAATGCGGCGCGGATGGCGACCTCGGTCTTACCGAAACCTACGTCGCCGCAGACGAGCCGGTCCATCGGCTGGTCGGACTCCATATCCTTCTTGACGGCGGCGACGGCCGCCTGCTGGTCGGGCGTATCCTCCCAGCGGAACGAAGCCTCTAACTCGTGCTGCAGGTAGCTGTCGGGCGAAAAGGCGAAGCCCTTCGAAGCCTTGCGCCGGGCGTAGAGGGCGATGAGCTCGCGCGAGATGTCCTTGACGGCCTTTTTGGTGGCGTTCTTGAGCTTCTGCCAAGCCCCGTTGCCGAGCTTGTAGATCTTGGGCGGCTCGCCGTCGCCGGCCTTGTAACGCGAAATGCGGTGGAGCGAATGGACGTTGACGAAGAGTACGTCGCCGTCCTTGTAGACGAGCTTGATCGCCTCGTGCGACTTGCCGTTCTCGGAGATCTTCACCAAACCGTCGAAGCGCCCGACGCCGTGGTCGATATGCACGACGTAGTCGCCCGGCCGCAGCTGGTTCAATTCGGCGACGGTCATCTGCTCGTCGCGCCGGATCTCGCCGTTGATGCGGTAGCGCTGGTAGCGGTCGAAGATCTGGTGGTCGGTATAGAGGCATATTTTCAGGTCATGGTCGACGAAACCCTCGTGCAACGTAACCCCGAGCGCCCGGACGACGGCCTGCCCGCGGCCGATCCGATGGAAGATGTTTTCGAGGCGCTCGACCTGCACCTTGTTTTCGGAGAGAATGAACGTTTCGTAACCCCGCAACGCATTGCGGATCATGTCGTCGGCCAGCATCTCGAAGTTCTTGTTGAACTTGGGCTGCGGAGCGGTCGCGAAGCGGACAGCCGCCGTGGCGGGACGCTCGGGCAGGTTGTCGCGGAGCGTGAAGATGCGGTTCGGGGCCAGATCGGCGAGCAAGCCGTTGCGGCTGGTCATCAACGCATCGATCGTCTCGGGCCGCTCCAGATCGCCGAGGGTCCTGCGTCTCACGTCGTTGATCTTGCGCAGCACGAAGTCGGGATCGTAGAACCAGCATGCGGCCTCCGCGCCGGCGAACTGCGCCAACGAGACGCGCGACGCGGAAGCAGCGGCGTTCATGTCGGGAATGACGGCGATCTCGGAGAGTTTTTCGGACGAGAGCTGGCTCGAAATCTCGAACCGTCGGATCGAATCGACCTCGTCGCCGAACAAGTCGATGCGGTAGGGCTTGCTTTCGGAGAAAGAGAAGACGTCGACGATGCCGCCCCTCACGGAGTACTGCCCGGGCTCGTAGACGAAGTCGACGCGCGTGAAAGAGGCGTCGGTCAACGCCTGCACGAGCACATCGATCGAGATCCGGTCGCCGACCCGCACCTGAATCGATCCCTGCCGCAACGCCTCGGCATCGGCGACCCGCTCGGCCAACGCCTCGGGATAGGTGCAGACGACCAGATAACCCGTACCGCCGAAGTTCCGCAGAGCGTTCAAGGTGGCGGTACGCTGCACCACGCCCTGCGCATCCTCGGCGCCGTAGGCGGCGGAGCGCTTCCAAGAAGAGGGGAAAAAGCAGACCTGCCGTTCGTCCAACAAGTTATAGAAGTCGTTCAACAGATAGGCCGCGGCATCGCGGTCCTCGGCGACGAAGAGGTGCACGCCTCCCATGCGGGCGATCGCCGCGGCGGCATAGAACGAAAGCGCCCCGCCGACCAACTCTTCGAGGTGGACGGTCGCTTGCCTGGCGGCATATGCCCGGCACAGCTCTCCGAGGCGCTCCGACCCGGCGGCCAGCTGCGCCAACTGTTCATGGGGAGACACGGCAAGTAAAAGTAAAAATGAAGAATTTACGATTAAACGGGAGCTGGAGCCTCCGGAGGCGGATCATGCCGAAGAAAGCGTGGAATCGAGCTCCACGCCCGACGCTCGGAAATACCGGCTCGACAAACCCTCCGGCCGCCCCTCCGATCGCCCCTTCCGTATTCTCGATTCGAAGAATTTATTTTTTGATCAGGTCGTTATCCTTCCTATCGTGGTAGTGGATCTCGACGATGCCGACGCTCTGGTCCTCGACGATTTCGAGGCGCACCTTGTACTTCCACTCCCACCGCCGGCGCAACGACCAGAAGCCCTTCTTAAGGAATGCCGCGACGTAGGGGCTGACGACCAGCCGGATGAACTTGTGGCCGCGATCCTCGGTGAGCAGCGAGATCTGGTTCTCGATCTTCCGGTCCAGAACCACCGTAGGTTCGATCTTGCCCGAGCCGTTGCAGGTGGGGCAGACGTCCGAAACGCTCTCGACGGCGACGGGCCGCACGCGCTGCCGGGTGATCTGCATCAGTCCGAACTTGGTGAGCGGCAAGACGGTATGCCGGGCCTTGTCGGTAGACATGAGTTTGACCATCTCGTCGAAGAGCGCCTGCCGGTTCTGCGCCTTGTGCAGGTCGATGAAGTCGATGATGACGATACCCCCCAGATCGCGCAGCCGCAGCTGCCGGGCGATCTCCTTCGCGGCGGCGAGGTTGACGTCCATCGCCGTCTGCTCCTGATTGTCCTCGGCTTTGGTGCGGTTGCCCGAGTTGACGTCGATGACGTTCATGGCCTCCGTGCGCTCGATGATGAGGTAGGCGCCGCGCTTGAGCGACACGTACTTGGCGAAGAGCGACTTGATCTGCTTGGAGATGTCGAAGTTGTCGAAGATGGGCACGCTGCCGCGGTAGAGCTTCACGATCTTCTCCTTCTCGGGCTGGATCTGCCGGATGTAGCTGCGGATCTCGTTGTACATCGCCTCGTCGTCGACGGCGATCTGCGAGAAGTCGCCGTTGAGCGAATCGCGGATGATCGTATTGGCGCGGTTCATCTCGCTCATGATCTGCGCGGGAGCCGCATGCTTGCGGATGGCCGAGACGGTTTTGCGCCAGCGGTCGATCTGCGTGCGGATGTCCTGCTCGATATCCTCGTCCTTCGCCTCGGCGGCGGCGGTGCGGATGATGACGCCGAAATTCTTGGGCAAGACGGCGGCGGCGATGCGCTTGAGACGCTTCTTCTCCTCGCCGGAACGGATCTTCTGCGAAAGGAAGACCTTCGAAGAAAAGGGCACGAGGACGACGTTGCGCCCGGCCAACGAGATGTCGGCCGTCAGGCGCGGACCTTTGGTGGAGATGGCCTCTTTGGCGATCTGCACCATGATCTGCTGTCCGACCTGCAGGTAGTCGCCGATCTTGCCGCCCTTCTCGACGGGATTCTCCATCTTCATGCTCTCGATGCGCAGGCCCCGTTTGCCGGGAACGTACGACGAAGCGAGCTTCTGCAACGACGGAAAATGGGTTCCCAGATCGAGGTAGTGGATGAAAGCGTCCTTTTCGTGGCCTATGTTGACGAATGCCGCGTTGAGCCCCGGCATGATTTTGCGAACTTTGCCCAGATAGATATCTCCGACGGCGAAGCCCGTCTGGCACTGCTCTTTGGACAACTCGACCAACACCTTGTCCTCGCACATGGCGATGGTGATTTCGGTCGGGCTGACGTTTACGATTAACTCCTTGTTCATTTATTCTCTGCGCGCCCCGCTGCGGAGCGCGGTATGCTGAAATTAGTATCGGACCGCCTGTTGGGATGAAGTGGCGGAGAACTTCAAGATCTTCCGGAAAACGGGCGTCGGCAGGGCTCTGCGGACCGCCTCCGGAGACGGTGCGGACACCGTCGATTTAAATAGGTAAAGCTAAAAGAGCCGCAGGCCCCTTTAGCTTTAACCGTTCATAGACGTCGCTACCCTACTTTTTCTTGTGGCGATTCTTGCGCAGACGTTTTTTACGCTTGTGGGTAGCCATCTTGTGGCGCTTATGCTTCTTTCCGTTCGGCATAGTTCTGTGATTTTAAGAGGTTCTTGATTTATCTGGAAACTATTTTACTTTCGCAGCAAAGCTCTTGGCAGGCTTGAAAGCGGGAATATTGTGCTCGGGAATGGTGATGGTCGTATTCTTCGAGATGTTGCGGGCCACCTTCTTGGCACGCTTCTTCACGATGAAACTGCCGAAACCGCGGAGGTAGACGTTGTTATTGTTGGTCAACGACGTCTTGATGCTCTCCATGAAAGCCTCTACGATAGCCTGCACCTGCACTTTTTCGGCACCGGTGCTTTTGGCGATTTCGCTTACGATGTCTGCTTTTGTCATAGCTATATGATATTAAGAATTAAGTCTTTTTACAAAAATCGAGTTTGCAAATATACGCTTTATTTAATTATCCGCAAAAATTTTTTCGCGTTTTTGCCCGGAGCGGTCTACCCCGCACTGACACAAGCCGATAAACAAATATCGGGCAAAAGTCGAAAACCGATTCACAATTCATAATTCACAATTCATAATTTTCTTTCGGCACGCCCGCTGTCGACATCCGCTCGACGAAAGGAATAAATTCGGAAAAAATGTGAATTATGAATTGTGCATTGTGAATTATCCCAATAATTCTCCGTTTTTTGCGTTTGGGAGTAAAAACACTAATTTTGCGACAAGAAAGCGAAGACTATGGTCAAAATACTCTGGGTCGACGATGAAGTCGAACTGCTCAAGCCCCACGTGCTTTTCCTCCGCGGGAAAGGCTACGAGGTAGAGACCTGCAACAACGGCTACGACGCCATCGACATGGCGGCGGAGGGGGCTTACGACCTCATCATTCTGGACGAGATGATGCCCGGCATGACGGGACTCGAAACCCTCCCCAAGATCAAGGAGGTGCGCCCCACCACGCCCGTAATCATGGTAACCAAGAGCGAGGAGGAGAACATCATGGACAAGGCCGTGGGGTCGAAGATCGCCGACTACCTGATCAAACCGGTGAATCCCAATCAGGTGCTGCTGTCGATCAAGAAGATCGTACACTCGCAGCAGCTGGTAACGGAGCAGACCACGGCCGACTACCGCTCGGAATTCGGACGCATCTCGCAGTCGCTGCAGATGGCCGACACCTTTCAGGACTGGTGCTCGCTCTACCGGCGTCTGACCTCGTGGGAGATCGAACTGGAAGATTCGACCGACCGCAGCATCAAGGAGGTGCTGACCTACCAGAAGACGGAGGCCGACCAAGAGTTCTCGAAGTTCGTGCGCCGCAACTACTACGACTGGATCAACAAACGGGGAGAAGACACTCCCGTGATGTCGCACACGCTCATGCGCTCGCGCATCTTCCCCGTAGCCGACGAGAATCCGAAGACCACGCTGCTGCTGATCGACAACTTCCGCTACGACCAATGGCGCGCGATCTCGTCGCTGCTGAGGGGCTACTACGACGTGGCGGCCGAAGATTTCTACTGCGCCATTCTGCCCACGGCCACGCAATACGCCCGCAACGCCATATTCGCGGGACTGATGCCGCTGGCCATCGACCGGCTGATGCCCGACAAGTGGCTCAACGACAACGAAGAGGGCGGCAAGAACCAGTACGAAGAAGATTTCCTGCGCCGCCTGATGGCCCAGAACGGCAAGTCGTGGAAGTTCTCGTTCGACAAACTGGTGCGGCCCGAGCAGGGGCGCCGGCTGGTGGACAATATACAAAAGGTATACGATGCCGACTTCTCGGTGATCGTCTACAACTTTCTGGACATTCTCTCCCACGCCCGCACCGAGACCGACATCATCCGCGAGCTGACCGAAGACGAGGCGGCGTTCCGCTCGCTGACGCGCTCGTGGTTCGAGCACTCGGATCTCTACACGATCCTCCGGCTTCTCTCGGAGCGGGGACACACCGTCATCATCACCTCCGACCACGGCACCATCCGCGTGGACAACCCGGTGAAGGTAACGGGCGACCGCGAGACCTCGGCCAACCTGCGCTACAAGACGGGCCGCAACCTGGCCTACAACTCGCGCGAAGTCTACGAGGTGCAGCGGCCCGAAGACATCCAGCTGCCGTCGAGCAACCTGACGTCGAGCTACATCTTCGCCTACAACACCGACTTTCTGGTCTACAACAACGACGCCAACCGCCACATCCGCTACTACCGCAACACGTTCCAGCACGGCGGAATCTCGATGGAGGAGATGATCGTACCCTACTTAGTATTGAAACCCAAACGATGAAGAGCATCCGCATCAACTCGCAGGACGAACTGCCGCAGGCGGCCGCAGCGATCGTCGAGCTGCTGGGCCCGCGCACCGTCGTGGCGCTGCGCGGCGAAATGGGCGCGGGCAAGACCACGCTGATCCGCGAAATCGCAGCGCAGTTGGGCGCTGCGGACACGGTAACGAGCCCGACGTTCGCCATTGTCAACCAATACGAGGGCGACGGAGGCCGCCGCATCTGCCACTTCGACTTCTACCGCATCGAGGACCTGCGCGAAGCCTACGACTTCGGCTACGAAGAGTATTTCTATTCGGGCGACGTCTGTCTGGTGGAGTGGCCCGAGAAGATCGAGCCCCTGCTGCCCGACGAGCGGATCGAGGTGCGCATCACCGTCGACGGCCCCACGGCCCGCACGTTCGAAATCGAATAAACCGGCACTTATGCAAGAATACATCTCCAAACAACAACAGGTACTGCGCCCCGCAGAAGAGATCTATGCGGCCATCAGCCGCTTCGACAACCTGACGCCCGCGCTGGCGGACCGCGTCGAAGAGTGGCGGGCCGACGAGGAACGCTGCTCGTTCAAGGCCAAAGGATTCACCGTGAAGCTCCGCATGGAGGAGCGTGTAGAAGCCAAGCACGTGAAGATCGTGGGCGACGAAGGCGGCGTACCCGTCGATTTCGCATTCTGGATTCAGCTGCACAAGGTCTCGGATGCCGATACGCGTCTGCGCATCGTGCTGCACGCCGAGCTGAACATGATGATGAAGATGATGATCGGCGGCAAGCTGCAGGAAGCCGTGGACCGCATCGCCGAAGGCATCGCCCAAGCGATGAACGGACACTTCCAAAATTAAGAATGAAAAATTAAGAATTAAGAATTTTACGATTAAGCGAGGGCAGAGACCGCCTTGATTCTTCATTGCAAAGCAACGCTTCCCCGACCCGTTGCACCGTGGGGAAAGCCTCTTGGAGATGGGCCGTGAAATCCACGGGCGAGCACCAGACGACCTCGTCGATACCCTCCTCGGTCTGCGGTGCGAGGGGATCGTCGCCGAGAGCCCGGAGCAGGAACCAACGGGTGCGCTTGAGCTCCCAGCGCTCCGTCTTCGGGAACCAGTAGGCATGCCACGTAGTGCACAAGGGAGCCGCGACCTCGGCCCGGACGCCCGTCTCCTCCGCGATCTCGCGCGCGGCGCACTGTTCGATCGACTCGCCCGGCTCGAGATGTCCTTTGGGCAGATCCCAGCGGCCGTTGCGGCGGATCATCAGCCGCTCGCCCCGGCTGTTCGCCACCACCCCGCCGGCCGCCTCGACCCTTGTGAAATCCTCGGCGAAACGGGCGAACGCCGCATCGGGATCGGCCGCGACGACGGCGACGGAATTGTCCGTTTCGAGAAATTTCATTATCTTGTCGCGACTTATCGCCCCGATTCCGTCGGGCACGAAGACCGAAGCGCCCCCGCGGAAAGGCTCCGAAACGAAAGAAACCGACTTGTCGGCGAAGTAGACGGTATGTTCCATAACGAACGTTTTTGCAGGACGAAGATACGAAAATTCGAGCGCAGAAACAAGCGATAGCTTGGTTATGCCGAGACGGAGTATCTTCGACGAAATCAAAGATACGAAAATTCGAGCGCAGAAACAAGCGATAGCTCGGTTATGCCGAGACGGAGTATCTGAGGCGAAATCAAAGATACGAAATTAGAGAGAAACCTCGACCGAACATGAAAAAAATCATTCTCCTTATGGCTATTGCAGCTGCGGGGATCGGCGGATGCGACCAGCGCCCCGCGCCCCTGAAGATCGACAACGCGCTGACGGCCGAAGAAATCGCCGCCGGGCGGCTGACCCCCGACGTGATGTGGAAGATGCGCCGTGCAGGTTCCTCGTCGCTCTCGCCCGACGGCACACGGCTCCTCTACGCCGTAACGGAATACGACATGGCCGAAAACCGCGGCATCACGACCCTCTGGATCGAGGAGATCGCCGACGGCACCTGCCGCCGGCTGACCGACTATGCCTCGAACAACGCCGCGCCCCAATGGTCGGCCGACGGAGAGACGATCTACTTTCTTTCGGACCGCAGCGGCTCGTCGCAGGTATGGAGCATGAAAGCCGACGGAACGGATGCCGCACAGCTGACCGGCAGCGGCGAAGGCGAAGGAATTCCCGACGTCGAGGGATTCGGCGTGAGCCCCGACGGAGGGCATATCTGGTGGGTGCAGCCGGTACACGTAAGCGCCCGCAAGTCGTCGGACGTGCATCCCGACATGCCCCGGTCGCAAGCCCGCATCTACGACGATCTGATGGCCCGCCACTGGGACTACTGGGACGAGGGCGACTACCGCCACATCTTCGTAGCCGAGCTGGGCGACGGGCCCGTAACGGGCGGCAAGGACATCCTCGGCGCCGAAGCGGCGTGGGACGCACCGCTGGCCCCCTATTTCGACATGGCCGAAATCGCGTGGAACCACGCCGGAACCCGGCTGGCCTACACCTGCAAACCCCTAACGGGAACGCAATACGCCGTATCGACCGACTCGGACATCTTCGTCTACGATCTGGCGACGGGGGAGACGCGGAACATCTGCAAACCCCTGACGGGCCGCAAGGCCGAATGCGCCGGCGAAGTCGTGGAATGCGTGGCCGAGATGCCGGGCTACGACAAATACCCCGTCTGGTCGCCCGACGATAAGAAGATCGCTTTCCGCTCGATGCGCCGCGCCGGCAACGAGTCGGACAAGGAACGTCTCTTCGTCTATGACTGCACGACGGCCGAGATGCAAGACCTGACGGCCGACTTCGACTACAATGCGATGAACGTCGTATGGGACGGCAACGAGGAGCTCTACTTCATCGCGCCGATCGAAGCGACCCACCAGATCTGCCGCGTGGCGCTGACCGATGGCGAAGTAGAAGTGCTCACTGCGGGCGACCACGACATCGACGCCTTCACGATGGCCGGCGGACGGATCGTCGCGGAAGTGTGCACGATCTCGATGGCGACCGAATTTTTCGACGTGAACCCTGCCGACGGCGCGATGGCGCAAATTTCGGAGATCAACGCCCCGATCTACGACGCCGTGAAGATGGGCGAAGTGCGGAAACGCTGGGTCCGCACGACCGACGGCAAGCAGATGCTCACGTGGGTGATTCTGCCGCCCGACTTCGACCCGGCGAAGAAATACCCGGTGCTGCTCTACTGTCAGGGCGGTCCGCAAAGCGTGGTTTCGCAATTCTGGAGCTACCGCTGGAACTTCCAGCTCATGGCGGCGCAAGGCTACGTAGTGGTAGCGCCCAACCGCCGCGGTCTCCCCTCGTTCGGACAGGAGTGGCTGGATCAGATCTCGGGCGACTACTCGGGACAGAACATCCGCGACTATCTTTCGGCCGTGGACGACGTGGCCCGCGAACCGTGGGCCGACGAGAAACGCATGGGCTGCGCGGGCGCCTCGTACGGCGGCTACTCGGTCTACTTTCTGGCGGGCTGCCACGAAAAGCGCTTCAAGGCCTTCGTGGCCCACTGCGGCATCTTCGACTTCGACTCGATGTACGGCCAGACCGAAGAGCTGTGGTTCGTGAACAACGACTACGGAGGCCCCTACTGGGAGAAGCACAACGCCGTGGCGCAGCGCTCCTACGCCCACTCGCCGCACAAATATGCGGAGAAGTGGGACACGCCGATTCTGATCTTCACGGGCGAAAAAGACTTCCGCATCCCCTACACGCAGTCGCTCGAAGCATTCACGGCGGCGCGGGTACGCGGCATCCCGGCCCGGCTGGTGGAGTTCGAAAACGAAGCGCACCAAGTATTCAAACCGCAGAACTCGCTGGTCTGGAACCGCGAATTCTTCGGCTGGCTGGACCGATACGTCAAGCAAGAGTAAAGAGAGCAGGAACGCCGGTTTCGACCGGCGTTTTCTTTTTCCATAAACCGGAACCGGCATGATGGAACGGCCCGGAAATCCGACCGTTTCACTCCTTTTCCGGATTCCGATTTTCCGAAAAATCCGACTTTTCGTGATGAAAAAACCTCCGTTCGTTGAAAATATTTCTTTCGGGGGAATTTGTTGTCTACTTTTGCAACGGATCAGAAAAGGATTCTACATGGGGATTATCAAACAGTTAGCCATTCTATCGACGGTCGCAGCGCTTGCGGCGGCGGCCGTTTCGTGCCATAAGGACGACGAATGGCCGGCCCCGCAGAAGGGGCAATCCCGCCGGATCGAAGTCCGCATCGCCACGCCGCACGACACCCGCACGGCACTGGACGAAAATACGCTGGCGACCCGCTGGGTCAAGGGCGACCGCATGGCGCTGTGGGCCTACGGAAACGGCACCGCCGCGTTCGAAAACGTACCTTTCACGCTCTGGTATCCGCGGGAATCGCCCGACGAAGGACTTTTCACCGGCATGATCGACGCCATGACCGCCGGGACCTACGACTATTACGCCTCCTATCCTCTCCCCGAAACCTCGGACGGCACGAAAGTGAGCTACACGATTCCGGCCGTGCAGAACGGCGCATGGAACCCCGATCTGGACATCATGCTGGCCGCAACGCAAGGCGCGGAGCTGCGCGAAGAGATCCTCAACGACGTAACGCTTCATTTCCGCCACAAGGTACACGCACTGAAAATCACGATCCCCGAAGGACGCAACCTGCTGGGACGACCGGTCGAAAAACTCCGCATCGAATTTCCGCAGCCCGTCGCCGGCCGGATGACGTGGGACCTGACCCACCCCGATGCAGCGCCCGAAATGGCGGCCACGAGCAACGCCATCACGATCGATTTCGCAGAACCGGTCGATGCCGGAGAGAGTTTCTGGGTATTCCTTGCGCCGACCGATCCGACGGGCGGAGAAGTGTGGTTCACGGCGACCGACGGCACGGAGATTTCGTGGCCCCTGTCGACACGGGAGTTCCGCGACTGCGCAGCGGGCCGGATCACGCCGGTGAAGCTGACGATCAACGAACTGCGCCCCCAGCGGGAGTTCCGTCTGACGGTCGACCCGGCCCGCTTGGGCGAAAACGTACTGCAGATCGATTCGCTGGTGATGCCGGAGGGATACGAGTTCCCGGCACTCGCCCGGGAACATACGACCCGCACCTTCGAGAAGATCGACGACAACCTCTTCTCGACCCGCATTTTCGACGATCAAGGAGATGCGTTCGTCGACGGCATCGAAGTCGGATTGAGCGTCGGCTCGGAAAATACCGAAGGCGTCTACGGCAAGAGATGCCGGATGAACGGCATTTCCGCCGACGGATGCACGGTCGAGGCGCCCTATCTTTTCTTCGAGGATTTCTCGGAGACCGCGAGCTACGACGCCTACGCGGACGAAGACGGAGGAACCGCCTACGAGCTGACCGAAGCCGGACTGCCGGGCTGGACGGGCTCGCGATGGAAGGTGGATCAGCAATCGCTGGAAGTCAGGACATATGTCGGAACCTCGACCTCCAAGCTGGACTTCAAAAGCGGTCGAGTGGACTCGCCCGCTTTGGCCGGCATCAAGGCAGGTCGGAAAGTCAAGGTCCGCATTCATTACGACATAGGAGCCACGACCAATGCGGACAAAGGCATTCCCGACTGCATATTCGGAGTATCGGAGCAAGCCGGAGCGGTGGCGGGAGGACATGGAGCGACCAACTATCCGGAGCGAAAAATCGACGAATACACGCTGGATCCGAACGGCTCGCCGACGAACATGCCCACGGCGAAAGAACACGAAGCGGACGAATGCTCGAACGCCACGCGGCTGACCTGGTTCGGATATTACAAGAAAAAGGACGGCTGGCTGGTAACGATAACCGGCAAAACGTTCTACTACTACATCGACAACATCCGCGTAACGATCGTACGATAAGATGAAACGACAGACGACCATACTGCTGGCGGCGGCGCTGCTGGCCGGATGCGCGAAAGAGGCGCCCGAAACGGCGGCGACGGGCTACGGCACGCTGCATCTGGCCGTGGAGTGCTCGCCGGCGATCGCCGCCCGGACCCGGGCGGCGGGACGTATCGAACTGCCGGCCGAAGCGATTCCTGCAGCGCCCGATCTGGCACTTCGGATCGAAAGCGCCGATCCCGAATACGACTTCGCGCGACGCTGGGATTCGGTAGCCGACTACGATTCGCAGAGCGACTATCTGTGGTCGACCGACTACGAAATCACGCTCTTCACGGGTACGGACGCAGAACATCCGGGAGCGGAGGCATCGCCCGAAGGAGTCGGATGCCCCTACTTCGAAGGCCGAACGAAAGCGACCGTGTCGGTGGGGCTCGAATCTACGCGGGTCGACATCACGGCGCGGCTGGCCAACACGATCGTGCGGATCGACTTCACCGACCGCTTCAAAGGCTACTTCGGAAGCGGAGCCGACTTCAGGCTGACGACGGCCGCAGGCAGCGAATTCGACATCGACTACACGACGACGGGAAATTACTATTATATCCGTCCGGGCGGCGGCTTCACGATTTCGGGCGAAGCGACCAAACAAAAGCCCTCGGCGACGCAGCCGGCGCAGACCGTGAAATTCGCCGATACGGTCAACGAAAAGGCAGTCCCCGGGACCCTCTACACCTACACGTTCGACGTCTCGGGAATCGGCGACACGGGCGAAGTGATCCTTACGCTCAACGATACGCCCATCCGCACCGAGACGATCGACGAAGAACTCAACGACGACGCGATTCCGGAGTGAAAATGCACGAGTAAACAAAGAACGGGAAATCGAGGATCGTGGCCTCCCGACCGAAAAACGAGTGGCCGACAGGTCATTTCCGACTCCCGGTTTTTCATTATCATTCGATACCGACCATGAAGACGAACATTCGAAAATATACGCTGACGGCACTGACGGCCTGCGCGCTGCTGGCCGCATCCTGCGTGAAGGAGACCTCCCGATTCGAAGGCGAAGAAGGCGGCGGCGGTACCCGGAACTCGGGCTACCTGTCGTTCTCCGATCTGATCGTAACGGTCGAAGACCGCACCGAGAACGTAGGACAGACCCCGGAAGCATACGCCGCGACCCGCGCCGGCAATACCGATCTGGAGAGCTACAACGTAGTGATCATGGATGCCGACGGCGAACTGGTAGAGCTTCTCGACAAGAACGGCACGCCGTGCACGCAGTTCCGATACGGCGACCGCCCCGAGCAGATCGAACTGCCGGTGGGCCTCTACATGCTCTCCGTTTTTTCGGGAGAGACGCCCCCCACGGCATGGGAAGGCGAAGAAGGCACGCCGACCTACGGCGCCACCCAGCGCTTCACGATCGTCAAAGGCGAAACCACCCTGCTGCAGGAGATGACCTGCCATCTGCTTTCGGTGAAGGTTTCGGTAGCCTACAAAGACACGCTGATCGCCACGATGAGCGAAAATACGCAGGCCGAACTGGTTCTCGGCGACAACAACTCGCTCACGTTCGAAGGCAAGGAACCCGCGCTGGCCGGCTATCTCAAACCCGAAGCCGACCGGAAAAATCCGCTGGTCCTCTATCTGACCACGACATTCAACGGCAAGCGGATCGACCGCCAGCCGCTCACCGTAACGTCCGACGCCAAAGCCGGCGAATGGCGCAAGATCACCGTAGGTCTGCAGAACGCCGAAGACGGCACGCTCATCATCAACGCCGATATCGAGACTTGGATCTCGAACGAAGAAGTGGTGATCGACACGCGCACGATCGCCGCATTCTGCGAAGAACGGATTCCCGACGAAAACGATCCCGACGCCCCGAAACTTCTTTGGCCCGGGCACTCGTTCGACGAACCCTTCACGCTCGATGCCGACAAGTTCGACGACAACGGCTACTTCAACGAACCCTGCGATTTCACGATTTCGACGGCGGCCCCGATGGTCTCGTTCACGGTAAACGTAGCGACCGACAACGCCGAATTCGAACAATATCTGAAGATCAACCGGCTGACCGAAGCCGTCGATCTTTTCACCGTACAAGGCATAGCCCGCACGACCCTGCGCGCATGGGGATTTCCGGCCGTCAACCTCAACGTAACGGAGCGGACCTTCCCGCTGAAGGACCTGATGAAGCTGCTCTTCGACTACGAAGGCACCCACACGTTCACGATGACGATCGCCGACGAGGAGGGCCGCAAGAGCACCTACGCGCTGACGATCGCCGTGCAGCTCGCCACGGGAACCGCCCCGCGCATCGTATGGGAGGGCAAAGACATCGGACAACGCTACGACGCGGTCGAAGGACTGGAAGTCAATATCCGGATCACGGCGCCGCTGGGCGTGCGCTCGCTGCTGGTGGAAATCAGCGGAGCCCTCGATCTGGACGGCATGCTGCCGGCATCGTTCGATCTGGCCGATCCCGAAACCGCCATGCCGGGACTGAGCGCCACGCTGGAAGGATTCGGATTCCCCGTAGGCGACGAAGTAGAGGGACAGACCTCGATCTCCTTCGACATCTCGGCATTCATCCCCCTGATGGAGACATTCAAGGGCGACACGGATTTCACGCTGACGGTGATCGACACCGAGGGCGAAACGATCACCGAAAAAGTCATGATCCGCGTACTTTAACGAACCGACATTCCGAGGCATGAAGAAATTCGCGATCCATATCGTATGGCTGCTGGGGATGCTGCTGGCCGGCGGTGCCTGCACGAAAGAGGCGGCGGAGAACCCGGAACAAGCGGGCGAAGGCGCCGTATCGTTCGCCATCGCCGTACCGCAGAGCCGCGCCGAATACGACGACACGCAATATCCGTGGACGCACTGCGTCATCCGCATCTACAAACTTACGGAGCAAGAGGGCGAAGTCGGCAAAGAACTCATCCGCCGCTACAACTCGCGGACGGAGATGCCCTCGTCGCTGTGGCTGCTGGAAGGCGACTACTCGATCGCCGTGGAGGCGGGCGACTTCGCCGAAACGGGTTTCAGACCCTCCTACCGGGGTGAAAAAGAGTTCCGCATCGCCGAAGGCAAGACGACGACCGTGGAGGTGGTATGCGACATGGTGAACACCGTAGTGAAGGTGGTTTACGACAAGAGCGTTCCCGCCACGTTCAAAAAGACGTTCGGGACGACCGTGGCATTCGACGAACGATACACGCAGGAGAACATAGACGAGAAGCGCGTACCCTATCTGGTATACGAGACGAGCGCTGCGGGCTACTTCATCCTGCCCGAAGCGACCGCGACGCTCTGCTGGCGATTCTACGGCGAAGGCGAGAAGAACGGCGAAGCCCTGACGGTGGACAAGACCGGAGCGCAGGAGATTTCGACCGAGCCGGGCGTGTGCTACGAACTGAAATTCAAATACTCGAAAGATCTGGGCGGCGCCCTCGACTTCACCCTCACGCTGAAAGAGGATCCCGACGAAGTGGACGATCCGGTTACGTTCATTCCCAATCCGCAGATCACGGGCGAGGGCTTCGACCTGAGCGAGCTGCAACGCTTCTCGGGCGAGCCGCTGGTGCTGGCGATCTCGTCGATCGCCGACATGCAGGCCGTACGCATCGAAACGGAAGCAGGCGATCGCTGCGAAGTGGCGGCAACGACTGCCGAAGAGAATGCCGACGGCATCGCCGTGAACGTGGCCGATGCCACGAACATGACCGTGGCGCTGGGCGGGAAATTCTTCGGCCGCTTCGGCGGGGGAAATCAAGTGCTGACCATCACGGCCATCGATCAAGACAGCGGCGAAAGCACGAAGACGCTGACCGTCCGCACGCAGGGGGCGTTGCTTCCCCCGACCGATCCGTGGTTCGACGACCGGAGCCTGCGCGCCTGCGTGTTCTCTCCGGCAACGGAGGTGAAAATGGAGTACCGCAAACAAGGCGAAAGCGAATGGAGCGTTGCGGAGCTGACGCACGAGTCCGACGACATCTACTCCACGAAGCCGGATCTTGCGGCGTTGGGCGCCGATTACGAATACCGCCTGCTGCTCGACGGCACGACGGCCGGAGCTGCACACCAAGTCTCCTACCCGGCCGGACCGCAAATCTACAACGCGGGATTCGAGGTGTGGTCGGGAAGCAAGCCGTTGCTCCCCTACCAGTCGGAGACCGACCGCAACGACCAGTGGTGGGACACGGGCAACCACGGATCGTCGAAAGCGAACATCAACGTAACGACCAAAGAAAACGACACGCGTCCGGGATCCTCGGGCAGCTGTTCGGCGAAACTTACGTCGCAGAAAGCCTCGCTCTTAGGCATCGGCAAATTCGCCGCAGGCAACATCTTTCTGGGCAAATACCTCGGGACCGACGGTATGGACGGCGTGATCGGATTCGGCAAACCGTTCGACTTCACCTATCGTCCCAAAGCGCTTTCGTTCTGGTACAAAGGCAACATCGGAACGATCAATGAACGCGGCAACGATACCCCGTCGCATATCCAGTCCGGAGATTCGGACGTGAGTCAGGTTTACATCTGCCTCTGCAAGATGGGCGGACCGCACGTCGTGAAGACCAAATCGGGGAACGGGAATACCCTGCTGGACTTCAGCAAAAACTCGAAGACGATGAGCTACTGCACCAAGCAGAACGGCATCAACAGCACCAACGACGGCACGGAGGGACATATCGTCGCCTGGGCGGAGTGGACCAACTCGCAGTCGATGCCGGAGTGGACCGAAATCACGCTCGAGCTGCACTACAACGAAGAATACGAAGGAGAAGTGCCGACCTACCTGATGCTGACCGCCTCGGCCAGCAAATACGGCGACTACTTTACCGGATCGACGTCGAGCTTCATGTATCTCGACGACATGGAACTGGTATACTGATCCTTACACACCCTACACCCGAACAAACCCGACGCATGGGACCGATCCGACATGTTCTGTTAGCCGCTGCGCTGCTGATTGCCTTTCCGGCTTTTTCCGCCCGGAAAAGCGGCGACGAGCCGCAACCGGCGGCAACGCGAGCCGCAGCCCCCGAGCTTCGGGCGGAAGCGGACAGCACGTCGGCGCCGACGATCAACGAACTGCGCCGGCAACGCGGACTGGTCGACATAAAGCATGTCTTCGTACCGGAAGGCCAATGGATATTCGGCGGATCGGCCTCCTACTCCACCCATGTGAACGACGACTACACGTTCTTCATCATCGAAGGCATCGACAGCGACGGCTACACGTTCAAGATCACGCCGATGATCGGATACGCCCTGCGCGACAACTCGGCCGTGGGCATGCGCCTGATCTACTCGCGCACGCTGCTCAAGATCGACGGCGGAGAACTGAACCTCGGCGACGAAGAGTCGGGAACCCACATCGCCGCCGACTACTACTATTCGCTCAAACACAGCTACTCGGCCGCCGTATTCTGGCGCCAGTATATTCCGCTGGGGCGCAACAAACGCTTCGCTCTCTTCAACGAAATGTCGCTCCGGCTGGGCGGCCACCAGACCAAATTCGCCGCCGACACCCCCATTCGGGGAACCTACGAGACCGGCACGTCGATCGCCTTAGGCGTATCGCCCGGCCTGATCGCATTCGCCACCAATACGATGGCCATCGAACTCAACATCGGCGTGATGGGCATCAGCTACACCCACTCGCATCAGGTGAAGAATCAGGTCAGCACGGCCGACATCCGCTCCAGCAACATGAACTTCCGCATCAACCCCCTCTCCATCGGACTGGGCGTTTCATTCCACCTCTGACCCGCTGCGCACGATGAAACCACGAACGCTACATACTCTCTGGCTTGCAGGCATGCTGCTGCTGATACCTGTGCTCCGCATCCGGGCCGAAGAGGTGCGGCCGACGGCATCGGGACAACAGGAGCCCCTTCCCGCCCCTGCAACCGAAACCCCGGTATCGGAAGAACCCGATCGGAAAGCCGCGACGAACGTCGAAGCCGAATCGGCAACGATCGGCCCCAGCGGCATGCGGCTCAAGAAACGCTTTCTGCCCACGAACCGCCGCATCGACCGCGAAATCAACAAGAACCGCTTCGTCTTCAAGGGCGAAACCATGTGCGGCCTGACCATCTCCTACGGTACGCTCTCGACCGACGACGCCGACATGTTCCCCGTGTTCGAAGGCATCGACCTGAGCGGCAACATCACGACGGTCAATCCCTTCGTCGGCTACTTCTACCGCGACAACCGGTGCATCGGCGTGCGCTTCGGCTACACCCACATCTCGGGAAAACTCAACTCGCTGGGCATCAACCTCGGCGAACAGAACGACATCGACATCGAGATTCCGTGGCTCGACCTGACGAGCGACCGCTTCTCGGTCGGACTTTTCCACCGCTCCTACGTGGCTTTGGACGAAAAAGGGCGCTTCGGCGTCTTCGGAGAGATCGAACTTTCATTCATGACCGGCGAAAACACCTTCGCCTACAAATCCGGCGAGAGCTACAAACAGACTACCTCGAACACCACGACCGTCAAGGCCGGGCTGAACCCCGGAATCGCGGTCTACGCCTTTCCCAACGTCTGCGCGACCCTCTCGTTCGGGCTGGGCGGCTTCCGATATACGAATGTCCGGCAATTCGACGCGGAAGGCAACAAAATCGGGGAACGCCACTACTCGAAGCTGAACTTCAAACTCAACCTTGCCGACATCCGCATCGGCATGACGGTGCATCTGTGGAACAAGAAAAAGGGAAACCGGACGTGAGGATCCATGACGGAGAACCCGAAATAAAACGAACCGCACTGCGTTATACTTCAGGAACGATCATGAAACGACTGGGACTCTACATACTGCTGGCATCGGCGTCGACGGCCTGCATCGAGAACGACATCCCCTATCCGGTGGTGGAGTGCGCGGTGGAGAGCATCGAAGCCGAAGGACTTTCGGGCGAACCGGCAATCGATGCGACGGCCCGCAAGGTAACGCTGCCGCTCGAAGAGACGACCGACATTCAAGCCGTGAAGATCACGGCCTGCACGATCACCGAACGGGCCGAGGCATCGAAAGAGATCGTGGGCGAACACGACCTGCGGTCGCCGCTCGACGTTACGCTCTCGATCTATCAGGACTACCCCTGGACGATCGAGGCGCAGCAGACCATTCCCCGCATTTTCACCGTAGCCGAGCAGATCGGTTCGACGGTATGGGACGCGGCGACCCGCACGGCCAAAGCCTACGTGGGTTTCGAAGACCTCTCCCACGTGGAGATCACGGGCCTGAAACTGGGGCCGCAGGGAATCACCCGCATGTCGTGCACCGACGTGGAGGATTTCAACGAGACGAATCTTTACCTGCTGACCGACTTCACGACCTCGCGCCGAGTGGACGTAACCTACCACGGCCGCACGGAGAAATGGTACCTAACGGTCGAATATACCGACATCAAGGTTTCGTTCACGCAAGTAGCGCCGTGGACCCACTCGGCATGGCTCTATGCCGACGGACTGAGCGGCACGACGCTCGGGTTCCGCTACCGTGCGGAAGGGACGGAGGAGTGGATCGAAGTGCCGCAGGAAGAGATCGCCTTCGACGGCGGCTCGTTCTCGACGCAGATCAAGGGACTGCTGCCCCAGACGCGTTACGAAGCGGTGGCCTACTCGAACGACGACCTTTCGACCGTCGAGACTTTCACCACCGAATCGCCCCTGCCGCTGCCCAACGGCGGATTCGAGGAGTGGAGCAAACCGGGCAAGGTCGTCTATCCCTATCTTTCGGAAGAACAAGCCTTCTGGGACAGCGGCAACAAAGGTTCGGCGACCGTCAGCGAGACGATCTGCGAAAGCAGCGCCGACATCCGGCCCGGCTCCGCAGGCACCGTCTCGGCGATGCTGACCTCGAAATTCGCGTCGCTGATGGGAATCGGCAAATTCGCGGCCGGCAACATCTTCGTGGGCACCTACTTCGAGACCGACGGCACCGACGGCATCCTCAACTTCGGCCGCCCCTTCGCGACGCATCCCATAGCGCTGCGCGGCTGGATGAAATATACGCAGGGTCAGATCGACATCGACCTGAAGAAACCTACGATGCCGCCGGGTCTCACGCTGACCAACGACGACATGGACGAGGGTTCGATCTACATCGCCCTGGGCATCTGGACACCCCAAGAAGACGAGGGCACGGCTGAGTCGCCGGTACAGATCCGCACGAAGAAAAGCAACCAGAAGCTCTTCGACAAAAACAATCCCCGCGTGAGCGGCTACGGCGAACTGATTCTGGACAAGAGCGCGGACGAATGGACGCAGTTCACGATCCCCATCGACTGGCGCGACAAGGCGACCGTGCCGACGCACCTGATTATCGTCTGCTCGGCCTCGCGCTGGGGCGACTACTTCATCGGTTCGACGCAAAGCTGCCTGTGGCTGGACGACTTCGAACTGATCTACGACGACGCGGAACTCTAATCGGGCGGTCGTCGAACAATACGAAAGCAGCTACGGCCCGGAGTGGCGGGAATCAAGGTTCCCGTCAGCGAGGCTGCAGATTCAGCAATCCCCCCGCTAAGAACGGGGTTTTAGGGGGAGATGGAAACGGATATTTTTGTTCGGCCTCATCTGTCCCCGCCCTGCCAAGCGGGGTATTCATCCCAGCCTGCCGGAAAGCAACCTTAATTAATAGTTAATAATGAATAGTGAATAATTTTTACGAGTCCACGAATCCGCTTGATAATTAATTATTCATTAAGAAAGGTTTCCTTTCCGGCATTCATTCCAGCGATTGCTCCGATCGGTCGCTTCGGGCTACCGCAACTTCCCGACGGGAGCCCTGACGGGTGTCGGCGCGCAGGGCCTCTGCTGGTCATCCTCGCCTTACGCTGCAGGCAATGCCAATGCGAGTAGCCTGAATTTCTACTCTACGAACGTGAACCCGATGAACAGCCTCGAACATGCCTACGGCTTCACTGTGCGCTGCGTCCAGCATCTGCGGCTGCTTTTATCGATTTCCGGACTGCCGGAAAACGAAAAGCCGTGTACACCATTGTTGTACACGGCTTTTATGTACGGAAGAATCGAAGCTAACGCCCGGTCCGGCGGCAATACTCGTAATAATGTTCGAGGACGTCGTTCACATAAGCCTGCGTCTCCCCGCTGCCGGTGAACCGTCCGCACTGGACGAGCTCGTTCTCATAATACTCGGGCAGCGCCTTCAAGCTCAAATAACGGACGATGACGTTCCATGAATCGGGATTGTCTCCGTAGAAGCGGGCCAGCCGCCTTGCATCGCGGACATGGCCCAGACCGCTGTTGTAGGAAGCCAGCAAGATGCTCATGCGGTCCTTCGCGGGAGTAGAAGCCGGCAGGGCGAGGGTCTTCTCGATGCTCGACAGGAGCTGGTTCGCCAATCGGATGTTGTTCTCGGGATCGGCGATCAGCTCGACGGGCACCCCGAACTGCCGCCCCACCGACGGCATGATCTGCATGATCCCCCGGGCACCGCGCCG
This sequence comes from Alistipes senegalensis, assembly GCA_023664045.1. Classification (GTDB taxonomy): domain Bacteria; phylum Bacteroidota; class Bacteroidia; order Bacteroidales; family Rikenellaceae; genus Alistipes; species Alistipes senegalensis_B. Next base: position 1,661,462 of record JAMPGH010000001.1, on the reverse strand, counting down.
CGACATCCGGTCGGAACGGAACCGCGACTCGTGGTAGGCGATGGCCGAGAGCAAGCGCCAGTCGTGCCCCTCCTCCTCGCAGATGTTGCGCATCAGTTCGTCGTAGGCCGAGATCGCGTAGTCGCCCTCCCGGAGCAACGAGTACCCGCTGCCGATGCCGTCGCCGGCAGCCGACGCCGGAGCGGCGAAACGCGCATTGAGGCCGTAGAAGAAAGTCAGAATCGTGAGGATCGCGATGGTCCAGACGGTCTTTTTAAACATAAAAAATCGTTTTGAGGGCAGTCTGCGGCTGCAGAACAGCACGGGTCAATCATAGAATCCCCACGAGATGCCGATCTTGAACATGCCCGGATTGAGCGGATAACCGGCTACCGAGAAATACTCGCCGTTGCCGAACAATCCTTTGTTGACATGCTGATACTTCAAGAAAATACGCATTCTCTTCCACTTCGCCATCGCGAAGGCATCGACGTAGGGGTAATTCCCCACCTCCACCTCGCGCTGGTTGTAATAGGCCGACAGCGCCGGATTGTAACTCGGGGCCCGATACTTCGTATGGTAATGCCCGTCCAGTCCGATCTGCAGGCGCAACACGTCGCGCACAACCCAAAACTCGTAGTAATACGACAGGTAGGCGCTCAGAAGCGGCACGGGTACGACTTCCTGATTCGTACTCCACTGCAACAATACCCTGTTATCCAAGTGCAAGCCGCCGAGGCGGAAATCCTTGCGAGCGTACACACTCGTGAGGCTGAGACTCCCGTCGTGCTGGGCGATGCGGCTGTCGGAAGCGTAGTAGATCTTGTTGCCGACGACGCCCTGCCATGCCCCCGCCTCGAAAGCGAAGTCGGGAACCGAGAAGCGGACCTCGAAACGAGTTTCATTCTCCTTGTCCAAAGGAGCGGACCACATGAAGTGGTTCGAGAATAGATTCTCCTGCCAGTAGGACGGCGAGCGGCGCTCCAACGAAAAGCGACCTTCGAGAATCAGGGGATGTCCGTGGATGAACCCTGTCAGCGCCAGATGAGCGCCGATCGAGAGATCTCCACCTCGATAGCCCGACGGGTAGAACTTCAGGTTCGCATCCCAGTCGACGTATTTTTTTATTTTGCCCCCGACCGAGCCGTAGGCGAAATAACTTGTTTTCTTGACCTTGCGATACTCACCTGTCAGGTAGTCGCCGAGTCCGAACTGCGAATAGGCATGCAGGTCCAGTCCTACGCCTGCATCGATCGTGCCAACCACCCCGTTGCGGTCCCACGGCTGGGCCTGAATGAAGAAGCGGTTGGAGATGACCCGCTCGTAGAGCGAGTCGCGCGACTGCACGGGGTTGATATACCAATCCTCGTAGTAGTTGCCCGTGGAGGCCACGAACTCCCCGTTTTCGTCGCGGTGGTCGCGCTCGTCGGTGTAGTCGGCCCGTCGGTCGGTGTAGACCTTGCTCCACGAACTGTACTGGAACGAATGGCCGATGTAGACGGCCGACAGACCGGCCATCGAGAAGTCGCTCTCGGTCATGCGCTGCAGAGGGATGCCGTAAGACTGCGTGATGAAGAAGGCGTTGTTGCGGTAGACGTTCTGCGCCTCGGCGTCGGCCAGCTTCATGGGCACGCCCGACGGCAACTGAAAGGTGGTATCGGCGATGGCCCAGACCCCGACCACGCCGCCGTTCTCCTGCTGCTCGATGTGGTTGTTGTAGTAGGCGGCATGGACCGAATAACGCCTGCCCGTATGGCTGAAGGCGACCGAGAGGTTGTGGTTCTTGGTCCGCGACCAGATATACTGGCCCCGCGTACCGCGCGCTTTATAATCGACGTTGAATCCTGTCGTGGGCGAGATGTTCTGCGCCAACATGATGTTGAAATTCTCCTCGCGGTAACGTTTCTGTCCCGACTCGATATACCCCATTCGGATCAGGGGCCGCTTGCTGTTGTAGAACGGCACGTTCTCCATGTGATAGGTATAGGCGTAATAGGGATCCGCGAAGCCGAAATCGAACGACTGCGGCCGCCGGAAATAATTGAGCGGCAACGAAGTCTGGCCGAGGGCTCCCTGCGCCATGTCGCCCACCTCCTCGCGATAGAAGGGATAGTCGATGCGGAAATCGGTGAGCGTGGTGTCGAGGGGTTCGATCTCCACGCGGTTGTAGTCGCGGCTCACGCGCCACTTGAAGTTGTCGAGCGCGCGGATCGAATCGCTGAAGAAATAGGATTCGAGCGGCTTGCGGATCCGCTTTTTCTTGGTCGAATCCTGCGGTTCGACGCCCTCGCCCTCCTCGTCGGTATCGTAGGGGTTGTTGCCGTAGAGGCTGGTCTGCTCGCCGCGCTGCTGGGCCCGCAGAATCGCCCGGGCATCCAGCTGGGCGAACGCGCCCGCCGGAACGACCGCCAACGACCCCGCCAGCAAAGCACGAACCAAAACTTTCGACAACCTCGACATATCCTCCGAAGGCGGGAATACCGCCGCAAAGATAACTAACTTGTTTTACCACTTATTCATGTACCGACATTTCTCGACCCCGATTTTCGGCTCCGGCCGCTGCAGCCCGCCGCCTCCGGCGTCGTATTCAGGTCCGACCCTCCCCCGCACCCCCTCCTCGGAGGGGGCTTCGGTCGGAAGTCCTCGAAATATCGTAATTTCGGACCGTCGGTACATCAAGTATATAATCGTCCTTGTTTTTTAAGGCAACCCTTTTGTTTTCAAACCGTTTTATAATCCGTCCGGTCGCATCCGGTCGCCGGATCGGCGCTTCTCCTCCTGCGTCCCCCGACAGAGAAGTTTCCGGCCGAGCGACATCAGCACGTAGAGTGCGACGACGGCCGGCAAGGCCCACAGCCGCAACCCGGCGATCAGCGCGATGCTTGCAAACAGGAACGAATAACGGATTTCATTGCCCCGCCAGCCGAAGCCGTGGAACTTGAGGGCGAACATCCGCAGCGGAGAGACCATCAAGGCCCCCAGCACGAGCGCCGCAGCGAGAATCGCTTCGCGCGCGATGACGACGTCGCCCTGCTCGGCCAGCAGCCCCAGCGACACGCAGACGAGCGCCGCAGCCGGCGACGGCAAACCGCAAAACTCCGTACGCTGCGTATCGTCGACGTTGAATTTGGCCAGACGCAGCGCAGCGAATGCGGCGTAGAGAAAAACCGCGGCGCCGCACCACTCCGCACCCGACAACCACCAACCCTCCGTGCGCCCGTAGAGCACGAACAGCACGGCCGCGGGAGCGAACCCGAAAGTGATGTCGTCGGCCAGCGAATCGAGCTCGACGCCCAGCGGTCCGCCGATGCCGAGCAGACGCGCCGCGAAGCCGTCCAGGAAATCGAAGAGGGCCGCCGCCACGACGAGCCAGAAGGCCGCCGTGAGGTTGTCGCAATACAACGCTGCGACCGCCGCCGAAGCGCCGCACAGCAGGTTGGAGAGCGTGAGCAGGTTGGGTATGGTAAAGAGTTTCGTTTGCATCGCGAAGTGAAATTTAAATTCCACCATAGGCGGCAAAGTTACAAAATATTTTTATCTTTGTAGAGTCAACGCCTCAATATCACTGTATGGTAAGCAACAAATATTGCGTAATCATGGCCGGAGGAGTCGGTACGCGCTTCTGGCCCCGGAGCCGGCAGTCGATGCCCAAGCAGTTTCTGGATATTCTGGGAACCGGGAAGTCCTTCATCCGCCACACGTACGAACGTTTCGCGAAAACGGTGCCGGCGGAGAATTTTCTGGTGGTAACCAACCGCAAATACAAGGATCTCGTGCTGGAGCACCTGCCCGAAATCGAAGAGAAGCAGGTGCTGTGCGAACCCGTAGGCCGCAACACCGCGCCCTGCATCGCCTATGCCGCCTATACGCTGCTGAAGCGGAATCCCGACGCCGAGATGATCGTTACGCCGTCGGACCACCTGATCCTCGACGAAGAGGAGTTCCGCTCGGCGATCGACGAATGTCTGGAATTCGCCTCGACCCACGACGCCCTGATGACCGTAGGCATCCAACCCACCCGGCCCGACACGGGTTACGGCTACATTCAGGTCTCGGACGCGCAGCCCATCAGCAAAGTGAAGTGCTTCACCGAAAAACCCGATCTGGAGCTGGCGCAGACCTTTCTGCAGTGCGGCGAGTTCTTGTGGAACTCGGGCATCTTCGTCTGGAAAGCGAAGAACATCGTCCGGGCGTTCGAGAAGTACCTGCCCGACCACCATGCCCTCTTCAGCGGCCTGATGCGCGCGACGGGCTCGGAGGCCGAGCAGAACATCGTGGAACTGGTATTCGCGGAGTGCCGCGCCATCTCGATCGACTACGGCATTCTGGAGAAAGCCGACAACGTCTACGTCCGCCGCGGCCGATTCGGCTGGAGCGACATGGGCACGTGGGGCTCGGTCTACCAACACTCGCGCAAGGACCGCTATGCCAACGTCATTCCGGAAGAGGGATGCTACCTCTACGACACGCGCTCGTCGATCGTCTCGCTGCCCAAAGAGAAGATCGCCGTCATCAGCGGCCTGAAGGAGTTCATCGTAGTCGACACCGACGACGTGCTGATGATCTGCCCGCGGGCCGAAGAACAGAGCATCAAGAAATTCATCGACGAAGTGAAGTTCCACGACGGAGACAAACACATCTGACGCCGTGAGCGCACTCTACGATCTTTTCTGCCGTCATCCCCGCATCTCGACCGATACGCGGCGCATCGAACCCGGGGCGATTTTCTTCGCCCTGCGGGGAGCTACGTTCGACGGCAACCGGTTCGCTGCCGAAGCACTGCGGGCCGGCGCGGCCTATGCCGTGGTCGACGATCCGGCGGCCGCGACGGACGACCGTTTCATCGTGGCAGACGACACGCTGCAAGCCCTGCAGGAGCTGGCGCGCGAACATCGCCGGACGCTGGGCATTCCGATCCTCGCCATTGCGGGCAGCAACGGCAAGACCACGACCAAAGAACTGGTAGCCCGCGTGCTCTCCGAGCGCTTCGAAGTCTATGCCACGCACGGCAACCTGAACAACCACATCGGCGTGCCGCTGACACTGCTGTCGATGACGCGCGAAGTGCAGTTCGGCGTCGTGGAGACGGGAGCCAGCGCCTGCGGCGAGATCGCCCGGCTGGCAGCGATCGCCGAACCCAACTACGGCATCCTGACCAACATCGGGCGCTCGCATCTCGAAGGATTCGGCGGTCCCGAAGGCATCCGCCGCGGCAAGGGCGAACTCTACGACTTTCTGGCGGAGAACGGCGGCCGGGCCTTCGTCCGCGAAGAAGACCCCGTGCTGACGGAGATGATCTCCGAGCGACCGGGACTGGCGGCCGAATACTACTCCGAGCGGCTGGCAGAAGGAGTCGCAAGCCGCTTGGCGGGCGACTACAACCGCTTCAACATCGCGGCGGCCGTAGCGATCGGCCGCTACTTCGACATCGACGAAGAACGCATCCGCCACGCCATAGCGAGCTACATTCCCGACAACAACCGCTCGCAACGCATACGCACCGCCCGCAACGAAGCGATCGCGGACTGCTACAACGCCAACCCCACCAGCATGCGGGCCGCCGTCGAGGGATTTCTGGCCGAGCCGCTCGGAGAACGCACGCGCCGCGTCCTGATCTTGGGCGACATGCTCGAACTGGGCGAATGGTCGGCCGCGGAACATGCGGCGATCCTCGAACTGGCGATGCAGGATCCGGCGGCGGAACTATATCTGGTGGGCGCGGAATTCTCCCGGGCGCATGCCGCCGCGAAGCCCTCGTCGCGCGTGAGTTGCTACCCGACCCGCGAAGAGCTGGCCGCAGAGCTGCAGGCGCACCCGATCGCCGATGCGCTGGTGCTGCTGAAAGGCTCGCACGGCATCGGACTGGACCGGATCGTCGGGCTGCTCTGAACCCGACCGCCGATCCCGACCGCCTGTACGACGAACCGCCTGTACGACGAACCGCCTTTCCGGTCCGCCGTATTTTTTAACGGGGGTGGGCCGGGGCGGACATTGCCTTTCCGAAATTATTGCGTATTTTTGCGAAAAGAATCCCAAAAATCAAGCGTATGACACTCAACGAATACCAGAAACATGCTTTGGAGACGGCGATCTATCCTGAAGAGAGCCGCATCGTCTACCCCACGCTCGGCCTGACGGGCGAAGCGGGCGAAGTAGCCGACAAAGTGAAGAAAGTGATCCGCGACGGAGGCCGCGAATTTACGCCGGAGAAAAAAGCCGAGATCATGAAGGAGATCGGCGACGTGCTGTGGTACTGCGCGACCCTCTCGCACGACTTGGGATACGACCTCGAAGAGGTGGCGCAGACCAACGTTGACAAACTCCGCTCGCGCATGGAGCGCAACCGCATATCGGGCAGCGGCGACAACCGGTAACCCGTTTTACAATTAAAAATTAAGAATGAAAAATCCGTCATTCAGGGGTAAAACGAAACATCTTCCATGAGGATTCTCCGTCGTATCGGCACCCTGGCTGGCAAAAACTATTTTCAATTAACCCCTCTCCGAGGGTTTGATTTTACTCTCGCTCGGCATAACTTGCCTGCGGCAATTTCTGCACTCGCTTAATCGTAAAATTCTTAATTTTCCATCTTTAATTTCACCAACGATCATGGAAGAAAACAAACAGGTCTCGCTGCCGGAAAACGCCTATCGCGAGCTGAAGCCGGGCGAACGGTACACGCCCCTGATGCCGGCGACGGCGACGCCGCGCGAAGTAACGCCCTACTCGGTGCTGATGGGCGTAGCGATGGCCGTGATCTTCTCGGCCGCAGCCGCATTCCTCGGGCTGAAAGTCGGGCAAGTATTCGAAGCGGCGATTCCGATCGCCATCCTTGCCGCCGGCATCGGCAACATTCTGGGCAAGAAAAACATGCTGGGGCAGAACGTCATCATCCAGTCGATCGGCGCCTCGTCGGGCGTGATCGTCGCGGGTGCGATCTTCACCCTCCCGGCCCTCTACATTCTGGGGCTCGACGCGGCGTTCTGGCAGGTATTCCTCTCGGCGGTCTTCGGCGGTCTTCTGGGCATCGTGCTGCTGATTCCGTTCCGCAAATATTTCGTCAAGGAGATGCACGGCAAATACCCGTTCCCCGAAGCGACGGCGACCACCGAGGTCCTCGTCTCGGGCGAGAAAGGCGGCAGTCAGGCCAAGCTGCTGGCCGTGGCGGGGCTCGTGGGCGGACTCTACGACTTCGCGGTCGGCACGTTCGGCCTCTGGACCGAATCGGTCTCGACGCGCATCTGTGCGTGGGGCGCGGCGGCGGCCGACAAATTCAAGGTCGTATTCGGCGTGAACACCTCGGCCGCCGTGCTGGGTCTGGGCTACATCATCGGACTGAAATACGCGCTGATCATCACCGCAGGTTCGTGTCTGGTGTGGTTCATCATCGTGCCGCTGGTCGGATCGCTCGCCGAAGCGCTCGACCCGGCGGTCATGGCATCGCTTCTGGGCGTTACGCGCGACGACCTGCTGGCCGACCCGCAGCGGCTGCTGACGGCCGAAAACCTCTTCCAGTTCATCGGCAAGCCGCTGGGCATCGGCGGCATCGCGATGGCCGGCATCATCGGCATCGTCAAGCAGTCGAAGATCATCCGGCAGGCCGTCGGACTGGCCGTCTCGGAGTTAGGCGGCGGCAAGGCCCAGCCGGCAGCCGCGGCCCGCACCGACCGCGACCTGACGATGAAGCGCATTCTGACGATTCTTGTCGCCACGCTCCTCTCGATCTTCGTATTCTTCCACTTCGGACTCTTGGACGGCTGGATACAGTCCGTAACGGCGATTCTGGTGGTTTTCGTCATCGCATTCCTCTTCACCACCGTGGCGGCCAACGCCATCGCGATCGTCGGCACGAACCCCGTATCGGGCATGACGCTCATGACGCTGATCCTCTCGTCGCTCATTCTGGTGAGCGTGGGTCTGAATGGTTCGACGGGCATGACGGCGGCGCTGGTCATCGGCGGCGTGGTCTGCACGGCCCTCTCGATGGCCGGCGGCTTCATCACCGACCTGAAGATCGGCTACTGGCTCGGCACGACGCCGAAAAAACAGGAGACGTGGAAGTTCCTCGGCACGCTGGTTGCCGCAGCGACGGTGGCGGGCGTGATGATCGTGCTGAACAAATCCTACGGCTTCGTGGGCGAAGGAGCGCTGGTGGCTCCGCAGGCCAATGCGATGGCGGCGGTGATCCAACCCCTGATGACGGGCGGGCAAACTCCGTGGATGCTCTATTTCTGCGGCGCGATGCTGGCCCTGCTGCTCACGATCCTCGACATTCCGGCGCTGGCATTCGCGCTGGGCATGTTCATCCCGATGGAACTCAACGCCCCGCTGGTCGTGGGCGGTCTGGTGGCATGGTACGTCTCGACGCGCTCGAAAGACGAGACCCTGAACAAGGCGCGCTTCGACCGCGGCACGCTCATCGCCTCGGGATTCATCGCCGGAGGCGCCCTGATGGGCGTGGTGAGCGCCACGCTGAAGTTCGCCGACGTAGATTGGTTCCTCGCGGACTGGGCCGCCTCGAACGCCGCCCAATGGACGGGACTGGCGATGTATCTGCTGCTGATCGGCTACTTCGCATGGCACACGATGAAATTAAAAATGAAAGATTAAGAGATGACTCTGCAAGAACGTTTCCTGAAATATGTCTCCTACGACACGCAGTCGTCGGAGGAGAGCGCGACATTTCCCTCGACCGAGAAGCAGAAAGTGCTGCTTGCGGATCTGCGCGACGAGATGACGATGCTCGGCATGACCGAAGTTACGATGGACCGCTACGGCTACGTGATGGGCACGATCCCCGCGACGCCGGGCTGCGAAAACGCTCCGGTCATCGGATTCATCGCCCACGTGGACACCTCGCCCGACATGAGCGGCGCCGGCGTGAAGCCCCGCATCGTCGAGGAGTACGACGGCGGCGATATCGTGCTGAACGGTCATCTGACCATGCGCGTGTCCGACTTCCCGGAACTGGCCTTCTTCAAGGGCCACACGCTGATCCACACCGACGGAACGACGCTCTTGGGGGCCGACGACAAGGCGGGAGTAGCCGAGATCATGACCGCCGCGGAGTATCTGCTGACCCACCCCGAGGTCCGGCACGGCAAGATCCGCATCGGCTTCACCCCCGACGAGGAGGTGGGACGCGGCGTCGACTACTTCGACGTGGCGGCCTTCGGCGCCGACTTCGCCTACACGGTCGACGGCGGCATGGAGGGCGAACTGGAGTACGAAAACTTCAACGCCGCGAGCGCCAAGATCGAGATTCAGGGCCGCAACGTCCACCCGGGCTATGCCAAAGGCAAGATGGTGAACGCGATCGAAGTGGCCTGCGACCTGCAACGCCTGCTTCCCGAAGCCGAGAAACCCGAGCACACCGAAGGCTACGAAGGCTTTTACCACTGCGTAGGTCTCAACGGCACGGTGGAAAAAGCCACGGTGAGCTACATCATCCGCGACCATGACGCCGAGAAGTTCGAGCAGAAGAAAGTTTTCCTTTGGTCGGCCGTAGACCTGCTCAAGAAGAAGTACGGAGACGACGTACTGACGCTCACCCTCCGCGACCAATATTTCAACATGCGCAAGCAGGTGGAGCCCCACCCGCAGGTGATCGACAAGGCGCTGCGGGCGATGGAGCAGGCCGGAGTGAAACCCCTCGTGCGGCCCATTCGCGGCGGCACGGACGGCGCACGCCTCTCGTTCATGGGCCTGCCCTGTCCCAATCTTTTCACCGGAGGCATGAACTTCCACGGCAAGTTCGAATACTGCTCGCTGACGACCATGCGCAAGGCCCAGCAGGTGATTCTGAACCTTGCGCAACTATGGAGCGAATAAGCAAGTAACAATCAAAAATTAAGGATGAGAAATTAAAAATCGATTCGCAGGGCCGCCCCGGCCTTACCGTCGAAACCGGCTCGCGCCAGAGGCGCCCCCGCGGCCGCGATTTGCGGAAACCCGAGCCATTTCCGAAACGGGAAGTCGAAGCGCCCATTTTCAATTCTTGATTTTTCATTGACGATTACATCCCTTGATGCACCGACCGTCAAGAAAGTAAATAGTTTCGGCTTTCCGACCGAAGTCCCCTCCGAGGAGGGGGGGGGAAGGGTCAGACCTGAATACGCGGCCTTCGGCCGCGAACTACAACGGTCGGATTTGAAAATAAGGGGCGATAAACACGGGTACATCAAAGTATATAATCGGGTTTTAATTTTCAATTCCGACAGTCATGGATAATTTCGGATTTCTGAAAGTGGCGGCCGCGATCCCGCATGTACGGGTCGCCGACTGCGAATACAACGCCGCACGGATCGTAGCGCTGGCCGAAGAGGCCGCCCGCCGGGGCGTGGAGATCGTGGCGTTTCCCGAGCTTGCCATAACGGGATACACGTGCGGCGATCTGCTGCTGCAGGCGACGCTGCTCGACGCGGCCGACGAAGCGCTGGAGGAGATCGTGCGCGCGACGCGCAAGCTGCCTCTGACGATTCTGGTCGGAGCGCCGCTACGCCACGGCACGACGCTCTACAACTGTGCCGTCGTACTCACGCAGGGCCGCGTGCTGGGCGTCGTACCCAAGACCTATGTTCCCGACTACTCGGAGTTCTACGAAAACCGCTGGTTCGCATCGGGTGCCGGAATTGCGGAAGAGAAGATCGAAGCGGCAGGGCAGCAGGCCGATTTCGGCACGGACCTCACGTTCGAAGTCAACGGTGCGGAGTTCGGCGTGGAGATCTGCGAAGACCTCTGGACCGCGATTCCGCCCTCGTCGCATCTGGCGCTCCACGGAGCCGAAGTGATCTTCAATCTCTCGGCATCGCCCGAAGCGGTGGGCAAACACGCCTACCTGCGGCAGTTGGTCGCCCAGCAGTCGGCACGCACGCTCTCGGCCTACGTCTACTGCTCGGCCGGCATGGGCGAATCGTCGACCGATCTGGTTTTCGCAGGCAACGGCATCATTGCCGAAAACGGCACGATCCTGCGCGAAGCGGAACGCTTCTCGGCAGAAGAACAGCTGGTCGTAGCGGACGTGGATGTGGAGCGGATCGACTTCGAACGCCGCCGCAACACCTCGTTCCGCCAGCATGAAGCGGCAACGGAAAACACCGTCATCGAAATGGAGATCCCCGAAGGGCTGCGGGCCGCGGCGCTCGACCGCGATATCGATCCCCTGCCGTTCGTACCCAAAGACGAAGACGACCGCAACGAACGCTGCGAAGAGATCTTCCGCATGCAGGCGCACGGACTGGCCCGGAGGCTGCAACATACGGGCTGCAAACGCGCCGTGATCGGCATTTCGGGCGGTCTCGACTCGACGCTGGCGCTGCTCGTTACCGTTCGGGCCTTCGACTTCCTCCATCTGGAACGCACCGGCATCGTCGGCATCACCATGCCGGGATTCGGCACCACGGACCGCACGCACGACAACGCACTGGAGCTGATGCGCCGACTGGGCGTAACGACCCGCGAGATTCCGATCCGCGACGCCTGCACCCAGCACATGAAAGACATCGGCATGGATCCCGAAGACCGGACGGCGGCCTACGAAAATGCGCAGGCCCGCGAACGGACGCAGATTCTGATGGACGTGGCCAACATGGAAGGAGGAATAGTGGTCGGCACGGGCGACCTCTCGGAACTGGCCTTAGGCTGGGCGACCTACAACGGCGACCAGATGTCGATGTACGGCGTGAACGCCTCCATACCCAAGACGCTGGTGCGCCATCTGGTACGACGGGCAGCCGAAGTCGAAAAAGACGAAGCGGCGCGGGCTACGCTGCTGGACATCATCGACACGCCGGTGAGCCCCGAACTGCTGCCGGCCGACAAGGAGGGACGCATCGCCCAGAAAACCGAAGATCTGGTGGGTCCTTACGAACTGCACGACTTCTTCCTCTACAACTTCCTGCGGCTGGGATACGGCCCGGCCAAGATCCTGTTTCTGGCCGAGACGGCATTCCGGGGCAGCTACGACCGGACGACGATCCTCAAATGGCTCGGCGTCTTCTTCCGTCGCTTCTTCGCCCAGCAATTCAAACGCTCGGCCATGCCCGACGGTCCGAAAGTCGGGTCGGTGGCCCTCTCGCCGCGCGGCGACTGGCGCATGCCCTCGGACGCATCGGCCGCCGCATGGCTCCAAGAACTGGAAACCCTCTAACCCCCGATTCATGAAGAGACTCCTGCTGCTGACCCTGCTGCTTCTGCCTGCGGGCCGCGCCGCCGCCCAAAGCTGGGGCGACCTGCTGAAAAAGATCGTAACGACCGTGGCGGACAACGCCACAAACGGCCAACTGACCCGCTATGCTATCGTGGGGAAGTGGAACTACACGGCCCCCGGCGTGAAGTTCGAAGGCGAAGATACGCTTGCCGATCTGGGCGGCGCAGCACTCGAATCGACCGTAGCCGAAAAGCTCGAAAAAGCCTACCTGCTGGCAGGTATCGTACCCGGCGCCTGCAGCTTCGCATTCGAGAAAGAGGAGACTTTCACGGCGACGTTCGGTTCGCGAAGCCTCGGCGGCACCTACGAATTCGACCCGGCGACGCATGCGATCATGCTGCGCTTCGCGAAAGGCAAATTCGACTTGGGCACCGTACCGGGTCATGCCTACCTGAGCGGCAATGAACTGCAACTGGTATTTCCGGTAACGAAACTTGTCGACATGGTAACGGCCCTCGGCAGCAAGATCCCGTCGCTCTCGGCCGTAACCGGCCTATTGGAAAAGTACGAGAACGTCTACATCGGATTCCGGTTCGCGAAATAAACGGCACGACGAAATAAAAGCAGTCCTCCGGTCCGGAGTGGCGACAGGTTACGACTCCCGCCAGCGCGACCGCAGATTCAGCAATCTGCTGACGGTGCGAACTCGAAGCGCCGTCAGTTATATATTCCAGCCTGCCGGAAAGCAGATCTCAATTAAGAGTGAATAATGTATCATGAATAATTATTTTGCGAGATCACGGATTTCTCCAAAAACGACTTTTTTGTTGCTCTGACAATTATTCATTATTAACTATTCATCATTCATTCGGGAAGGTCTCCTTTCCGTCATTCATGCCAGCGATTGCTCTGCAACACCTGCTTCGGGCTACCGCAATCGTACGTCGGGAGGTCTGGCGGATGTCGGCACAGTGGGCGACTACTGGTCGTCTTCGCCGGCCGCGGCCGGTACGGCCTCGCCGGGGACTTTGTACTTCCACGCTACCGGCATCCTTCCGTTGAATAGCTCCTCCGGCCGGGCCTTCGGCTTCTCCGTGCGCTGCGTCCAGCATCTGCAGGCTGCTTTTATCTTTTTCGAGAGGGAGGGGGAATCCGCCCGCATCCGGAACGTTGATAAGTTTTTGATAAATGTCGGATTCGCGGAGAATCCGGCATTTGCGTTACTATCTTTAAGCGGCAACGTTTCGATCGCATACGGACCCGAAGCAAATCGGGCCGGAGAGGAGGCCCCAAAGGCAATCGATTTTTTAAAGAATTTGCAAAACCTCTCCGAAAGGCGTATTTTTGAGATCGAAACCCTCAAAAACACACCCATGACCCCATCCCCCGAACAATTCGTCGAAGACTTCATGGCGCAGCTTATCGCGCGCAACCCCAACGAACCGGAATTCCATCAGGCTGTACGCGAAGTAGCCGAATCGCTGGCGCCCCACATCGTCGCCAGCCCCGTGCTGCAGCGGATGAAGATTCTGGAACGCATCGCCGAACCGGAACGCGTAGTCATCTTCCGCGTGCCGTGGCTCAACGACCGGGGCGAAATCGAAATCAACCGCGGCTACCGCGTGCAGATGAACAGCGCCATCGGCCCCTACAAGGGCGGCATCCGCTTCCATGCCTCGGTCAACCTCTCGATCCTCAAGTTTCTGGCTTTCGAACAGACCTTCAAGAACAGCCTGACGACCCTGCCGATGGGCGGTGCGAAAGGCGGTGCGGACTTCAACCCCAAAGGCAAGTCGGACAACGAGGTGATGAAGTTCTGCCAGTCGTTCATGACCGAACTGCAACGCCACATCGGTCAAGACACCGACGTCCCGGCAGGCGATATCGGCGTCGGAGGTCGCGAAATCGGCTATCTGTTCGGCCAATACAAACGTCTGCGCGACGAGTTTACGGGCACGCTGACGGGCAAGGGCCGCGACTGGGGCGGCAGTCCCCTGCGTCCCGAAGCGACGGGCTACGGCGTCTGCTACTTCGCAGAAGAGATGCTCGCGACACGCGGCGAGAAGCTGGCGGGCAAGAAGGTCTGCATTTCGGGTTCGGGCAACGTAGCCCAATATGCCTGCGAAAAAGCCACGCAGTTAGGCGCCACGGTGGTAACGCTCTCCGACTCGTCGGGTTTCATCCACGATCCGGAGGGTATCGACGCGTCGAAACTGGAGTATGTCATGGAGCTGAAGAACATCTTCCGCGGCCGCATCAAGGAGTACGCTGACCGCTATCCGCAGGCCACCTACCACCCCGGAGAACGTCCGTGGGGCATTCCGTGCGACGTGGCCATGCCCTGCGCCACGCAGAACGAACTCGACGGCGACGACGCGCAGGCGCTGGTCGCAGGCGGCTGCCGGTGCGTCGTGGAGGGAGCCAACATGCCCTCGACGCCCGAGGCGATCCGCATCTTCCAGCAACACAAGCTGCTCTACGCCCCGGGCAAAGCCTCGAACGCCGGCGGCGTAGCCACCTCGGGACTCGAAATGTGCCAGAACTCGATGCGCTTGGCATGGACGCCCGAGGAGGTGGATGCCCGGCTGCACGAAATCATGCGCAACATCCACGCCGTCTGCGTGCAGTACGGTACCCAGCCCGACGGGTATGTCAACTATGTGGTCGGCGCCAACATCGGCGGCTTCATGAAAGTCGCCAACGCCATGCTCGCGCAAGGGTGCGTATAACCTCCGATCCCTCGAAACGCAACTCCCCGGCCCATTGCAGGGTCGGGGAGTATTTTTATCGGGAGCAGTTCTCCGCGACAGAATCGCCGTGCAGGAAATCACAGAAACAACAGCGCCAACGCGGAGATGCAGAAACCGCCGCAGAAACCGGCCAGCACCTGCGCCCCGTTGTGGCAGCCCAGATGAAGGCGGGCGGAAGCCAGCGCACCGGCGCCGAAAACGGCGAGCAGAAGCGGAACGAGCGACCGTCCCGGATCGACGATGCTCATGATGACGAGCAACGCCACGGCAGCCCCCATAGCCGTGAGGTGGAGACTGATTTTCCAATAGAACGAGACGACGAGGCACATGGCCTCGCAGCAGGCGGCCGCCAACATGAACTTGCGCAAGAAAACCGCCGACGGCAACTTGGCGAGCGTGATGGCGCAAAGCACATAGCACGCTGTGCCGATCAACAAGGGCCAACGACGTTCGCGCTGCGCGTCGATCCGCCAGTCGGAGATCCGGCCCAGCGACCGGAGTAGGCACAGCCCCAGCACGGGGATGATCGCGACATAGAGCACGATCACCCACGCGAGGTAGAGTTTCATGCCGGCGGGATAGTATGCGAAAGGGGTGGCAAGCAACAGGAACGCCACCAGATAGAGCGGCAGCAGAAACGGATGCAGGGCCCACGAAAGGGCATGGGCAAGGCGGGGCGAAAAAAATTCACGATTCATAATTCTCAAAAGCAAAATCGGGAAATCGCACCGTAGGAATATCAATTACGAATTCTTAATGGCGAACTCTAAATCTGTTTCCGCAGTCGTGCGACGGGAATATTGAGCATTTCGCGGTACTTGGCCACCGTACGGCGGGCGATGCGGTACCCTTTTGAGTTGAGGATGTCCATCAGCGTCTCGTCGGTGAGCGGCCGGCGCTTGTCCTCCTCGTCGATGCACTGCTGGAGGATGTTCTTGATCTCGTAGCTGGAGACCTCCTCGCCCGAGGAGGTCTGCATGGCCTCCGAGAAGAGCGACTTCAGGAGGATGATGCCGAACTGCGTCTGGACGTACTTGCTGTTGACCACGCGCGAGATGGTCGAGACGTCGAGCCCCGTGCGGTCGGCGATGTCCTTGAGGATCATGGGCCGCAGCTTCGACTGGTCGCCGTCCTTGAAATACTCCTGCTGGTAATCCAGAATGGTCTGCATGGTCCGCATCAGCGTATCGTGCCGCTGGCGGATGGCCGAGATGAACCACTTGGCCGAGTCGATCTTGCTCTTGACGAACTGGATCGCCTCCTTGTCCTTCTCCTTGACGCTGCCGTCCGAAGAGACCATGTCGCGGATCATCTCGACGTAGCGGCGGTTGATGCGCACCTCGGGCACGTTGTAGGAGTTGAGCGAGAGGTGGAAACGCCCGTCCTGATAATCGAGGATGAAATCGGGGATGATGTAGGGCGTCGTGTCGGTGCCGCCCTCGGCATAGAGGTTGCCGGGCTTGGGCGACAGATGCCGGATCTCGGCGATCGCCTCGCGGAAATCCTCCTCGGAGATCTGCAGCCGGGCGATGAGTTTTTCGTAGTGCTTCTTGACGAACTCCTCGAAGTAGGAGGTCAGGATCTTGCGGGCCAGCCGCCGCGGCCGGGTGTCGATCCGCTTCTGGCTCATCTGCAACAGCAGGCATTCGCGCAGGTTGCGCGCCCCGACGCCGGCGGGTTCCAGCTCGTGGATGACGCCCAGCAGACGCTCCAGCTCGCCGGCCGAAGTTTCGATTCCCACCGAGAAAGCGATGTCGTCGGCCACCGACTCCAGATCGCGGCGCAGATAACCGTCCTCGTCGATGCTGCCGATCAGATAGACCGCCAGCCGCATGTCGCGTTCCGAGAGGTTGCGGTAGCCCAGCTGCTCGACCAGATACTCCTGCAGGGAGCGGCCCCCCGTAAGGAAGACGGGACGCTGCTTGTCGTCCTTCGAATAGTTGTTGATCCGGCTTTTATAGGCCGGCGTATCGTCCTCGCGCAGATACTCTTCGACCGAAATCCGCTGCGGTTCGGCATCCTCCTCGGGCGTCCGGTCCTCCTCTTCGAGCACGATGTTCTCCTCGATCTCCTGCTTGATGCGCTGCTCGAGCTGCACGGTGGGCAACTCCAGCAACTTGATCATCTGGATCTGCTGCGGAGAGAGTTTCTGCTGAAGCGAAATGATCTGCCTTTGATTGATAGCCATAGCCTTGTCGAAATTAAAAATCAAGAATGAAAAATCAAAAACACCTACCCCTTGCCGCCGATCGTCGGGGAAAAGCGGGTTCCGAAAGAAAGCGCGTCTCCCTCGAACACCGCTTGCGGCGGAGCGCCGATTTTCAATTTTCCATTTTCAATTCTTAACCTTAGAAATCGGCGTGCTGCGGCGTGCGCGGGAAAGGCTGCACGTCGCGGATATTCGTCAGGCCCGTAACGAAGATCAGCAGCCGATCGAAGCCCAGACCGAATCCGGAGTGCGGCGCCGAGCCCCAGAGGCGCGTATCGAGGTACCACCGGAGTTCCCGCTCGTTCATACCGAGCTCCCGGACCCTTGCACAGAGTTTGCCATAATCGGCCTCGCGCTCCGAACCGCCGATAATCTCGCCTATTCCGGGGAACAAGACGTCCATACCGCGTACGGTCTTGCCGTCGTCGTTCTGCTTCATGTAGAAAGCCTTGATCTCCTTCGGGTAATCGATCAGGATCACCGGACGCTTGAAATGCTCCTCGACGAGGTAGCGCTCGTGCTCCGACTGGAGGTCGCAACCCCACTCGCAGGGGAACTCGAATTTGCGGCCCGAAGCCTTGAGGATGTCGATCGCCTCGGTGTAGGTCAGCCGCCGGAAGTCGTGGGCCAGCACCGACTCGAGCCGCGCGATGAGCCCCTCGTCCCACATCTTGTTCATGAACTCGAGGTCCTCGCGGCAATTCTCCAGCGCATAGCGGATCAGGTACTTGAGGAAGTCCTCGGCCAACTCCATGTTGTCCTCCAGCTCGAAGAATGCCGCCTCGGGCTCGATCATCCAGAACTCCGAAGCATGGCGCGGCGTGTTGGAGTTCTCGGCGCGGAACGTAGGACCGAACGTATAGATGCGGCCCAGCGCCAACGCGCCCAGTTCGCCCTCCAGCTGCCCCGAAACGGTGAGGTTGCAGGCCCGGCCGAAGAAGTCCTGCGAGAAGTCGACCTTGCCTTCCTCGGTGCGGGGCGGATTCTCCATGTCGAGGGTCGTTACCTGAAACATGGCGCCGGCACCCTCGCAGTCCGAGGCGGTGATGATCGGGGTATGGAAGTAATAGAAACCGTTTTTGTTGAAGTACTCGTGGATCGCGTAGGCCATCGCATGGCGGATGCGCAGCACGGCCCCGAACGTATTGGTGCGGGGACGCAGGTAGGCGATCTCGCGCAGGAATTCGAGCGAGTGGCCTTTCTTCTGCAACGGGTAGGTTTCGGGGTCGGCCGTGCCGTAGACTTCGATGCGCGCGGCCTGCACCTCGACGCCCTGTCCCGATCCGGGCGAAGAGACCAACCGGCCGTCGACGCGGATGCAGGAGCCCGTCGTAACGGGCTTGAGCTCCTCCTCGGCGATCTTGGAGAGGTCGACGACCACCTGGATGTTCGCCACGCACGACCCGTCGTTCAGGGCGATGAACGCCACGTTCTTGTTGCCGCGCTTGGTGCGCACCCAACCTTTGACGACGATATCGGCGTCGACGACGCCCGACTTCAGAATTTCTGCGATTCTCAGCGTTTTCATGACGATATTTTTTCGATTCTTATCGGTTCTTTTCCGAATTGACAAAGATAGCTGTTATTTGCGATTTGGCAAAAAAAAAGTACCTTTGTCGCGTTTAAATAGGTATGCCATGAACCGAACGATTTTGCTCTGCGGAGCGCTTCTGGGAGTATTGAGCGCATCGGCGCAGGAAGGCGGACGCATCGGGCGCACGGAAGTCGTGCCCTACGACCTGCGCCACCATGCCGAAGCCGGCGACCGCGCCGCCTCGGGCCGCACGATCGAATTCCGACCCCGAACGGCCTCCGCAGCCGACGCGACGCACCGCGCCGTCATGGCGCAGCGGATCGAAATCCCCTACGTCTGGACCGACGGCTGCGTCTACCTGCATGCCGAGAATCCCGGAACAGCCTACACGCTGCGGATCAACGGCCGCGAAGCGGCGCGGATCGACGATCCGCTGACGCCGGCCGAATTCGACCTGACGCCCTACATCCGGCAGGGAGTCAACGATTTCGAACTGCAGATGTCCGACAGCCGCAACCGGCTGGACTATCCTGCCCCCACCCGCCGCGAGCCTTTCGAAGGCAGCTACCTCTACTATCAGAACAAACGCTCGATCCTCGACTTCGAAATCGCGCTGGTACCCGACACCTTAGGCCGCGACTTCGCCATGCTGGACCTGCGGATCATCGCCCAGAACCGGTTCAACTACGAAGAACCGGTCGAAGTGGGCTACGACATCTACTCGCCCGAAGGCAAGCTGCTGGAATTCGACATCCGCGAAGTTACGATTCCCGGCCGTTCGGTCGACACGGTGCGCTTCACGCCCTTCATCTACCACGCCTACGAAAACAAGTGGGAACCCTCGGGCAAGGATCAGCCCCTCTACAAGGTGATGCTCTTTACGCGGCGCGACGGTACCTACAAGGAGTACATGCCCCTGCGGATCGGCTTCGGCAAGACGGAGCTGATCGACGGCGTGCTTACGCGCCTGGGCAAACCGGTCGAACTCAATGCCGTCCGCTACAATGCCGCCTCCGAAGTCAAGGAGACCGCCGGGCAGCTGCGGACCCTGCGCAAGCAAGGCTACAACACCGTAGCGCCCGACTATCCGCAGCCGGAATGGTTCTACGACCTGTGCGACCGGCTGGGACTCTACGTCATCGACCGGGCCGACATCCACGCCCCCGAGCGCCGCGACGACCGCCGCATCGGCGGCACGCCCTCGAACGACCCGGCGCAGCTGGACGAGTATCTGGAGCGGGTTCGGGCGATGTACTACCGCACGCGCAACCACACCTGCATCGCGGCCTACGCCTTAGGTGGAGAAGCGGGCAACGGCTACTGCCTCTACAAAGCCTACCAATGGCTCAAGTCGGTCGATCCGTCGCGCGCGGTGATCTGCGCGGACGCCGACGGCGAATGGAACACGGATCTGTAGATGACTCTCGAGCTGATCGTCATAGGCAAAACCGACTCGCAGGAGGTCGCCGCGATCGTGGAACTCTACGCCCGGCGCGTGAACTTCTATTGCAAGTTCTCGATCACGGTGCTGCCCGACGTGCGGAGTACCCGGAAGCTGACGGCCCGGCAACAGTCCACGACCGAAGGAACGGCGATCCTGCGTCAGATCGCCGACGGCGATTTCGTCGTTCTGCTGGACGAACGGGGCGAGGAGATGCGCTCCGTGGAGTTCGCCTGCTGGCTCCAGAAACGCATGAACAGCGGCATCCGGCGGCTCATCATGGTGATCGGCGGTCCCTACGGATTCTCCGACGAGGTCTATGCCCGGGCCGATGCGAAACTCTCGCTCTCGCGCATGACCTTCTCGCACCAGATCGTGCGGGCGATCTTCGCCGAGCAGATCTACCGCGCCTTCACGATCCTCAACAACGAACCCTATCATCACGAATAAGATGCGCCGACTGCTTCCCGTGCTGTTTCTGCTCTTCGCCGCCCCCCTCGCCGCCCACGAGGACGAGGAGCGCGTCGATGCCGACACGGCGATTCTGGTCGACAAGGTGCAGGTTACGGCGATCAAGCAAGGGCTCGTGCTGCGCACGCAGCCGGTGGCTGCGACGATTCTGGGCAGCCGCGCTATCGAACGGGAACATGTCGACGCGGTGAAGAACCTCTCGCAGCGGGTGCCCAACCTCCACATCCCCGACTACGGATCGCGCATGACATCCTCGATCTACATCCGGGGCCTCGGGGCGCGCATCGACCAGCCCGTCATGGGCATGAACGTCGACAACGTGCCGATCATGAACAAAGACTGCTACGACACCGAGCTCTTCGACGTGGAGCGGATCGAGATTCTGCGCGGCCCCCAGTCGACCCTCTACGGCCGCAACACGATGGGCGGCGTCATCAACGTCTACACCCTCTCGCCGCTCTCCTATCAGGGCGTACGCCTCATGGCCGAATACGGCAGCGGCAACACCTGCCGCGTGCGGGCCGGCTTCTACGCCCTTCCGAAACCCGGTCTGGGCGTGGCCGTCTCGGGATTCTACGACCGCTCGGACGGCTTCTTCGAGAATCTGGCGACCGGCCGCCTGTGCGACGGCGAACAATCGGGCGGCGGACGCTTCAAACTTCAGTGGCGCAACGGAAAGGGGCTGCGCATCGACAACACATTCGCCTTCTCGCACCTCGATCAGGACGGCTACCCTTACGCCTATGCCGGCGAAGAACTCGTACACGACGGTCAGACGATCATCCGTCCGGGCGAAATCCGCTACAACGACCCCTCGGGCTACCGCCGCACGACCCTGAGCGACGGACTGACGATCCGCTACGACACGGAGCGCTACTCCGTCTCGTCGATCACCGCCTACCAGTACTCCGACGACGCCATGACCCTCGATCAGGACTTCCTGCCCCTCTCCTACTTCACGCTGCGGCAGGCCCGCACGGAACACACGGTCTCGGAAGACCTCGTATTCCGTTCGCTCGACGAGGGCACCTACCGCTGGATCGTCGGGGCGTTCGGATTTTACCGCCGCTCGGAGATGGATGCGCCCGTGCTTTTCAAACGCGACGGCATCGACGACCTGATTCTCGCCAACGCCAATGCCCATGACCCCGAATACCGCTACGAATGGCCCGACGACGAACTGCTGTTAGGCAGCCGCTTCCGCCAACCGGTAGCCGGAGCGGCGCTCTACCATGAATCCGACTGGGAGGCGGGCCGCTGGCGCTTCACAGCCGGGCTGCGCATCGACTTCGAACACGCATGGCTCCGCTATGCCAACACGGCCGATACGCGCTACGAAGCGATCCGCCGCACCGACGGGGAAGTCTACTCCACGCCGCTGAAGATCGACGAGAGCGGCACGCTGCGCCGCTCGTTCGTCGAGGTGCTGCCCAAAGCGGCCGTTCTCTACCGCTTCGGCAACAACTGCACGCTCTACGCCTCCGTATCGAAAGGCTACAAGGCCGGCGGCTTCAACACGCAGATGTTCTCCGAAGTTCTGCAACAAAAACTGATGAACCGAATGGGGTTCGGCACGCTCTATGAAGTCTCCGATATCGTAACCTACCGACCCGAGAAGAGCTGGAACTATGAAATAGGGAGCCGACTTTCCGATCGTTCGGGGATGTGGCACGCCGACGTAGCCCTGTTCGCCATCGACTGCCGCAACCAGCAGCTCACCGTCTTTCCCGAAGGCACGACCACGGGCCGCATGATGACCAACGCGGGCCGCACGCGGAGTCTGGGAGCCGAACTCTCCGTAACGGGAAACATCGCCCGGAAGATCGACCTCGAAGCCGCCTACGGATTCACCGACGCCCGCTTCGTACGCTTCGACGACGGCCGCAACGACTACGCCGGCAACCGCATACCCTATGCTCCGCGGCACACGCTCTCGGCCTCGGTATCGTGGTCGATCCCCACGCGGATGCGGTGGCTGGAGCAGATCGTGCTGCACGCCGGAGTGCGAGGCGCCGGCCGTATCTGGTGGGACGAGGAAAACACCCTCTCGCAACCGTTCTATGCGCTCTGCGACGCCTCCGTGCGCTTCGAACACCGTCGTTTCACGCTCGACCTCTGGGGTCGCAACCTGAGCGGCGCCCGCTACGACATCTTCCGCTTCGCATCGATCGGGCACTCGTTCCTCCAGCAGGGACGCCCCCGGACTTTCGGAGTAACATTGCACGTAAATATCAACCGATAAAAAAACGAAAAACATGAAAAAAATCCTCTTTCTGTGCATCGCGGCGATCGCACTGACCGCCTGCGACGACGACAAGGACGACCGCCGCGACAACGACCGCGACTACGTGGGCACCATGACCGTCGTCGGCCTCGCCGATCCGACCGAGACCTACGAGTGGTCGTATCAGGAGTTCGAGGTGGAGTACGAACGCGACGGCTCGATCACGCTCCAGCTGGACGACGTGCGGTTCGTGCCGCAGATGCCGATCCTCGACATGGATTTCCCCGGTATCCGTTACACCGAAACGCAGGGCGTCGCCACGCTGCAGGGCGACAATATCGTCCCGCAGATCGCCGGCCGCCCCTACCAACAGTATCTGGTTACCGACCTTTCGGGCACGGCCTCCGAGAGGCAGCTGGACGTAACGTTCGTCTGCATGAACTACCGGGTAACCTATACCGGCACGCTCAAGATCGACTGAAAAGCATCCCCACGACTATGAAACCCGAATACAAACCTTTCGTCGATGCCCTGATCGAACTCTGCATCGAAGAAGACCTCGGCGACGGCGACCACACGTCGCTCTGCTGCATCCCCGCCGACGAACACGGCCGCATGCGTCTGCTGTGCAAGGAGGAGGGGACGATCGCCGGCATCGAAATCGCCGAGACAGTACTCCGCCGGCTCGATCCCGACGTGAAATTCGAACGGATCCTCCGCGACGGCGACCGCGTCCGGCCCGGCGACGTGGCCTTCTACGTCTCGGGACGTCTGCAGTCGCTGCTGCAGGCCGAACGCATCCTGCTCAACATCATGCAGCGCATGAGCGGCGTGGCGACGCAGACGGCCCTCTACGCCGCCCGCCTCGAAGGGCTCCGCACCCGCGTGCTCGACACCCGAAAGACCACGCCCGGCATGCGCGTTCTGGACAAGATGGCCGTGAAGATCGGCGGCGGCGAGAACCACCGCATGGGCCTCTTCGACATGATTCTGCTCAAGGACAACCACATCGACTTCGCCGGCGGCATCCGGAACGCCATCCGCGGCGCCCGCGAGTACCTTGCGGCCAAAGGCAAGAAGCTGCCGATCGAATGCGAAGTCCGCACGCTGGAAGACATCGACGAGGTGTTCGCCGCGGGAGGCGTCGACCGCATCATGTTCGACAACTTCTCGCCCGAACTTACGCGCGAAGCGGTGCGCAAGGTGGCCGGTCGCTGCGAAACCGAATCGAGCGGCGGCATCACGCTCGAAAACCTGCGCGACTATGCCGAGTGCGGCGTGGACTTCATCTCGGTCGGCGCGCTGACCCACCGGATCAAGTCGCTCGACATGTCGCTCAAAGCCTGCCGGTGATGCGACGCCTGCTCCATACTCCGCTGGCGCTGCTGGTGCGGCGCATCGCCGTGCTCTACGTCATCCTGCTTCTCTGCCGGATTCTCTTCTACGTCTGCAACCGGGCGCAGTTGGGCCCGATCGGCTGGGAGGAGGTATGGCCGCTGCTCTGCGGCGCCCTCTCGTTCGACACGGCCTCGATCGTCTATGCCGACGGGATCTTCATCCTGCTCTCGCTGCTGCCGTTCGAGTTCGTCTGCCGGCGCCGCTACCAACAGGTGCTCTACTGGTACTATCTGGTCGTCAACTTCCTGCTGATCGTCGTCGTCAATCTGGCCGACATCGTCTACTTCCGCTATACGCAGAAACGATTCACGGCCGACGAATTCTTCTTCGCCGACAACGACAACTCGCTGCTGCTGCTCTTCCGCTTCATGGGCGAAAACTGGCCCCTGCTGCTGGCGGGCGTCGCACTGACGATTCTGCTGGCCGGCCTCTACGGCCGCCGCGACCGCTGCGAATCGATCCTCAATCCGGGCTGGAGCTACTACACTTTCAGCACGCTGCTCCTTGCACTGGCCGCCGGTCTGTGTCTGGCCGGGGTGCGGGGGGGGGTTACGCGCGCCACGCGACCGATCACCCTCTCGAACGCCATGCTCTACACGGCCGACCCGGGCAAGGCCAACCTGATTCTGAGCAACCCGTTCTGCATCCTGCGCACGATCGGCCATACGGACAAAATACGGTATCGGCAGGATTTCGCGCCCGGAGAGCTGGAACGGCTCTTCACGCCCGAACACCGGCCCGAGCCGCGCACTGCGGCCGACTCCGCGGCTCGTGAGACCGCTCCGGCCGACACGGCACGCGTCAGCCTCCGGGGCCGCAACGTGATGATCTTCATCATGGAGAGCATGTCGGCCGAGCATTCGGCCCACCTGCGGCCCGACCTCTATGCCGGACGGCCCGAAGCAGGATTCACGCCGTTCCTCGACTCGCTGATGCGAGGCGGCCTGACCTTCCGCCGCATGTATGCCAACGGAACCCGCTCGATCCAGGCCATGCCCTCGGTGCTGGGCAGCATACCGTCGTTCAAGACGCCTTTCGTGCTGATGTCGCAGTCGCTGGGCGAGAGCCGGCAGCTGCCGGCCATACTGGCCTCGCAAGGCTACTCCACCGCTTTCTTCTGCGGCTCCGAACGCGGCTCGATGGGCTTCGGAGCCTACGCCCGCTCGGCCGGCATCGAACGGCTGGTGAGCCGCGAAGATTACGAAAAGGCCCACGGCACCGGCGACTTCGACGGCTACTGGGGCATCTGGGACGAAGAGTTCCTGCAGTTCGCGGGCGAGGAGCTGAGCGCCATGCCGCAACCCTTCTTCGGCACGCTCTTCACCCTCTCGTCGCACCATCCGTTCGTGGTTCCCGAGCGCTATGCCGCCACGCTGCCCGACGGCTACACCCGCATCCACAAGGGCGTGGCCTACGACGACATGGCCATGCGCCGCTTCTTCGAACGTTTCGGCAACGAAGAGTGGTTCCGCCGCACGCTCTTCGTCTTCGTCGCCGACCACGTATCGTCGGAGAAGTTCGCGCCCGAGAGCCGCGAATACCCCGGCAGCCACCACATCGTCGGCTTCTTCTACACGCCCGACGGAGCGCTGCGGGGCGAAATCGACGAGGTGGCCCAACAGCTGGACATCATGCCCACGATACTGGGACTTCTGGAGAACGAGGAACCCTACTTCGCATTCGGCCGCGACCTATTGGGCGAACCCGAGCGTCCCCGCTGGTCGGTCTCCTACGACGGCCTGTTCCGGGCGCTGACCGACCGGAGCGTCGTCGAATTCGACGACCTGCTGCCGCCCGATCCGAAGGCGGGACCGCAACAGCGGCGTCTGCGCGCGCTGGTGCAGCAATACTACTCCCATATCGAACGCAAGCGTTACGTTGTCGATGATTGAGTTCCGACCCGTACGGCTCGAAGACCGAGCCACGATCGAGCGCTACACGATGCCCTCCGAGATCCGCAACTGCGATCTGGCCTTCGCCAACATGTACTGCTGGCAAGCCGTCTATCGCAGCGCATGGGCCGTGGTCGGGGGATTTCTGGTGATCCGCTTCCACATCGACGGCGGCACGAAGATCGGCTACATGCAGCCCGTCGGCGAGGGCGATTTCGCGCCGATCGTTCCGGCATTGCGCGACGACGCCCATGCCCTCGGCCAGCGGCTGCGGATCATCGGCATCACCGACGAAGGACGCGACCGGATCCGCCGCATGCACCTCGGAGAGTTCGCATTCGAATCCGACCGGGCACTGGAAGACTACATCTACCGCGCCGACGACCTGCGCGAACTCCCGGGCCGCCGCTACCAGCCCAAGCGCAACCACATCAACCGCTTTCTGGCCGCCTACCCCGACTTCCGCTACGAGGAGCTGACACCCGACCGCTTCGCCGAGTGCATGGCGCTCGAACGTGCATGGCGCCGCGCGCACGAGGGCCACACCTCGGAGCTGTGCGCCGAGCAACGGGCCATGCAACTGGCATTCGAACACTTCGACGAACTGGGACTGCGCGGCGGCTGCATCCGTGTAGGCGACCGGCTGGCGGCCTTCACCTACGGTTCGGCGGTCAACGACCACACGTTCGTTGTCCATGTCGAGAAGGCCGACACGGCGTTCGAAGGGGCTTTCACCGTCATCAACAAACTCTTCGCCGAGCATCTGCCCGAGCGATTCACGCAGATCAACCGCGAAGAGGATCTGGGGTTGGAGGGGCTGCGCCACGCCAAACTCTCCTACCACCCGACCGAGCTCCAGCACAAATACGCCGCGATCCGCCTCCACCCCGACGAGATCGCCTGCAAGGAGCTGTGGCAAAAGGCATTCGGCGACGAAGAAGAGTTCGTCGACTCGTTTCTGATGCGCTACTACAGCCGCCGCCGGATGCTCGGCGTCGAGCGCGACGGCCGGCTGGCGGCGATGCTCCACATCCTGCCGTTCGAAAGCGAACTGGGCCGCACGAGCTACATCTACGGCGTGGCGACCGATCCCGAATACCGCGGCCGCGGGCTGGCGTCGCAACTCCTGCACGAAGCGTTGCAGCGCTGCGACGAGCGGGGCGACGACGCGACGATTCTGATCCCGACGCCCGGCGAAGCATGGCTGCGCGATTTCTACGGTCGCTTCGGATTTACGGGCGCCGTTCCGACAGCGTTCAGCTCGGCCGACGGCTTCGACTTCGGCACGGGCGATCCCGCCGCCGACCTGGCCATGATCCGGCGCCGCAACCCGGCAGCGCCGCCGCCCGAACGGCTCACGTGCCGCTATCGAAAATAAAAAAGCCCGGAGTTTCGTTCCGGGCTTTTTCGCACGACACGGCGCTCACTGCTTTCGCAGGAAGCATTCGATCGTGTTCTCCATCAGGCAGCAGATCGTCATGGGCCCCACGCCGCCGGGCACGGGCGTAAGGACCGAAGCCTTCGGCTCAATGGCCGCGAAGTCGACGTCGCCGCACAGTTTTCCCGTCTCGGGATCGCGGTTGACGCCCACGTCGATGACCACGGCACCCTCGGCGACCATGTCGGCCGTAACGAACTTCGGCCTCCCGATCGCCACGACCAGAATCTCGGCGCGGCGCGTTACCTCCGCGAGGTTGCGCGTGCGGCTGTGGGCGACGGTAACCGTCGCATTCTCGTCCAGCAGGAGCTTGGCCACGGGCAGCCCCACGATGTTGCTGCGGCCGATGACCACCGCCTCGCGGCCGGCGATTCCGACACCTGCGGCCTTGAGCATCTTGATGATCCCCTTCGGAGTGCAGGGCAGCGTACAGGGCTGTTTCTGCCACAGCGCCGCGACGTTCAGGGGGTGGAATCCGTCCACGTCCTTCGTCCGGTCGATCGCGGCGATGATACGCTCCTCGTCGATATGCTTCGGCAGAGGCAGCTGCACCAGAATGCCGTCCACCTCCGGATCGGCATTCAGGGAGGCGATGATATCGAGCAGCTCTGCCTCCGCGATCGTCGCAGGCTTGCGGATCGTCGTGTTGCGGATGCCCACCTCGGCCGAAGCCTTCGCCTTGCCGGTTACGTAGCTTACGCTGCCCGGGTCCTCGCCTACCAGAATGACCGCCAGATGGGGCACGCGTCCGTATTTTGCGGGGAAAGCGGCCACCTCCGCCGCCATGTCGGCCTTGAGGCGGGCCGAGAGTTCTTTTCCACTGATTATCATAGTGATCGTATTGGCAATTTTATCGAAAAACTCTTCGTCGCCCGCGATTCTTCGGAACGACGATTTTCAATTCTCAATTTTTCATTCCCCCAGTGCCCGATGTCCGATGTCGGTGCGGTGGAAGAGGTTGTCGCACTCGATGCGGGCCACGTCGGCAAGCGCCCGCTCGCGGGCCTCGGAGAGCGTCGCGCCCTGTCCCACGACGAAGAGCACCCGGCCGCCGGCCGTCAGCACCCGATCGCCGTCGGCTTTCGTTCCCATGTGGTAGACCGTACCCTCGGCACGCTCCAGTCCCTTGATCTCGGAACCTTTTTCGTAAGCGCCGGGATAGCCTTTCGAAGCGAGCACGATGCCCAACGCGGCGAAATCGTGCCACTCCAGAACGGCGTCGCGACCCTCGGCCACGGCGCAGAAGATATCGACGATGTCGCTCTTCAGGCGCGGCAGCACCACCTCGGTTTCGGGATCGCCGAACCGGGCATTGAATTCGATGACCTTGATTCCCTGCGCCGTCTTCATCAGTCCGCCGTAGAGCACCCCCTCGAAAGGACACCCCTCGGCGATCATCGCCTCGGCAACGGGCCGCATGATCCGCTCCAGCGCATATTTCTCGTCCTCGGCCGTAATGAACGGAAGAGGCGAATAAGCGCCCATGCCGCCCGTATTGGGGCCGCAATCGCCGTCATAGGCCCGCTTGTGGTCCTGCGCCAGCGCCATCGGCCAAACCCTGCGGCCCGACACGAAACACATGAACGAGAACTCGGGGCCCTCCAGATAATCTTCGACGACGACCTTGCCTCCGCCGAACTTGTCGTCCAACAACATGTCGCGCAGCGCAGCATCGGCTTCGGCCATCGTCTGCGCGATGACCACGCCCTTGCCGGCGGCCAGTCCGTCGTACTTCAGCACAGCCGGAAACGGCCGCCCGGCCACGTAGTCGCGAGCTGCGGCATAATCGGAAAAGGCGCGGAATCCGGCCGTCGGAACGGCATATTTCTCCATGAGCCGCTTGGCGAACTCTTTGGACGACTCGATGCGGGCCGCCGCCTTCGTCGGCCCGAAGATGCGCAATCCCGCCTTGCGGAACGCATCGACCACACCGGCCGCCAACGCCGCCTCGGGCCCCACGATCGTGAGACCGATACCCTCCGAGAGGGCGAAGTCGCGCAACTTTTCGACCTCGGTCTCCCGGATAGCCACGCATTCGGCCTGTCGTGCGATGCCCGCATTGCCGGGGGCGCAACAGATTTTCCCGACCTGCGGCGAGCGCGTCAGGGCATCGACGATGGCATGTTCGCGGCCGCCGGAACCGATTACCAGAACTTTCATACGAATGTCATATTAACAATTTTCGCGCATGCGGATTTCGCCTCGACCGAAATCTTCGGGACAGGAGCACACTCGACGTATGCGACCGTCCGGAGGAGGCGGAAGCCGCCACTTGCAATCGAAACGATCAATGTTTGAAGTGCCTTTCTCCCACAAAACACATGGCGATGCCCAATTCGTCGGCCTTGCGGATCGAATCCTCGTCGCGCACCGACCCGCCCGGCTGGGCGATGGCCTCGACACCGTATTCCGCAGCGAGCGTTACGCAGTCGTCGAACGGGAAGAAACCGTCCGACACGAGTACCAATCCGCCGGTGAAACCGGCGGCCCGGGCCTGCTTCAGGGCGATTTCGGCCGAGCCGATGCGGTTCATCTGCCCGGCGCCGACGCCCAGCGTCCGGCCCTCCTTGACTACGACGATGGCGTTGGACTTGACGTGCTTGACGATGCGCCAGCCGAAATTGAGATCGTCCAGCTGCGCTGCCGAAGGCTTCCGGGCGGTTACGCACATATCCGCCTCCACGGAACGGGTCGCCACGTCGAGCTCCTGCACCAAGAGTCCGCCGTTGACGCTCACGTACTGCGTCGGTGCGATCTCTTCGCGCGACATGTCGACCTCTAGAAGCCGCAGGTTCTTCTTGGCGGAGAGCACCTCCAGCGCCCCCTCGTCGAATTTCGGGGCCATGATGATCTCCAAAAAAACGGGCTTCATCAACTCGGCGGCTTCGCGCGTTACCGTGCGGTTGGTCGCCACGATACCCCCGAAGATCGAGACCTTGTCGGCCTCGTAGGCTTTCGTCCATGCGTCGACCACATCCTTGCCGACCGCAGCGCCGCAGGGATTCATGTGCTTGAGACCCACGCAGAAAGGCCGGTCGAACTCGCGGACGATGCACAGCGCAGCATTGGCGTCCTGTATGTTATTGTAAGACAACTCCTTGCCATTCAGCTGCCGGGCGAACGCCAGCGAATAGGGCGTGCGAGCTCCCTCGCGGAAGAACTTGGCCGACTGGTGGGGATTCTCGCCGTAACGCAGCGACTGCACAAGGTCGAATTCGAGGAACAACTTCTCGTTCAGCCCCGCCTGCGCCCGCATGTAGGAGGCGATCATGGCGTCGTACTGCGCCGTATGGGTGTAGGCCTGAGCCGAGAGCCTAAGGCGCGTCGCCTTTTCGGTATTGCCGCCGGCGCGGATCTCGCCGAGCACCTGCACATAGTCCGCGGGGTCGCACACCACCGTTACGTCGGCCCAGTTCTTGGCCGCCGAACGCAACATCGAAGGCCCCCCGATGTCGATGTTCTCGATGGCATCCTCCATCTTGACGCCGGGCCGCGCGATCGTCTCGCGGAACGGGTAGAGATTCACGCAGACCAGATCGATGAACCCGATGCCGTTCTCCCGCAGCGCCTCCAGATGCCGCGGATCGTCGCGACGCGCCAGCAGGCCTCCGTGCACCTTCGGGTGCAAGGTTTTGACACGCCCGTCGCAGATCTCAGGAAAACCCGTAACATCGCTGATATTCAACACTTCCACGCCGCTGTCCTGCAGCAATTTCATCGTACCGCCCGTGGCGATCACCTCCCAGCCCAACTCCCGCAGGCCCCGGGCGAACTCCACGACGCCGGTCTTGTCGCTCACACTGATTAAAGCTCGCATATATTATCTGTTATTCAATATTTTACCTATCGTTTCGACATAGAGCGGATACTCCGTGGCATGGATCATCCGTTCGAGTTCCTCCGCGTCGTCGCCCTCGTAGGGAAAGGCCCGCTGGGCGATGATGCGCCCGCCGTCGAGCGTGGCGTCGACCCAGTGGACCGTTACGCCGAAGACCTTGACGCCGTACTCCAACGCCTGTTCGATGGCATGG
The DNA here is from genome assembly GCA_023664045.1 of Alistipes senegalensis. Classification (GTDB taxonomy): domain Bacteria; phylum Bacteroidota; class Bacteroidia; order Bacteroidales; family Rikenellaceae; genus Alistipes; species Alistipes senegalensis_B. Next base: position 1,629,947 of record JAMPGH010000001.1, on the reverse strand, counting down.
GCCCCGCGGAACGCCGGCAACAGGGAGGGGTGGATGTTGACGATCCGTCCGCCGTAGGCCTCCAGCAAGGTGTCGCCGACGATGCGCATGTAACCGGCCAGACAGACCAGCTCGATCCCGGCGGCATCGAGCCGCGCGAGGATCTCGCGCTCGTAGTCGGCTTTCGAAGCATACTCCTTCGGGGCGAAGACCCACGCTTCGACCCCGTGTGCCGCGGCCCGCGCGATGACCTGCGCCCCGGGCTTGTCGCACACCATGAGCACCACCTGCGCATCGAGCTCGCCCCGCTCCGCTGCCGAGACGATCGCTTCGAAATTGGTGCCGCTGCCGCTGGCGAAGACTGCGATCCGGTGCATGGCCTACCGGATGACGACACCCCCGGTGTCCGTAACACGACCGATGACCGCAGCCCGCTCGCCCTGCGCCGCAAGGAGGTCGACGGCCTGCTGCGCCTCGCCCTCGTCGAGCGCGACGACCATACCGATGCCCATGTTGAAGATGTTGAACATCTCGCGGTGGGGCACCCTGCCGTACTTTTCGAGGAAGCGGAAGACGGGCAGAATCTCCCACGAGCCCTCGTGGATTTCGATGCCCTGCCCCTCGCGGAGAATGCGCGGGATGTTCTCGTCGAAGCCGCCGCCCGTGATGTGGCTGATGCCGTGGACGTCGCACCGGCGGATCACCTCCAGCATCTGCCGGACATAGATCTTCGTCGGCGTAAGCAACACCTCGCCCAACAAATCGTTGGACAACTCGGGATAGCTTTCGTGCAGATCGAGCCCGCTGTCGGCGACGATCTTGCGCACGAGACTGAAACCGTTGGAGTGGACGCCGCTCGACGCCACGCCCACCAGCACGTCGCCGACCCGGACTTTCGAGCCGTCGATCAGCCGCTTCTTCTCGACGACGCCGACCGTGAAGCCGGCGATGTCGTACTCGCCGTCGGCATACATGCCCGGCATCTCGGCCGTCTCGCCGCCCACCAACGCACAACCCGCCTGCCGGCAGCCCTCGGCCACGCCGGCGACGATCGCCTCGATCTTCTGAGGCTCGTTGCAACCTACGGCCACGTAGTCGAGGAACAACAACGGCTCGGCGCCCTGCGCCAGCACGTCGTTGACGCACATGGCCACGGCGTCGATGCCGATCGTGTCGTGCTTGTCCATTGCGAACGCCAGCTTGAGCTTCGTGCCCACGCCGTCGGTGCCGCTCACCAGCACCGGCTCCTCGACCCTGAGCGCCGAGAGATCGAACATGCCGCCGAAAGCGCCGATGTTGCCCATCACGCCCGGACGCGCAGTCGAAGCCACGTGTTTTTTGATGCGCCGCACCACCTCGTAACCGGCCTCCAGATTCACACCGGCCTTTTCATAACTTTCTGCCATATCTGCTTTCTAAAATTTTCCGTCCTTGTTGGCCTCCTCGCGCGCCGTGTAGAGCGCCGTGGGGTAACGGCCCGTGAAGCAGGCCGTGCAGAGCTCGCTGCGGTTGCCGGCCTTGTAGAGCGCCTCTTCGGAGAGGAACGCCAGCGAGTCGCTGCCGATCTGGCGACGCACGCCCTCCACGTCGAAGCGGGCCGAAATGAGCTCCTCGTAGGTCGAGGTGTCGACCCCGTAGAAGCAGGGATCGGTCATCGGAGGCGAAGCGATGCGCGCATGCACCTCCGTAGCCCCCGCGTCGCGCAGCATGCCGACGATGCGCCGCAAGGTCGTGCCGCGCACGATCGAGTCGTCGACGAGCGCCACGCGCTTGCCCCGCACAATCGACCGCACGGCCGAGAGTTTCATCCTCACGCCCTTTTCGCGCATCTCCTGCGACGGCTGGATGAACGTGCGGGCGATATACTTGTTCTTGATAAGCCCCATTTCGTAAGGCAGGCCGCTCGCCTCGGCATAGCCCATCGCGGCGCTCAGGCTCGAATCGGGAACTCCGACCACGATGTCGGCCGGCGCGGGCGCCTCGCCGAAGAGCAGGCGTCCGGTCTCCTTGCGGAAAGCATGGACGTTGCACCCCTCGATATCGCTGTCGGGACGTGCGAAGTAGATATACTCCATCGCGCACATCTGCCGCCGCTTGTACTGCGAATAGTCGGCCGATCGCAAGCCGTGGTCGTCGATCGTTACGATCTCGCCCGGCTCGATGTCGCGCAGGAACTCGGCGCCCAGCACGTCCAGCGCGCAAGTCTCGCTGGCGATCACGTAGCCGTCGCCCAGCCGCCCGATCGAGAGGGGTCGCAATCCGTATTTGTCGCGGCAGGCATAGATGCGGTTGGCCGTCATGACAAGGAATGCGAAGGCCCCTTCGAGCATGTTCAGCGCGTCGATGATCGAGTAGATGCGCGGTCGGTCGTGGTACTTGGTCTCCTTCTTGATGAGGTGGGCCAGAACCTCGCTGTCCGACGAGGAGTGGAACAGACTGCCCTTGTTCTCCAGGTAGGTACGCAGCTGCGCCGAATTGACGATATTGCCGTTATGGGCCAGCGCGAAATCGCCCGTATTGTGCCGGAACAGAAAAGGCTGCACGTTCTCGATACCGCCGCCGCCCGCCGTGGAATAACGCACGTGGCCGATGGCCATGCTGCCGCCGAGCGTCGCCAGACTGGGCTCCTTGAAGACTTCGGTTACCAGTCCCTCGCCCTTGATGCGACGCAGGCGTCCCTCGTCGTCGACGCTCACGATGCCGCAGCCCTCCTGCCCGCGGTGCTGCAAGGCATGCAGCCCGTAGTAAGCGAGCGTCGAAGCCTCGGGCACCCCGAAAACGCCGAAGACACCGCACTCCTCGTGCAGCTGCCTGTCGATCATCGGATTCTCCATTCCGCTACTCCGTAATTTTACGAAGCCGGGCCAGAATCTCCTCGTAGGCCTCGCGGACCTTGCCCAGATCGCGGCGGAAACGGTCCTTGTCGAGTTTTTCATTGGTCGAGGCATCCCACAGGCGGCAGGTGTCGGGCGACACCTCGTCAGCCAGCACGATCTCGCCGTCGGAAGTCTTGCCGAACTCGATCTTGAAGTCGACGAGGCGGATGTTCATCTGCGCGAAGAGTCCTTTGAGCACCTCGTTGATCTTGGCCGTCATGGCGTAGATCTCGGCCAGCTCCTCGTAGGTAGCCGCACCCAGAGCGACGGCATGGTGGTCGTTGATGAGCGGATCGCCCAGCTCGTCCTTCTTGTAACAGATGTCGAAAATGACGTTCGAAGGCTGCGTGCCCTCCTCGATGCCCAGACGCTGGGCCATCGAACCGGCGATGACGTTGCGGACGATCACCTCCAGCGGGATGATCGAGACCTTGCGGCAGAGCTGGTCGCGGTCGTTGAGCGTCTCAATGTAGTGGGTCTTCACGCCGGCCTTGTGCAGCTCCCTGAAGATCAGGGTCGAAATGGCGTTGTTCAGCACGCCCTTGTTTTCGATCGTCGCTTTCTTGATGTTGTTGAAAGCCGTAGCCGCATCCTTGTAGCGGATGACGATCTTGTCGGGATCGTCCGTCAGGAAGACTTGTTTGGCCTTGCCCTCGTAGAGCATTTCGAGCTGTTTCATGAATTTTCTATTTTTTGGTTTTTCGATTATTTTTTCCGGAAGTAGTTCACCGCATTCTCGAACAGCGGCTGCCGTTTGTTGCCGTCGATATTCTTGAACAGATGTTCCTCCCAGCGCTCCGTATGGCCCATCTTGCCCAGAATGCGGCCGTCGCGAGAAACGATGCCCTCGATGGCGTAGGAAGATCCGTTGGGATTCCACGGCGCAGCGGTCGTGGGCTCTCCGTCGGGCCCGACATACTGGAAGGCCACCTGCCCTGCGGCGAAGAGCTCGCGGGCCAGCGCCTCGTCGACCACGAATTTGCCCTCGCCGTGGCTGACGGCGATGCTGTGCAGTTCACCCGGCCGGAAGCTGCGGAGCCACGGCGAAGCGGTCGAGACCACACGCGTGGAGACGATCTGCGAGATATGACGGTTGATGTCGTTGCGGAACAAGGTGGGCGACTCGCGCGTTACCAAGCCCAGACGGCCGTAAGGCAGCAGGCCCGACTTGACCAGCGCCTGAAAACCGTTGCAGATGCCCAGAATCAGGCCTCCGCGGTCGAGCAGGGCGTGGATCGCCTCGCGAATATCCCGATTGTTCAGCACGTTGACGATGAACTTGGCGCTTCCGTCGGGTTCGTCGCCCGCCGAGAAACCGCCGCTCAGGACGAAGATGTGGCAGCGGTCGATATGCTCGCGCATCCGGGCGATCGAACGCAAAATGTCGTCTCCCTCGATGTTGCACAGCACACTCGTCTCCACCTCGGCGCCGGCGCAACGGAACGCTTTGGCCGTATCGTAATCGCAGTTGGTGCCGGGGAAGACGGGCAGGTAGACCATCGGATGCTCCACGGCCTCGCCGGGATATTCGACCACGCCCGTCCGGGGTTCGGCCGGCATCGTCTCGGCGCGGTTGTCGCCCTTATCGGGATAGACCGTCGCGAAACGCTCCGTATTGGCGCGGTAGAGTTCGTCGAGCGGCATGCGTACCCCGTTGACCGTCAACGAGGCATCGGCCACCGTAACGCCGATCGCTTCGGCCGCCGGGAAATCCAGCTCGCCGTCGCATTCGACGAGGATCGAGCCGTAGGCGTATTCATAGAGGCGCGCTTCGTCCATCGCGACCTCGGCGCCGATCCCGTTGCCGAAAGCCATCTTGGCCAAACCCTCGGCCACGCCGCCGAAGCCCACCGACCAAGCCGCGAGGATCTTCCCCGCCTCGATCCGCTCGCTCAGGAACGAGAAGTTGCGTTTGAGCTCTTCGGTATCGGGCATGTAATTGGCCCGGGGCGTATGGCGCACGAGGTAGAGCCGGTGTCCCGCACCCTTGAACTCGGGAGAGATCACCTTCGCGGCGTCGACCGTCGTGATGCCGAACGCCATGAGCATGGGCGGCACGTTTATATCTTGGAACGTACCCGACATCGAGTCCTTGCCGCCGATCGAGGGAAGCCCCAGTTCGACCTGCATGCGCAGGGCTCCCAGCAGCGCCGCCAGCGGCTTGCCCCACGAACGGGGTTCGCGCGTCATGCGCTCAAAATACTCCTGATAGGAGTAGCGCATGCGATCGTAGCGGGCGCCGGCCGCGACGACTTTGGCCGCAGCCTCGACGACGGCATAGGCCGCCCCGTGGTAGGGGCTCCACGACGCCACGCAGGGATTGTAGCCGAAAGCCATGATGCTGGAGGTGCGGGTGAAGCCCTCGACAGGCAACTTCTGCACCGAGACCTGCGTCTCCGTACGCTGCGTCCGGCCGCCGAAAGGCATCAGCACGGTGGAGCGGCCGATCGTGGAGTCGAACATCTCGACGAGACCTCGCTGCGAGAGGACATTATCGTCTTTCAAGTTGTTGGCGAAGCGTTCGGCAAGGTCCTCGCCGGCGACGTCGCGGGCGAAAGGATCTCTCTCGGCAACGGCCCCGATCTGCGCCTCGGCGAAGTGGCGGGCGCCGGCCGAATCGATGAAGTCGCGCCGCAGGTCGACGACCTTCCGATCGCCGTCGAACATCCGCATGCGGCCCGAATCGGTAACGTCGGCCGCCTCGACCGCCTCGATATTCTCCTCGCGGCAATAAGCCATGAACTCCGCGACATCCTGCGCCTCGACCACCACGGCCATGCGCTCCTGCGACTCGCTGATCGCCAGTTCGGTGGAGTTCAGACCGCTGTATTTGGTCTTCACGCGGTCGAGGTAGATGTCCAACCCGTCGGCCAATTCGCCGATCGCCACGCTGACACCGCCCGCGCCGAAGTCGTTGGACTTCTTGATCAGGCGCGTAACCTCCGGACGGCGGAAAAGTCGTTCCAGCTTGCGCTCCTCGGGGGCATTGCCCTTCTGGACTTCGCTGCCGCACGTCTCGAGCGAATGGGAGTCGTGCTCTTTGGAAGAACCCGTCGCACCGCCGATGCCGTCGCGGCCCGTGCGACCGCCCAACATGACGATTCGGTCGCCCGGTGCGGGAGCCTCGCGGCGCACATGCTCCGCCTTGACGGCTCCGACCACGGCCCCGACCTCCAGTCGCTTGGCGACGTAGCCGTCGTGGTAGATTTCACGCACGTGGGTCGTCGCCAAACCGATCTGGTTGCCGTAGCTCGAATAGCCGGCGGCAGCCTTACGCGAAATGACGCTCTGCGGCAGCTTGCCCGGCAGCGTCTCGCTCACCTTGCGGTAGATGTCGCCGGCTCCCGTAACGCGCATGGCCTGATAGACGTAACTGCGGCCCGACAGCGGGTCGCGGATCGCACCGCCCAGACAGGTCGAGGCTCCGCCGAACGGCTCGATCTCGGTGGGATGGTTGTGCGTCTCGTTCTTGAACTGCAGCAGCCACCGCTCCGTCCTGCCGTCGACGTCGACGTCGACATAGACCGAGCAGGCGTTGTTTTCGTCGCTCACCTCCAGATCGTCCAACAGGCCCCGCTGCCGCAGGTAGCGGGCGCCGATCGTCGCCATGTCCATCAGGCAGAGGCTCTTGTGTTCGCGCCCCAGTTCGCGGCGGATGCGCAGATACAAGCCCAGCGAATCCTCCAGTTCCTCCTTGAGGAACGACTCCTCGACGGCGATGCCCGTGAGCTCGGTAGTGAAGGTCGTATGGCGGCAATGGTCGCTCCAGTAGGTATCGAGAATGCGCAGTTCGGTTTCGTAGGGGTCGCGGCCCTCCTCGCGGAAGTAGCGCACCACCTCGCGCAGGTCGTCGGCGTTCATCGCCAGTCCCCACGCCTTGCAGCGTACCTCCAGCTCGGCGTCGGCCAGCTCCCGGAATCCGGCGAGCACCTCCACGGGCTTCACCTCGGCCTGCTCCATTTCGTCGAGCACGTCGAGGTTCTTTACGCGCGCCTCCACGGCGTTGACATAGTAATGCCGGATTCGCGCCAGCGCCTCGTCGGAGAGGTCGCCGTCGAAGAGCAGCAGCTTCGAGGAGCGGATGCGCACGTCGGCCGCCGGATCGATCAGCCGCACGCAATCGACGGCCGAAGCAGCGCGCTGGTCGAACTGCCCCGGCAGGAACTCGACGGCCAGATGGCGGTAGCCCGAGAGGTCGCAGGCATCGGTTACGGAGTCGGTGGCCAACTCGCCGAAGACGGCGTAGCGGCTCTTTTCGAGCAGCTCGCAGTCGAAGCCGAAGAGGTCGTAGACGCTGAGCAGCCGCAACGACTTCAGCTCGAGCCCCAGATTGACATTCAGCTCGCGCCGCAGGCTCTCGGCCTCGACCCGGAAACGCGGAAGTTTCTCTACGAAAATACGGTAATTCTTCATCTTGGTTCGTTTGCTCTATCTGACGAAACGGTCGGCCCAGCGGTCGGCATAGGCCGCAGCGTCGGTTCCGACGAATGTAATATGACCCATCTTGCGCCGGGGACGGCACTCGCTCTTGCCGTAAAGATGCACGCAGACCCCCTCGTGCCGCTCGGCCGCGACCTCCTCGGCCGCTTCGAGATCCTGCCCCAGAATATTCTTCATGACCGTCGGCGCCACGAGCCGCGGCTCTTCGAGCGGCAGGCCGATCAGAAAACGCACCAGCTCGCGGAACTGGTTGGTCGAGCAGCCCTCGATGGTCCAATGGCCGGAATTGTGGGGGCGCGGAGCCATCTCGTTGAAGAAGAAGCGGCCGCCCCGAATGAAGAGTTCGACGGCCAGAATGCCGACGTAGCCGCACTGCCGCATGAAGCGCTCGCCCGTCAGGCGGATGCGCCGCTCCAGCTCCGGGTCCAGCCCCTCGGCCGGCACGAAGCAGAGGTCGAGAATACCATCGCGGTGGACGTTGCGGCCGACGGGAAAAGCGACGACCCGCTCCCCGTCGGAGACCATCACCAGACTCGCCTCGCAATCGAAATCGACGAACGCCTCCAGAATACAGGGCACGGCGAGCAGCGGCAGTGCCTTTTCGACATCGGCCTCGGAGCGCAGAACGGCCTGACCGTGCCCGTCGTAACCCAGCGTGCGGGTTTTCAGCACGCACGGGAATCCGATTCGGGCCACCGCCGCCCGCAAGCCCGGTTCGTCGTCGACGGCGGCGTAGTCGGCCGTGTCGAATCCGTGGGCCCGGGCGTTCTCCTTCTCGCGCAGGCGGTCCTGCGAATCGAACAAGGGTTTGAAACCCTGCGGGATATTGTATTTTTTTTCGAGCGGCACGAGCACCTCGCCCGGCACGTTCTCGAACTCGTAAGTTACGGCATCGCACTGCCGGCACAGCTCCTCCAGCGCCGCGGCATCGTCGTAGGCCGCGACGATCTTCCCGTCGCACACGGCGAAAGCGGGCGCATCGGCCGCGGGATCGAGCGCCACGACCCGGACACCCAGTCGGTGCGCCTCCTCGGCGATCATCAGCCCCAACTGACCCCCTCCTATGATCCCGATCGTCTTCATCTATATCTCGGATTTCAGCACGTCGGCGGTCTGCTTGGCGCGGAAAGCGTCGAGCTTGTCGGCCAACGTCCGGTTCTGCAGCGCGAGGATCGAAACGGCGATCAACGCGGCATTCCGGGCGCCGTTGATGGCGGTGGTGGCGACGGGTACGCCGGCGGGCATCTGCACGATCGAAAGCAGCGAATCCAGCCCGCTGAGCGCCCGCGATTTGACGGGGACCCCCACCACGGGGAGCGGGGTCATCGAAGCGACCATGCCCGGCAGGTGGGCGGCGCCTCCGGCTCCGGCGATGATGACGCCGAGGCCGCGTTCGCGGGCCGTCTTGGCGTACTCGCACAACAGATCGGGCGTACGGTGGGCGCTCACCACGCGCTTCTCGAATTCCACACCGAACTCTTCGAGCGTCCGCACGGCCTCGGCCATCACTTCGTAATCGCTCGTCGAGCCCATAATCACTCCGACTTTCATCGTCTCACTCCTTTTTATAATATTTTCAATATACGAGGGTCTCTCCAGGGTTTCTCCCCCCCCCCGATTAAAAGCCGGACCGCCACGACACTGTACGTGTCGTGGCGGTCCGTATCTATCCGACGATGCCGCAGGCGATCGCCCGTTGCCCCCGGGAAACCGCACCGCAGCCCTGCTGCCGGCGTTCCTCCCCTCTTCCCTGCGACCCGCGTTGCAGGTGCGGCGCCGCCTGACCGGCAGCCCGAAGATGCTGCCGCCTGCGTTTGTGGCGCCCGATATGGTCCATAGCGATCATCGTTGTTCTCAATAACCTGTTCCGTCGCAAAAATGACCTTACAAAGGTAATCCATTCCGGTCGGTTTCCACAAACTTCGGCCGCGGATTCTATCGACAATTTATCGACAATTCATTTCGCCTTCGCCTCGCAGTAGGCACAGCGGCAACTTCCGTCGGCTCCGCGGCGAAACAGCGTGTCGACATCCTCCGAGGCGGAGATGCAGCGCTTGTTGGAACACTCGTACTGCCCGACGATATAAGGCTCGGCGAAGACCGGCGTACGCTCGAAAGGCCGGTTCTCCCCGGCCCAGCGCAGCAAGGTGAGGATCAGAGCCATGCGCACGAACTTGCCGTTTTCGACCTGCCGGAAGTAGGCGGCACGGGGGTCGTTGTCGACGGCCCGGGCAATCTCGTTGACGCGCGGCAGCGGGTGGAGGACAATCATATCCTTGCGGGCCGTCGTCAGCTTTTCGGGATCGAGCACGAAGCTGTTCTTGACGCGGTCGAACTCCTCCTCGTCGAGGAAGCGCTCTTTCTGCACGCGCGTCATGTAGAGGATGTCCAACTCGGGCATGACCTCCTCCATCGTACGGACCTCGCGGAACTCCAGCTTCGAATTGGCGGACATCTCCTGCAACATGTAGTCGGGCAGGCGCAGCTCCTCGGGCGAGATGAGGATCACGCGCACCCCCTCGTAGCGCGCGAGCGCCTTGATGAGCGAGTGGACCGTACGGCCGAACTTCAGGTCGCCGCAGAAGCCGATCGTGAGATGGTCGAAACGCCCCTTTTCGCGCTTGATGGTCAACAGGTCGGTCAGGGTCTGCGTAGGGTGCGAGTGGCTGCCGTCGCCGGCGTTGATGACGGGAATGCCGGCATACTGCGACGCCACCAACGGCGCCCCCTCCTTGAAATGGCGCATGGCGATGATGTCGGCGAAGCACCGGACAACGCGCACGGTATCGGCGACGGTCTCGCCTTTGGAGACGGACGAAGAACCGGCGTCGGAGAAACCGATCACTTCGCCGCCCAGTTCAAGCATGGCCGACGTGAAACTCAGCCGCGTGCGGGTCGAGGGCTCGTAAAAAAGCGTGGCGAGCTTCTTGCCCCGGCAGGCCTCGCTGAAGGCGGCCCGGTCGGCGATGATCTCCTCGGCCAGCGCGATGATCCCTTCGGTCTCCTCGACCGAAAGATCCATAGGGTCTATCAGATGACGCATAATCGGGATAATTAAAAATCAAGAATGAAAAATTAAAAATCCGAAAAAGAATTCATCAAGCACCACGAACAGATTTTTCGTCAGACCGATGTTCTCCTCAGAATGGAAAAATAATTTTTAATTCTTAATTTTTCATTTTCAATTCGGCTTATTTCATCCAGCTTTCGTCGGCCGGGTCGTTGCGGAAAGCGATGAGGCGCTGCTTGTCCTCGGGACGGATATAACCCTCGGCGGCGGCGACCTCGACCAACGCGTCGAGGTTCGAGAGACTGTAGTTGACCACACCGGCTTCGCGCAGCCGCTCGAGGCCCTTGCGCATGCCGTAGGTGAAGATCGAAGCCACGCCTAAGACCTCGGCGCCCGCCTCGCGCAGCGCCTCGACGACCTCGATGCAGGAACCGCCGGTAGAGATGAGGTCCTCGATGACGACGACCTTCTGGCCCTTTTCGAGCCGGCCTTCGATGCGGTTGCCGCGACCGTGGTCTTTCGCGCCCGAACGGACGTAGCCCATCGGCAAGTCGAGCAGCGTGGCCGTGATGGCGGCGTGGGCGATGCCGGCCGTGGAGGTCCCCATCAGCACTTCGGCCTCGGGAAACTTCGTGCGTACGATCTCGGCCAAACCGGCCTCGACATGCTTGCGGACCCCGATGGACGTCAACGTCAGCCGGTTGTCGCAATAGATGGGGCTCTTGATGCCGCTGGCCCACGTGAACGGCTGCTCCGGACGCAGGAACACCGCGCCGATCGAGAGCAGATCCTTAGCGATCGATTTCTCCATGATTCTATTCGGGTTTTCGTTTCATTCCAATGCCTTGCGCAAAACGGCCTCCACCTCGTCGGGCATGATGCCGCCCTCGTGAACCTTGACGCCGTCGACGTAGAAGGTCGGGACGTAGTAATAATCGAACGACTCGGCCACCTCGGGATCCTCCGACTCCTCGATCATCTCGACGTCGACGGGAGCGAGCTCGGGATGCGCGGCTTTCGTGTCGTCGATGTACTGCAACGCCCGCTTGCAGAAGGGGCAGTTGCGCAGGTAGAACAATTTTACGGACTTCATGACTGCGATCAATAATGAATAGTGAATAACGGTTCTTACGAATATTATTCCTTATCGACTATTCCTTATTCATTTTTTCCTGCGAACTCCTCCACGCAGCGGCGGTAGGCGGCCACGGGGTCCGCAGCGGCCGTGATGGGACGCCCCACGACGATGAAGTCCGAGCCGATTTCGCGGGCCCGGGCCGGCGTGGTAACGCGCACCTGATCGGCGAGGTCGCCCTCGGCGAAACGCACGCCGGGCGTAACGGTCAGAAAGTCGGCGCCGCACGCCTCGTGGACCATGCCGGCCTCCAGCGGCGAGCAGACCACGCCGTCGAGCCCCGCCTCGCGGGCGTTGCGGGCATACTGGACGATCGTGTCGCCGATCGAAGCGCCGATCAGCAGCTCCTGCTGCATGCGCTCCTCGCTGGTGGAGGTGAGCTGCGTAACGGCGATCAAGAGAGGGCGCGTACCGTCCTCGCGCGTGAGCCCCTCGCGGGCGGCGCGCATCATCTCGATGGTGCCGGCGGCGTGGACGTTGCACATGTCGACGTCCAGACGCGACAGCACGGCCATCGCCTTGCGGACGGTATTGGGAATGTCGTGCAGCTTCAGGTCGAGGAAGATGCGGTGTCCCCGGCGCTTGATCTCCCGCACGATAGCCGGGCCCTCGGCGTAGAAGAGCTCCATGCCGATTTTCAGAAAAGGTTTGCGCGCCTCCTGCCCGAAGAGGTCGAGGAAGCGGAAAGTCTCCTCGGCCGACTTGAAGTCGCAGGCGATGATTACGTCATTCGTGCAATTCATAATTCACAATTCAAAATTCACAATTATTTACCGCGCCGATAATTTCGCTCAACCGTTCGATGCAGAGCCGCTCCATTTCGCCGGGCAGGGCCTCGACGATCTCCTTCGACGCGTAGGGATTCACCAGATTGGCGGCCCCGACCTCGACGGCCGTGGCGCCGGCCATCATCATCTCGATGACGTCGCACGCCGACTGCACGCCGCCGCATCCGATGACGGGCACCTTGCAGGCCCGGGCCACCTGCCACACCATGCGCAGGGCGACGGGGAAGATCGCCGGGCCGGAGAAGCCGCCCATCGTATTGGCGATGACGGGCCGGCGGCGGACGATGTCGATGCGCATGCCCAGAAGCGTGTTGACGAGGCACAAGCCGTCGGCCCCGGCCTCCTCGCACGCCCGGGCGATCGAGACGATGTCCGTAACGTTGGGGCTCAGCTTGATATAGACCGGCTTGGTCGTTACGGCCTTGACGGCGCGCGTTACCTCGGCGGCGGCCTCGGGCGAAGTGCCGAACGACATGCCGCCGTGCCGCACGTTGGGGCACGAGACGTTGACCTCGATCAGGCCGACCTGCTCCTCGCGGTCGATGCGCTCGCAACAATAGGCGTACTCCTCGACCGAGAAGCCCGAGATGTTGGCGATGACGGGCTTACGGAAGAACTCCCGAAGCCGCGGAAGTTCCTCGGCGATGACGCGATCGATGCCGGGGTTCTGCAACCCCACGGCATTGATCATGCCCGCTTCGCACTCGGCGATGCGGGGCGTGGGGTTGCCGAAACGGGGCTCGCGCGTGGTTCCCTTGAACGAGAACGAACCGAGGATATTCGGATCGTAGAACTCGCGGAACTCGGCGCCGTAACCGAACGTCCCGCTGGCCGGAATCACGGGGTTGTCGAGCCTCAGGCCGCTCAATATGACGGAAGTATCTGGCATATATCCAAAATTTCACCTTTCAATTTTTACCTTTCACCCGAGCGCCGGAATCATTCGGGCAGGAACCTGCGGAGCACGCATTCGCGGGCCTCCGCAGCCGGAGGCTCCGGCCCGCCCCGTTAAGAACGGGGTTTTGAGGAAGATTCCGGTAAAAAAAATTAAATTTTAATTCTTAATTTTTCATTTTTAATTTACCAAAGGATTTCTCCTTTGGTCAGCACCGGTCCCTCCTTGCAGATGCGCTTGTTGCCCGTGAGGGTCTTGCAGGAGCAGCCCATGCAGGCGCCGAAGCCGCAACCCATGCGCTCCTCGAACGAGAGCTGGCCGTCGCACGCCGTCGCCTGCGACAAGGCCCGAAGCATCGGCAGGGGTCCGCAGGCGTAGAAGTAGTCGAAATCGAGACCCGGCAGAGCGTCGGTAACGAATCCTCGCACGCCGCAGGAGCCGTCGACCGCAGCGACCGTAACGGAGCATCCCAACGCCCGGAACTCCTCCACGTAGAAGACCTCGGAAGCCGTATTGAAACCCAGCACGACCTGCACCGGCTTTCCGGCGGCAAGCAGCACCTTAGCCAGATTGTAGAGGGGCGGCACCCCCACCCCGCCGCCGACCAGCAGGGGGCGTTCCGCCGCGACGGAGGTATCGAATCCGTTCCCCAAACCGGTCAGCAGATCGAGCCGTTCGCCCGGACACATGCGGGATAACTGTGCAGTACCCCCGCCCACGACCTTATAGATCAGGGTAAGGGTCTCGGCGTCGTAGTCGCAGACCGAAATGGGACGCCGCAAGTATCTTCCCGTCAATGCGATATTGACGAATTGTCCCGGCCGCGCGATCCACCGCGTGTCGCCCGCGAGGCGCATGCGCCACACCGACGCCGTGAGCGGCTCGTTGGAGAGAACGGTATACAGGTCTTTCTTGTACATCATTTCGAATCGATAGTCGAGACGCGAAGGGTGATCTCCTCCAGCACGTCGAGCAGTACGGCCACGGTTTCGAGCGCCGTGAATACCGTAACGTTGTTCTCGACGGCCGTGCGGCGGATTTCGTAGCCGTCGCGGCGCGTGTCGTGGCGGTTGATGTCGATGGTGTTGATGACGTAGCTCACATGGCCCTGCCGCAGCGAGTCGATGATCTCCGAGCTGCCCTCGCTGAGCTTGCGGCGCGTGCGGGTGCGGATGCCGTGCTCGCGCAGGAAAGCGGCCGTGCCGGTCGTCGCTTCGACGTTGAAACCCAGCTCGTAGAACCGCCGCACCAGCGGCAACGCCTTCGCCTTGTCGGGATCGGCGATCGTTACGAAGATCGTACCGTAGTTCGAAACGTTCATGCCCGTGGCCTGCAAGGCCTTGTAGAGGGCGCGGGTGAGCTTGTCGTCGTAGCCGATCGCCTCGCCCGTGGACTTCATCTCGGGCGAGAGGTAGGAGTCCATGCCGCGGATCTTGGCGAACGAGAAAGCGGGGGCCTTGACGTACCAACGCTCCTTTTCGCGGCCGTAAACCTCCGTGATGCCCTGCTCGCGCAGGCTTTTGCCGAGAATGACCTGCGTGGCGATGTGGGCCATGCCCACACCCGTGGACTTCGAAAGGAACGGCACGGTACGCGACGAGCGGGGGTTGACCTCGATGACGTAGACGTCCTCCTCGCCGTCGAGGATGAACTGGATATTATAGAGACCCACGATGCCGATGCGAAGACCCAGCCGCACGGTGTAGTCGATGATCTTCTCTTTGGCGCGCGGCGAGACGCTGAACGTCGGGTAGACGCTGATCGAGTCGCCCGAGTGGATGCCCGTGCGCTCGACATGCTCCATGATGCCGGGGATGAAGACGTCGCGGCCGTCGCAGATGGCGTCGACCTCCAACTCCTTGCCCATGATGTAGCGGTCGACCAAGACGGGCTGATCGGCGTTGATCTCGACGGCCGTCTGCAGGTAGTGGCGCAGGCGCTCCTCGCAGGAGACGATCTGCATGGCCCGCCCCCCGAGCACGTAGCTGGGACGCACCAGGACGGGGTAGCCGATGCGCTCGGCGGCCCGCACGCCGGCTTCGATGTCGGTAACGGCCTCGGCCTCGGGCTGGGGAATGCCCAGCTCCTCCATGATCTTCTCGAAGCACCCGCGGTCCTCGGCGTTGCGGATCGCCTCGCAGTCGGTGCCGATGATCGGCACGCCGAGCGCGGCCAAAGGTTCGGCGAGGTTGATGGCCGTCTGTCCGCCGAGCGAGACGACGATGGCTTTCGGCCGTTCGAGGCGGATGACGTTCATGACGTCCTCGACGGTCAGCGGTTCGAAGTAGAGCTTGTCGCTGGTGGTATAGTCCGTGGAGACGGTCTCGGGGTTGTTGTTGATGATGATCGCCTCGTAGCCCGCCTCGCGGATCGACCAGATGGCATGCACGGTCGAGTAGTCGAACTCGACGCCCTGCCCGATGCGGATCGGGCCCGAGCCGAGGACGACGATCTTCTCGCGGTCGCTGACCACCGACTCGTTTTCCATTTCGTAGGTGGAGTAGAAATAAGGCACGTAGGAGGCGAACTCGCTGGCGCAGGTGTCGATCATCTTGTAGACAGGGAAGATGCCGTGCTCCTCGCGCAGGCGGAACATCTCCTGCTCCGAAAGGCCCCACAGCTGCCCGACGTACTTGTCGCTGAAGCCCATGCGCTTGGCGTCGCGCAAGATTTCGGCATCGTGGGGATGCGCCCGGACGACGCTCTCGAATTCGACGATGTTCTTGAACTTTTCGAGGAAGAACATGTCGATCTTCGTGTTGTTGTAGATCAGCACGAGGTCGATGCCGCAACGGATGAGCTGCGCGATGGCGTAGAGACGGTCATCGGTGCCGGTACGGATATACTCCAAGAGGCGATCGGTGGTCCAGTCGTCGAACTTCTTGTGATAGATATGGCAGACGCCCGTTTCGAGCGACCGCACCGCCTTGAGGAGCGACTCCTCGATCGTGCGGCCCACGGACATCACCTCGCCCGTGGCTTTCATCTGCGTGCCGAGCGCATTCGAGGCGTCGGAGAACTTGTCGAACGGGAAGCGGGCGATCTTCGTAACGACGTAATCGAGCGTCGGCTCGAACGAAGCCGGGGTGTTGGCGATGCGGATCTCGTCGAGCGTGAGACCCACGGCGATCTTGGCGCTGACGCGCGCGATGGGATAACCCGACGCTTTCGAAGCGAGGGCCGAAGAGCGCGAGACGCGGGGATTGACCTCGATCAGATAGTATTCGAACGAGAGGGGGTCCAACGCGAACTGGACGTTGCAGCCGCCCTCGATCTTCAGCTCGCGGATGATCTTCAAAGCCGAGTCGCGCAGCATCTGGTACTCGCGGTTGGTGAGCGTCTGGCTCGGGGCCACGACGATCGAGTCGCCCGTATGGACGCCCACGGGATCGATGTTCTCCATGTTGCAGATAGCGATGGCCGTGTCGTTGGAGTCGCGGATCACCTCGTACTCGATCTCCTTGTATCCCTTGATGCTCTTCTCGACGAGGACCTGATGCACGGGCGAGAGGAACAGCGCGCCACGCATCATCTCGCGCAGCTGCGCCTCGTCGTCGGCGAAGCCGCCGCCCGTACCGCCCAACGTAAAGGCGGGACGCAGGACGACAGGATAACCGATCCGCTCGGCGATCGAAGCCGCCTCGTCGATCGAAGTGGCGACCTCCGACGGCAGGACCGGCTCGCCCAGCGACTGGCACAGCTCCTTGAAGAGCTCGCGGTCCTCGGCCCGCTCGATCGACTCGAACGAAGTGCCGAGAATTTCGACCTGACATTCGGCCAAGATACCCTTTTTGGCCAGCTGCACGGCCAAATTCAGACCGGTCTGTCCGCCTAGCCCCGGGACGATGGCGTCGGGGCGCTCGTAGCGGATGATCTTGGCCACGTATTCGAGCGTCAGGGGCTCCATGTAGACCTTGTCGGCGATGTGCGTGTCGGTCATGATCGTGGCGGGGTTGGAGTTGACCAAAACGACCTCGTAACCCTCCTCGCGAAGCGCCAGACACGCCTGCGTACCGGCATAATCGAACTCCGCGGCCTGACCGATGACGATCGGACCCGAGCCGATGACCATCACCTTGCGTATGTCTTTTCTCTTAGGCATTTTTGTGCTCCTCCATCATTTGAATGAACTTGTCGAACAGGTAGGCGCTGTCCTGCGGACCCGGCGCGCTCTCGGGGTGGTACTGCACCGAGAAGACCCGATCCTCGGGGCATTCGACCCCCTCGGCCGTGTTGTCCAGCAGGTTGACGTGCGTCAGCCGCAGGGGCGTATCCTTGAGCGAATCGATGTCGACGGCGTAGCTGTGGTTCTGGCTCGTGATCTCGATCTTGCCCGTCTCCAACCGCTTGACGGGGTGATTGCCGCCGCGGTGCCCGAACTTCATCTTGAAAGTCCGGGCCCCGTAGGCCAGCGAAATCAACTGGTGGCCCATGCAGATGCCGAAGATCGGAAGCCGCCCCTTCAGGGCCCGCACCTTCTCGATCACGGGTTCGACGTCCGTGGGGTCGCCGGGGCCGTTGGAGAGGAAGATGCCGTCGGGCCGGAATGCGAGGATCTCCTCGACCGACGCGTCGAACGGCACGACCGTTACGTTGCAACCTTTGGCGTTGAGGCAGCGGATGATGTTGTACTTGATGCCGCAGTCGACGGCCACGACGTCGAAGCGGTGGTTGGGCGTACGCGAGAACCAGCGTTTTTTACAGCTTACGCGCGCCACCATATCGTGCGGCAGCTCGTAGTCGCGCAACCGCCGCAAAGCCTCGTCGCGAGGCGTCGAGGCATCGGCGATCATCACCTTTTGGCTGCCCTCGTCGCGGATCAGCCGGGTGAGCGCCCGGGTGTCGACGCCCCAGATGCCGGGAATGCCCATCTCCTCGAAGACCTCGTTCAGGGTACGCGTGTAACGGAAGTTCGACGGGATGTCGTTGTACTCGCGCACGATCATGCCCCCGATGGTGGGGAACTTGGTCTCGTAGTCCTCCTCGGCGGTGCCGTAGTTGCCGATCAGGGGGTAGGTCATGACCACCGTCTGATCAGTATAGGAGGGATCGGAGACGATCTCCTGATAACCGACCATCGAGGTGTTGAAGACGATTTCGTTGATCGTCTCCCGGTCGGCGCCGAAGCCGTAGCCGTAGAACTCGCGGCCGTTCTCCAGAACGATTTTCTTGGTGTAAGGTTTCATATCGTTTTACTGTCTTTCATCATCTCTCCCTCTTCGGATTTCTTTCAATGAATAATGAATAATTAATAGTTAATAATTGCAGCATTCACTCTTTTTGAAATCCATTATTCATTATTAACCATTCATTCTTCATTCGCGTCGTAGACGCATCGTCCTCCCACCACCGTCATCGAGGCGCGGCCCTGCACGGGCCAGCCGGCGAAAGGCGTGGCGCGGCCTTTGGAACGGAAGGTCTCGGGGTCTATCTCATACTGCGCATCGAGGTCCAACACCGTGAAATCGGCCGGCTCGCCTATCTCCAGTCCGCCGCCGAGACCGAAGATCCGGCGGGGATTCACGGACATCAAGGCCACCAAACGCTCCAGCGTAATCACGCCCGGGAGCACCAAGTATTTGTAGAGCAGCGGAAAGGCGCACTCCAGCCCCACGATGCCCATCGCGCTGCCGGCCAGCCCGCGGGCCTTCTCCTCGGCCGTATGGGGCGCATGGTCGGTGGCGATGACCTCGATCGTGCCGTCGACGAGGCCTGCGACCAGCGCTTCTCGGTCGTTGCGGCTCCGCAGCGGCGGGTTCATCTTGAAGCGCCCCTCTTCCTGCAGATCCTCGTCGCAGAGCAGCAGGTAGTGCGGCGCCGTTTCGCAGCTTACGCTGAGCCCCCGGGCTTTGGCCTGCCGCACCAGCTCGACGCTCTGGCGCGTGGAGACGTGGCAGACGTGATACCGGCAGCCGGTCTTTTCGGCCAAAGCAATGTCGCGCTCGACCTGCCGCCATTCGCTCTCGGAAGAGATGCCCCGGTGTCCGTGTTCGCGACAGTAAGCACCGTCGTGGATGTAGCCCCCGCGCAGCAATTCGTCGACCTCGCAATGGGCGACGATCGGCTTGCCGACCGCAGCGGCCCGCCGCATGGCCTCCTCCATCAGCTCCGCCGACTGCACGCCGCGCCCGTCGTCGGAAAAACCGACCGCCTCGGGCGCCAGCGCCGCGAAGTCGACCAGCTCGCCGCATCCCCGCTGTCCGAGGGTGATCGACGCATAAGGCACGACCCGCACCGCGGCGTCGCGGCGGATCAAAGAGGTCTGGACGTGCAGATGCTCGGGCGTATCGGGCGCCGGGTCGAGATTAGGCATGGAGCAGACGGTCGTGTAGCCTCCGCGGGCCGCAGCGGCCGTTCCCGAAGCGATGGTCTCCTTATGCGGGAACCCGGGTTCGCGCAGGTGGACATGCACGTCGACCAGCCCCGGCACGACGCAACGACCGCCCAAGTCGACCGTGCGACCGGCCGCGGTTCCGGGCATATCCTCCGCGAACCGCCCCTCCTCCACGAGGAGCGTCCCCTCTTCGAAGCAGCCGTCGCGGTAGATGCGGGCGTTCACGTAGCGTGTTTTCATGACAGTCGGATGCAAAAAAATAGGGCAACCGTGGCCGGTTACCCTAATAAAACAACGATGCCCCCTCGTCGACGGACCCGAAGCCCGACCGGTGGTCCCGCTGTCGGAACGAATGGTTCGGCGCTATGTGAGGTCTGCGATTCATTGGGCTTGCAATCGGATGCAAAGGTACGACTTCGGGGCGAGACGCGCAAAACTTTCGGCCGAAAAATTTTCAACAAACAATCCACACGGGTCGTCTCCCGTTCACCGACTCTTCACAAAACCCCGCTCTTAGCCAAACGCATCTGTTCCCGCCAACTCTTATAAAGCCCGGCTCTTAGCGGGGCGGGAGGAAGCGCGCCGTGATATCGGTCATCGTCCCGTCGGAAGCGACGCGGTAGAGCCGCTGGTTGGTCGCGGGCGACGAAAGGGGGCCGAGCGCCTCGACCCACGGACCCAACTTGATGTAGTCGAACGACTGCGGCGCCAGCCCCGCCGGCAGCTCCTGCCGGCCCGAGTACCACCCGACGCGCAGGCCCGGCATCGTGCGGCGCACCGTGCCGGCCAGCCGCGCGATCTCGAAAGGATCGGCGTCGCCGCCCATGAAGCAGACGCACGTTACCGAACGGCCGTAGCGGCCGAGCAACGCCCCGAGAGCCTCGTCGTCGAGCACCTCGCCCGCATCGGCCAAGAGGTGGGGGCTGTGGCAGCCGGGGCAGCGGTTGGGGCACCCCGTGATGTTGAGGGCCAACGTGGTCTCGCCGGGAATCTCGGCGAAGACCACGTCGAAGTTATGGAAGCGTACCATCTCTATTTCTGCTCCGCGTAGTAGAAACGACGGGCGGCCTCCTTCTGACGGGCGGCCGAAAAATTCGACACGCGCTTCATGTAACCGATCACGCGAGTGAGGTAGTCGAGGCGGTCGCTGTGGCACTCGGGGCACTCCTTGAGATAGCGCTTGTCGATATGGCCGCACTCGTTGCAGACCGTATTGGGGATATTGAACGTGAAGTAGTTGCACCCTTCGGCCGCCGCGACGCGCAGCAGGTGGCGGTACTGCTCCTGCGTGAGGTGGTCCTCCAGATTCATGTGGAGGGCCGAGCCGCCCGTAAGGTGCTCGATGTAGCGGCGGCCGTGGAGGCGGAACTTGTCGATGATGTTCAACGACTGGTCCTCGACAACGTAGAAGTAGGAGTTGTAGCAGTCGCGCGGCACGACGTAGCCGTCCTCGCGGTCCCACTTGGCATGCTTGACGCCCACGTTCTCGGCCGGAATCATCTCGCAGTTGAACATCAACTCTTTCGAGCGATACTTTTTGTTGTATCGTTCGATGAGCCCCAGCACCTCCTGCACGAAGGCGGCGTAGGCGTCGTTGTCGTCGATCGCAAGGCCCAGAAACTCGGCGGCCTCGACCAGTCCGTTGACGCCGACG
Source organism: Alistipes senegalensis (assembly GCA_023664045.1). Lineage (GTDB taxonomy): Bacteria > Bacteroidota > Bacteroidia > Bacteroidales > Rikenellaceae > Alistipes > Alistipes senegalensis_B. The sequence continues at coordinate 1,608,836 of JAMPGH010000001.1, read as the reverse complement.
GTGAGGTACTGGCGCGAGAGGTTGATGTAACCGGCATCGAACAACGGCAGCATCCCTTTGGACTGCAGCTCCTTGAGATTTTCGTTGTAGGCCGTCTGCACCTTGTGGACCAGATCGACGATCTCCTCGAGGAACGTGAGGTAGTGCATGTTGTTCTTGACGGCATACTGGATGCAGCGGTTGAGGTTGACGGTCAGCACGCTCTTCGAACCGGTCGACACGCCGCCGGCGCCCAACGTATAGCTGAAGCCGTTGTCCTGAATTTCGTTCCTCAGGCGGCAGCACGACGAGAGCGAGTCGGCGTTGTCGCTGATGTAGGTGAAGAACGAGTGGCCCTCGGAGTACATTCGGGCGGTGAAGTCGCCCCACTCCCGGTCCATGACGTCGCCGTCCCGGGTCAGCAACGCCATCGTCTCGACAGGGAAGGTCAGCACGGTCTTGGTGCGCTCGCGGTTGAACCACGTCATGAAACGCTTCTGCAGCCACGACAGCGACTCCCAATGAGGTTTCGAGCCGTCGGGGAAGACGAACTCGCCGAAAAGCGACTCGAAGTAGTAGCGGTCGTAGTAGGCGACGTTCCAGAAGACCGCCTGAAAGTTGCGGGCTCCCGTAGGCTGGTTGATCGAGTAGACGATCTGCTCGAAGCAGTCGGTGATGATCTTGTCGACGGTGCGGTGCTTCGTGGAGAGATCGACCACCCGGTCGGCATGCAGATAGTAGTCCTCGCCGTACTCCTGTTCGACGAAGTAGTTCATATACATAAGAAACTCGGGCGTGGCGCAGGCCCCCGAGAGCATCGACGAGACGATGAAGACCATGTTGACGAAACCGCCGCAGAACGACTTGAGGTTCGTGGGCCGCGTAGAGTTGCCGCCGATCGAAAGCGTGCCGCCGAGCAGCCACGGATACATGGTGATCGAAGCGCAGTAGTTGGCCATCGAAGTTTCGTCGTTCTTATAGATGAAATGGTTCTTCAGCAGGTACAGGTACTTGTCCGACAGCTCCTTGCCGTACATCTCCTTGATGCGGTCGGTCAGCAGGCGCCGGTTCAGGCGGATGAAGTTCTGCTTGGGAAGCTCGCCGATCAGAGTGGCGATGTTCTTGTTCTCGACATTGGCGTTGGCGTCGTACTTCGAGCCCGTAGCGGGGTTCGAGGCGTCGCAGTAAGAGGTCAGGAAGTCGAGTTTTTCGCGCGTCTCGCGGTCCTCGGAATGCTTCTGCCGATAGAGGATGTAGCTTTTGGCTACGGCAAAATAACGCTCGGCCATCAGAGCCACCTCCACCTGATTCTGAATCTCCTCGACCGACATGCCGTCCGAGACGCGCACGCGGCTCAGCACCGACGTGAGGTCGTCGTCCGTGGCGTAGCCGCCCACGGCCAGAAAGGCCTTGCCGACGGCACGTTTGATCTTCTCGACGGAGAACGGTTCGCGTTTTCCGTCGCGCTTGACGATGGTAAGTTCCGAAATACCCATGATCGTATCTACGTTTAGTTAGTTGGCCTGCCTGCCCGCACCCTTTTGCCGCTCCTCGGCGTCATCTCCGCCGCCAGAGGCGGCGTTTGCAGTCTCCGACCCTCCTCCGACCCCTCCCAAGAGGGGAGAAGTGCCGCTCGCCCGCTCCGGCTTTCGCCGAGAGGAGGGGCGGCGAAGCGGCGCCGTCGACCGTCGATGCGAGACCCGTCATAAGGCGACGATTCCCTCTCCGGAAAAATTCCCGGAATTCTTCGCCCATAAACTTTTCGTGCAATAAAATCGTTCCGGCCGCGCCCTACTTCCCGAAGGCGAAAGCCACGTACGGCAAGGCAGGTCTTCTGACTCGCTCCCTCTGCACGGCCTTCCCGCCCCCGAGGGGCAGTGGCTCCGGAATGCGCAGATAACGACGGAGCTTACAGCTACGGGCATAGTCCCTGATTCGCACAGGCGTTCCCTTTTGATCCCGGGCCGGCAGCCGCCGGCGGGGAACCTTGCTCGGTAACAAAAGTAGGAATTGTCGATCAAAACCCGGACCGCGACGGAAAATAATAATGAACAAAATGTGAACAAAAGCCGACGAATCGTTCCGCGCCGCCCGAAAACGAAAAAGTCCGCACATGTGCGGACTTCATACGAAAAGATATTGCGCTGCTTGCAACTCCGGGAATCCGGCTGCCGCAGGAACGACACGGACGGCATCCCGGCATACTAATCCTTCAACGGTCCCAGATGCCCCTCCTCGGCGAACTCGCGGACCGAACGGACGAAGCGGTCGATGGTCTCCTGCATCGAGAGGAACGACTTGCCGCCGGCGGCATTCTTGTGGCCGCCGCCGTTGAAATATCTGCGGGCGAAGAGATCGACGTCGACATCGCCCCGCGAACGCAGCGACACGCGGATGAACTTGCGATGCGCGAGGAACATGGCCGACATCTTCATCTTCTTGATGGTCAGCGCGTAGTTGACGAACCCTTCGCTGTCTCCCTGCTGGAACCGGAAGCGGCGCATCTCGTGCTCCAGAAGCGACATGTAAGCTACCGTCCCCTCCTCGATAATCTGCATCTTGCGGTCGATGGCGTAGCCGAAGAGGCGCGCACGTCCCTCGGTATAGGCGTTGTAGACGTTGTTGTGGATGGTCGGAATGTGGATGCCCCGCTCCACCAGCACCGCCACGGCGCGGAACAGCTCCGGCGTGAGCGACGAAAAGGCGAAGTTGCCCGTATCGGTCATCATACCCACGTAGAGCGCCTCGGCCATCGGGAGCGAGATAGCCTCGGGGCCCCAAAGAGCGTCGATGAGACGATAGACCAGATAGCAAGTACTCGACGACTGGGGATAGGAGAACAACGCGTCGAAACCCTCGTCGGGCGAAAGATGGTGGTCGATGAGCACCCGTCGGGCCGTGGTATTGGCGGCGATCGTATCGCTGAGGATCTCCAGCCGTGAAAGCGAATTGAAATCCAGACAGAAAATCATATCCGCCTCGCCCACCGCCCGGACGGCACGGCCCTCCGCATCGTTCTTGAAGATGACGATCTCCCCGATGCCGGGCATCCAGTCGAGGAAGTAGGGATATTTGTTCGGCACGATGCACACGACGCTGTGTCCGATGCGTCGCAACGCCTCAGCCCAAGCCAGCGAAGAACCCACGGCATCGCCGTCGGGATTGGTATGGGCCACGATCACGATCCGCTGGGCGGGAGCGGCGAGTAATTCGCGCAGGCGATCGATCTGTTCGGTGGAAATATTCATCGCTCGGGTTTTAACACCGCAAATATAACGAAATCCGCAAGAATTAAAAATTCGGGCCCCGAAAACGACCGTTCGGGTCCGGGAACCGGGCCCTCAATCCTCGTAGACCAGACCGGCACCCTTTTCGTCGACCGAGACGGTGGCGCGGCGCCCCAGATAGATCGCCAGATTGAGCCGGTCGTGTCCTGCGGGAAAACCGAAAACGACCGGAATGCCCAACGGAGCCAGCGCTGCGGCGATCGTCCGATAGGCATCGGCCCCGAACTGCTCGCTGCCCGACATGCGGCTGAAGTCGCCGACGACGACCGCCGAGACGTTGCTCAAGGCTCCGCTGCGCGACAGCTGCACCAACATGCGGTCGACACGGTAGACATGCTCGTTGACCTCCTCGATGAAGAGGATCGTCGGCTCGGCCGACTCGATCTCCTCCGAGGTGCCGCAGGCGGAGCAGAGCACCGTCAGGTTGCCGCCCGCCATTCGTCCGGCAGCCTTTCCCGGGATATTGAGCGGATGGGGCGGCAAGTCGAAGCGCTCGACAAGTCCGAAAAGCGCCCGCCGCAACGACTCGGCCGAAGCGGGCTCCTCCCAGTAGAACTTCGATCCCGGCATGGGCCCGTGGATGCTCTCCACGCCCAACTGCGCGAGCGCCATGTGGAGCGTGGTGATGTCGCTGAACCCGACCAGCCATTTGGGATTCCACCGCATCTCCTCCAGCCGCAGCAGCGGCATCAGGCGCACCGAACCGTATCCGCCGCGGCAGGCGATGACCGCCTTGACCGAAGGATCGTCGATCATCTGCTGCAGGTCGGCCGCCCGGTCGGCATCCGAAGCCGAAAAATAAGGCTGTTCCACGCTGTAACAATGGGGCGAAAACTTCACGTGCAGGCCCCATGAAGCGAAATGTTCGCGGATGCGGACCGTATCGGTTCCGGCCGGCAGACGCCCCGCCGGGGCCACCAGCCCCACCGTGTCGCCGATCTGCAGATAGGGAGGCCGGACGAACGACGAATCGGCCGTCGGCGACGCAACGGTGCGGGCCGCGGGATTCTGTGCGACGACGCTCCGGGAAGGACCGATCGGCAGAGCGAAGCATCCCAAAAAGAGAAACAAGAGGTATGTTATGCGAATCTTCATGCTCGATGAAAAACTATCTGCGCCGCATCAGCGATTCGGGAAGCGGCAACGACAACCGACAGAAACTCACCACCGCGCCGACCGCAGCCCCCGCACCCGCCACGCACAAGGCGGTACGGGCGCTATGATCCGGCACGACGTGGAACAACAGAGCCATGAGGGCCGCACCGCTCGTCTGCCCGATCAGACGCGCCGTGGCCAGCATGCCGCTGGCCGACCCGCTGCGCTCGGGAGGTGCCGAAGCGATCAGCAAGCTGTTGTTGGGCGACTGGAACAAGGCGAAACCTGCACCGCCGAGCATCAGCCGCCAAACGATATCGAACGTCCCGGGCCGATCGGGCAACCACGCCAGAGCCGTCAGGCCGACGGCCATAGTCGCAAGACCCATGCCGCCGAGCGCCCCGGCATGGACACGGCCCACGAGCATGCCGGCCACGGGAGCGACGACCACGATGACGGCAGGCCACGCCGTGAGCAACACGCCTGCGGCCACCTCGTCGAATCGGAACGTATGCTGCAGGTAAAACGGCAAGGCGACCATCGAAAGCATCTGCGCCAGATAGGAACAGACGGACGTAAGCATCGAGACCGAGAAAATCGGGATTCGCAACAGATCGAGCGGCAACAAGGGCCGCGGCTCGCGCAGCTGGCTCCGCACGAAGAAGAACCCGACGACAAGCATCGCGGCGACGCCCCCGGCGATGAGCCGGCCGTCCCAGCCGTGGGAATACCCCTCGACCGAAGCCATCAGCAAACCGAAAGTCAGGGCGTTCATCGCCATGTCGCACCGGCGGGGCCGGTGCCCATCCCGCTGCACAGGGTTGCGGGGCAGGAATCGGGCGCTGAGCCACAGAGCGACGATACCGACGGGGATATTGATCGCGAAGAGCCACGGCCACTCCCCGACGGAGAGGATTCCGGCGGCGAGGGCGGGCCCGGCCACCGACGAAACGGCGACCACCGTGGCGTTGATTCCCATGCCGCGCCCCAGTTGCGCACGAGGGTAGATGAAACGGATCAGCGTGGTATTGATCGAAGTAACGGCCGCAGCCCCCACTCCCTGCAACGCACGGGCGAGGACCAGCGTACCCAACGACCCGGCCAGCGCGCAACCGGCCGATGCCGACGTGAAGAGAGCGAGGCCCCCGAGGTAGATTTTCCGGTAACCGATCGACTCGCCCCAAGCGGCGAACGGCAGGATCGTCGCCATGACGGCGAGCTGGTAGGCATTGACGATCCAGACGGAATCGGCTGCCGACACGGAAAATTCCCGGCCCAACGTAGGCAGCGCAACGTTGGCGATGGCGCTGTCCAACACCGATAATCCGACGCCGAACGCCACGGCCAGAATGGCGCCCAGACGCCGGGGCATGGGCAAGCCGTCGCAAGGCGGGGAGGTATGGATCGGGGCGATGGTCATGATTCGGGTCGTTCGGGCCGTTCGGGTCGCAAACTTACGTCATAAAAACCAAAGATGAAAGACCGGAAGCGAGAAATCGCACCCGCCGCCGGTCCTCCACCTTCGAAAAGCAGTCTTGCAGATGCTGGACGCAGCGCACGGGAAAGCCGTAGGAACGGCCGTCGGCATGCAACGGATTCACGTTACCCGATTCGAAGAGCAGGAAGCCGGCACTGGCACTGCCCGACAAGGGCGAAGACGACCAGGAATAACCGTTCGTGCCGACATTTCCCAGAGCTCCCGACGTGCGGTCGCGGAGGCCCGAAGCAAGTGTGGGAAGCAATCGCTGGGATGAATGCCGGAAAGGGAACCTTGCGTAATTACAGGTCGGCTTTCCGGCAGACTGGAATATAAAACCCGCCCGACGGTTCGGGGACAGAAGAGAGCGAACAGAGGTAATCGGCCCTATCTCCCCATAAATCCCCGCTCTTAGCGGGGCGGGGGATTGCTGAATCTGCGGACCGCGCTGGCAGAGATCTTGATCTGCTGCCACTCCGGGTCGGAAGACTGCCTGAAAAAAAACGGCAGGGCCCGGCGAAATCCGAACCCTGCCGAAGATACGGACGCAAGCGCGCCGCTACTTGCTCTCGGCGGAAAGTTTCGAGATGTTCTTTTCAACCTCGGCCGACAAGGCAGCGATCCGCTTCTCGGCTTCGGCGGTGAGGTTGGCAGCCTGTTTCTCGGCTTCGGAAACGAGTTTGTCGCCGGCCTTCTCGACTGCCAGCTTGGCCAAAGCGCCTTTCTTGGCGGCCTCCTCGACCAGCTTGGTACGCTGGGACCGAGCAGCCGAAACGAGTTTCTCGCCCGCACGCCGGGCCTCGGCACGTAATTTATCGGCCTGTTCGTTCGCTTCGGCACGCATCTTCTCGGCCTGCTTCTCGATCTCGGCGGAGAGCGATTCGCTGCCGGTGAGTTTTCGGATCTGCTCGTCGACGACATTTTTGACGACCTGCTCGGCTGCCTCCCGAACTCCCAACGTGATTTTGGGCGACGAGAAAGTGCCGCCGATCTTCACGTCGATCGTCTCCAACAACCCGTTCGTAGCGGATGCCGGCAAGGCGACCTTCGCCGTATAGTCGATCGTCCGGTCGAGCCCGGTGGAGCCCGACATGCGGATATCGGCACCCGCGAGTTTCAGGTCGAAAGGCTGCGTGAGGACCCGGCCGTTCCGAATGGCGAAGCGGATGGCGACGTCTTTGGCCTCGATCTTACTCAACTTGTCGTTGCCCAGCGCTTTGGCCAGCGCATCGAACGCCTCGATATTCTCCGCATGGATATTGGCCGACCGGATTTCGCCCGAAGCATCGACCGAACCGAGATCGGGCGACATCGAAGAGTCGAGCGCGGCTTTCATGTCGAGCGAGAGAGAGTAGTCGCCGCCCGTTTTGGCGAAGATCGGCACGAGCTGCTGCACCAGCTCCAATTCGTCGAACGTCCGCGAAAAAGAAGCCCCTGCCAAAGCGAGGTTCAGCTTCAGAGCCGGATGCGACGGATCGACCGCCGTGGAGTAACTGCCCGATGCGGAAGCCTTGCCTCCGAAGAGCTGCAACGCCAGCCGGTCGAGCGACAAAGCACCGCCCGCCACGCGCATCTCGCCCGTCAAGGCCGAAATATTCATCTTGTCGAAGCGGATTTCGTGCAGATCGGTGCTGAGCGACAACTCCAGATTCTTGGGCACCTCCGGAGCCTGCAGCGGCGCGCTTTCGGTCGAAGCGGCCGGCGCAGCCTCCTCCGAAGCGGGCAGCGCACTCAGAATCTCGTTGAGATCGAGCAGCTCGGACTTGACGTAGAGCCGTCCGGCCAGCTTGTCGCCGTGCAGCAGGTAACCCAGATAACCGGTGAGCTGCCCGTTGGCAGCCAGATCGCTCCGACCCACCGTTACCCCGAACTCGCCCAGCGTCATCGCCTGCGGCGTGATGGTCGCGGCGGCCCGGCGGATATGGACGGCCGGAAGTTTGGGGAGCGCGAGCCCCAGCTGCTCGATGACGAACGTACCTGTGGCGGCGACCTGCCCGTAACGCTGTTTCTCGATGTCGGACATGCGGCCCGAGACCTTGAGATCGGCCGTAACGACGCCTCCCAGATCGACCTCCTTGTCCAGAGGATAGACCTCGCGGACAGCACCCAGATCGACCCGGCCCGCAACCGAAGCCCGGAACGACGGATCGCTGACGAGGTTGGTGGCGAAGAACGAAGCGTCGAGCGAGTTGCCGGCCATCTTCAGCGAAAACTTCGAGAGATCGACCATCGTCTTGTTCATCGAACCGCCCGGATTGGAGACCGCGGCGGCGATGTTGATGTCGGTAACGGCTTTCGGCAGCGACGAATACTGGAAGCTGCCGTCGCTCACTCCGGCCCGGAGTTCGAAAGCCGGCAGCAGGGAACCCTGCATCTCGCCTTTGGCCCACAGCGACAGCGACAACGCTCCCGAAGCCGAGAGGTTGCGGAAATCCTTCGTATAGAAAGCGGGAACGAGCGACAGCACATCCTTGAACTGCACCTTGTCGCACCCGGCCGTGAGGTCCATCGCGATGCGCTGGTTCTCCAGCAACTGCACCCACCCGTCGAGCGACAGGGCGATGGCATTGAGACGGAACGTATTGTCGGTGAAAGCGAAGCGGCTATGCTTGAGATCGGCGGCGATCGAGGCGTTCAGCTCGGCCTCGGCGCCGCTCAACAACGGCACGCCGCCCGAGACGAAGCGGATATGCTGTGCCAGAAGCCGCAGGCCGAGGTCGGTTTCATCGGCCGACATGTCGCCCCGCAGCCGCAACGAGAGAGGTCCGGTAGAGAAAGACATCCGGGTGGAGTCGTCCTCATAACGGATCGTGGCACCGGAGATTCGGAAATCGCGCACCTGCAGGCGGAAAGCGGAGGGTTCCGCAAGCTCCTCCTCCGCGGGCGTCTGCGTCTCCGCGAGCTTCATGACCTGCCAGTTGACGGCGCCGTCGGAGAGCTTATGGGCGTGGAGCGCGGGCGAAGCGAGGATCACTTTGGTGATCTCGAAACCCTCGTCGCCGAAAAGCGATAACAGATCGACGACCACGGAAATCCGTCGGGCGGCAACGATCGTATCGCCCTCGAAGCGGTCGACACCCACGAGCGTCAGCCCCTTCAACTCGACCGACGCATGGGGAAAATGGCGCAGCAAGCTGAGATCCAGAGACTCGAAATCGAGCTTCGCCGTCAGCATTTCATTGGCTTCGCGCTTGACGATCTCGACGATTTTGCCCCGGAAAGCCATCGGCGCCACGATGAGAACCGCCAGCAACACGGCCACGACGAGGGCCGCGATCTTGAGGAATTTCTTCATATTCGGATAAGCATGTTCGGGGCAAAGATAGTGCAAGCCGAGCGCAAAAACAAATGGGTCCGCATTTTGCGGAATGCGACGCCTCCCGGCGGCATCGGGATGAAACAATCTTGCCGAAAGGAGATCTCCGAACGGTAAAATGACTATCTTTGCGAAGAGCGACATCAGATCTCCGTACGCTATGGAAACCACCCTGCGCGAACAACTTTTCGGAATGGCCGACCTCCGCTACCGCGACTTCAGCGCTTCGCTGACGCCCGGAGCGGGCAAGATGATCGGCGTACGCCTGCCCCTGCTGCGGAACATCGCCCGCGAAATCGCCCGCGGCGACTGGCGGGCATGGCTCGAAGAGGCCGAAGACGAATATTTCGAGGAACGGATGTTGCAGGGACTGGTGATCGGCTATGCGAAGTGTCCGCCCGACGAGAAGCTGCGCCTCACGGCGCGCTTCATACCCAAGATCGACAACTGGGCGATCTGCGACTGCTTCTGCTGGCGGCTCCGAAGTGCCGAACGCGAACCGATGCGGCGCTTCATCCAGCCCTATTTCGATGCGCCGGGCGAATACGAAGTGCGCTTCGCGGTGGTGATGGCTCTCTCGAATTTCGTGGACGAAGAACACGTCGACCGCCTGCTGGAACGTCTGGGAACCGTCCGGCACGAAGGCTACTACGTCCGCATGGGCGTGGCCTGGGCCGTGTCGGTATGCTACGTGAAGTTTCCGGAACGCACGCTGCGATGGCTCGGAACGTCGTGTCCGCTGGCGGACCGGACCTACAACAAGGCGCTGCAGAAGATCGTGGAATCGCTGCGCGTGAGCGACGCGGAGAAGGCGACGATCCGGTCGATGAAACGCCGGCCGAAATAACGGGCCATCCGCCGCACTTCCGAAAAAAACGCTATTTTTGTACGATTAAAATCCGATCCCCCATGCGCAGACTGGTAATCATACCCACCTACAACGAAAAAGAGAACGTCTCGGCGATGATCGACAAGGTTTTCTCGCTGCCCGAAGCGTTCGAACTGCTGATCATCGACGACGGATCGCCCGACGGCACGGCCGCGATCGTGCGCGAGCGGCAGCGGGAGTTTCCCGAGACGCTGCATCTGATAGAACGCGCCGGCAAGCAAGGGCTCGGCACGGCCTACCTGACGGGATTCCGCTGGGGGCTGGAACACGGATTCGACGCGCTGTGCGAAATGGACTGCGACTTCTCGCACAACCCCGACGATCTGCTCCGGCTGTTCGCAGCGGTCGAGGGCGGCAGCGACGTGGCGATCGGCTCGCGCTACGTGAAAGGGGTGAACGTGGTCAACTGGCCCATGTCGCGGCTGCTGCTTTCCTACTTCGCCTCGAAATACGTACGCACGGTAACCCGCATGCCGGTACATGACGCCACGGCGGGATTCGTCTGCTACTCGCGCCGCGCACTGGAGGTCATCGACCCGGACCGCATCCGCATGAAAGGCTACGGATTCCAAATCGAGATGAAATACACGGCGTGGCGATCGGGGCTGAAACTGGAAGAGATATCGATCGTCTTCGTCGACCGGCAGGAAGGAAGCTCGAAAATGAGCGGCGGAATCTTCGGCGAAGCCTTCTTCGGCGTACTGGGACTTCCCTTTCGCAAAATCCGCCCCCGCAAGCGATGAGCCGCATAGCGTCCCAGCTGCTGGAGTGGTACGACCGCCGGGGCCGCGATCTGCCGTGGCGCCGCACGCGGGATGCCTACCGCATCTGGCTCTCGGAGGTGATTCTGCAGCAAACGCGCGTGGTGCAAGGCATGGAGTACTACCTGCGGTTCACCGAACGTTGGCCCGACATCGGGGCGCTGGCCGCAGCGACGGAAGACGAGGTGTTGAAACTCTGGCAGGGACTGGGCTACTACAGCCGAGCCCGCAATCTCCATGCGGCGGCCAAGCGCGTGGCGGAAGAGTTCGGGGGCGAATTTCCGAAGACCTATGCCGAAGTGCGCGCGCTGCCCGGCGTAGGCGACTACACGGCGGCGGCGATCTGCTCGGCAGCCTACGACGCTCCCTATGCCGCGGTCGACGGCAACGTCTACCGGGTGCTGTCGCGCCTTTTCGATCTGGACATCCCCATAGATACGGCGGCAGGCAAAAGGGCCTTCGCCGAGCTGGCGCAAACGCAGATAGACGTTTCGCGACCGGGCCGCTGCAATCAGGCGATCATGGATTTCGGCGCCCTGCAATGCACGCCGGCACAGCCCCGCTGCGAAGAGTGTCCGCTGGCGGAGCGCTGTCTGGCACTGGCGGCCGGGACCGTGGCCGAACGCCCCGTAAAACAGAGCCGACCGAAAGTCATCGACCGCTGGTTCAACTACCTGCACATCGTCTGCGGCGAGAGGACGCTGCTCCGCCGTCGCGAAGAACGCGACATCTGGCAAGGCCTCTACGAATTTCCGATGATCGAAACCGAAGGTCCGGCCGACTTCCGGGTGCTGACCTCCCTGCCCCGCTTCCGCGAGCTGCTGGGCGACCGGACATGGCACTTGGAACGGAGCGTCGAGATGCCCCGCCACCAACTTTCGCACCGGACGATCCATGCCGCGATCCACCGGATCGGAACGCCCGAGCTGACGCCGGCGGCCGAACGGCTGGCCGTGGAGACCGCGGAACTGGGAGACTACGCCATTCCGAAACTGCTGGAACGCTACCTCAACAAATACCCGATGTAAGCGGCGTAGATCGCCAGAAAGATCGCTCCCTCCCAGCGGTCGATGACCTTGCGTCGGAAAGTGAACGCCGTAAGAAAAAGCAGCAGGGAGCTGAAGACGACCATCGAAATGTCCAACACGGTGATGCCGCCCATCGTCAGCGGCCGGATCGTGGCGCTGACACCCAGAATCAGAAGAATATTGGCGACATTGGATCCGAGAACGTTGCCCAGCGCCAGATCGGCCTTGCCCTTCAGAACGGAGACGACCGACGAAGCCAACTCGGGCAACGAGGTGCCGCCCGCTACGAGCGTGATGGCGATGACCGACTCGCTGACGCCCAATTTACGGGCGATGACGGTGGCATGGCGGAGGAACAGTTCGCCGCCCCAGATCAGCCCTGCCAATCCGACGACGATGGCCCCGAGCACGATCCACAAGGGTTTCGGCGGCTCGGCATTCGCAACTCCGGACGACACGTCGCGGCCCGCCATTCGGACCGTATAGGCCATCGACCCGAAATAAAGCACCAGCATGACGATGCCGTCGACCCGGTCGATCCGATCGACAGAGCCGAAGTGCAGCAACCGGTCCGAAGCGAAGAGGAAAAAGAGCAGCGCGGCACCGAAGCCGAAAGGAATATCGCGCCGGATGTTGCTGCGCGAGAAAGCCAGCGGCCGGATCAGGGCGCAGAGGCCGAGGATGACGAAGACATTGAAAAGATTCGACCCGACGACGTTGCCGACGGCGACGTCGCTCTTATGGGCAACGGCCGAAAGTACCGACACGACCAGTTCAGGCGCGGAGGTGCCGATGGCGACCACCGTCAGCCCGACGACGAACTCGGGGACCCGGAACCGCTGGGCAAGGGCTGCGGCGCCGTCGGTCAGGAAATGGGCGCCGGCGAGAATCAGGCCGAGGCCGACAAGAAGCAAAACGATATTCATGACAACATGATCAGACTGACGGCCATCAAGGCCATGCCGGCGACGACGCCGTAAATGGATATGTGCGCCTCGCCGTATTCGCGGGCGGCGGGCAGCAGTTCGTCGATGGAGATGAAAACCATGATGCCGGCCACTCCGGCAAGCACGCATCCCATCAACGTAGGCGACATGAAAGGCATCAGAACCGCCCATGCCAGCAACGCCCCGACAGGCTCGGCGAGCCCCGACAACAACGAAAGACGGAAAGCCCGCCGCCGATCGCCCGTAGCGTAGAAAACCGGGACGGAGACAGCGATGCCCTCGGGAATGTTGTGGATGGCGATGGCCACGGCGATGGCAACGCCGAGGGCCCGGTTGTCGACGGCGGCGGCGAAGGTGGCGATGCCCTCGGGAAAGTTGTGGATGCCGATGGCCAACGCGGTCATCACGCCCATGCGCATCAGCCGAGGATTGCGGGGCTGTTCGTCCATCTCCTCGACCGTGTGCGCCTCATGGGGATTTTCGAACGACGGCACCAACCGGTCGATGATGCCGATAAGCAGGATGCCGCCGAAAAAGCAGGCGACGGCGAGCACCGCTCCCGGTTTGTCGCCCCACACCTCGGAAAGCGCGGCATCGGCCTGCCGGAACAGTTCGACGAACGAGACGTAGATCATCACTCCGCCCGACAAGCCCAGCGAAAAGGAGAGCAGCCGCTTGTTGGTACGCCGGGCGAAGAAGGCCAGCGCACTGCCGATGCCCGTGGCCAGACCGGCTCCGAGCGTGAGCAGAAAAGGTACGAGAAACTGCGAATTCATGATCGTCATCCCGGGCAAAGATAGTGCAAGGCGCGCGCAGTGGCAAATTTATTTGACCCGGTCGGACAATTCGCGATTCATCGGCCGGAACGACGGATGAAAATACGTACTAATATTGTATATTTGCACTCTCAACCAAAGCAGAAACGCCATGCAACAAATGATTCGCCGCATATCGATCCTGTGCGGGATGCTGGGCACCGCCCTGAGTTCCTCGAGCCAGACCGTGGAGTGGACGAGCCGGGTCGAACCGCAAGGAGACGATCTTTACCGCATCGTCCTCGAAGCCTCGATCCCCGCCGGCTACCACATGTACGACATGGGACCCTACGACAACGACGGTCCCCAAGCCACGACCCTCGTCTTCACGCCCGGCGCCGGTGCGCAACTGGAGGGAGATGCGGAGCCGCTGACCCGGGCCCATCGCTATCATGACGAAATATTCGGCATGGAGATCGGCACCTACGACCGCACGGCCGCATTCGCGCAGCAGGTCCGGCTGACCGGAGCGCAAGGCTCCGTCGACGTCGAACTCGAATGGATGATCTGCAACGACACCTCGTGCTCCCCGCCCGACGACCTGCAGCTGACGATCCGCATTCCGGAGAATGCGGCGCCGGCCCCAACTGCGGCGGCCGAGAAGGAAGAAGCGATGCCGGTCAAGGATGCCGCAAGCAGCGCTTCGCTGTGGGCGCTGCTGATCGAAGCGATCCTGTGGGGCTTCGCGGCTCTCCTGACCCCCTGCGTATTCCCGATGGTGCCGATGACGGTCTCCTATTTTCTCAAGGGCGAGGGCGGCCCGGCGATGGGCCGGCTGCGCGCCGCGCTCTACGGACTTTTCATCGTAGCGCTCTACACGCTGCCGATCGCTGCGATCATTCTCATCACACGCTTGGTAGGCGGCGACGCCGTAACGGCCGACATCTTCAACTGGCTGGCGACGCACTGGCTGCCCAATGTGATCTTCTTTGCGGTATTCATGCTCTTCGCGGCTTCGTTCTTCGGAGCATTCGAAATCACGATGCCCTCGTGGATGGTCAACAAAGCCGACGCCAAAGCCGACACCAAAGGGCTGGGCGGCATCTTCTTTCTGGCGCTGACCTTAGTGCTCGTCTCGTTCTCGTGCACGGGTCCGATCGTCGGCTCGGTGCTTATCAAGTCGACCGCGGGAGAATTCTGGGCACCGATTCTGACGATGCTGGCATTCTCGGTGGCATTCGCCCTGCCGTTCACCCTGTTCGCCCTGTTTCCCTCGGTGCTGAAAAAGCTCCCGAAGAGCGGCGGCTGGCTCAACTCGGTGAAGGTCGTCATCGGATTCGTCGAAGTAGCGCTGGGATTCAAGTTCCTGTCGGTAGCCGACCAGACCTACCACTGGGGATTGCTCGACCGCGAGATCTATCTGGCGATCTGGATCGTCGTCTTCTCGCTCCTGGGGCTCTATCTTTTGGGCAAGATCCGATTCGCGCACGACGACGTACCCCATCTCGGAGTAGGCCGTCTGGCGCTGGCGATCGTCGTCTTCACGTTCGTGGTCTACATGATCCCGGGCATGTGGGGCGCGCCGCTCAAAGGACTGTCGGGCTATCTTCCGCCGCTCACGACGCAGGACTATGTGCTGACGCCAGGCTCCGCGACCGTCGCATCGGAGTTGTCGGGAACGCCGGCCGAACGCAAATACAGCGACTTCCTGCATCTGCCGCACGGACTGGAAGGATTCTTCGACCTGAAAGAAGCCGAAGCCTATGCTGCCGAAGTCGGCAAACCCCTCTTCATCGACTTCACGGGCCACGGCTGCGTGAACTGCCGCGAAATGGAGTCGCGCGTCTGGGCGGATCCGGAGGTACTGCGGATCCTGCGCGACGACTATGTGATCTGCGCCCTCTACTCGGACGACAAGAAACGACTGCCCGAAAGCGACTGGATAACGACCGACAAAGGCAAGGTGCTGAAAACCTTAGGCAAGATCAACTCCTACCATGCGCTCAAGACCTACGGAGTGAACGCCCAACCCTACTATGTACTGCAGGGCCGCGACGGCAAGCCGCTGGTGCCGCCGCGAGGCTACGATCTGAGCGTCGCAGGATTCATAGAGTTTCTCCGCAGCGGGCTGAAAGCCTACGCCGAACAACGGTAGACAGCATCTCCGGCGACGAAAAAAAAGCCTGCGATCCTCGGGAATCGCAGGCTTTTCGTCTTTCAGACATCTACTTCGTGCTCCGGGAAGAGGAAGAGTGGCTGCGGCTCGAAGAGCTCTTCGAAGTCGTGCTGCCGGAAGTTCTGCCCGTTGCGGGCTTGGATGCGGAAGATTTGGCCTCGGGGCCTTTCGAGCGATGACTTGCAGTAGTCGCGGACTTCTCGCAACGCGAGGTAGCCGTGCTCGCTTTTTTGTTGTTCTCTTTCATAGTCGTTCAAAGTTTGATGACATGAAAGGTCCTGCAAATAGCACGCCGAAAACAAAACGAATAATCCGGGCAGACCGTTTCCGCTGAAAAAATCCGACGCATGGTGCCCTGAATCCTCCGGTCTATGAAGGCATATCGATTTTCAAACTCCTTTTTTCTCCGATTCCAGCTGGGCCCGCGATTTGGACTTGGTAACCAGCCATACGCCTGCGAAGACGCATAACGCGGCGAGGCACTTGGAGAACCCGAACGAATCCAGCCCCACGAGGACCGTGAAGACCACCGCCACGACCGGCTGCACGTAGTTGTACATCGAAACCACCGTAGGGCGCAGGAACCGTTGTCCTACGGGCACCATGAGGTAGGAGACGAATGTCGAGCAGACGACGACATACCCGATACCGCCCCACGTGGCGGAAGTCAGCGCGGCATAATCGACCTCGACCAACGGACGATAGTAAATGCCGACAGCGACCAGAGCGGCAAAGAGGAACATCCATTTCATGGTGGTAACGGGCGAATACCTGACGATCGTATCGCGGAACGCCGTGAGATAGGCGGCATAGCTGACCGCGCTGACGATGCAGAGTACATCGCCCATGACGCTCGAAGTCTGCCCCGCTTCGTGCCGGCTGACGTAGACCAGCAACAAAGCTCCGAAACACCCCAGCGCCACGCCGCCCGACTTGAGCCACGTGATGGGCTCGCGCAGAAAAACCGTAGCCAGAATCATCGTGAGCACGGGAACGATCGTGGCGATGATCGACGAGTCGATGGGCGAGGTGAGCGACAACCCCCACAGAAAGAGCATCTGGTTGAGCTGGATGCCGAAGACCGAAGCGAAGAGCAACCGCAGAATATCGCGCGGCGCCACCCGCTCGCGCGGCAGCAACAGCGAAACGGCCCAGAAAAGCAGGCAAGCCCCCACCATGCGGTAGACGCTCAACGCAAAGGGATTGACGCCGCCCGGATTGTCGGCGGACGTCAGCACGCTCTTGCAGATGGGCGCATTCAACCCCCAGATGATATTCGCGACCCACAACGCCGCGTGGCCCTTCAACTTGCCTCTCTCCATAACTGCGATCGAGCGGCAAAGATAGTGCAAGGCGAGAGGAATGCCAAATTTATTCGGGCATCCCCGAGCCGCAACCCATATCTGAAAAGATCGTGCAAGGCGAAGAAAATGCCCGATTCGCAATTATTGCAGATTACGAATCGCAGAATCCGGACCTTCGCCGGGGGGGGGTCAGAAGCGGAATCCGATCGTCAAAGCCACGTTGTGGCGCGCGAACGTCGTGCTATAGCGCGAACTTTCAGCGAACATCTCCTGCGGTCCTGCAGGCGTCTCGACCGTTTCGGAGACGTAGAACAGGTAGTAATCGGTCGACGTATGGCGCATATACTGGTAGGCCAGATCGAGCGTGAAGCCGCCCCGCCGGGACGCATATCCGAGACCGGCACCGTAATAAGCCGTGGTCTTGATAATGGGCGAAGCCAGCACGGTATCGTCGTCGCGCAACATCGACCCGCTGTACCCGAATCCGGCCCGCAGGGCGAAGACGGGCGCGACCTTGAACTCGGCACCGACACGCACGATGTTCGCTCCCCGGAACGTATCGCGGAAAGTATCCCGGTAAGCATTGCGATATTCGGCGCCGAAAGGATTGTCCTTCAGCCGCACGCCGTTGTACCAGTCGCGCTCGTAATCCACGGAAAGGAGCGCCCGCTGCCCGAACGCATACGACGCGCCGAACATCAACCGCGCAGGCGACGAGAACGACCAGCCGTAAGGGCTCTCGTCGAAGAGCAACGGCGAAGTCATGTTGGCGGTACCCGAAGATATGTAACCTTCGTCATCGGGTTTCACGTTCGGATCGGTATCGCGATTGGCATAGGCCATCGAAGCAGCCGAAGACTGGAACTTGCGGTCGACGGAGTAATAAGTCGGGGTATGGAACGCCACGCCGAAACGCAATCCGGGAAGCGGCCGATAGACCATACCCACCTTGAAGTTGACGCCGGCGCCCTGCACGATCACCGCCTGATTGAGCTTGGCGTAGAGCAGCTGGTAGTCGAGCGAGGGATCGGTACCGTAGGCGGGAATAGCCGCACTCGGATCGGCATAGACATAATCCTCGGCATAATCGACATAGAGCTTCCGGTGGATGCTTTGGATGCCGATCGTGGCGCCGAAGTAGAATTTGTTTTCGACGTTGCCGCCGACCGACAAGGTGAATTCGCCGGCCGAACCGCGGCTTTTGACCGTCGTATAATGCGTGATGTCGGCATTGTTGCCGATCCAAGTGGGAGACCACGAATCGGGATTCGCGGGATCGGTCTGATCGATCATGAAGGCACGATAAGCCAGCGCCCCGTTCCACAACTGGAAGGGAATGCGATCCCAATTCCAGCTGCCGGAGCCGCCGTCGGAGTAGAAATCGTTTTTCGAGACCCCGCTCCACACCATCTGCCGGGCGAAGACATCGGCCACGGAAGCGGCCTGCCCCGAACGCAGGTAAGAGTAGTCGTAGTTGAAATCGGCGAGCCGGTTATACCCGAAGCCGAAAGTCAGACCGACGAGCCCCTTCGGATTGTTGACCAGATTGAGGATCACGCCGAAGTTGGCGACGGAGAAACGGCCGGACGAATTGGAACCGTAGGATACGGCGTCGGTCGAGCTCCGCGAAAAAGTCATCGCCGGCGTAAAGGAGATCTCGCTTTTCCGGTACATGCCCAGTCCGGCGGGGTTGATCGACATCGACGAAGCATCGGCGCCCAATGATGTGAAAGCTCCGGCCATCGCCATAGCCCGCGCCGTGCCGAAGTTGAACTGCGCCTGCGAAAGCGAAAGCAGCTCGGCGGGCATCATGATGTCCCGGTCCATCAACAGACCGCCCATCTCTCTGTTCTGAGCGGAGACCGGCAAAGCGATCGCCGCAGCGATCCATATTGCGATTAAGCGCTTCATAGTTGCTCTTTTTAGGCTGGTTACCGACCTCCGGCATTGCGCGAAGCACCGCCCGACGAACGGGTGCCCGAACCGCCGCTGCCCGAAGAACCGCCCCGATAGGAACTGCCCGAACTGCCGGACGACGAGTTGCTGCGGAACGACGAACCGGAATTGCTGCCGCCGCGGTTATAGGTATTGCCGCCCGAATTGTTGCGGAAAGACGAACCGGAATTGAACCGGTTGCCGCTGTCGCCCCGACGCGTAGAGGTCGGCGCGGAATCGAGAGTCTGCCGGTTACCGATCGAAGTGCCGCCGTTGCGCACGCCGAACCGTCCGCTGCTGCCGTTTCCGCTGCTGCGCCACGACGAAGTGCCGCTCGGATTCACGCCCGAACTGCCCGGACGCCGCCCGGAATTGCTGTAACGAAGACCCGGCGCGCCGTTGGGATCGGCCCGATGCACGATATCGGAAGCATAGCGCCGGTGCGCAGGTCCGGGACCGCCGCCCCAATGAGGATGTCCGTGCCATCCCGGACCCCAACCGGGACCCCAGCCGTAATTCCAGCCGTAAGCGGGGTAATACCACGGATCGTACCAAGCACCGAAGCCCCAGCCCCAACTGCCGAACGAGAAGCCCCAATTATAATAGGGCCGCCAGTTCCAGCCGTAATACCACGGATCGGAATAGAAAGCCGGACGTCCCCATGTACCGAACATGGCGGTAATATACTTGGGTTCGACCCACACCTCGTCGCCCATGACCATGACGTTGTAGAACGCCGGATCGTAGGCCGACACGTAGGTGAACGCATTGCCGTAGCGGAAATTGTAATAACTCGACGGCATGCGATAAGTCGGCGACTGGAAACCCTTCAGACGCCGGGCATACGCACTCTGGAAAGAATCGGCCAACACCTCCTCGTAAGGATTCGATGCCGTCGATGCGTAGTAACGATTCTGGGCCGCCTCAGCTTCCGCCTCCGCGATCCGAGCCTCCCATTCGGCCCGCCGCGCCTCCGCTTCGGCCTTCTTTCGTTCGGCCTCGGCTTGCTTGCGCTGCGCGATTTCCGTCTTGTCATGAATGGCATAGAGGTCGTCGTTGCCATACCCCGCCGAAGCGAAATAAGCCGACGAACAACCCGTCAGTCCTGCCGTCAGGACGGCAGCTCCGATGATGAATCCCCACTTTTTCATGGCACACGTAGTTTTATGTCTATCTCTTTGCATCAAAACGAAAACCATACCGATTTTAGTATGATTCGAACGGAATTTCCGATTCTGCGGCCGAATGCTTCATGTCGATATCGGCTACCGCTTATCCGTCGTTCGGAGACAATCGGCCGCTCCGAATTTTCGGATTCCGTCCGAAAAATTTTTCGATGCCCCATTCTCCCGCAGGAAGAATCCTTACCGAAACATCGAACCCCTTCGTGATCCGGAATATTCAGTTGCCACACGCGCACTCTTCGTGCGACTTACACGCGACGCATACTCTCCCGTATACAAAGGTAGAAAAAAATATCGAACCGCAACGCGAAAGACACATAATCCGGACCTCATGCGTTATTTCGCAGAATTATTTTACACCGTCCGCGTCCTCTTCTAATATGAAATGCCGTACGTACCACCGAAAAAAACGCAGACGATTCTCCCTGCATTTTCGTCGCTCGGATGATTTTTTTCAACCGAAAATGCGCAATAATAAAAATTATGTCTATATTTGCAGTCCCGAAACGGATGTTTTCGGGAGCCCAAGACTCGGAGAGATGCCGGAGTGGTCGATCGGGCCGCACTCGAAATGCGGTGTACGGGCAACTGTACCGGGGGTTCGAATCCCTCTCTCTCCGC
>JAMPGH010000001.1:1556706-1587982 GCA_023664045.1 Alistipes senegalensis | reverse complement strand
ATTATAAAATACCATTACAATACCTTTCTAAATAGTCAAACCTCTCTCCCGCTACGGAGTATTCGCGCGAGGTTCCCATCGGGTTCTTGCGCGAATTTCATTTCGCCTCTCCCCGTTCTTCCGGGGAGGCGTACCGCCCGTCGAGATAGCCTCGTTTGAAGAGGTCGACGCAGAAGATGAACATGGCGAGCAGCAGGGGTCCGAAGATCACGCCCATGAATCCGAAGAGCGACAAGCCGATCACCACGCCGAAGATCGTAACCAGCGGATGGGTGTCGGCCAGCCGCTTCTGCATGATGAAGCGCACCACGTTGTCCACGTGCGTAACCACCAGCACCCCGTAAAGACATAGCCCGATCGCAGCGCCCCAACGGCCGTCGAGCGCCATGTAGGCGGCCAGCGGCACCCACACGAGCCCCGTACCTATAATAGGTATGATCGTCGCGAAGCAGGTCGCGACACCCCAGAACAGCGGACTCGGCGCCCCGAAGATCAAATACCCGACATAGGCGACCACGCCCTGCACCGCCGCCAGCAGCGGAATGCCGATGGCGTTCGAGCGGACGATCATCCGCACCTCGCGCATCGCCCGCCGGGCAATCGTGCGGTCGAACGGCAGAATCTCCTGCACATAAGCCTCCATCCTCACGCCGCCGATCAGCATGAAGTAGAGCACGAAGAGCAGCACCACCAGATTGAGCGCGAAGTCGGCGATGTTCTTCACGATCCACTGCCCGGCCCGGGGTATGTAGGCCAGCAGCGACTGCAGGTTGTCTTCGCGCCACAGATCGTAGCCCGTCCGCTGGCGGATCAGCTCGGCAGCATGGCGCAGCGGCGCGACGATCGACTGGGGATCGAGCGTGATGTCCTGCACCTTGACCACGAGCATCCACACCACCAGACTGATCGGTATCAGAAACAGGAACACCGCTTCGGCCATCAGCAGCGAGGCGGCCGCACTGCGACGCCAGCGGCGCCTCTCGCAGAGCAGACGCATCTGCCGGCGCAGCAGCACGTAGATCGTCGCGGCGCCCAACAGCCCGCCCAGAAAGGGCGTCAGCTCGACGAAGATCGTAACGCCCAACCCCACGATCAGCACGAAGAGCGAATATCGCCAGTATTTCTCCCGAAAAGACATCGCGCCGCCCACCGGCAAGGAACGTGCCACCCCCGCTGCGGCGCCGATTGGGGCGGATTGCCGAAAAAATGTTGAAAAATCCCCTATATTCCTATACGTCTTAGAGATAATTGACTTATCTTTGCGGCATGAAATTTTCGGATACTTTCTTTCGCTGTTCGGGCCGCCGCAAACTTCGATCGATGCGGGCGACGCGGCTCCGACGGACCTATTATCGGGAGGAGGCATCCGCCGACACGGGAAATATCGGCACCTGAGAGGACGATTCCGCAGAGGAACCGCCCTCTCGCCGTTTTTCATGGCCGACCGGGAAACGCCCGCGGCCGCACCCGAACGCAGCGCACCGATCGCGAGAAACAAGAAAAAAAGACATCACCCAAATCATCATTCACTAATTTTTATCAGACGTATGAAGAAACTTTTGCTTTCCATGCTCTCCCTCTTCGTTGCCGTCGCAGTCAGCGCACAGGTAACGACTTCGGGTCTGAACGGTACGATCACCGATCAGGCGGGCGATCCGCTGGTCGGCGCTACCGTCATCGCGGAGCATACCCCTTCGGGTACGCAGTACGGCACCGTTACCGACATCGACGGTCGCTACAACCTGCAGGGCCTGCGTCCGGGCGGTCCCTACACCCTCACGGTATCCTATGTAGGCTACCAGAGCGTGGTCTTCCCGGGCCTGACGCTCGCGCTGAGCGAAACGCTCAAGCGCGACGCCTACCTGCGCGACAACCAGGAGATCGAAGTGGTCGTCGTCCGCGGCGATGCCGCCGGCAGTTCGATGAATATCAACCGTGCCGGCGTCGTTACGAGCATCTCCAACGAGCAGATCGAGATGATGCCGTCGGTGAGCCGCAGTCTGAACGACATCATGAAGCTCACGCCGCAGGCCTCCTCCACCACGTCGGGTCTGGCTATCGGCGGCGGTAACTACCGCCAGTCGTACGTTACGGTCGACGGCGCTTCGTTCAACAACATGTTCGGCATCGGCAGCAACCTGCCCGCCGGAGGTTCGCCCATCTCGCTCGACGCGCTGGAGCAGGTTTCGGTGGCCGTTACGCCGTTCGACGTCCGTCAGAGCGGTTTCACGGGCGGTGCCATCAACGCCGTAACCAAGTCGGGTACCAACGAGGTGAAAGTCTCGGTCTACGACTACTACAAGAGCGACGCTTGGAAGGGTTCGCGTTACAAGGACATGGGCCGTCTTCCCGAAGCGCAGGACATCAGCAACACGCTGGGCGTCTCGGTCGGCGCGCCGATTCTGAAGAACAAGCTCTTCGTCTTCGCCAACTTCGAGTACGAGTGGAACAAGACCCCGGGCATCACCCGTCTGGCCCGCACCGACGAGAAGCAGGACTGGGGCAACTCCTCGGCCTACAACCGTCCTACGGTCGACCAGATGAACGCCATGAAGCAGTTCCTCGGCGAGAAATTCGGCTACGATCCGGGGCGCTACTCCGACTATTCGCTCAAGGTTCCCAACTGGAAGCTGATGGCCCGCGTCGACTGGAACATCAATCAGGACCACGCGCTCAACGTGCGCTTCAGCACCACCAAGAACAAGTATTCGTCGGCTCCCTCCGGCTCGATCAGCCCGCTGGCCTCCGCAGTCTACGACCGCAACAACGCCGGCCGTCTCTCCTACTGCTCGCTCTACTACGAGAGCGCCCGTTACTATCAGGAGCAGAACTTCACGTCGGTAGCCGCCGAGCTCAACTCGCGTTTCCTCGACGGTAACCTGACCAACACGCTGCGTTACACCTACTCGCACCAGAACGAGCCCCGCAGCTTCGAGGGCGACCTCTTCCCGACGGTCGACATCCTGCAGGACGGCGATCTGCTGACCACCTTCGGCGTCGATCCCTTCACCTACGGCAACCTGCGCGAGGTCAGCTCGCACATCGTAACCGACGAGGTGGGCTATACCACGGGTATCAACCGCTTCACGTTCGGCTACCAGTTCGAGCACGACAACACCAAGAACGGTTACATGCAGGGCGGTGCCGGCTACTACGTATATAATTCGTGGGACGACTTCGTCAACGACGCCGCACCCCGCGCCTTCGCCATCACGCACTCCAACCGCACCGACCTCAAGCAGGTGTATCCATCGTTCGACTACATGCAGCACTCGATCTACCTGCAGGACGAGCTCTCGATCAGCGACCGCTTCAAGGCCACGATCGGTCTGCGTCTGGAGGTTCCCGTCTACCCGTCGATCGACGGCAACGAGAACAAGGAGTTCACGCAGCTCTTCGCCGACCGCGGCGGCTACAAGACTTCCGACATGCCCAAAGCACGTCTGAACCTCTCGCCCCGCTTCGGCTTCAACTGGGACCTGACCGGCGAGCGCAAGTACATCCTGCGCGGAGGTACGGGTATCTTCACGGGCCGTCTGCCGTTCGTATGGATCGTCTCGGCCGTGGGCAACAGCAACTGCATGCAGGCCCAGACGATCTACAACCCCGGCGACCCCGCACTGGCGAACCTCAAGTTCCATAACAACGTCGGCGACATCCTCGAAAACCTCTACGGCGGTACGTTCGAGCAGCGCGACGATCTGGCCGCTCCGAAGCTCACCACCATCATGGACAAGCATCTGGTCATGCCGTCGACGTGGAAATCGTCGCTGGCTCTGGACATGAAACTCCCGGGTGGCGTGAACCTCAATATCGAAGGTATCTTCAACCGCGACATCAACTCCGTCGCCGTTACCAAGTTGGGCATCCGTGAGGTTCAGGGCGGCATCCAGCTGCCGGGCGAGCCCGCAGCGCGCAAGCAGTGGGAGTCGATCGGCCTCTTGAACGCCGACAAACAGGAGGTTACGCCCTATCTGATCCAGAATACCGACGGCGTCAACGGTTACTACGCTTCGGTTACGGCGCAGGCTTCCAAGACTTGGGACTTCGGTCTGTCGGTCAGCGCAGCCTACACCTACGCTTCGTCGAAGAACGTGATCGACGGCATCGGCGACCAGGTTTCGTCGGCCTATAACACCAACACCTTCAACCGTCAGGGTTCCAACACGCCCGAGCTGGGTTACTCGTCCTACGTGTCGCCCCACCGCATCATGCTCAACGTGGGCTACCGTCTGGGCGCTCCCAAGTCGAGCACCAGCTTCGGTCTCTACTACGAGGCTTACCGTCTGGGCTACATCGGCAACTACTCCTACTCGCGCTACTCCTACACGATGAACAACATCACGGGCGACGGCGGCGCCGATGTCCTGCTCTACGTTCCCACGCGCGAGCAGCTCGACGAGATGACCTTCGCGAAGGAGGAGCAGAAGGAGGCGTTCTGGAACTACATCAACCACGACGAGTACCTCTCGAAGCACATCGGCGAGTACACCAAGCGCGGCGGTGCCGTGATGCCGTGGCGTCATGAGCTGAACTTCAAGTTCGCCCACGACTTCTACTTCAACATCAAGGGCAAGCGCAACGCGCTGACCGTAGGCGTCGACGTCAACAACATCGCCAACCTGCTGAACCGCAACTGGGGCAACGTCGAGCAGATCAGCTCCAGCCGCCTGCTCAGCTACAAGGAGGGCGTCTACACCTTCAACCAGCCCACGTGGTCGAAGAAGGCCAGCACCGTCTCTACGTGGTCGGCCCTGCTGAGCATCCGCTACACGTTCAACTGATCCTCCGGGATCCGACAATAAGAAAGACCTGCCCTTTCGGGCAGGTCTTTCTTTTGTAGCGGCTTCGTGCGCCGTTTTCTCGCTTCGTTTTTCGGGTCGGTTGCTCGCCGCCGGTTTTCGCACCGGACTTTCGCGCCAGAGTTTCGTGCCACCGAAGTTTTCGCACCGGACTTTCGTGCCGGGGTTTCGTGCCGGGGTTTCGTGTCGGGGTTTCGTGCCGGGGTTTCGTGCCGGGGTTTTACATCGCCGAATCTGTCATTCTGAGCGTAAGCGAAAAAATCTATCCATCCGCACGTAGCTTTCCGAATGTTTGTCATTCTGAGCGCAGCGAAGAATCTATCCCATACGCTTTATCCTCCATTCCCCAAGTCGCTCTCTACTCCGACAAAGCCGGCTTCTATCGATCCCCGATTTTTAATTCTTAATTTTTCATTCTTAATTCACAGCAGCCGCTCCCGCAGCTTCCGGCAGGTCTCTTCGGGCCGCTTCGCATCGAACAGACACCCGGCGATACCTTGTTCCTCCGCCGCCGCTATGTTGATCGGTCGATCGTCTATGAAGAGCGTCTGCGCCGGATCCAGTCCGTAGCGGCTCAGCAGGATTTCATAGATCCGGGGCTCGGGCTTCACACTCCCCTCCTCGCACGAGACCACCTCGCCGTCGAAAAGCCCGTAGACCGGGAAGCGGCGCAGGAAGTCGATGAACTCGCGCGACATATTCGACAGCACATACAGCTTGTAGCCCGCAGCCTTCAGGTCGACGATCAGTTGCTCGGTAGGTTTCACCGTCTCCTGCAGATCGATCGAGCGTTGCAGATACTCCGCGCTCTTCTCGCGCGGACAGCCGTGCATGCGGCTCAGCGTCTCGATCACCTCCTCGCACGTCGAGGTTCCGCGGTCGTACTCCTCCCAGAAACGGGGCAGCCGTTCCGTGCGGATGAAAGCGAAGAAGTCGATGAATTCCTGCGTGCATTTTTTCGCATCGCGCGCAAAGAGCACGCCTCCCAAGTCGAATACGATATTTTTCATAGGGACGAAGATACGGATTTTTTTTCGGAATCGCACCCCGCCCCGCTGGCACGGGATTTGCGCCGGGCCCCGGAAAATCCTACGATCATGAACCACGGTATCAGCGTACTTTTCCGCGCCATTCCGCTTGCGATGGCCGCATTCTGTTTCGCCTACGGCGCCTACGTCTACGCCGCGGGCGACGATCCCTCGCGCCTGACGGCCGGCCCCGTCGTCTTCTTTCTGGGCTCCGTCTGCATGGCGCTCTATTGCACGGCGGCCACCATCATCCGCCAGATCCTCGGCACCTACACCGAAGCCGCCAAGTACGTCTTCCCGGCCATCGGATACTCGTTCGCGCTGGCCACGCTCATCTGCGGGGTCTTCATTCTCACGTCGCGCATGTCGGGTTACCTCGTTACGGGCCACGTCGTCTGCGGTCTGGGGTTGATCGCCGGATGCGTATCCACGGCCGCCACCTCGTCGTCGCGCTTCAGCCTGATCCCCCGCAACTCCGCCGACGCTTCGTTCTCGATCAACCCGCAGGGATTCACCGTCGGGCAGTCGGCTACGTTGATCGGCATCGTGAGCGTCATGGCCGCTGCGGCTTGGATCTGGTGCATCCTGCTCTTCGCCGAAGGCACATTGCCGGCGCATACCGTCGCGGGCAGCGTAATGTTCGGCATCGCCTGCGTCTGCACTTCGCTCATCGCGCTGGTGGCCAGCATCTCGCGACAGATCCGCGGCAGCTACACCATGCACGAGAAATCCAAGTGGACGGGGCTCGTCATCACGATGGGCGCACTGGCTTTCATCTTCGGCATCATCTTATTGATCGCGTTGCGCGGCAAGGCGATCAACTTCGTCGGATTCGTCTTGTTCGGTCTCGCGCTGATCTGCTGGAGCATCTCCAGCAAGGTCATCCTGCTGGCCAGGATCTGGCATGCCGACTTCCCGCTCGCCGCACGCATTCCGATCATTCCGGTCATCACGGCTCTGGCTTGCCTCTTCTTGGCTGCCTTCCTCTTCGAGGCCACCGACTTCGCACACAAATACTACGTTCCGGCGCGCGTGCTCGTCGGCTTCGGGGCTATCTGCTTCACGCTCTACTCGATCGTCTCGATCCTCGAAAGCGGCGCCAAGAAAAAATAGCGCCCCGCCCCGGCGGTCAGGGCATCCACTCGACGATTCCCGTCTGCGGATGCGCCTCCAGCCATCGCCGGAACTCGGACATCGAGCGTACGCCGTCGCGCAGGACCGCCATATAGTACAGTATTCCGGGGAGATGCTCGTCTGCGGGCGTCTCCCCTTTCAGCCTCAGGATCGCACCGCGCGTCTCGGGCGTCAGCGCCCCGCGGATCCGCTCGGCCATCCGTTCGAAATAGCCGTCGTAGCGCGAGCCTCGCTCAATGTGGATCAGGTCGATCGTCCACTCCTCGCCGGAGGGCTCCCTATAGACAAGGTGCCACTCCAGACAGCGTTCTTCGGTCTCCAGCAGGTCGGCATAGCTCGCCCGCACCACTCGCGGATGTGCCGCCAGCCGGGCCACGGCGGCGAAGCTCCGCGCCACATCCACGGGCGAGGAGTAGAGATGGAAATCGATGTCTCGATGCCGGCACAGCAGCCCCATCGCCAGCGATCCCACGGGCCGCACTTCGACACCTTCGGCCGCCCAGCACTCCGCAAGCCGCAGCTCGTCCACGATCTCCTGCGCCCGCCGGGTATTGCGGGCCGCCAGTTCAAGATAGTCGTTCATTTTTTTGCAGGTCGAAAAGGAGCGCGAAGATACGAAAATAAGGCGAAAAATAAAAAGCCGATACCGCAAGCTCCGAACTCTCCCCGCCCCCGATTACCTCGCATCGCCCGCCGCAACCGAAAAGACCTCTCCTATAAAATTCCCCGATTACCTCGCATCGCTCTCTCCGCTCGCGATAACCCGCTCCGTGATTGCGGCCGGCGCTCGGCCACGACCGAAAAGTTCTCCCCCCCCTTTTTTTAAACCGTTTTTCGATTTCAGAGAGACCGATTTCGGCATCACGCAGTCGGCCCCGGATGGGACGTAGTCGTCTACTTCCCATTCGGGGCCGGCAAGGCAGGGCGAAAGGTGCCCTATAAAATCAAAAAACTAACTGCCGAAATTACCTCGCATCGCTCTCTCCGCTCGCGATAACCCGCTCCGTGATTGCGGCCGACGCTCGGCCACGACCGAAAAGTTCTCTACGAGAATCCCGAAAACAAAGAAAACAGGAACCTCCGCATCCCTGCGCGTTCCTGTTTCCTTCGTTTTCAGCGCCCGACGGCGCCTTTTCGGTCTTCGCTCTCGCTAACTGCCGAAATTATCATACAATATATTCTCCGGCGGTACGCCGAGGCTGTCGAGCATCTTGACCACCGAGGCGATCATCATCGGAGGTCCGCACATGAGGTAGATGCAGCTTTCGGGTTCCTCGTGGTTCTTGAGGTAGTTCTCGTAAAGCACGTTGTGCACGAAGCCCGCCGTGTACTTCACGCCCGCGGCATCGGCCTCCGGATCGGGACGGTCGAGCGCCAGATTCATCTTGAAGTTGGGGAACTCCTGCTCGATCTGGTGGAACTCGTCCAGATAGGGAGCCTCCTTCAGGGCGCGGGCGCCGTACCAGAACGACACGGGACGCTTGGTCTTCTCCGTCTTGAAAAGGTGCATGATGTGGCTGCGCATGGGCGCCATGCCGGCACCGCCGCCGATGAAGATCAGCTCCTGATCGTCGGGCAGGTTGTCGGGCAGGAAGAACTCGCCGTAGGGGCCCGAGATCGTAACTTTGTCGCCCGGCTTGCGCGAGAAGATGTAGGAGGAGCAGATGCCCGGATTCACCTTCATGAACGCCCCGGCCGCACGGTCGAACGGCGGCGTGGCGATGCGGATGTTGAGCATGATGATGTTGCCTTCGGCCGGGTGGTTGGCCATCGAGTAGGCGCGGAACGTCGGCTCGGGGTTGGTGGTTACCAGATCCCACATCTTCATGTTGTCCCAGTCGGCACGGAAGCGCTCGTCGATGTCCATGTCGGAGAACTTGATCGCGTCGTACTTCGGGATATCGATCTGGATGTAGCCGCCGCTGCGGAACTTGAGGTTCTCGCCTTCGGGCAGCTTCACGACGAACTCCTTGAGGAACGTCGAGATGTTGCGGTTCGACACCACCGTGCACTCCCACTTCTTGACGCCCAGCACGGCTTCGGGAACCCGGATCTTGAGGTTCTCCTTGACCTTGACCTGACAGCCCAGACGCCAGTGGTCTTTGGCCATCTTGCGCGAGATGAAGCCCGTTTCGGTGGGCAGGATGTCGCCGCCGCCCTCCAGCACCTGACACTTGCACATGCCGCACGAGCCGCCGCCGCCGCATGCCGAGGGCAGGAAGACCTTGTTGTCGGCCAGCGTCGCGAGGAGCGTGCCGCCGCTCGCGGCCGTGAGGACTTTCTCGCCGTCGTTGATGTCGATCACCACGTCGCCCGAGGCCGTCAGCTTCGCCTTCGCAAAGAGAAGCAGAGCGACCAGCACGAGCGTAATCGCCAGAAAGGCGACGATCGCAATTAAAATAGTAGTAGTCATTTTTCCGAATCTCTTTTAAGCGTTAGAACTGGATGCCCGAGAAGATCATGAAGGCGATACCCATCAGACCCGTGATGATGAAGGCGATGCCGGGGCCTTTGAGGGCCGCGGGGATGTGCGAATAGGTCGTCTTCTCGCGAATGGCCGCCATCATCACGATCGCCAGCCACCAGCCCAGACCCGAGCCCAGACCGTAGACGATCGAGTGCCACAGCGACGTCAGCTGCGCGGCGTCGACCTTCTGCTGCATGAAGAGCGAGCCGCCCATGATGGCGCAGTTCACGGCGATCAGCGGCAGGAAGATGCCCAGCTGGCTGTAAAGCGTCGGCGAGAACTTCTCGACGATCATCTCCACGAGCTGCACGAACGCGGCGATCGTGGCGATGA
The DNA here is from genome assembly GCA_023664045.1 of Alistipes senegalensis. Taxonomy (GTDB): domain Bacteria; phylum Bacteroidota; class Bacteroidia; order Bacteroidales; family Rikenellaceae; genus Alistipes; species Alistipes senegalensis_B. The sequence continues at coordinate 1,578,218 of JAMPGH010000001.1, read as the reverse complement.
AGACGATGAACGACAGGAAGCTGAGGTTCACCTCGGGGGCTCCGGCCCAGGCCAGCGCTCCGGGTTTGAGCACGAACTGATAGAGGAGGTAGTTCAGCGGTACGGTCATCACCATCACGAACGTAACGGCGGCACCCAGACCGAGGGCCGTCTTGACGCTCTTCGACACGGCGATGTAGGAGCACATGCCGAAGAAGAAGGCGAAGACCATGTTGTCGATGAAGATCGACCGAATGAATATGTTCAACGATTCCATATGCTATCCTCCTATTTTTCCTGTAAATCCTTGTTGCGCGAGCGGTGCACCCAGATGATGCAGCCCACGATGATGAGGGCCATCGGCGGGAAGAGCATCAGGCCGCAGTTGGAGTAGTATCCGCCCTCGGCCATGTACCAGCTCTCGGGAACGATGCGGTAGCCTAAGAGGCTGCCCGAGCCCAGCAGCTCGCGGAAGAAAGCCACGACGACCAGAATCAGACCGTAGCCCAATCCGTTGCCGATGCCGTCCAGAAATGCGGGCCACGGTTTGTTGGCCAGTGCGAAAGCCTCGATGCGACCCATGACGATGCAGTTGGTGATGATCAGACCCACGTAGACCGACAGCTGCTTCGACACCTCGTAGACATAGGCCTTGAGCACCTGATCGACCAGAATCACCAGCGCGGCGATGACCACCAGCTGCACGATGATGCGGATGCGTGCCGGCACGCCGCTGCGCAGCAGCGACATCACCAGATTGGCGAACGCCGTAACGACCGTAACGGACAGGGCCATGACGATCGCAGGTTTGAGCTGCACGGTAACGGCCAGCGCCGAGCAGATACCCAGTATCTGCACGATCACGGGGTTGTTCGCCGAGAAGGGGCCCGTCAGATATTTGAAATTCTTGCTACTCATTGTTTTCCGGATTTTCTTCGTTAGACACCTGCGCCTGCTCCGCAGCCGCACGACGCGCCCGCAGCAGCGGCAGGTAATGGCCGAGGCTCGTGCGGAGCATGGCCGTTACGCCGTCCGAGGTCTTCGTACCGCCCGTAATGGCATCCACCTCGTGGGCCGGATCTTGGGCTCCGCCCTTGCGGAGGGATACCGACTTGAATTCGTCGCCCTCGAAGAGGGTTTTTCCGGCGAACTTCGACTGGTACTTCTCCGTGGCGATCTCGGCACCCAGACCCGGGGTTTCGCCTTTGTGGGCCATGATGATGCCGGCCACGGTGTTCATGTCGTTCTCCAGCGCGACATAGCCCCAGATCGGGCCCCAGAGGCCCGAACCCGTTACGGGAACGACCACGCGGCCGTCCGCAGCCTCGAAGATCGGGAAGCGGCCTTCGTCGAACGCCCCCTGCAGGTCGTTCAGCAGCGCGAAGACGTCGCCGTCGTCCGTCCGGTTGCCCTCGGCGTCGAGCACGTGGGCCTCGATGAAGTCGTCGTAGTCGCGGTCGGCGGCGCCGAGCGATGCGAGGATCGACTGTTTCTTCTCGCCCAGTTCGTTGGCGTTCTGCCGCGCCTGCAGCGAAAGGGACGCCACGGCCAGCAGTGCGGCCACGACGACGACCATCACCGTCGAGTAGACGACGATGTAGAGGTTGCTGTTCGTATTGATCTTTTTCATAATCGCACCTCCCTATTTTGCCGTTTTCAAACGTTTGTTTCTGCGTCGGATGTTGGCCTCGACCACGTAGTAGTCCACGAGCGGGGCCAGCGCATTCATGAAGAGGATCGAGAGCATCATGCCCTCCGGATAGGCCGGGTTGACCACGCGGATCAGCACGGCCAGCGCACCCGTCATCAGACCGACGATGTACTTGCCCGCATCGGTCTGCGCCGACGTTACGGGGTCGGTGGCCATGAAGACCGCACCGAACGCGAAGCCGCCGACGATCAGATGCCACCACGCGGGATAGGTCGTCAGACCCGTCCACTGGAATACGTAGCCCATGGCCAGTCCGCCGACGAATACCGAGATCATCGTGCGCCACGAAGCGATGCCCGTGAAGAGCAGAATCGCCGCGCCCAGAAGAATGGCCACCGTCGAGGTCTCGCCGATCGATCCGGGGATGAAGCCCAGGAAAGCGTCGAGGGCCGAGTAGCCGAGCGTGCCGTCCGCGGCCATGTGCTCCAGCGCCGTGGCGCCCGAGAAGCCGTCCACGACGCCCTCGCCCGACTTCAGGCCTGCGATCCACACCTCGGCGCCCGAAATCGAGGGCGTGTAGGCGAAGAACACGAAAGCGCGGGCCAGCAGCGCAGGGTTGAAGACGTTCATGCCCGTGCCGCCGAATACCTCCTTGCCGAAGACCACGGCGAAAGCCGTCGCCACGGCGACCATCCACAGCGGAATGTCCACCGGCATGATCATCGGAATCAGCAGACCCGTTACGAGGAATCCCTCGTTGACTTCGTGGCCGCGCACCTGCGCGAAAGCGAACTCGATGGCCAGACCCACGACGTACGAAACGACGATGATGGGCAGGACCTTCAGGAATCCGAACCACAGCGAGGCCCAGAACTCGGGCTCGGCGCCCTGCGAGAGGAAGTGCTGGTAGCCCGTGTTGTAGAATCCGAACAGCAGTGCCGGCAGCAGCGCTGCGACCACGACGATCATCGTACGTTTCATGTCGTTGCAGTCGCGGATGTGCGCGCCCTTCGCGGTGGTGGTGTTCGGCACGAAAAGAAATGTCTCGAACGCATCGAACGTCGAGGCCAGAAAGCCCAGCTTGCCTCCCTCGGAGAAGGTGGGCTTGAGTTTGTCGACTATTTTACGCAGTCCCATCGTTATGCCTCCCTGATCATTAAGTTAATACCGTCGCGGATGATCTGCTGGATCTCGATCTTCGAGGGATCGACGAACTCGCACAGGGCGAAATCCTCCTCGACGACTTCGTAGATACCCAGATTCTCCATCTTGTCGATGTCGCCGGCAAGACACGCCTTCAAAAGATACATCGGATAAATGTCCATCGGCAGGTAACGTTCGTAGAGACCCGTTACGACGAACGGACGCTCGCCGCCGTTCATGTTGGTATCGAGCTTGTAGGCCTTCTTCGGGCAGAGCCACGAGAAGTAGGCGCGCGACACGGAGAACTTCCCGAAGCGGGGCATGGCCCAGCCTAAGAGTTCGTACTTGTCGCCCTCGGGGATCACGGTCAGCTGGTTGGCGTAGTAGCCCAGGAAACCTTCCGGCGAGGTCTTCGTGCCCGTGAGCACGTTGCCCGAGATGATGCGCACGCGGTCGCCCTCTTTCTGCGGCTTGAGGTTGCCGCCCAGAATCGAGTCGACGCGGGCGCCGGCGATCGTGCGCACGTAGGCCGGACGCTCCACTTCGGAGCCCGTTACGGCGATCGTGCGGGTCATGTCCACGCGGCCCTCGTCGAAGAGGCGGCCGATGATCGCCACATCCTGAATGTTGACCGTCCACACCGTCTCGCCCTTGCTGATCGGGTCGATGTGGTGGATCTGCACGCCCACGTTGCCGGCCGGATGCTTGCCCTTGAAAGTGTGGAGCTCGACGCCTTCGAGCGTCGGCATCTCGCCTTCGGCTCCGGCGCGCATCGAGAGGTGCACCTTGCCTTCCGTCAGGCGGCGCAGCACGTCGAAGCCCTTCTGCAGGTGCTTCTTCTCATCGCGGAGCGCAAAGTTGTAGTCGGGGGCCAGCGGCGCCGAGTCGAACGCCGATACGAAGATGGACTTCGGGGTCTGCGACGGATCGGCGATGATGCCGTAGGGGCGTTGCACGATCATGGGCCACAGACCGCTGCGCAGCAGCAGACCGACGATCTCTTCGCGCGGGGCCGACTCAAGATCGGGCCGGGCGAACTCCTCGTAGCTCTGTTCGGCGTCGGGCGCCACCGTTACGGCGAGCACCTTGCGTTTCTCGCCGCGGACGATCTCCGCCACCTCGCCGCCGACCGGCGAAGTGAAGATCACGCGCTCGTCGCCCTTGCTGAAGAAGAGCGGCGTACCGGCCTTCACCCTGTCGCCCGCCTTGACCAGCAGCTTGGGGGTAACGCCCTCGAAGTCCAGCGGCGAAACCGCATAGAGCGCGGCACGCGGCGCCGAGGCCGTCTCCGCGCAGGGCTTGCCCTGAAGATTGATGTCGAGACCCTTGCGTAGTGTAATGGGTTTCGACACGGTTGAATTCGACATGGTTGAAATGGTTTGATTTGTATGTTGTTGTTGCTTTCGTTACGAATAATCGTCCGCGCTTCCGCTCGTTTTCCCGGCTCCTCCGCGCATCTTTCCGGCTCGCTTCACTCCGGCATTCCGGCACCTCCGCGCGTTCTTCCGGCTCGCTTCGCCCCGTATCCCGGCTCCTCCGCGCATTCTCCCCGGCTTCGCTCCGCCCCGGTATTCCGGCACCTCCGCGCATCTTTCCCGACTTCGCTTCGCCCCGTATCCCGGCACCGATCTCGGAGCCTTCTCCCGGAACTTTTTATCCGCCGGCCCGTTGTTAGCACGCTAACAGCCTTAACCGCGTGCGAAAGTACGAAAATTTTTCCGGAAAACCGCCGGCCGCAGCCATATATTTTTAAATAACCTTAAAAATTTAGACGATTATATACCTTGACGTACCGACGGTCCGGAATTCCGATTTTTCCGGATTTCCGACCGGAAGCCCCCTCCGAGGAGGGGGTGCGGGGGAGGGAATCAGGACTTGTTCATAAAACCCCGCTCTTAGCGGGGCGGCCGAAAGCCGCAAGTTACAGCGGTCGGAGCCGAAAACAAGGGCCGAGAAATATCGATACTCTGAAGTATATAATCCGGGAAATTTATACCTTTGTCTAAGAAACCGAATTCATGAACTCCTCCTACATAAACATCCACACCCACCGCCCCACAGGTCGCAGCATCGAGCTGCGCACGATCGGCATCCACCCGTGGGATGCCGAAAGTTGCACGCCGGAAGAAGCGCTGCGGAGGCTGACGGCAGCTTCGGATGCGGGCGACGCACAGGCCGTGGGCGAAATCGGCTTCGACTTCGCCCGGGCCGCAACGCCGGAGGAGCGCAACGCGCAGGCCGCCCTGTTCCGCGCGCAGCTCGCATGGGCCTGCGAACGGGATCTGCCCGTGGTGCTGCACTGCGTCCGGGCGTTCGAGCCCACGATGCGCCTACTGCATGAACTGACACCCCGGGCCGTCATTTTCCACGGCTTCATCGGCTCGCCCCAGCAGGCACGGCAGGCCGTAGAGCGGGGTTATTTCCTCTCTTTCGGCGAGCGCTCCCTCGCTTCGCCCCGCACCGTCGAGGCACTGCGGAATACGCCTCTGCGGCAGCTCTTTCTGGAGACCGACGAGAGCCCCACGCCCATCGAGGAAGTCTACGCCCGCGCCGCCGCGCTGCTCGGCACCTCCGTCGGGACGCTGCAGCGGGCCACGACCGAAAATTACGAACGCATATTTTCCGACGACAATGGATAATTGGTTGGAACGCACCGCCCTGCTGCTGGGCGACGAAAAACTCGGGATGCTGCGCCGCGCCCACGTGTTGGTCGTGGGGCTGGGCGGCGTGGGGGCCTATGCCGCCGAGATGATCGCCCGCGCCGGCGTGGGCCGCATGACCATCGCCGATGCCGACAGCGTCGCCGAGAGCAACATCAACCGACAGTTGGTAGCCCTCCGCTCCACCGTCGGCCGCCCCAAAGCCGAGGTGCTGGCCGAGCGGCTTCGCGACATCGACCCGGCGATCGGGCTCACGGTCGTCGACCGCTACATCCGGGACGAGGAGACCTACCGGCTGCTCGACGACGCCCGCTACGACTACGTCGTCGACGCCATCGACACCCTCTCGCCCAAGCTGGCGCTGATCCTCGCCTCGCTCGACCGGGGGCTGCCTCTGGTCAGTTCGATGGGCGCCGGAGCCAAGACCGACCCCACGCAGCTCGAAATCGCCGACATCTCGAAGACCCACCACTGCCCGCTGGCCCACATGCTGCGCAAGCGGCTCCACAAGGCGGGGGTCCGCCGGGGGTTCCGGGCCGTCTTTTCGCCCGAGCCCATGCGCGAGGGGGCCATGATCCTCTGCGAGGAGCAGAACAAGAAGTCCAACGTCGGGACGATCTCCTACATGCCGGCGCTCTTCGGCATCGGCTGCGCCTCGGTCGTCATCCGGGGCCTCGTCGGCGAGCTGGAGTGATCCCCGCGCCGCCCGGACCGCAAGCCGGCTCCGAAAGAGACCGCCGCTTTTCCGGAAACGCCCGCAAGCCGCCTGCAAAACGAAAAGGGTACGATTCACATCGTACCCTTTTTCCATTATGTTCTCCGGAGCAAGGCCCGAAAGTCCCTTTCTTCGACAAGCTCCCAACGCCCCGCCGGTCCGGCTTCTCCGAGCGTTCGGCCCTCGGCTCCCCCCCCGGATATGGCCCGGAGCTACTCGGCCAGCACCTCGGCGACTTTGGCCTTGAGGGCTTCGCCGCGAAGACCGCGCGCCGCGATCGTGCCGTCGGGCGCGAAGAGGATGAGGTGCGGAATGCCGGCTATGCCGTAGAGTTCGGTCGGCACGGCCTGCGCATCGACGATCTGCGGCCATGCGATACCCAACTGCTCGGCCGCCTTGAGCGTATCGTCGCGCTTGTCCCACACGGCGATGCCCACGACTTCGAACTTCTCGCCGCGGTACTTCTCCCAGACTTCGCGCACGACGGGGATCTCGCGACGGCAGGGTCCGCACCACGATGCCCAGAAGTCGACCAGCACATATTTGCCCTTGCCCACGTAGTCCGAAAGGCTCGCGGCCGTGCCGTCCAGGTTGCCGTTTTCGATCGTGAAATCCACAAAAGGCATCCCCTCGGCGGTCTTCTTCAGCGCTTCGTTGGCCGCAATGATCTTCTTCACCGGACCGAAGTCGCGCACCCGGCCGCCGGCCAGCGCCAGCGCCGCGTCGAACTCCTCGGGCGTCTCCAGATCCGACGACCAGCACAGGAACGCATAGGCTCCCAACGCATTGTCGTTGGCCGCAACCACCGGCCGGGCCACCTCGCCCAATGCCGCGTTGATCTCCTCGACCAGCGCCTCGGCCCGCTCGTCGCGCGCCTCTTCGCTCAGGGTCTCGTCTTCCAGCAGCGCCCCGTATTGTTCGTAGAACGACTTCTTGATCGAGTCGTACTGCTCGTCGAAAGCGTTCTTCGCCTCGTTGAGCGCCGAGCCCGTGGCGTTGCGGGCCGCCAGATCGACCGTCAGGTCGCCGCCTTCGACGATCAGATTGGCGTAGCTGCGACCCAAAACCACCCGGCGGAACGCATCGCCCGCGATCTTGCCGCCGAACGCGAAGCGGCCCTCGGCCACCTCCGTGCTGTCGACGTTCTCACCCTTGTCGTAATCGTAAAGATAGACCGTCTCGCCGTCGTGCGAGGGGTCCGTTTGTCCCGCAATGGTGTAGGACTTTTTCGAGGTGCAGGAGGCCAGCATCGCTGCGCAGGCTGCAAGGAGCAGAATCTTTTTCATCATCTTCGTTATTTGCGGGCCGCCGCATCGCCGCAGCCCCGGTTTTCATTTCATCTCCACCAGCGAATGGCCGGTCATTCCGGCAGGCTGCGCCACGCCCATGAGCTGCAGCACCGTGGGCGCCACATCGGCCAGAATGCCGTCATGCACCGCCTTCACGCGATCCGACACCACGACGATGGGCACCGGATTGAGCGAGTGGGCCGTGTTGGGCGTACCGTCGGGATTCACGGCGTTGTCGGCATTGCCGTGGTCGGCGATCTGCACCACCTCGTAGCCGTTGCGCTTGGCCGCCTCGACCACCTTCTCCACGCACTTGTCCACCGCTTCGACCGCCTCGACGATCGCGTCGTAGACACCCGTGTGGCCCACCATGTCGCCGTTGGCGAAGTTCAGGCAGATGAAGTCGAACTTTTGCTCGTCGAGCGCCGCCGCCAGCTTGTCGGCCACCTCGGGCGCCGACATCTCGGGCTGCAGGTCGTAGGTCGCCACCTTCGGCGAGGCGACCAGAATGCGCTCCTCGCCCTCGAAGGTCTCTTCGCGGCCGCCGTTCAGGAAGAACGTTACGTGGGCGTACTTCTCCGTCTCGGCGATGCGCAGCTGCCTCAGGCCCTGCTTCGAGACCCACTCGCCGATCGTGTCGGGCACGTTCTCCTTGTCGAAAAGGATGTGCAGGCCCGTGAACTTGGCGTCGTAGGGGGTCATGCAGCAGTAGTAGAGCGGCAGGGTGCGCATCCCGGCGTCGGGCATATCTTCCTGCGTCAGCACGATCGTCAGCTCCTTCGCGCGGTCGTTGCGGTAGTTGAAGAAGATCACCACATCGTTCGGACGGATCGTTCCCTCAGCGTTGCCCGCCGCGTCGACCCGCACGATCGGTTTGATGAACTCGTCCGTAACCTCGGCGTCGTAGGACTTCTGCACGGCGGCGGCCATGTCGGTCGCCGGCTCGCCGACGCCCTCCACCAGCGCGTCGTAGGCCACCTTCACACGCTCCCAGCGCTTGTCGCGGTCCATCGCATAGTAGCGGCCCACCACCGTGGCGATCTTGCCCGTCGTGGCGGCCAGATGCTTCTCCAGCTGCTCGATGAATCCCTTGCCGCTGCGGGGGTCGGTGTCGCGGCCGTCCATGAAGCAGTGGACATAGGTATTCTCGATCTTGTACTCCGCGGCGATGTCGCACAGCTTGAAAAGATGCTCCAGCGACGAGTGCACGCCGCCGTCCGAGGTCAGGCCCATGAAGTGGACGCCCGCGCCTTTCGCCTTCGCGTACTCGAATGCGGCGACCACCTCGGGGTTCTGCAGGATCGAGTTGTCGCGGCACGCACGGTTGATCTTCACCAGATCCTGATAGACCACGCGGCCGGCGCCGATATTGAGGTGCCCCACCTCCGAGTTGCCCATCTGACCGTCGGGCAGACCGACGTTCTCGCCGTCGGTGCGCAGCTGCGCATGGGGATATTTCGCGCTCATCGCCGAGATGTAGGCGGGGTGGACGGTCGAGATGACGTCGGCCTTGTCATGATGGCCGTTGCCCCAACCGTCGAGGATCATCAACAATACTTTGTTTGCCATATTTTTTCGTTTTTTTCGAATTTCGGTTTCCGTTCGGTTCGCGGGCGCAGCCTGCGGAGCGAGCGTGGCGAGCCTCCGCGCCGGGAGGCTGCGGCTCGCGCAACTCGGCGGGTTGCCGGCCTATGCCGCCCGGATCTATTTCACTTGCGCCATAATCAGCTCCACGGCCTTGTCGATAGCCGCCTGCAGTCCGTCGGGGTTCTTGCCGCCGGCCGTGGCGAAGAAAGCCTGACCGCCGCCGCCGCCCTGCATCAGCTTCGCGGCTTCGCGGACCACGGCACCCGCATCCACGCCCTGCGCGGCGATCTCGTCGCCCAGCATGATCGTCAGCGAGGGTTTGCCGTCGCTCACCGAGCCGATCACCAGCACCAGCTTCGACGCCCGGGCCCGCAGGTTGTAGGCCAGGTCCTTCACGAAGTCGGGACGGCGGTCGGTCTGCGTGGCGATCAGCTGCACGCCCTGCCGTTCGGGCACCGAGGCGATGAGCTTGTCGGCCCACTGGGCCACCTGCTCGCGACGCATCTGTTCGACCTCCTTCGAGAGGGCGTCGTTGCTCTCGATCATCTTCTTGACAGCCTGCACGATCTGCGTGTTATTGAGGTATTCGCCCACGTTGCGGAGCGTATCTTCGGCCGCGTAGAGCACCCGCTCGGCCTGCTCGCCCGTAACGGCCTCGATGCGTCGCACGCCGGCCGAAATGGCGCTCTCGTTCAGGATCTTGAAGAATCCGATGTTGCCCGTGGCGCTCGTGTGCGTACCGCCGCACAGCTCCACCGAGTCGCCGAAGCGCACCATGCGCACACGGTCGCCGTACTTCTCGCCGAAGAGCATCATCGCTCCCGCCGCCGCGGCCTCCGCCTGCGTGGCGTCGCGCTTCTCTTCGAGCGGGTAGTTGGCGCGGATGGCCCGGTTGACCAGCCGCTCCACCTCGCGCAGCTCCTCGCGCGTCATCTTCTGGAAGTGCGAGAAGTCGAAGCGCAGCATCTCGGGCGTTACCATCGAGCCTTTCTGCTCGACGTGCGTGCCCAGCACCTTGCGCAGCGCGGCGTGCATGAGGTGCGTGGCCGAGTGGTTGTTGGCCGCCGACTGCCGCTTTTCGGCGTCGACGCGCGCCGTGAAGGTCGCCGCCGGATTCTCCGGCAGCCGCTCGACGATGTGGACGATCAGTCCGTTCTCCTTCTCCGTGGCCACCACCTCGATCCGGTCGTTGGGGCTCTCGATGAAGCCCGTGTCGCCGATCTGGCCGCCCGAATTGCCGTAGAAAGGCGTGCGGTCGAAGACCAGTTGGTAGGTGGTCTTGCCCTTGCTCTTGACGCGGCGGTAGCGCGCGATGCGCACTTCGTCGACCAGCGTGTCGTAACCCGTGAATACGCTCTCGCGCAAGGGGAACAGCTCCACCCAGTCGTCCGTATCGACGGCCGCAGCGTTGCGCGAACGTTCTTTCTGGGCCTGCAGCTCCTTGTCGAAAGCCGCCAAGTCGACCTCCACGCCCTGCTCGCGGGCGATAAGCTCCGTGAGGTCGATCGGGAAGCCGAACGTATCGTAGAGCTCGAACGCCTCGGCACCCGAAATCGGGCGCCGGCCCTCGCTCTTGGTGCGGGCGATCACGCCGTCCAGCAGGTTGATGCCCGTGGCCAGCGTGCGGAGGAACGAGGCCTCCTCCTCCTCGATGACCTTCTCGATCAGGGCCTGCTGAGCCCCCAGCTCGGGGAACTGGCCCCCCATCTGCTCGACGAGCCCCGCCACCAAGCGGCAGAGCGTCGGCTCCGTGAAGCCGAGGTAGGTATAGCCGTAGCGGACGGCGCGGCGCAGGATGCGGCGGATGACGTAGCCGGCCTTGACGTTCGAGGGCAGCTGCCCGTCGGCGATCGAAAAGGCGATGGCCCGCAGGTGGTCGGCGATCACGCGCATGGCGATGTCGCACTTCTCGTCGTCGCCGTATTTCTTGCCCGACAGGGCCGCGATGCGGCCGATCGTGGGCTGGAAGACGTCGGTATCGTAGTTCGATTTCTTGCCCTGCAGGATCATGCAGAGGCGCTCGAAGCCCATGCCCGTGTCGACGTTGCGCGCCGGAAGCTCCTCGAGCGAGCCGTTGGCCTTGCGGTTGAACTGCATGAAGACGAGGTTCCAGATCTCGATCACCTGCGGGTGGCTCGCGTTCACCATCTCGCGGCCCGGCTTGGCGGCGATTTCGGCCTCGTCGCGCAGGTCGAAGTGGATCTCCGAGCAGGGACCGCAGGGACCCGTCTCGCCCATCTCCCAGAAGTTGTCGTGCTTGTTGCCGCGGATGATGTGGTCTTCGGGCAGGTAGCGCTTCCAGTAGTCGTAGGCCTCCTGATCGAACGGCACGCCGTCTTCCTCCGAGCCCTCGAATACGGTGGCGTACATCCGCTCGGCCGGCAGCTTGTAGACGTCGTGCAAAAGCTCCCACGCCCACTCGATCGCCTCCTTCTTGAAGTAGTCGCCGTAGGACCAGTTGCCCAGCATCTCGAACATCGTGTGGTGGTAGGTGTCGTGTCCCACCTCCTCCAGGTCGTTGTGCTTGCCCGAGACGCGCAGGCACTTCTGCGTGTCGGCCGCACGGGGGTATTTGCGGGGCGCGTTGCCCAGAAAAATATCCTTGAACTGGTTCATGCCCGCGTTGGTGAACATCAGCGTGGGGTCGCCCTTGACGACCATCGGCGCCGACGGCACGACGACGTGGCCCTTGCTTTCGAAAAAGTCCAGAAAAGCCTGACGGATTTTTGCAGATTCCATATATACCATATTGTCTTGTTGCAACGTTATTCGATATCGGGTTGCAAAATTACACAATTAAACTTAAATTTGCATCCTGAAGAGCGGAGTTTTTTATAAGAGGATGACACAAAAACAGACCACCTTATCCGATCCGTCGCCGGCGCCTCGCCGCGCGGCGAGGCCGATGCGCGGCGAGGCCAAACCGCCCATCCAGCTGCGCGTCTACCGCGTGCTGCGCAAGATTCTGATCGGCTTCATCCTCGTATCGATCGTCAACGTGCTGTTTTCCCGCTACTTCCAAACTCCGAAACTCTACCGCATCGATCAGGCGAATCAGGAGCTGATGATCCGCTACCGCATCCTGCAGGAGCGCATCCGCACGGCCCAGAACCGCGTGGACGAAATCCGCTACCGCGACAGCTACGTCTACCGCTCGCTCTTCTCGACCGACACGCTCTCCATTCCGCAGGTGTGGTATCCCTATCCGGACGAAAAATACGCTCCGCTCGCCGCGGACCGGTTCGCCCCGACGATGGTCGACACATGGAAACAACTCGACGCGCTGGCCCGCACGCTCTATCTGGAGTCGGTGTCGTTCGACGAGCTGCAGACCCTCTCCAAAGACAAGTCGCGCCTCGCCGCGGCCATTCCGGCCATCTGGCCCATCGACCGCAAGGCGCTGCACGGCAACCACATCGGAGCTTTCAACCCGCGGCGCATGCACCCCATCTACCACCGCATCATCCCCCATCAGGGCTGCGACCTGGGCTGCGACCGCGGCACGCCGGTCTACGCCACGGGCGACGCCACGGTACAGAAAACCGACCGCGGAGAGCCCACGCGCGGCTACGGCATGCAGATCCTGCTGAACCACCGCTTCGGCTACCAGACCCGCTACGCCCACCTGAGCCGCATCTTCGTGAAGCCCGGCGACAAGGTTACGCGCGGGCAGATCATCGGCGAAACGGGCAACACGGGAGGTTCGACGGCCCCCCACCTCCACTACGAGGTGATCCATCTGGGTACGCCCGTCAACCCGATCAACTACTTCAACCGCCACATGACCAACGAGGAGTACGACCGCTACATGGAGCAGATGCGCGAAACCAACTTCGAACTCTAAGACGATGCCCGGAAAAAAAGACATAGAAAAACTCCGCAGGCGCAAGCGCCGCCGGCAGAACCTCATCCGCACGACGGTGCACCTGTTCGTGTGGAGCGGCGTGGCCGTGCTCTACTACATGGGCTTCTCGCTCTTCTTCGACACGCCCACGGAGTACCTGCTCCGCCACTCGACCGACGCCCTGCGCCGCGAATACACGGTCCTCTCCGCGCGTTACGACTCGCTGGCCGTGGTGCTCGACAACCTCGAAGCCCGCGACCGCAACGTCTTCCGCATCCTCTTCGAATCGGATCCCTACGAATACCGCACCCAGACGGGCGGGCGGCCCGCCGCCACCTACAAGGACCTCGTGGCGCGCACCACGCCGCAGCTCCGGCGCGACCTGCAACGGCGCACCCGCGAGATGGAAGAACGGCTCGAAGCGCTCAACGACACCTATGCCGTCCTGCAGTCGAAGATCGACTCCGCAGGCCGCAGCTGCGACAACATCCCGGCGATCCAGCCCGTCATCAACGACCAGCTCACGCGCCTGACAGCCTCCTACGGCATGCGCATCCACCCCTTCTACAAAACGTTGCAGTCGCATCAGGGCGTCGACTACACCGTACCCGAGGGCACGCGCGTCTTCGCCACGGCCGACGGCGTGGTCCGCGACGTATGGTCGCGCAACTCGACCTCGGGCCGCACCGTCTCCATCGACCACGGCAACGGCTACGAAACCTCCTACAGCCACCTCTCGCAGGTCAACGTCCGCAAGGGCCAGCGCGTCAGCCGCGGCGACATCATCGCCCGCTCGGGCGACACGGGTCTCTCGCTGGCGCCCCACCTCCACTACGAGGTCCGCTACAACGGCATGCGCGTCGATCCGATCCACTACTTCTTCATGGAACTCTCGCCCGAGGAGTACCAGCGGCTGATGCGCATCGCACAGTCGGGCATGCAGTCGTTCGACTGATCTCCGGGCCGCACGCATGAACTCCCCGATCCGACTTATCCTCCTCGACTTCGACGGCACGCTCGTCGACACGCGGCGGGCCAACACCGCGGCCTACGTCGCCGCACTCGCCGAAGCGGGCTATCCCCTCACCGAGGAGGAGTACGCAGCCCGCTACTTCGGCATGCGGTGCGACGAGTTCCTGAGCACCTACGGCATCGCCGACCCCGCCGAGCGGGAGCGGCTGCGGCTGCGCAAGATCGAGCTCTACCCCTCGTTCTTCAGCTCCGTGCGGCTCAACCGCCCCTTGTGGGAGTTCTGCCGCCAGTTCCGCGAGCAGGGCGGCCGGGTCTGGATCGTCTCTACGGGCAGCCGCGCCAACATTCTCCATGTCATGCGGCATCTGGGCATCGGCGGACCCGACACCCCGGAGGAGCTGTGCCCCGCCGGCCGCGTCGACGGACTGCTGGCCGGACCCGATATCGCCCGCAGCAAACCCCACCCCGACTGCTTCCTCGAAGCGATGCGCCGCGAAGGGGTCGCTCCCTGCCAGACGCTGATCTTCGAGGATTCGCCCGTAGGGCTCGAAGCGGCCCGCCGGAGCGGCGCCCCCTACTTCAAGGTCGCGCTCTGACAAAGGTCCGAAAAGACGAAAAACCGGGAGGAAATTCCGTTCCGGAAAACCAGCCTGCAGGCCCTCGCCGAGAGCGGCATCGCCCCACTCCAAGCCCCGCCGAGCAGGAGCGCGCACCGAAAATAGAAAAACCCGCCTTTCGAGGCGGGTTTTTCTTATCGTTTGCAGATCGCCTTGAAATCGCAGAACTGGCAGGTGTCGGTATCTTCGCACTGGCGGAACGGAACCGCCGGGTCGTACAACTCCGCCAACGCGGCCCGCAGCTCCGCCTCGAAGACCTCGGCATAAGCCGAATAAGGCAGTCCCTGCTGCTTCAACTCCTTGTCTTGCAGCTCGGGAGAGTAATCCTCACTGTGCATTTTGCGCACATAGTAGAGCGTCGGGCAGGTGTCGCAGCCGCGCGAGCGGTAGAGCATCATCGAATAGAGCAGCGTCTGCAGCACGTTGGAGAGACGCTGCTCGCCCTTGCCGTGGAAAAGGCACTCCACGCCGTCGAACTCCAGATGCGCCGTCCCGGTCTTGTAGTCGACCACGCGCAGCGTCCCGTCGTCGAGCCGGTCGATGCGGTCGGCGATGCCCGAGAACTTGAGCTTCAAGGCCCGGCCGGCCGCCTCGAACGGAAAGGCGTAGGAGACCTCCTCTTCGAGACCCGTCGTCGTGAAAGCATCGTGGGCCGCGTCGTAGCGCATCACGCCGCCCCGCAGGTAGCGCGTAACGATATCTTTGACCAGCAGCAGGTTGCCCGTATAGTCGGCCGGCGAGGCCGTCTCGTCGCGCAGATAATGGGCGTTGATCGCCCCGACGACCGCCGCCGCCACCTCGTCCGTGCGGCTCAGGGCCTGCAGCGTCCCGCCCGGGTGCGCCTCGCCGAGGATGCGGCCGTAGATCTTCTGCGCCGCGGCATGGAGTATCGTGCCAAACATCGGGGCGTCGACTTCCTCCGTAACTTCGTTCTCCGCGGAGAGACGCGCCACGGAGTGGAAGTAGAATCGCAGCGGGCAGGCGACGTAGCGGAACAGCGCCGTCGGCGAGAGGGTCGCCGGACTTTCGGGATCGACGAATCGCTCCAGCCGCGCCATGACCTGAGGATCTTTGGCCACCTCGATCGGTGCGGTGCGCGCCAGATTGACATCCACGCCCACCTCGACCCGCTCGACGGGAATGCCGCTCTCGTAAGCGAGCTGGTAGATGTAGCGGCTCGGCTCGCCCGTGGATTTCTCGTCGGCGTGCGAGCAGTAGAGCATGTGCACGCGCCGGGCCCGCTGGATCAGCCGGTAGAAGTAGTAGGCGTAGACCCCTTCGTGGTGCTCGGGCGTGGGGAGCTCGAACGCCGCCCGGAGGTTGTAGGGCACGAACGAGGCCTGCGTCATGCGGTTGCCGGGGAAGTTGTCGTCGTTCATCGAGAGGATGACGACGTTCTCGAAGTCGAGATTGCGGGTCTCCAGAATCCCCATCACCTGCAACCCCTCCAGCGGCTCGCCCTCGAACGGGATGCGGATCGTCTGCAGATGGCGCCGCAGCAACGAGGCGTAGACGTCGGGATCGGGGTCTATGTCGCAAAGGTCGAGCGAGTTGCGCAGCTTGACGATCTCCTCGGCGATGACGGCCAGAAATTCGGTCCGCCGCCGGGCATCCTCGCCGGCATAGGGAATCCGGGCCACGGCGCCGACGACCTCCGACAACCAGTCGGAGAGCTCCCGCCAAGCGGGAGCCGGGCGGAAGATGCGCTGCAGCAGTTCGTTGCGCCCCAGCCATGCCGCGTCGACCGAGATGCGGCGCTCGCGCACGATCTCCTCGGCCAAAGAGCGGGTCAGCCGCTCGTCGCACCCCGAGACATAGGGGTGGGACAGGAGCCCCGCGGCGTCGGCGTGGTAGAAAAAGGCTTTTCCCTGCTTCGTGCGGCCATGCGCCTGCAAGGCCACGAGGCGTTCGACGAAGGTATAGGCCAGGCTTTGCTTCAGCGGGAAGCCCATCGTAACGTTCACCTTCCCCACCTCCTCGGGCAGGGCGTAGAGCAGCGGCAGCAGCAGATTTTCGTCGGTAAGCACCACGGCCGTGCGCTTGTCGAGGGGTCCGCGGCGGGCATAGTCGCGCAGAATTTCCGCCGCATACTTGCACTGCACGGCGTTCGAGACGACGGAGACCGCCGTCAGCTCTTTGGGCTGCGACATGCCGTCGTGCGAAATCCCGGGCCGCGGCGGAAAGAGCGCCGCATTCTCCCGGACGAACATGCCGGCCTCCTGCTCGGGACGATCCTTATAATAGGTGTCGTAGTCCCAGTAGAAATCGGTCTCGGCGCTGCTCTGCAGAAAGCGGAAAAGGATTTTCTCGCACTCGGAGAGGGCGTTGAACCCCGCCACGACGTAGCGCCGCGGCTCGGGAAAGGCGTATTCGCCCGCCTCGATGCGGTCGGCGGCGGCGCGCTGCACCATGCCGCCGTAGGCGATGCCCAGCTCCGAGAGGCGCGCGCGGTAGAGCTCGTAGATCGGCCCCAGCGTCTTCCAGAGCTCCAGAAACTTCCGCTTCTCCGCCGAGAGATCGGCCTCGGGACCCAGCGTCGACCAGAAGTTGCGGATGATCTCCAACTGCCGCGGCGTCAGGTAGGAGATGTCGGCCTCGATCTCTTTCAGGTCCGAGAGGTTGCGGAAGAGCTGCGAGGCGTCGATGCGGTATTTGTCGATCGTATCGAAATCGGCGAGCAGCATCTCGCCCCAGAAATAGAACTTGTCGAAAGGCTCCCGGTGGAAGCGGGAGTAGACCTTGTAGAGCTCGGCGACCAGACGCAGGCGGTCGCCCGTGCGCAGGCCGGAAATTTCGGCCGTGAGCTCGTCGATCGTCGACCATGCGGGCTGCCATACGGGCCGCCCGACGATGCGGCTCAGCGCATCGGTGAAGAAAAGCCGTGCACGCCGCGAAGGAAACAGCACGGTCCGCTCGGAAAGCTCCTCGCCGTATCGCGCATAAAGGTCGCGGGCCACCTCTTCGAGAAAACCGGTCATGGCGGGAAGCGGATTATTCGGCCGCGCGGTCGGAAGCCCGCTGCCAGAAAGTCCGGATGTTGCGATGCAGAACGGGCGTGGCCGCATTCTCGATCGCGGCGCCCGTCGTCGCGCGGCTCTCCAGCCGGTCGGTAGCCTGAATCCGGACCCGGGCCTTGTTCTGGGCGCTCACGCGGGCGGACATGCAGGTCATGCCGGCGGCCTCGACGCTGCCCGTCGACGCATCGAGCGTCAGATAGCGCACCCGCCCCGTCAACACGGCACGGCTGTCGCCCGAGAGCTCCATCCACAAGTCCTGCACGTCCAACTCGGCCTGCAGGCTCGAACGGGCCCCGACCCTCAGGTCGAACGAGACGGCGGTCAGCACCCCTTCCACCGATGCCGCGGCATCGGTCAGCGTCAGCGCCCGCAAGGTATGGTAACGCACCGTAACGGCGGTCCGCCGCGACCGGCGCAGATCGATCCGCTCGCGGATGCGGAGCACGCCGTCGCGCACCTCGGCGCGGAACTTCGTGTCGTCGCCCTGCGTATCGTAGCGGATCGAGGGAGCCTCGCCGTCGGAGACCTGCTCGAAGCGGATCGACGCGGCCGCGTCGACCTCCACGCGCTCGAAAGGCGCGAGCCACTCGCGGCACTCGGAACCCGCCGCAGGAACATCGTCGCCCGGAAGCGCCGAAGAACCGCCCTGCGCATAGCCGGCGGCGGCCAGAAGAAGCGCCGCAGCGCTCAGAATCGGAAGTTTCATCTTTTCGGATCGGTTTACGGTCGCTAAAATACGAAATTTATGGCAAAAAGCGGTTTGCCGTTCGGGAATTGTTTCGTACTTTTAACTCGTCAACCATACGCAGGACCATGCAAGCCGAAATCCTCAATGCCAGCGCCGGGTCGGGCAAGACCTACCAACTGGCCTACAAATACGTACACGACGTGGTGGAGCAACCCTCGCTCTACCGCCACATTCTGGCCGTAACCTTCACCAACAAGGCCACCGAAGAGATGAAGTCGCGGATCCTCAAAGAGATACACCTGCTGGCCTCGGGCGGCCGGAGCGCCTACCTCGACGACCTGTGCCGCGAACTGGGGCTCAACGCCGAGACCGTCCGCCGTCGGGCCGCCGAAGCCCGGGCACGCATCCTGCACGACTACTCGCGCTTCACGGTGCTGACCATCGACACCTTCTTCCAACGTATCCTGCGGGCCTTCATCAAGGAGCTGGGCATCGACCTGAACTACAACATCGAGATCGAAACCGCCTCGGTGCTCGGCCGCAGCACCGACACGCTGATCGAAGCCATCACCGACGACGAAGAGCTGCTGCAGTGGATGATCGGCTTCGTAGAAGAACGCATCGACGAAGCGGACAAGTGGGATGTGCGCGACGGCATTCTGAAGCTGGGAGGCGAACTCTTCAAGGAGAAGAACCGCCCGACGCTCTCCGTAGCCCGCTCCAAAACCGAGCTGCAACGCCTCGTCCGCCGGGTTACGGAACATGCCGAGGCGGCGCAGCGGCGGATGCGCGAGACGGCGGCCGAAGCGGTGGCGATCATTGCCGGAGCCGGACTTACGGCCTCGGATTTCAAAGGCAAAAGCACGAGCTTCGTCCACTACTTCTACAAGGTGGCCGGCGGCGAGATCAAGGCACCCACGGCCACGGTGCGGAAACAGAGCGCCACGACCGAAGGCTGGTGCGCCGCCGGATCGCCGGCCGAAGCGCTCGTGGGGCAGCTGCGCCCCCTGCTCGGCGAGCTCTGCGAACTCTACGAAAGCAGCCTCCGCATCCGCAACACCTGCAGCCTGCTGCGCGAGAACTACCGCAGCTTCGCACTCCTCTCGGACCTCTACACGCAAGTGCAGCGTCTCTGCGACGAACAGAACATGATGCTCCTGACGGAGACGAAATACCTGCTCTCGGAATTCATCGGCCACAACGACGCGCCCTTCATCTACGAAAAGGCGGGCAGCCGCTTCGAACGCTTCATGATCGACGAATTTCAAGACACCTCGGTCCGCGAGTGGGAGAACTTCCTGCCGCTGCTGCGCGAAGCCATGTCGCAATGCGAGAAGACCTCGGTACTGATCGTGGGCGACATCAAGCAATCGATCTACCGCTGGCGCGGCGGCGACTGGCGCCTGCTGCACGAAGGAGCCCGCGAGGCGCTGGGCGCGGAGAAGACCGAGGTGAAGAATCTGGGGGAGAACTGGCGCAGCCTGCCCGTAGTCGTAGAGTTCAACAACCGGATCATCGGCCGCATGGTGGCGGCCGACGATGCGGCGCTCGACGCGCTGCTGGACGACGCGGCGGCCGCCGGAAAAATGGGTCGTGCAGCGGCGGAGCAGCTGCACGGCACGCTGCGGGCCGCCTATCGCGACCATGCGCAGGCGGCCCGCCGCAAGGCGGCCGCGGGCGGCTACGTCTCGATCGAGACATTCGAGGAGAAGCCCCCGGTCGTGGAACGCATCTGCCGCCTGCTCGACCTCGGGTTCCGCCCCTCCGACATCCTGATACTGGTGCGTAACAAAAAGCCCGACGGTGCGAAAATCGCAGCCGAGCTGCTCGACTTCAAGAGCCGCAACACCGATCCCCGCTACCGTTTCGACGTCATGACGCAAGAAGCGCTGGTGATCGGCAACGCCCCGATCTGCAACTTTCTGGCGGCGACGCTGCGGCTGGCGCTCAACCCCGACGGCACGCTCGAGCGGGCGGTCTACAACCGCTATCTGGACCGTGCGTTCGACCGGCAGCCGGACGACGACGAACGGACTTTCTTCCGCTCGATCCGCCAGCTGTCGCCCGAAGAGGCGTTCGAACGCATCGTCATGCGCTACGACCTGCAGCGGGACCGCCCGCAGACGGCCTACCTGCAGGCGTTCCATGAACAAGTCATCGCCTTCTGCGCCAACAAGGTGGCCGACATTCCGCTCTTCCTGAAGTGGTGGGACGAGCAAGGCGCGACCCGCTCGCTGAGCGTCGAACGCAGCCGCCAAGCCATCGAAATTCTGACCATACACAAAGCCAAAGGTCTGGAAAACAAGGCCGTGCTGATACCCTACTGCTCGTGGCAACTCGGGCTCAATTTCCAGAAACCCAACATCGTGTGGGCCGAGGCGCAGGGCGAGGCGGCCGAAGCGGGACGCTTCCCGGTGAAGCTCAAGAGCTCGATGGCCGAATCGGAATTTTCGGAAGAGTATTACCGAGAGACGGTATACACCCATGTGGACAACATCAACCTCCTGTATGTGGCGCTGACGCGTGCCGCGGAGTCGCTGCACATCTTCATTCCCCGCGTGCAACGCAACAACAACCATGTGGGGCAACTGCTGCTGCGGCACATCGACGTTGCCGGCGAACGGGCGACGCTGGGCGACCTTGTCGGGCGCTACACCCGCACAGAAGAGACCGAACGCTTCGAATTCGGCGAACCGACGGGGCCGGCCGATACGAAAGAAAAAGGCGGCGAAATGCGGCATGTTACGCTGGAAGGCTACCCCACGGCGCAAGCCGACCTGCGGCTGCGGCTCCCCTCGCAACGCTATTTTGAAGAAGAAGCGACGACGGAACTTTCGCCCCGCAACTTCGGCATTCTGATGCACCGGGCATTCGAGAATGCCGGGACCTGGGAAGAGATCGAACAAGCCGTGCGGCAGATGGAAGACGAAGGCGTGCTTTCGGCACCGGATGCCGCGCAACTGCGCCGGATGATCGACGGAGCGCTGGCCGATCCGGTGGTCGGAGAGTGGTTCGACGGCCCGTGGCAACGCATCCGCAACGAACAGGAGATCGTGATTCCGGGCGACAGCTCGCCTCGCCGTCCCGACCGCGTGATGATCGACGGCGAGCGCGCCGTGGTGGTGGACTACAAGTTCGGCGAACGCGACGCAGCCCGCTATCGCCGGCAGATCGCCGACTACTGCGCCCTGCTGCGCGACATGGGCTACGCCCGGACCGAAGGCTATCTTTGGTATGTGAAGTTGGGACGGATCGAACGGGTGGAATGACCCGGGCAATCATGCAAAAACGCAGGAACCCGAGCCGATGGCTCGGGTTGCTGCGTTACGGAGGGGAGGTATGGACATGCG
>JAMPGH010000001.1:1550848-1556606 GCA_023664045.1 Alistipes senegalensis | reverse complement strand
CGTTGTCAAGAGGAAAAGGCATCTTTTTTCAAAAAAAAGTTAATTTGCCGCTTTTCGTGCCGGCGAAAAGCGGCGGAAAACCGACGCTCGAAGCATGGGCAGAAGCCGCTTGCGGATTATGCCATGCGAGGAGGAGGAAAACAAGCGAAGCGCAGTTAAACCTCTCCGCCCGACTGTCTCCGCCTGCTACGGAGCGGCTAACGCTGCTCCGGGCGCCTATTCGCGGGTGTGCGGCACAAAGAGCGTGTGCCGCTTATACTGTGGCGGCTCGGCAAAGTAAAACTTTGCACTCGCCTGCGGACGTATTCGTCAAGCAAACCGGCCCCTGCGCTGACGCTTTTAGCCGCTCCTCCGCGGACGGCTTCGACAACGGTGCGGAAGATGTGAAAGATCGAATAATTATTCATTATTAACTATTCATTATTTCCGGGTTGCCCTCCCCTGCGATCATGCAAAAAGGCCGGAACCTTGCGGCTCCGGCCCTCGTGGCTGGCGGCGGTGTCTATTCGCCCAGCGCGAAGCGCTTGTAAGCGATGACGGTAGCCTCCTTATCGGCCTTGCGGATGTACTCGGCGATGGTCTCCTTTTCGCCGACGACGCACTGGTTCAAGAGGGTATTCTCCTCGAAGAACTTGCGCATCTTGCCCTCGGCGATCTTCTCGAGGATTTCGTCGGGCTTGTTGGCGTTCTTGGGATCCTGCTTCATGGCCTCGACGGCGATCTGACGCTCGTGAGCCACGACGTCGGCGGGGCAATCGGCCACGTCGATCGAGATGGGCGCCATAGCCGTAGCCTGCATGGCGACGGCGTGTGCGACCTCCTCGGGCACGGCCTTGTTGAAGCCGAGCACGGTGCCGAGCTTCTTGTTGAAGTGGACGTAGGCGGCGCAGAACGGAGCCTCGATGCGGGCGTAGTAAGCCAGTTCGATCTTCTCGCCGGTCTGACCCGATTTCTCGGTTACCATCTCCTCGACGGTATGGCCCTCGGCGTTCTTCGTAGCGAGCAACGCATCGCGGTCGGCAGCGTCGGCAGCGACGGCGACCTCCAACATGGCGTTGGCCGAAGCGGTATACTCGGCATTCTGAGCGACGAAGTCGGTCTCGCAAGCGAGGCAGAGGATATAGGCCTTGCCCCCGACGATCTTCGTAACGACGACGCCCTCGGTAGCCGTGCGGTCGGCGCGCTTGGCGACGACGAGTTTGCCCTTCTCGCGGATGATATCCTGAGCGCGGCTGTAATCGCCCTCCGCCTCGATGAGCGCCTTCTTGCAATCCATCATGCCGGCGCCGGTCATCTTGCGGAGCTTCATTACATCGGCTGCTTTGATTTCCATAGGAATGAAATTTAATCGTTAAACATTCATGCAACTTTCCTGCCTCGGCGAAGACCGGGCAACCCCGGTCTCCGAACGAAGCGGAAAAACTGCGTCTTACCTCTCGGAGATGGCCTTCGGCCCCTCCGAAAAGGTTCTTGCCCTCGAAAGCGGCCGTGCGGGTCCAGCGGATCCCTCCCCCGGCCCCTCCGGCCCCTCGGCGGCTCTTACTCCTCCGAAGCGGTTTCGGCGGCAGGCTCCCCGGCGGGAGCTTCGACGGCGGCGACGACCTCCTTGACGGTCTCCTCCTCGGCGTCGATCGTAGCCTTCACGGCTTTCTTGATGCGGGGTTTGGCCTCCTTCTTGGCCTCGGCACCGGCCTCGGCCTCCTGGGACTCCTTCTCCTTTTCGAGCTTGCGCTCCTCGAGACCTTCGGCGATAGCGCCGCACATGGCCTCGACGACCACGGCGATCGACTTGGTAGCATCGTCGTTTGCAGGGATAACGTAATCAATGTCGGTCGGATCACAACAAGTATCTACCATTGCAAAGACGGGAATGCTGAGTCGTTTGGCCTCCTTGACGGCGTTGGCCTCCTTCTGGACGTCGACGACGAACAGAGCGGCCGGAAGACGCGTCAGGTCGGCGATGGAGCCGAGGTTCTTCTCGAGCTTCGCACGCTGGCGTGCGATCTGGAGCTTCTCGCGCTTGGAGAAATTATCGAACGTGCCGTCGGCGGTCATCTTGTCGATGGTCGCCATCTTCTTGACGGCCTTACGGATGGTGGGGAAGTTGGTGAGCATACCGCCGGCCCAACGCTCCGTAACGTAGGGCATGCCGACGGAAGCGACCTTTTCGGCGACGATCTCCTTAGCCTGTTTCTTGGTGGCGACGAACAGCACGCGGCGACCGCTCTTGGCGATCTGCTTGATGGCTGCGGCGGCTTCATCGACCTTGAGCACCGTCTTGTGCAGGTCGATGATGTGGATGCCGTTCTTCTCCATGAAGATGTAGGGAGCCATTTTGGGGTTCCACTTACGCTTCAGATGACCGAAGTGCGCGCCGGCCTCCAACAATGTATTAAAATCTGTACGGGACATGTTTGATTCGTGTTTGATAAAATTTTAATCTCTTTTCTGCAACTTCGAGAGGTAGCGGTCCGAAAGAGGATCGATCCCCGAAGTTTTCCGCGGCGCGGCAACCGGACGGTAGTAACTATATATAATATAGGTAATCCCCACGGTTTGGAACCGACGCCGTGCCTGCCGAAATTCCGGTCGTACTAACGCTTGCTGAACTGGAACTTGCGGCGTGCTCCGGGCTGACCGGGCTTCTTGCGCTCGACCTCGCGGGGATCGCGCGTGAGGAAACCGGCTTTCTTGAGCGTGGGACGCATCTCGGCGTCGATCTCGCACAGCGCGCGGGCGATGCCCAGACGTGCGGCCTCGGCCTGTCCCTTGATGCCGCCGCCATCGAGGTTGATGGTGATGTCGTAGCTCTCGGCAGTCTCGGTAGCCAGCAGCGGCTGCTTGACCTGGAACTGGAGAATTTCGAGCGGGAAATAAGCGGCGAGCTCCTTATGGTTGATGGTAATCTGACCCTTGCCCGGCTTCACGAACACGCGAGCCACAGCGGCCTTGCGACGACCTACGGTATTGACAACTTCCATAACTCTTACTTGATCTCGTTCAACTTAATGCTCTTGGGGTTCTGCGCGGCATGCGGATGCTCCGCACCGGCGTAGACCTTCAGATTTTTCAACACGGCGGCACCCAGACGCGTGCGGGGCAGCATGCCCTTGACGGCCTTCTCCACGAGGAAAGTCGGCTTCTTGGCCAGATAGTCGGCCGGAGTGGCGAAACGCTGGCCGCCGGGGTAACCCGTGTGTCGCGTGTAGACCTTGTCGGTCATTTTCTTGCCCGTGAGCTTCACTTTCTCCGCGTTGATGACGATGACGTAATCACCGCAATCGACGTGGGGCGTGTAGCTGGGCTTGTTCTTGCCGCGGAGGATCTTGGCCACCTGCGAAGCAAGACGTCCCAATACCTCGTTCGTAGCATCGATCACCACCCACTCTTTGGCGACGGTCGAAGCATTGGCCGAGATAGTCTTGTAGCTTAATGAATCCACTGTTTTACGTTTAGTTTAACTTGTTTGTAATCCGTTTCCCGCACTACGCGGGTGCGCAAAGGTACGAAAAAAAAATCACCCGGCAAACCGTACGGTGAAAATTTACGGAGCCGGGGAAGAAAAAAAGTCGCGGAAAGAGAACGAACGGACGGCTAACGATGCCGGGATCGGACCCGCATGCGCCGGATCCGGAGATTTCCCTCCCCGTCGCGGGCGGGCCGGCTCTGCGCCGGGTCGTCGGGCAGGTAGACGATGCCGATCGAATCGCCGGACCGGACGCGGACGAAACCTTGCCCCAGCCGCTGGGAATGCTCGAAAGAACGGTCGCCGACCGAGAAGCGGTAGTCGAGGTAATGGACCGTAGTTTTCACGCGCCGCGAAGTACGCCGCGTAACCCGCTCGGTGCGGTACTCGGTTTTGGTATAGACGCGAGTTACGACGCCCGTGGTTTCGACGCCGAGCGTCTCGAAGCGGCGGTTGAGCCAAAGGCCGTGCGCGATTGCGAGGCCCAACAGCAGGACGACGCCCGCCACGGCCCAGAAGCAGAGGCCCCGCCACAAGCGGCGCCGATCAGAAGCGGAAGAATGGGAAACGGACATAATAGAGATGATTGGTGGCCGGCGCGACCTCGACGGCGAGGAATACTCGACGATGAAGCTGCCGGGAGAATGAAGAGGGGCGGACCTTGACGGCGAAGTTTCCTCGCCGATGAAGCTGCCGGGAGAATGAAGGGCTGGCCTTGACGGCGAGGATTTTCATGAAAAAGAACGGACCTCGACGGCGAAGTTTCCTCGACGATGAAGCTGCCGGGAGAATGAAGAGGGGCGGACCTCCGATCCGCCCCTCCGAGACAAATGCGATCCTTAGCCCAAGAACGAGAGCAGGATACCTGCAGCGACGGCCGAGCCGACGACGCCGGCCACGTTGGGGCCCATAGCGTGCATCAACAGGTAGTTCGAAGGATCGGCCTTCTGGCCCTCGGTCTGCGAGACGCGCGCGGCCATCGGCACGGCCGAAACGCCGGCGGAGCCGATCAACGGGTTGATCTTGTTGCCCTCCTTGCTGAAGAAGTTCATCAGCTTGGCCAGCAACAGACCGCCCGCGGTACCCATGCAGAAAGCGACGACGCCCAAGACGAGGATGCCCAGCGTGCGGAAGTTCAGGAACGCCTCGGCCGTAGCCGTAGCGCCGACCGTGAGGCCGAGGAAGATGACGACGATGTTCATCAGCTCGTTCTGCACCGTCTTGCTCAGGCGATCGACGACGCCGCACTCCTTCATCAAGTTGCCCAGCATCAAGCAACCGATCAACGGAGCGGCCGACGGCAACAACAAAGAGATGATGATGGCGATGATGAGCGGGAAGAGGATACGCTCCAACTTGGAGACGGGACGCAACGTGCTCATCTTGATCTTACGCTCCTTCTCGGTGGTGAGCAGTCGCATGATGGGCGGCTGGATCACCGGCACGAGGGCCATGTAGGAATAGGCGGCCACGGCGATCGGACCCAGCAACTCGGGCGAGAGCATCGACGTGAGGTAGATGGCCGTGGGGCCGTCGGCACCGCCGATGATGCCGATAGAACCGGCCTGCGAAGGAGTGAAGCCCAGCGCATAGGCGCCGAGGAACGTGGCGAAGATGCCGATCTGCGCGGCGGCGCCCAACAAGAAACTTTTGGGATTGGCGATCAGCGGTCCGAAGTCGGTCATGGCGCCGACGCCCACGAAGATCAGGCACGGATAGATACCCAGCTTGACGCCCAGATAGAGGTAGTCGAGCAAGCCTGCGTTAGCGACGAAGATGTCCCAGTGGACATGTCCTCCGGCGAAGAGCTCCGTATGGTACATATTGGCGCCGGGCAGGTTGGTGAGCAACATGCCGAACGCGATGGTGAACAACAACAGGGGCTCGAACTTATGCCGGATGGCCAGATACATCAGGAAGCAGGCGACGCCCAGCATGACGACGCTGCCCCACCCTACGGACGAGAAGAACCCCGCGATGCCCGTCGACTCGACGAATTTCAACAGGCTTTCCGACACGAAGTCGGAGCCTGCGGTCAACAGATTCCACATAAGGCTACTCGATGATGATTAAGTTATCGCCCTCCATGACCGTGGCGCCCTGCTGCACGAGGATCTGCTTGACGACACCGGCGCGGTCGGCGTCGATGTTGTTCTCCATCTTCATGGCTTCGAGGACCACGAGCGTCTGACCTGCGGAGACGCGGTCGCCGACGGCGACCCTGACGGCCAGCACCGTACCGGGCAGCGGGCACTTGACGGCACCTCCGGCCGCAGCGGCGGGAGCGGCGGC
>JAMPGH010000001.1:1521760-1550748 GCA_023664045.1 Alistipes senegalensis | reverse complement strand
TGCTAGAATACATGAACCTGCCCGGTTTTCCGGCGGGCGTGATCATGCCGCTGTTGGCCTCGCGCGGAGCGGGCGCCACCTGCGGTTTGGAGGCGGCGGCCGTCGCGGCACCGGCGATCTCCACCTCGTAGGGCGTGCCGTTGACGGTTACGTGCGCCACGGTCGAAGTTTCGTTCACCTCGTCGATCTGCACGTTATAATTCTGTCCGTTGATTTTCAGTGAATAATCTTTCATTGTCGTAAACTATTTTCTGTCAGGCATCTGGGTTAAACCGTGAATTTTAGAGTTCCAGGGCGAGTAGACGCGCTTGATGCTCAGGATCGTGAGCACCTCCGACTCGCGGTCGTGCATGGCGCCCTGATAGATGCTCAGCGCCGTGGCGATGGCCGCG
Source organism: Alistipes senegalensis (assembly GCA_023664045.1). Lineage (GTDB taxonomy): Bacteria > Bacteroidota > Bacteroidia > Bacteroidales > Rikenellaceae > Alistipes > Alistipes senegalensis_B. Next base: position 1,550,356 of record JAMPGH010000001.1, on the reverse strand, counting down.
ATCTCCTCCTCGTGCAACTGTCCCTGAACGACGACCCGACCCGAAGAGGCGGTCGCCGGAGCGGCGGCTCCCCGGCCGGCGAAGACGCAGCCGAAGAGCTTCATGACGCCCACGAGCAGCACCAGCACGAAGAAGACGAGGCAGATGCTGATCAGAGCGACCCACAACATTTCGGACCACCCCCAGTCCGTTGCTATCAACATTTTCATGGTCGCAGCGGATTACAGGGGAATGTTCGAATGTTTCTTGGCGGGATTCTGCAGGCGCTTGGTAGCCAGAGACTGCAGCGCGCGGATGATGCGGAAGCGCGTGTTGCGCGGCTCGATCACGTCGTCGATATAGCCGTAGCGGGCGGCGTTGTAGGGGTTGGAGAACTTGTCGTTGTACTCCTTCTCCTTCTCGGCGACGAAAGCGGCCTTCTCCTCGGGTTTCTCGGCCAGCTCCTTGAGCTCCTTGCCGTAGAGCACCTCGACGGCGCCGCTGGCGCCCATGACGGCGATCTCGGCCGACGGCCACGCGTAGTTGATGTCGCCGCGGATGTGCTTCGACGACATGACGATGTAGGCGCCGCCGTAGGCCTTGCGAAGCGTAACGGTGATCTTGGGCACGGTAGCCTCGCAATAAGCGAAGAGCAACTTGGCCCCGTGGGTGATGACGCCGCCGTACTCCTGCGTAGTGCCCGGCAAGAAGCCCGGGACGTCGACGAGCGTAACGATCGGAATGTTGAACGCGTCGCAGAAGCGCACGAAGCGTGCGGCCTTGCGGCTGGCGTTGATATCCAAGACGCCGGCCATGAACTTGGGCTGGTTGGCGATGATGCCGACCGACTGTCCGTTGAAGCGGGCGAAGCAGGTGATGATGTTCTTGGCGTAGCCGGCAGCCGATTCGAGGAACTCGCCGTTGTCGACGATGGCGCGGATGACCTCGGCCATGTCGTAGGGCTTGTTGGCGCTGTCGGGGATGATCTCGTTCAAAGAATCCTCCAACCGGTCGATCTTGTCGGTGCAGACGGCCAGCGGAGCGTCCTCCATGTTGTTCTGCGGCATGTAGGAGAGGAGCTTCTTGATGAGCTCGATGCCCTCCTCCTCGGTATCGACGGCGAACTGCGCGACGCCCGACTTGGTGGTGTGCATCGTAGCACCGCCCAGTTGCTCCTGCGTAACGTCCTCGCCCGTAACGGTCTTGACGACCTTCGGACCGGTGAGGAACATGTTGGAAGTCTCCTTCTTCATGATGATGAAGTCGGTCAGAGCGGGCGAATAGACGGCGCCGCCGGCGCAAGGACCGAAGATGGCCGATATCTGCGGAATGACGCCCGAAGCCATGACGTTGCGCTGGAAAATGTTGGCATAGCCGGCCAGCGCGTTGACGCCCTCCTGGATGCGGGCGCCGCCCGAGTCGTTCATGCCGATGCAGGGCGCGCCGTTGCGCATGGCCATGTCCATGACCTTGCAGATCTTGTCGGACATCGAAAGCGACAGCGAACCCGCCGTAACGGTGAAGTCCTGTGCGAAGACGTAGACCAGTCGGCCGCCGATCGTACCGTAGCCGGTTACGACGCCGTCGCCGAAAGCGTGGCTCTTGTCCATGCCGAAGTCGTAGCAACGGTGCGTAACGAACATGTCGAACTCCTCGAAAGAGCCCTCGTCGAGCAACATCTGGATACGCTCGCGGGCCGTGTACTTGCCTTTGGCATGCTGCGCGTCGATGCGCTTCTGGCCGCCGCCGAGACGCGCGGTTTCGCGGTTCTCGATGAGCTTGTTGATCTTGTTCTGAATTTCGCTCATAGTATTATTCTTGACTTATTTGTTCTTGTTCTCGCACAACTCGGTGAGGATGCCCTGCGTGGACTTGGGATGCAGGAAGGCGATGGTCATGCCCTCGGCACCCTTGCGCGGCGTCTTGTCGATCAGGCGGATGCCCTTAGCCTCGGCGTCGGCGAGCTGCTCCTCGATGTTCTCGCAGGCGAGAGCCATGTGGTGGATGCCGACGCCGCGGTTCTCGATGAACTTGGCGATGGTCGACTCCTCGGAGGTAGGCTCCAGCAATTCGATCTTGGTCTGGCCCAGCATGAAGAAAGCCGTGCGGACCTTCTGGTCGGCGACCTCCTCGATGGCGTAACATTTCAGACCCAGTACGCCCTCCCAATAGGGAATGGCTTCGTCGAGGCTCTTCACGGCGATGCCCAGATGCTCGATATGAGATACTTTCATGGTTGTGATATGGATTAAAGTTTGTGAATGTTCCTATATGGATTTTGCGCACACAAAGATAAAAGAATCTTCGGGAAACGACAACTTTTCGCAGCGGATTTTTTCATCCTGAGTTCGCGCGGAATGTTCTGAAAGGCCGCACCCTGCCGCGAGGGCGGAGAGAGGCGGGACGAGCTGGGGGAGGAGGAGGTCGGAGCGGATTCGGAAACGGCGGAGAGAGAATGGAGAGGCCGGGCGGAAAAAGCAGAAGAGGGGGCGGCGGCGTGGGACGGGGCGGGGCGGAAAGAGGGAGAGCAGAGGCGGGCGGATTCGGAAGTGGCGGAGAGAGAATGGAGGGGCCGGGCGGAAAGAGCAGAGGCGGGGCGGCGGCGTGGGACGGGGCGGAAAAGGGAGAGCAGAGGCGGGCGGATTCGGAAACGGCGGAGAGAGAATGGAGGGGCCGGGCGGATTCGGAAATGGCGGAGAGAGAATGAAGGGGCCGGGCGGAAGCAGAAGCGGGGAGCGGATTGAAAGTGGCGGCGGGACAAAGCGGATGGCAAAAAAATTGGCGGTATCGAAAATTATTCGTATTTTCGTTGAAAATAAAGCTCGGAGTCATGAGAAAAACCCTGCTTCTACTGCTGGCCGCGGCGGCGATGTCGCTCGCGCCGGCCCGAGGTCAGAACATCGCGCTGGGCGAACGGGTGCCCGAACTGCGGGTACAGAAATGGCTCGCCGACCGCGAGCCCGCCGAAGCGCCGATGACCTACGTGGAGTTCTACCACTCGTCGAGCCGCGCATCGACGGCCTCGCTCGAACGGCTGCGGGAGCTCTCCGCGAAGATGGGCGACCGCCTGCGCATCGTGGTGCTGGTCCGCGAACCCGAAACGGAGATCGGCCCGCAACTCGAACCCTATCTTTCGGAGCGGCTGAGCGTAGGATTCGACCCGACGGGCCGGACTTTCGCGGCCTACGGAGTGAGCTATGTCCCGTTCGGCGTGCTGATCGGCCCCCGCAACCGGGCCCGCTGGATGGGCAACACCCTGCAACTGACGCCCGAAATCATCGAAAATATCGAATAACGCAGAGTGCGCGATGAATTTTACGAAGATAAACCACTACGAAAAAGAGTACGCCGACACGCATCACGACACGGCGCTCAACGTATCGCAAGGAGTTGAAGAACAACCGATCGTAAACCCTTACTTCAAGCGTCGCAAGAAGCTGCGGCGGACCACCGAAGAATATGTTGCGGGGATTCTTGCGGGCGACATCACCACCCTCTCGCAAGCCATCACGCTCATCGAATCGAACAACCCCGACCACTATGCGCAGGCGCAGGAGATCATCGAACGCTGCCTGCCCCATGCGGGAAAGTCGGTGCGCATAGGCATCACGGGCGTGCCGGGAGCCGGCAAGTCGACCTTCATCGAGGCGATCGGGAACATGGTAACCTCCCTGCGCCACAAGCTGGCCGTGCTGGCGATCGACCCCTCGTCGGAACGCAGCGGCGGCTCGATACTGGGCGACAAGACCCGCATGGAGAGCATCTGCCACAACCCCGACGTATTCATCCGCCCCTCCCCCTCGGCGGGCTCGTTAGGAGGCGTGGCCCGCAAGACGCGCGAGACGATCGTGCTGTGCGAAGCGGCGGGATTCGACGTGATATTCATCGAGACGGTGGGCGTCGGACAATCCGAAACGGCCGTGCACTCGATGGTCGACCTCTTCATGCTGCTGCAGATATCGGGCGCCGGCGACGAGCTGCAAGGCATCAAGCGCGGCATCATGGAGATGGCCGATCTGATGGTCATCACCAAAGCCGACGGCGAAAACATCCACAAGGCCGAACTGGCCCGCACGCAATTTCAGGGAGCGCTGCGGCTATTCCCGGTGCCCGAATCGGGCTGGCGACCGAAAGTCTACGTCTGCTCGGCGGTGGCCGGCACGGGGCTGGAAGAGGTGTGGAAAGGAGTGGAAGAGTTTCTGGATCACATAGAAAAGAACGGCTACTTCAAGCATCACCGCAATAATCAGAACAAGTACTGGATGTACGAATCGATCGACGAGGCGCTGCGCAACTCGTTCTACCGCGATGCGGAAGTGGAAGCCCGGATCGGCGACTACGAACAGCGGGTGCTGGACGAGAGGATCTCGTCGTTCATAGCGGCGAAAGAGCTGCTGGAACTTTACTTTAAGAAAAGAAGCTGAACGAACTGGTTGCCAAACAGAAACAGCGCGAGGAATTCGCGCTGTTTTTTGTTGCGGAGAGGGCCGGCGAGTTTTTGCGGCGGCCGGCGAGGAGAAAAAAGGTGCGGAAGAACCGGCAGGAAGCGGGTACGGCGAGTTTTTGCGGTGGCCGGCGAGCAAGGAGAGAAAAGGTGCGGAAGAACCGGCAGAAAGCGGGTACGACGAGTTCCCGTGGCGGCCGGCGAGGAGAGAAAGGTGCGGAAGAACCGGCAGGAAGCGTATACAGCCGGCGAGTTTTTGCGGCGGCCGGCGAGGAGAGAAAAGGTGCGGAAGAGCAGGCAGGAAGCGGGTACGGAGAGTTTCCGCGGCGGCATAATGAGTAAGGCGGCGGAGAGAATCCGCGGCCCCTACTTCAGAGCGGGAAGCTCGAGTCTGAAGCGGACGGCGACGACACGCACCGCGATGACGCTGATGGCCGTAACGATCTCGGAGGCATAGGCATCGAGGCCTGCAGACTGGCAGATCCAAAAGACCACCCCGCCGAAGACGCAGGCCAGCGCGTAGATCTCCTTGCGGAAGATCAGCGGCTCCTCGTTGATGAGGATGTCGCGCAAGACGCCCCCGGCGGCGCCCGTGATCGTACCCATGATGATGCCCACCCACAGAGGGAAGCCGGCGTCGAGCGTCTTTTCGATGCCCACGACCGTGAAGAGCCCCAGTCCGATGGCGTCGAAGATGAAGAAGGTATTGTTCAGCTTGATGAGGTAGGCTCCCGAAAAGAGAACGATCAGCAAGGCGGCGGCCGTAACGACGAGGTAAGTGGAATCGAGCATCCAGAAAGGGGTGCACGAGAGCATCAGGTCGCGCAAGGTACCGCCCCCGATCGCCGTGGTGAAACCCACGACGTAGGCGCCGAACCAGTCGAAGTGCTTGGCCGAAGCGAGACGGATGCCGCTGATGGCGAAAGCCAGCGTACCCACGATTTCGAGAATGGTGAAGAGTGTCATGGCTGCGAATCGGTTTGGGGCTGCAAAATTAACACAATTCCCGGAACTTCCCTCAACGGGAAGCGGGAAGTTCCCCGCGGCGTAGCGACGCGACGAGTTCGGGCATGCCCTCGGCAGCGCGCTTGCGGATGAAAGTCAACGGATTGCGGATGCCCGACGTATCGGGATTTCCGGGGTCGACGACGAAGATCGGCACCTCGGGCCGCACGTAGCGCACCAACGACGCGGCGGGATAGACGGCCAGCGACGTGCCGATGACGATCAAGATGTCGGCCCCAGCGGCGATGCGGGCGGCCGGCTCGAACATCGGAACGGCCTCGCCGAAGAAGACGATATGCGGCCGCAGCAGAGCGCCGTCGGAAGCCCGGGCGTCGAGCGGCTGCTCCCACCCCTCGCAGGGAACGATGAGCTCGGGATCGCGCTCCGACCGCAGGCGCGTGAGCTCGCCGTGGAGGTGCGTAACGTGCGAAGAACCGGCCCGCTCGTGAAGGTCGTCGACGTTCTGCGTGATGACCTCGACGCGGAAATCCTGCTCCAGAGCGGCGACGGCCCGATGTGCGGCGTTGGGCATGGCGTCGAGCATCTCGCGGCGACGCATGTTGTAGAAGTCGACGACCTTTTTCCGGTCGCGCGAGAGAGCCTCGGGCGTGCAGACCTCCTCGATCCGGTAGTCGGCCCAGAGACCGTCGGAGTCGCGGAACGTAGCCAGTCCGCTGTCGGCGCTCACGCCGGCGCCGGTGAAAACGACGATCCTTTTCATCATTTCGTTCATCTTTTTCGGAATTTTCGGAGTGCCGAAGCTACCCATTTTCGGGCGAAAAAACAAATATCGGGAAAACGAGGGGCCGCGGAGGCGGAATAACCGGACGGAACGAAGCGTATTTTAAAGGAGAGCGGCGGCGATTCCGGAAGCCTTTTCGAGAAAAAGCGGGGTGCAAGGACCGACGGAGAGGCGGAGAACAGAAGTGGCGATTCCGGAAGCCCTTTCGAGAAAAAGCGGGATACAGGGACCGACGGAGAGGCGGAGAACAAAGGCGGCGATTCCGACGAAAAGAAAAAGTTGCCGGTTCGCGAAAAAAACGCTACATTTATACCCGCGTTCCGAGCGGTGCCCTCGCGGCGACGGACCGACGGACGGCAACCCGGAAACCCCACCGATCATGACCCAGACATTCGATACGTTCCTTATCGTCATGGCCCTGCTGGCCTTAGGCGTATTCGTGGCGCTCTACTTTTTCGAAGCCGGATACGGCTATCTTTTCAACCCGAAATACGGCCCCCCGGTGCCCAACAAGATCGGCTGGGTGCTGATGGAATCGCCCGTATTCATCCTGATGTGCGTGCTGTGGGCACTGAGCGACCGCATGCTGGAGACGGGGCCGCTGGTGCTCTTCCTGCTCTTTCAAGCCCACTATTTCCAACGCTCGTTCGTATTCCCGCTGCTGATGCGCGGGAAGTCGCGGATGCCGCTGGGGATCGTAGCGATGGGCATGCTCTTCAACACGCTCAACGCCCTGATGCAAGGCGGCTGGATATTCTATGTTTCGCCCGAAGGCTACTATGCCGACTGGCTGGCGAAACCCTACATCTGGATCGGCGGAGCGCTCTTCGCGGCCGGCATGGCGATCAACCTCCACTCGGACCATGCGATCCGCAACCTCCGCCGCCCGGGCGACACGCGCCACTACATCCCCCGCGGCGGCATGTTCCGCTACGTATCGTCGGCGAACTATTTCGGCGAAGTGCTCGAATGGACGGGATTCGCCGTAGCCTCGTGGTCGTGGGCCGGAGCGGTATTCGCATGGTGGACCTTCGCCAACCTGGCACCCCGAGCGGCATCGCTCTACCGCCGCTACGAAAAAGAGTTCGGCGAAGAATTCACGGCACTGAAACGCAAGAAGATCATTCCGTTCATCTACTGAAACGCCTGAAGCAGGGACGACCGGCGGAAGCTGCTGCCGCAGACTTGCGGAAGGCGGGCGGAGCCCCAAAAAGAGACACGCAAAAAGAGCCCTGTTCCTGCACGGCGCTCGCCCGAACGAAAAACACGCCATAGGCTCCGGAACTCCCGAAAAAAAACGGCACGATCCGCGCGAAGCATCCGACCTTCCACTTTCGACTTTTCACCTTTCACTCAAGAATAAATGTCCGAACTGTTCACCCCCTATCAATTAGGTCCGCTGACGCTGCGGAACCGCACGATCCGCTCGGCGGCATTCGAATCGATGGGCAAAGATTTCGGCCCGACGCAACGACTGGAAGACTACCATGTATCGGTAGCCCGCGGCGGCGTGGGCATGACGACCGTAGCCTACGCCTCGGTAAACCGCAGCGGCGTATCGTTCAACAAACAGTTGTGGCTGCGTCCCGAGATCGTGCCGGGCCTGCGCCGCATGACCGACGCCATTCATGCGGAAGGAGCCGCGGCGGGCATACAGATCGGCCACTGCGGCAACATGACCCACTGGTCGACGGCCGGCTGCTTCCCGGTAGGCGCGTCGACGGGATTCAACCTCTACTCGCCGACCTTCGTACGCGGCATGCGCCGCAGCGAGTGCGCAACCTTCGCCAAAGATTTCGGCCGGGCGGTGCACACGGCCCACGATGCGGGATTCGACTCGGTGGAAGTACATGCGGGGCACGGCTACCTGATCTCGCAGTTCCTCTCGCCCTACACCAACCGCCGGCGCGACGAATACGGCGGCTCGCTGGAAAACCGCATGCGCTTCATGCGGATGTGCCTGGAAGAGGTGGTGGAAGCGGCGGCCCGATGCGGCATGGCGGTGCTGGTGAAACACAACATGGAAGACGGCTTCAAGAGCGGCATACAGATACCCGAGAGCATCGAGATAGCCCGCGAAATAGAACGCATGGGCGTCGACGCCATCGTCCTGACCTCGGGATTCGTGTCGAAAGCCCCGATGGCGGTGATGCGCGGCCGCATACCGACCAAGACGATGAGCTACTACATGCCGTGGAAGTCGTGGCCCCAGAAGATCGTGGTCAACCTGTTCGGCAACCTGATGATCCGCCAGTACGACTTCGAAGAGTGCTACTTTCTGGAAAACGCGAAGAAGTTCCGGGCCGAGCTGAAGTGTCCGCTGGTCTATGTGGGCGGACTGGTGAGCCGCGCGGGCATCGAGAAGGTGCTGGATGCGGGATTCGAGCTGGTGCAGATGGCCCGGGCGCTGGTCAACGACCCGGGATTCGTGAACAAGCTCCGCGACGGCGACCTCTCGACCCGCTCAGGCTGCGACCACCGCGACTACTGCATGGCCCGCATGTACTCGGTGGACATGCAATGCTGCCACAACTGCAAGGAACCCATACCGGAGAAGATCTGGCGCGAACTGGCGAAAATAAAATGACGATGCGACGCGGAAAAGTGAAGCGCGGCAGCGCGTGGGCGCTGGTAACGGGTGCCGGATCGGGCATCGGCCGCTGCTATGCCCTGCGGCTGGCGGCGCTGGGCTACAAAGTGGCGCTGGCGGGGAATCGCCGCGAACCGCTGGAAGCGGTAGCGGCGGAGCTGGCGGCGGCGAACGGTGCGGGGACCCACGTAACGACGTGCGATCTGGCGCGGCAGGAAGCGGCGGAAGAACTGCATGCGGCGCTGGCGGCAGCGGGCGTGGAACCCGACGTAGTAATCAACAATGCGGGAATGTTCTCGTTCTGCGACGTGCTGGCGACGCCCCCGGAGCGGATCGAACGCATGATTCTGCTGCACGACCTGACCAACACGAAGCTCTGTCGGCTCTATGCCGCCGACATGATCCGCCGCAGCGTGCGCGGATACATCCTGAACATGTCCTCCTACTCGCAATGGATGCCCTTTCCGGGGCTGGCGCTCTACAGTGCGTCGAAAGCCTACCTACGGCAATTCACGGTCTGCTTTGCCAAAGAGATGCGCGAACGGGGCATCCGCGTAACGGCGGTCTGTCCGGCGGGTGTGGCGACGGATCTTTACGGACTGCCGCCCCGCTGGCAACGCATCGGCATGCGTCTGGGGGCTCTGATCTCGGCGGACTGCTGTGCCCGCCGCGGGTTGCGGGCGCTGTGGCGCGGCCGCCGCACGTGCGTACCCGACTGGTGGAACCGCATCGGCATACCGATCTGCAAGCTGCTGCCGATGTGGCTGCTACGCCCGATCCGCCGGTACACGATGAAGTTTCAGAAGTAAGGGAGGGGCGAAGCTCGGGCGTGTTTCGGGCGAGGGTTCGGGAAATTCGTTCGATGAGGAAATAAGCCGGGGCGGGTTTCGGGACGAGAGTTCGGGCGACAATCTGTTTTCGAGGCTCAGACGTTTTTCGGGACGAGAGTTCGGAACGTTTTCCGAAGCGAAGACATCGGACGTCGATCTCTATTCGAAGCGAGGATGCTCGGGGCAAGTGAGATTCGGGCGAAGAGCATCGGGATTCCGGGATTTCGGCCCTGTCGTTCCTCGAACGGGACATAGGTTATCGGACGAAAAACGAACCGGACTTTTGAAGAAAAGTTTGCCGGGAACGAAAAAAACGGTATCTTTGCGCCCCGGAGCGCAAGCTCCTCCGGTCTGCGACGCCCTCGGGCGAAACAGCACCGGAAACGACGGGGTGTAGCGCAGCCCGGTTAGCGCGTCTGCTTTGGGAGCAGAAAGTCGCTGGTTCGAATCCAGTCTCCCCGACAAGCCATTCAAAAGTAAAACGACAGGACGGATGAGTTCTGTCGTTTTTTTGTGCGGAATCCTATGCAAGCACGGAATCGTACAAAAACAAAAAACCTTTGCCTTTAGGCAAAGGTTTCTGCCGAAAAACCGGCTTGTCGGGGAGACTGGATTCGAACCAGCGACCTCCAACTCCCGAAGCTGGCGCGCTAACCGGACTGCGCTACACCCCGAACGAATGCTCCTGAATTTCTGAGAGCGCACAAAGATACGTCGAAAAACCGAAAAGACAAAATAAATTTACAAAAAAAGCACGACCCGATCCTATTCGATGCTACCTGCGGGGGTATGGGCGGGCACCGGACGGCTTCGACAACGGTGCGGAATTTTGAAAGTTCGAATAATTATTCACTAAAGAAAAGCAGCTGCAGATGCTGGACGCAGCGAACATTTGCCGCTTTTCGTACCGGCGAAAAGCGGCGGAAAAGCCTCTCCGCCCGACTGTCTCCGCCTGCTATGGAGCGGCTAACGCTGCTCCGGGCGCCTATTCGCGGGTTTGCAAGCAAACCGGCCCCTGCGCTGACGCTTTTAGCCGCTCCTCCGCGAACGGCTCCGACGTCGGTGCGGAAGATTTATTATTACAAGAAAGGAGTTGACTAATAATTATTCATTATTAACTATTAATCCTCCTTTGGAGGCTTGACTTTGCTTGTGCTCGGCAAAGCCCGCAAGCGGTCTCTGCTCTCGCTTACTCGCAAAGTTCATTAAAAAAAGCAGCTGCAGATGCTGGACGCAGCGCACGGGGAGGCCGTGGGCATGTCCGCTGGAGTCCGACACGAGTATACGTCCGCCGTCGAACCACAAGTCGCCTGCACTGGTATTGTCGGCGGCGGCGGGAGACGAAGACCAACATTCGCCGTACGTGCCGACAGCCGTCAGGGCTCCCGTCATAAAGATGCGGTAGCCCGAAGCAGGCGCATGAAGCAATCGCTGGCATGAATGCCGGAGAGAAGCGCTCTCCGGCAGACTGGAATATACACCGACCTTAGGTTTGGCTCGGTTTTTTGAAAGTACCTTTCTTAAAACCGGCCTCTTAGGCCGGGGATTGCTGAATCTGCGGACCGCGCTGACGGAAACCGTGATCTCTGTCATTCCGGGTCGAAGCTGCTTTGCAGATGCTGGACGCAGCGCACGGGGATGCCGTGTGCGCGATTATGGCTGTTCTGGGGATTCACGATGTCCTCGCGAAGCCACAGGCCACAAGCATCGGTACTCCCAGCTGAAAGGGCAGAGGAACAAAAACAACCGCCTCGCGTGCCGACAGCCGTCAGGTCTCCCGTCGTGAGGTTGCGGTAGCCCGAAGCAGGAGCATGAAGCAATCGCTGGCATGAATGCCGGAGAGAGTTTTCCAATGAATAATGAGGGGTCTACAGCCGCTTGTAATGGCAATAGAGCAGGTCGCCGCAGTCGTCGTGGAGGTGCATGCCGCCGCCGAGACAATAGCGGAACATCCGGCAATCGGCACACTCGCCGCGCCGCGCCCACTCGCGGTTGCGGAACGGCTCGAAGCGATGCTCCCAGACATCCCAGAACTTATCGCGGTAGATATTGCCCTGATGGAAGTTAGCGCGGATGGAGGTACACCCCGAAATCGCCCCGTCGACGCGGATCGAAGCGATCGAGACCCCGGCAGCGCACTGGTAGAAATGGTCGCGGACCTCGGTTTCGTAGCCGCCCAGAAAACCCTCGCAAGCGTAGCTGGCGTCGATACGCCCCTCCTTGCGAGTTCGCCGGATGAACTCCAGCACTTCGCGGAACTGCGCGTCGGAGAGCCGCAGCGACGGATCGTCCTTAGCCCGCCCGACGGGAAAGATCGAAAACAGGCGCCACGCCCGCACCCCCTCGGCGATCAACATGTCGCGGAACGCTTCCAACTGCGGAACCAACGCCGCGGTAACGCAAGTAACGACGTCGAAAGACAAACCCGGCTCGCGCACGATCAGTCGCACGGCGTCGAGCGCCCGGGAATAAGAGAGCGGATTGCAACGGATGTAGTTGTGCTCGCGCTCGAAGCCGTCGAGGCTGACGGAGATGCTGCGCAGTCCGGCGTCGACCAACCCCTGCAGACGCCGCTCGGTCAAGGCCATGCCGTTGGTAACCATGCCCCACGGATAACCCCGCCGTGCGACCTCGCGTCCGGCGATCTCCAGATCGTCGCGCACGAGGACCTCGCCGCCCGAAAAGATGACGAGCACCGACGAAGGATCGACATGCGGCGTGATCTCCTCGTCGAGGACACGCAGAAAATCCCCCACGGGCATGTCCAGAACCCCGGGATCGACGCGGCAGTCGCTGCCGCAATGCCGGCACGAGAGGTTGCAACGCAACGTACACTCCCAAAAGAGCGTGTCGAGCCGATGCTCGGCGACCGTAGACCGATAGAGGTCGGAAAAGATATTGAGGGCCAGACGCTTGCGAAGGCCCAACCGGCGCCCCGACATGGCTATTCCTCGCCCGGCTGTTGCGGTGCGGCCGGAGAGTCCGTACGCAGCGAATCGGCCGCCGTTTCGCTTTCGGGCCGGAGCGGAATGACCCGCGGACCCTGCGGAGAACGGACCCCGTACATGGCGACGACGCGGTAGTGCGTGGTGTCGGAACGGACCTCGACGCCGATGGCCTCCCGCGGCTCGGAACTCTTGCCGGCGGAGTGCTTCGCCGAAGAACAGGCCGCCGAGAAACCCAACAAAGCGGCCAATGCGAGTTTTGCTTTTCTAATCATATCGTCGGATTATTCGTATGCTATTTCCCCGCCAAATATAGAAAAAATCCTGCAAAGACGAAAAAATACGCCGATAAGTTTTGAAAACCAACGATTTTTACGTTACTTTGCCGGACACATTAACACTTTAATCGCTTTTTTATGAAAGGTCAAGTAAAATGGTTCGATAGCAAGAAAGGCTACGGATTCATTACGGGAGAGAACGGCAAGGAGATTTTCGTTCACTTCTCGGGCATCGTATCGGATGGTTTCAAATCGCTCAACGAAGGTCAGCACGTCGAATTCGAAGTCGGCAACGGCGCGAAAGGCGAGCAGGCCGTGAACGTAACGGTAGTTGAGTAAACGATAATTACCGCATTCCGCGACGGGGAGGATCCTACGGGAAACCTCCCCTTTTTCTTGCCGGAATGAAAAAAAAAAGCTACTTTTGGACCTCGAAAAAAGAACCTCAAAAATCCGAAAAGAGATGAAAGAAGCAATCGCTATTCTGACCGGCGGAGGTCCCGCCCCCGGCATGAACACGGTGGTGGGAAGCGTCGCCAAGACCTTCCTGCACCACGGCTATCGCGTGATCGGCCTCCACGAAGGCTACACGGGACTCTTCATTCCCGAACCCCGCACCGTGGACATCGACTACCGCATGGCCGACGGCATCTTCAATCAGGGCGGCTCGTTCCTGCAGATGAGCCGCTTCAAACCCAAAGATTCGGACTTCGAAAACAACTTCAACCTGAAGTTCTTCACCGAAAACAACGTCAAGCTGCTGGTAACCGTGGGCGGCGACGACACGGCCTCGACGGCCAACCGCATCGCCAAGTTCCTGGAGAGCAAGAAGTACCCCATCGCCAACATCCATGTGCCGAAGACCATCGACAACGACCTCCCGCTGCCCGCGGGTACGCCGACGTTCGGCTACGAATCGGCCAAAGACAAAGGTGCCGTGATCGCCCGCGCCGTCTATGTGGACGCCCGCACGAGCGGCAACTGGTTCGTACTGGCGGCGATGGGCCGCAGCGCCGGCCACCTGGCATTCGGCATCGGCGAAGCCTGCCACTACCCGATGATCGTCATTCCGGAGATGTTCGACAAGACGGAGATCACCGTGGAGAAGATCGTCAACATGGTGATCTCGTCGATCATCAAGCGCAAGATCATGGGCATGGACTACGGAGCCGCCGTGATCTCGGAAGGCGTATTCCACTCGCTGAGCGACGAAGAGATCCGCAAGAGCGGCATCCACTTCACCTACGACGAACACGGACATCCGGAGCTGGGCAAGGTGTCGAAAGCCCACATTTTCAACGAGATGATCGAAAAACGCGTGAAGGAGCTGGGGCTCAAGGTCAAGAGCCGTCCGGTGGAGCTGGGATACGAAATCCGCTGCCAGACCCCGATCGCCTACGACCTGACCTACTGCTCGGAGCTGGGCATCGGCGTACACAAACTCTTCGCCGAAGGCAAGACGGGCTGCATGGTCTACGTAAACTCGGAAGGCAACGTATCGCCCCTCTACCTGAAAGACCTGCAAGACCCGACGACGGGCAAGATTCCGCCCCGTCTGGTGGACATCAAGTCGGACAAGTTCTCGTCGGTGATGGAAAACATCATCAACGCCATTACGCCGGCCGACTACGAAGCAGCCAAGAAATACGTACCCAACCCCGAAGAATTCGACTTCCACAAGATTCTGAACTGGAAATAAGGATTCCGCCCGAAACAGAGCGTCCCGGAACCGAGCGGTTTCGGGACGTCTCTTATCCTTTCGACCGGAGGGGCGACGGAAAAGAACGACGGAAGAAACGACCGAACTTACGACGATATGGAAGAAAAAGAAGTATTCGAACCGATGCCTGCGGAGCAGGAAACGGAAACCGCCGAGACGAACGAGACGGCGAAAACGACGGACGAGACGATAAGCGAAGCGCGCCGCAACATACTCGTCGGTCTGCTATGGTGCATAGGAGGCTTGGCCTTCAGCTTCATATCCTACTATCTGACCGAAGCGGGCAGTCGCTACGTCGTGGCGACGGGAGCCATCGTCTGGGGCGCCCTGCAGGCGATCAAGGGAGTAGCGGCCTACCTGCAGGCGAAGCGGGCGCAAGGCGATGGAGCGGCTTGCCGGAAAGCGATCGTACTGACGATCGGCACGGCGGTGGCGATCGCGGGGCTGGGCTATGCCTCGTGGCGCACGGTGCATGCCGACGAAGTGCGGATCGTGGAAGAAGAACAGACGTACGACTGTCCTGAACTGGGGCTGCGCGTAACGATTCCGGGCGGATTCACCGAACTGGAAACCGAAGTGCGGGAAGAGACCGACACGACCTATGCCCACTACCGCTCCTTTGCCGGAAACGGCACCCTTGCCATCATAACCGAAGGAACGGCGGGCAATCTGGACGAAGAAGTCCGGACGGTGGACGACGTAGCGGAGTTTCTGACTGCGGAAGCGGAGAAGTTCTTCGATGCGGGAATCGAAGACCGGAGCTTCGTGGAGATCGGCGGCATCCGGATGCTGAAACATACGGGCAGCCGAGTGCAGACCCCGGAGTGGAAGACCGTGATGTACGATCTGGTGCACAACGGCTCGCTGATTACGCTCTACTATGGCACGCGGACGGGCGACCCGTCGCGGGAAGCGGATACTTTCGTGAAGGAGCAGGTAACGCTCTACTGACGGAAGCGGCCGGAGCAATGCGAGGCGGAATCCTGACGGATTCCGCCTTTTGCTATTAATGGGCAAGCGCCGGGCCGAGAGGTGGGCGATCGGAACGGGATATCGAACATCGTGCGTGGGGCGCGGGTGCGGGTGCCAGTGAGACGCGGGTGAGGCGCAGGTGAGGCGCAGGTGAGGCGCGGATATAGGCCGCGGCTATTCGAAGAGGGTCGGAGCCGATGGAAAAACGGGTCCCGAAGGACACAGGTTGACGACCTGCCGCCCGAATCGGAGCGCGCGGGAGACGGTATGCGCAGTGCCGCCGGGCGATCCGTCGAACCAAGCGACGAGGCGGGCGGCATGGTCGACGAGGAAGTCGTTGCGGACCGAGTAGACGCCGCGATGATAATGCTCCGACAAGACGACGGTGCGGTCGGCGGCGGTGATGATGCGGCCGAAACGCACCCGGTCCTCCTCCGAAAAAGTCCCGGCCTGTCCCCTGAACGGAATGACCGCGACGAACCTTAAGTCGGGAAACGAAGCCCGGCAATCCGACACCGCCTCGGCGGCGGCCAGATCGAATCCCACGGCCATGCCGCCCAAGAAAGTCCGGAAGCCGCACTCGTAGGCCTCGCCCACGACCCGGCGCAAGGCCTCGTAGGCCTCGCCGCGATAAGACCGGTGGCCGGTGAAGGCGACGCAGGCGGAAAGTGTGCTGAACATGGAACAAAGATAACATATTTGGCCCGGACTTTGCAAAAACGAGCGATGAATCCATAAAAACACAACTGTCATGAAAAACACAGGTCTTATCATTACTTCGCTGCTGGGCGGACTGATCGTCGGCTCGGCCCTCACGATGCTCTTCACCCCGCAGTCGGGCATGGAGACGCGCAAGCAGATCAAAGACTTTCTGAACGACGAAATCGACAAGATGAAGCAGAAAGTCGAAAAGGTACACGAACAGATCGAAGAAGCGCGCTGCAAGTGCGGAGAATAGCGCGAGCTATCGGAACGCGACATGTCCGAGAACAACCAATCCGCCCGAGGCGGGCACTTCATGCCTGCGCTGCTGCTGTTCTGCGTAACGGCGGGAATAGCCGTCGTGCTGCTGGTGGCAGCTGCGGTGGCGGGCATTGCGGAGCTGCTGGGATCGCTGACGTGGGCGACGCTGGCGGTCGGCGGCTTCTTCGCCGCAGTGGCGGCCGGAATCTACTTCCTGGCGATCCGAGGACCGCTCGAACAACTGCGGAGCCGGCTGGAGACGGTGTACGACGTAGCCCGGCTGGTGAAACAAGCCTACGACTGGGTAGCCGGAAAATTCGAATTCCTGATCCGGCTCCGCGATGCACTATGGTGAGACGCGTGAACGGCGCGGCGAGATGCCCTGACGGGGTTTCGACGATGCCCGCGAAATGCGTGAACGGCCCCGTCGAGATGCTTCGACAGTATCTCGACGGGGCTTTCGAAATGCCCCGACAATGTCGACGACAAAAAAGAGCGACCCTCCCTTGACGGAAGGTCGCTCCTGTTTTATCGGAACCCGAACGTCGGAGATACCCACCGGTGCCTTTCGGCAACCGGAACGCAGGGCCGCGTCCGGGAAATCCGACTACTTGAAGTAACGCTTGTAGAGGCCCTCGAAGCCCTTGCCGTGGCGGGCCTCGTCCTTAGCCATCTCGTGCACGGTGTCGTGCACGGCGTCGAGGTTCTGCTCCTTAGCCAGACGAGCCAGACGCATCTTGTCCTCGCAGGCGCCGCACTCGGCGTTCATGCGCTTGAAGAGGTTGGTCTTGGTGTCCCAGACGACCTCGCCGATCAACTCGGCGAACTTCGAAGCGTGCTCGGCCTCCTCCCATGCGTAGCGCTTGTAAGCCTCGGCGATCTCGGGGTAGCCCTCGCGATCGGCCTGCCGGCTCATGGCCAGATACATGCCGACCTCGGTGCACTCGCCGATGAAGTGGTTCTGCAGACCCTCCCACAGTTCGGGGCTGGCACCCTTGCCGTCGCCGATCTTGTGGACCGTAACGAAATCCAGATCGCCCTCCTGCTCCTGCACTTCGACGAACTTATCCTTGCCAACCTTGCACATGGGGCACTGATCGGGTGCCTCGGGACCCTCGTGGATGTAACCGCAAACGGTACAACGCCATTTCTTAGCCATAATCGTAAATGTTTTGTGTGTGAATGAAATTCTGTTTACGCAACAAAAATAACAAAACGAAGCGAAAAAGCGACCGAAAAACGATATTCTTTTTTTATGCCGACATAAGGACAACCTATAATGCGGCGGCCTGCTCCCGGGCGGCGATCGCCGCCTCGACGAGCCCGACGTCGGTGGCGTCCTTCACCAAAACGCGCTTGTCGCGGTCGAAGAGGTAGAGGGCCGGAATGGCCGAGAGATCGTAGGCCGCGGTTTCGCGGACGACGCACCCCTTGTCGTAGGCGTTGATCCATGCGGCGGGCATGTGCTCGCGGTAGGCGTGCCACTCCTTCAGATCCTCATCGGGATAGAAAGCCAGCACCTTCAGACGACCCTCGGCGATCAAGTCGGAGAGCAGCGGAGAGGCGCAGACGGCGTCGTGGATCTCGCGGCACATGGGGCAGCCGGGGTTGTTGACGAACAAGAGGACGTAGTCGGCGCGGAGGCGGTGGAGCGTACCAGAAGCCCCGGAAGCAAGCGTATAACGGAAGTCGTTGGCCCGGTGTCCGAGGCGGTTCTGCATGGCCATATGCAAGTCGTAGCGGGGAGCGATGAGCTCGTACTCGTCGTAGAACGGCGCGGCGAGCCGGGCCTCCAAGACGGGAATGAGGAACTCGTCGTTGCGCAACGGCGAATCGGGGTCGGCGAGGATCTGCTCGCTAAGCCACGCGAAATAATCGAGCATGGGCCGGGAGACGGAAGCCCGCGACATCAGGGCCTGCATGGGCGCAGGGTCGGCGGGCCGGTCGGAGATGACGGCGATGAAATCCATGAAGGAACGGAGCATCTGCATGGAGTCGGCCCGGCGAACGAAGAGCGTATCGGCGAAGTCGAAACGATCCCAATAATGCTCACGCAGGTAATCGCGCTTCTCGACGGGCGACATGGCGGCCGGAGCCAGCGGCGGCAGAAAGACATACTGCTTTTCGGTTTTCCTTTCGGCGGAGCGGTCAGACTGCCGCCGGGCGGAGTTTCCGCCGCAAGAGACGAGAAGTGCCGAGAAGAGAACGAGGGTGAAGAGACGGAAGATCATAAAAATATGGAAAAAAGATAAGTACGAAAAGATCGCTCGGATGATTCATTGTTCCGGGCGCCCGGCGTCCGGAGAAATCCATGCCGCAAAAATACAAAAGATATTCCGGAATGGCAATCCTTATGGCTGCCGGCGGGGAAGACGGCGGAGGGTTATGCGAACGGGGAAGACGGGCGAACGAAAGAGCGGGGATGCGGCGGAGGGTTACACGAACGGGGAAAGCGGAGAGACGGGCGGAGGGTTATGCGGGCGGAGAAAGCGGGCGGGCGCAACGGACGGAGAGGCGGAGAGACGGAGAGGCGGAGAGACGGAGAGACGGGCGGAGGGTTTTACGCGGACGAAAGAGCGGGGATGCGGACGCAGCCGAAGTCTGATTACAAAAAGAGCGGGGGCCTCGAGATGAGGCCCCCGCTTCGGGAACGGCGGCGGAGAGGCGGCGAAGCGACCTGCTCCCCCACCCCGCTGCGGCGTACTAACACTCCTCCTCGACGGCCTTGAAGAGGTCGACGTCGTCGAACGAAGAGTTCATGACGTAGGTATGCGCCTCGGAGATCTTGCCCTCGGCCAATTTGGCGAAGACGCGGGCCGAGTTGGCATACTCCTCGCACTCGCCGGCCTGACGGGCCAACAAGTAGGCGATGATGATATGACCGGCGGTCTCGACGAGACGACGGGCGTGGAAGTCCTTGAAACCGGGCTTCTCCTTGTCGCCGGACTCGACGCGCTCGATCATCTCGGCGAACTTGGCCGTGAGCTCCCGGAGCTTGGCGACGACGGGCTGCATCGATTCGCAATAATCTGCGGCGGCGTAGCGCTCGATCTGCTCCATGAAGGTGCCTTTGGTAACGGCGTTGATCGCGGCGACGACCTGCAGCTGCGAAGTACCCTCGTAGATATTCATGATGCGGGCGTCGCGGTAGATGCGCTCGCACGGATAGTCCTTCATGAAGCCCGAGCCGCCGTGGATCTGGATGGCGTCGTAGGCCAGCTGGTTGGCGTACTCCGAAGAGAAGAGCTTGACCAGCGGTGTGAAGCCGTCGGCCAGACGAGTATAGAACTTCATCTCCTGCCGCTCCTCGGCCTCCAGCGACCGCTCGTGCGAAATGTGGGTATACTGCTTGTAGATCTCCACGAAGCGCGTGGTCTCGTACAACAGAGCGCGGGCGCCCTGCAACTTGGCCTTCATGTTGGAGAGCATCTCCGAGATGGCGGCGAACCGGATGATGGGCTTGCCGAACTGGGCGCGCTCGTGGGCGTACTTCAACGCCTCGCGGTAAGCGGCCTCGCAGGTGCCGACCGACTGGGCGCCGATGCCGAGGCGGGCGGCGTTCATCAGCGACATGACGTACTTGATGAGGCCCATCTTGCGGTCGCCGACCAACTGTGCGGGGGCGTTGGTGAAGACCAGTTCGCACGTAGGAGACCCCTTGATACCCAACTTGTTCTCGATGCGGCGCACCTTGACGCCGCCGTCGCGCTTGTCGTAGACGAGCATCGACAGACCGCGGGCGTCGGTGGTGCCCTCCTCGGTACGGGCCAAGACGAGCGAAACGTCGCCGTCGCCGTTGGTGATGAAGCGCTTGACGCCGTTCAGGAGCCAAGTCTGCTTCTCCTCGGACCACGTAGCCTTCAACATCACGGCCCCGAGGTCCGAACCGGCATCGGGCTCGGTGAGGTCCATTGCACAAGTAGCGCCGGCGGAAACCCACGGCAAGAACTTCTGCTTGATCTCCTCGGAAGCGAACTCGTTCAGAGTCTCGGCGCAATCCTGCAGACCCCAGATGTTCTCGAAGCCGGCGTCGGCGCGGGCGACCATTTCGTTGGCCATGACGAAGCAGACGAGCGGGAAGTTCAGACCGTCGTACTTGCGGGGCAAGGTGAGGCCGCTCAGACCGGCGTCGACGATGGCTTTCATGTTCTCGACGGTGCCGGAAGCGTACTGGACGTGATCGTCGACCACGCGCGGACCCTCGTGGTCGACGCCCTCGGCATTGGGAGCGATGACCTCGCCGCACACCTCGCCGGCGATCTCCAGCACGCGGCGGTAGGAATCCATCGCATCTTCGAAATTCTGCGGCGCGTAGTCGTAGAGGTCCTTCTCGGCGAAACCGCGCTCCTTCAACTCCACGATCTTGCGCATCGCGGGATGCTGCAGGTGGAACTGCAAATCCTTATTATCAGAAAAGAAATTAGCCATTACTTCGAGTTTTGTTTGTAGTATTTTATCATCTTGGGAATGATGTCGCAGACGTCGCCCGTGATGGCGTAGTCGGCGATCTTGTTGATCGGAGCCTCGGGATCGGTGTTGATCGAGATGACCATCGACGACTGGTCCATGCCGGCCGTGTGCTGGATCTGACCCGAGATGCCGCAGGCGATGTAGAGCTTGGGACGCACCGTAACGCCGGTCTGGCCCACCTGTCGGGCATGCTCCGTGAAGCCTGCGTCGACGGCGGCGCGGCTGGCGCCGACCTCGCCGCCCAAGACGTCGGCCAGCTCGTGGACGAGCTTGAAGTTCTCCTTAGAACCCATGCCGTAGCCGCCGGCGACGATGATGCCGGCGCCCTTGATGTCGATCTTGCGCTCCTCGATCTGGCGCTCGACGATGCGCACGACCAGATCGGAGTCCTTGACGAACTTCTGCCACTCGATCGCCTTGCGCTCGCCCTTGCCGGGCTCGGCGGCGAACTCCTTGCGCATGACGCCCTCGCGGACGGTAGCCATCTGCGGCCGGTGGTCGGGGTTGACGATCGTGGCGATGATGTTGCCGCCGAAAGCGGGACGGATCTGGTACAACAAGTCGGAGTACTCCTTGCCGGTTTTGGGATCCTTGTGGTCGCCGATGACCAACTGAGTACAGTCGGCCGTCAGGCCGCTATGCAACGCCGACGAGACGCGCGGTGCGAAGTCGCGGCCGATGCAGGTGGCGCCGAACAAGACGATCTGCGGCTTCTCCTGCTCGATCAGACCGCACAGAACGGCCGTATGGGGCAGCGTGCGGAACGGAGCGAAAGTCCGGTCGTCGGCGACCCAGACGGTGTCGGCGCCGTACTTGGCCAACTCCTTTTCGATGCCGGCGAGGCCCTCGCCCAGCACCACGGCGTCGAGACCGACGCCCAACGTAGAGGCCAGCTCGCGGCCCTTAGTCAGCAATTCGAGACTTACGTCGGCGACCTTGCCCTCCTCGATCTCGATATAGACGAATATGTTGTTCATAAGAAAAACGCATTAACCGAGCGTGTGGCTCGCGATAAGTTCGACCATCAGTGAATTGATATCCTCGTCGGCGGCGGTGAGGCGCTTGGCCTCCTTCGCCTGAAAGACGACGTTCTCGATCTTCTTGACCTTCGTGGGCGAACCCGTGAGGCCCAGCTGCCCGGGATCGGGGTCGACATCCGCGGCGGCGAACTCGACGATCTGCAGGTACGGCTTCGCGGCGGCGCGCAGAGCGGCCTCCGACTCGGGAGCGGCGGCGATCTCCGAAGCGGCCAGCGCGCACTTGAACTTCATGACCCGCTTGGCGTTGCGCGGGCGGCACTCGGGAGCCGAGGCGTTGACCGTGATGACGGCCGGAACGGGGCACTCGACGACCTCGGTGCCGGAACTCAGGCGCCGCTTGATGACCAGCGAAGCGTCCTTGATCTCGACGATCTCCTCGGCGTAGGTAACCTGCGGCAGGGAGAGCTTCTCGGCGACCTGCGGGCCGACCTGCGCCGTATCGCCGTCGATGGCCTGACGGCCGGCGATGATGACGTCGGGGCCGATCTTGCGCAGCGCGCACGAGAGAGCGTAGGAAGTAGCCAGCGTATCCGACCCGGCGAACTCGCGGCCCGAGAGCAGGTACCCCCCGTCGGCGCCGCGGAACATGGCGTCGCGGATGATATCGGCGGCGCGCTGGGGACCCATCGTGAGGATATGGACCGTGGCGCCCTCGACGCGGTCCTTCAACGAGAGAGCGACCTCCAGCGCATTGAGGTCCTCGGGATTGAAAATGGCGGGCAGCGCCGCGCGGTTGACCGTCCCTTCGGGGGTCATCGCGTCCTTACCCACGTTGCGGGTATCGGGCACCTGCTTGGCCAGAACAACGATTTTCAGTTGCTTTTTCATAGTAGGTATTTAGGAATTAGTAATTTCTGACGATGGTTTCGCTGCGGTCGGGACCCACGGAGACGATCCGCACGGGCACGCCGGTTTCCTGCTCGATGAACTCGACGTAACGGCGGAACGCAGCGGGGAACTCGTCGAAGCTCCGGCAACCCCGCAAGTCGCACTTCCACCCCTCGAAATCGGTATAGAGGGGTTTCAACTCCCCGTCGATGCTATAGGGGAAGCAGGAGGTGCGGCGGCCGTCGACCTCGTAGGCGGTGGCGACGCGGATGGTGTCGAAGTCGTTCATGACGTCGGACTTCATCATGATGAGCTGCGTAACGCCGTTGATCATGATGGAATATTTCAAGGCGACGAGGTCCAACCACCCGCAACGGCGCTTGCGCCCCGTAACGGCGCCGAACTCGTGGCCGAGGCTGCACAGACGCTCGCCGGTTTCATCGAACAACTCGGTGGGGAAAGGACCCGCCCCGACGCGCGTGCAGTAGGCCTTGAAGATGCCGTAGACCTCGCCGATGCGGTTGGGTGCGATGCCGAGGCCCGTGCAGACGCCCGCGCAGACGGTATTGGACGACGTAACGAAGGGATAGGACCCGAAGTCGACGTCGAGCAACGTGCCCTGCGCGCCCTCGGCCAAGACGCTGCGGCCCTCGGCGAGGGCGTCGTTGATGAAGTACTCGCTGTCGACGAACTCGAAACGCTTGAGGAACTCGACGGCCTCGAACCACTGCCGTTCGAGCTCGGAGATGTCGTACGCGAAATCGAGGCTCCGCAAGATCCCCTCGTGGCGCGCTTTGGCCCGGGCGTAGATCTGCGGGAAATCGGGACTCAGGAGATCGCCCACGCGCATGCCGTTGCGGCTGACCTTGTCGGTATAGGTGGGGCCGATGCCCTTGCCGGTGGTGCCGATGCGGCCGCTGCCCTTCGCGGCCTCGTAGGCGGCGTCGAGGATGCGGTGCGTAGGCAGAATGAGGTGCGCCTTTTTGGAAATGGCGAGCTGCCGCGTGAGGTCGTGGCCGCTCTTGGCCAGCTCCTCGGCCTCGGCCCGGAACAGAATGGCGTCGAGGACCACGCCGTTGCCTATGATATTGGTTTTGCCCCCCTGGAAGATGCCCGAAGGAATGGACCGGAGCACGTATTTCTCGCCGCAGAACTCCAACGTATGGCCGGCATTGGGACCGCCCTGAAAACGGGCGACGACATCGTAACGGGGCGTAAGCACGTCCACGACCTTGCCTTTGCCCTCGTCGCCCCACTGCAGTCCGAGGATCACGTCGACTTTTTTCATGATGATCTATTACTTGTTTTGGCGCAAAAGACGTTTTTTGCATTCAAAGATACGAATAAGCCGAGAGTAAAACAAATGAAATTTGATTTTACCGAGGCGGAGTATCTAAAATGCAGTTAAAGATACGAAGAATTTTGGAGAAATCGGAGGACGGGGATGGAATAATGTAAGTCGTTGAGAGGCAGAAAAGTTAAGGCAAAGTTCTTCAATGGGTTACCGAATAGGCAAAAACCGGGATATTGAGGAGTTGCACGGGCGCAGGGTTACTTATCCGTTGCCTTTTTCGGAGCGGCAATAAGACCGAAATAAGGGTACGGAAAGGTCTTCGCTCGACCGCCAAAAACATTTTCGACTTCAAGGAGCCTGAGCTTTTCTTGGAAAACTTCACGACAAAGGTAGTCGTTTTTGCGAAAGTTTTCGGAAAAGACGGGATAGAGTACTGAAACATAGTACTTTATTCTATATTTTGCTTCGTTTTTCATGGCTTCAAATAGCTCTATATCAGTTAATTTTGTAAACGGTTAATAGAGTTATGAATCAAGTGGATGTAAAGGTCGTGTTCTACCTTAAATCGAACGAAAAGAATGCCGAGGGTCGCTGTCCCGTCATGGGCCGTCTGACGGTCGGCAGGTCGGAAAGCGTGTTCAGCGCGAAGTTGTCCGTTCCCGCATCGTTGTGGTCGTCGGGTCGCGCCAACGGCAAAAGTGCCGAGGCCGTTGCTATCAATCGGCAGTTGGACGAATACCGCGCTTCGGCACTCGCCATCTATCGTGAGCAGTCAGCCGTTCGTGAACGGGTAACGGCCGAGGAGGTCAAATGCCTTCTGTTGGGCATGGCTGCCGGGCAAGAAACTGTGCTCGACTATTTCCGTATCTTTATCGGACACTTCGAGAAACGGGTGGGCGTCAATCGGTCGGCACAATCCGCGAGGACGTATCGCAATACTTACAATCATCTCACCCGTTTTCTATTGGAGCGACTTCAACTCTCGGATATTCCGTTCGCTGCGTTGGATCGGTCGTTCATCGACAAGTTCGACCTCTACCTGCGTACCGATTACCGTTTGGCTCCGCGTAGCGTACTCCTGAATATGTCGCGTCTGCATACGGTCGTCAATAAAGCCCTTGCTGCGGGAATTATCACTGCCGACCCGTTCGCCGGTTATGAGCCGCCGCGTCCCGAACGCAAGCAGCGATACTTGACGCGAGAGGAGTTGAAACGATTGATGACCACGCCGCTTCCGTCCAGCAGGCTTTATCTCGTTCGCGACTTGTTTCTGTTCTCCTGTTATACGGGCATCAGCTACGGCGATATGTGCCGTCTGACCGTCGAAAATCTTGAAACAGCCGAAGACGGAACGGTCTGGATAAAAGCTGCACGGGAGAAAACCGGCGTAGAGTTCGAGATACCCTTGCTCGATTTACCGCTGCATATCATCGACAAATATCGGGACACAACGCAGGGCGGTAAGTTGCTCCCGATGTACGGGAACTCGGAGTTGAACAAGGGGCTGAAACAACTCGCCGCAGCCTGCGGCATCGACCGGAAGTTGACCTTCCACATGGCTCGGCATACCTACGCTACGGAAATCGCTCTCTCGCACGGCGTGCCGATGGAGACGGTCAGCAGGATGTTGGGACACAGCCGTATCGATACGACACAGATATACGCACAAGTAACCGACGACAAGATCGACAGCGATACGCAGTCGCTCGACGAGAAAATTTCACAACGTTTTACAATCGCAATCTAATGGAAAAGAATAAGGATATTAAACGTCGCAGCACGTTCGCCATACTGTTCTATATCAACCGCACGAAAGTCCGCAAGGACGGATTGTGCCAACTTTTGTGTAAAGTCAGCATCGATGCTGAAGCGGCACAAATCGGAACCAAAGTCGCGGTCGATCCCGCTATCTGGAACCCGACGACTGGCCGGGCTGACGGCCGCAGCCGCAATGCCAACGAAGTGAACCGAGCGATAGACGCACTCACGGAAGAAATCAAGGCGCATTACAAACGCATCAATCTGTCGTTAGGCTTCGTAACAGCCGAGCTGGTCAAGAACGCCTTGAAAGGTATCGGGCAGAAACCACTGACTCTGCTGGCTTTGTTTCGGGAGCACAACGAAGAGTTCCGCAAACGCATCGGCATCGACCGCACGAAAGAGACCTACAAATGCTATGTGCGCTCTTATAACCATCTGCGAGACTTCGTGCAGGAGAAATGTGGACAGGAAGACATGACCTTACGGAGCCTCGACCGAGAGTTCTACGATGCGTTCGACTTATTTCTTCGGACAGACTGCCGACTGCAACAAAAGTCAGTGCACGAACATTTGTATCGTTTGAAGAAGATGACCATGCGGGCGGTCAATCAAGGAACGCTGCGCCGCGACCCCTATTGCAATCTACATCCGGAATTGCCCAAACGCAAAAGCCGCCATCTAAAGCTCGATGACCTGAAACGTCTGCTTGCCGAGCAGGTCGCCGACCCGATACTGCAACGGGTGCGGGATTGGTTTATCTTCTCGACATTTACAGGGTTGGCATACGCTGACTTGAAACGACTGTCTGTGAAACATCTTTCGCAGGATGACGAGGGCGTATGGTGGATACATATCCGACGCCAAAAAACCGATACGGAATCGGTTATACGGCTGCTGGACATACCGATGCGGATTATCGAGAAGTACAAAGTAGAGCGTACCGATGACCGACTGCTGCCGATTTGCTCTTACAAGAAATTACAGAGGCTGATTCCTCGATTAGGCTCTGCTTACGGGATTGAAAACTTAACGTTCCACAAGGCCCGCCATAACTTCGGAACGCATATTACCTTGTCGATGGGTGTACCGCTCGAAACAGTCAGCCGCATGATGGGACACAAACGGCTCGTAACGACACAGATTTATGCCCATGTTACGGACAAGAAAGTGGACGAAGACACGAAGCAATTACGACAAATGTCCGCCAACCGCAAACTCGAACTTTATGAAGAACCGATAAAGAATAAACGTATATGAAAACTCAACCCATAACTATTGAAAACGGGCAGGTAACGATCCGTCCCAGTGCAAACGGAGTTTGGCTTACGCAAGCCCAAATCGCCGACCTGTTCGGTGTATTCACCGCTGCCGTGAATGCGAATATCCGCGCGATCCTCAAAAGCGGCATTCTGGATGAAAACCGCGTTTTCCGCCGTACGCGAGCACGAAACGGAAACCTCATCGAACACTACGACCTCGAAATGATTACGGCACTGGCATTCCGACTGAAATCCGAAAAAGCAGAGGCATTTCGCAGATGGATCGCAGAACGAGCAACCAAACCCGAAATCGTCTGGAAGATACCGACAAGCGACGGAGAAATGTTGAATTGAACATCCGATAAGACAAAAGACGGCCGTTGAGCCGTCTTTTCTTTTTGTCTTACGCTATTGCTACACCAGATTCCGACTATCGAAAGCAGGTCGGTATGCCTTCTCCAACATCTTCTGAATGTCGGATTCCTTGTAGAGTGCCTTGCCCGAAATAAGGTAGTAAGGCAGGATTCCGGCGGAGCGATAATCGCTCAACGTCCGGCGGCTTACTCTCAACATACCGGCCAGTTCGCTATCGGAGACGAACCGCTGGCCGTTGAACGTGGGTTTCATACTTTTGCCCAACTTGTCGAGCACCTTGTCCGTGTGCTCCAAACGTCGGAGAATATCCTTTATGCAGGGGTCTTGCTGCCCCATCAGGTAGTTTTTCATTTCGCTTGATTTTTGAGATGATACGATGATTGAAGAAGAGCCTCGACATCTTCGGGCTTGTAGAAGATCTTGTGCTTGATGCTGGTGCTGGGCAGCAGTCCTTTCTCCCGATAGGTTTGCAGCGTGCGCACGGATATTCCCAGTATCTGGCATACCTCCTGATTATCCAGCCACTTTTTCAACCCCAAATCTTCTTGTCGGCGGCATAGCGAAACCGCCTTTCCCTCGACGGCTTTCACCTGTCGGATCATTTCGTCGAAAATCCGCGTATCTATACTTACGATTTCCATAATCTTGATTCGTTTTTGCTTCCCGGACGCTCAAATATAGACAAATAGACGTTGCCCGATGAGCTCCCATTCGCATATGGAAGCCTGTGGCGCCGAAGTGGCGGCGCATGGCTCCGTGCTTTGCCGTATTCGGTTTCGGCAACGTCGCACTTCGGCCGTGAACACACCCCAGTTGCATGTTCACGGCTCGATGTTTTTCTCTGTGCTTCTTCACCCATAACCTTCTCCCCGACTTTTTACCATCCGACGAAACCGGTATAGAGCGGATGAATCTGTTGCAGTAGCAAAGGTATTTTCGGGCTTTACGCTCGTGCAAGATCGGGCCGGCGGGCGGTTTTGCGGAAAATCTTCCTTGCTCCCTGCGGTCGAAGCGTATTTCCCGCAAAAATCTTGTCGTGAGCGAACCCCGAACCTTTGAAGCTACTGAAACAGATTCCATCCATACCGGCTCCGCTACGGC
>JAMPGH010000001.1:1427579-1521660 GCA_023664045.1 Alistipes senegalensis | reverse complement strand
TGTCGAGGTAGCTGTACAGCGACACCTCGTTTCGGCCGATCACCTGCACGATGCGCGTAAGGCGTTCATGGAACTCCTTGCGGATGTAGACCGTCTTGCCGCTGCGGGTGTTGGAGGCCGCATGGCGGATGAAAAGACTTTCGTAATCCGCGCCCTTGCCTTTTCGGCGGCGCACTTCTTCTTTCGGGACGTTGGAATCCGCAACGGCAGGTATCGTATCGGCGAGTTGCGGCTCCGCTCGTTCGGAAGTTCCGGGCTGCGGAGAACGACTTCGACTTTTCGTCTGGCTGATGATGAAAGAGGCATCCAGACCGTCATCATGTTCTTTGGTTATCATGACCGGCTATTTTAACAGTTCGATCAGTTCATCGACCAACTTGTCGAGGTTGCTGCCTCGCACGAGGGAACGGTCGGCAGGGAACAGCGTGGAGCGGAACACGGCGCGGCGGTTGGTACTCTGCTCCCGGCGGAAACGCTTCGTGTCGGGCAGAAAAGTTTTCAGAACCGTGAGATGCAGGTCTTTCATGACCGCTTCGTAGACCTCGTACAGTTCTGTTTTCTCGCGTCCGTCCACCATATTCCATAACAGGTAGATAGCTTTGATTTGCGACTTCGCACTGCTCATGATATGATCCTCGACCACGACGGCATAGTTGAGCGTACTCTCCATGACCACACGGTCGGCACAGATCGGTGCGATGATATAATCCATACGCGCCAGCGTATGAACCAGATCCTCATTGTTGATCGTTCCGGGCAGGTCGAAAAACACATAATCGAAATCGCCTTGCGGGAGCAGATACTCGGCATCGGCCAACGCCTCTTTCGTATTGCTTTCCACGACCGGATAGGCTTTCTTCTCCAATCGTGAAAACTGGTCATAGGCCAGACGTTTGTAGTGTTCGTCTTCGAGCGCCAGCTTCAAATCCCGATCACGCATCTCGACGATGGAGTGCTGGGGATAGTCGCAGTCGATGACCGCGACGTCGAATCCTTTTACATAATGCAGGTACGAGGCGACCAATACCGTGAGCGTCGTTTTTCCTGCTCCGCCTTTCTGGGTCGAGAAGGCGACGAATTTTGTTTTTCCTTTCATCGTTACTGTTTTTTAGTTATACAATCGGTTAATTGTGTGTGCATCGTTTTGTTTGCGCAGATGCCTATATGCGTATCTCTGCGCACCAACGCATGTACGCTGTCAGGCACATACGCCGGTGCGTTGGTGCGCACGTGCATCCGTGCGTGTTCGATTACTCGATTTTTTATCTGCATAAAAATCTGTTTGCATAGGCAGGTGAACAGCTGTTTATTCATTTGCGTGCGCCGGCATTCAACTGTCCATATCCGCACGCAGACATATGTACATATAGCTGTTTACGTGTGTTTGCATCCGCAAAGAAAGCCCTTATCAGGGTCGATTATACGCCCGATTTTCGCTATGGTCGCTTGTGGCGCCGAAGTGGCATCGAGTGGCGCAATCGGCTGTTGTTAAGTTTGTTGAATAGGTCGGTATCTTTGCTCCGTGAAACGATTCCGACGTGGATTGAAGCCGCCTTGCCCGTTTTTACGGCGGCTTGTTCGATAGTCCGTCCGACGAGCGGACGGACATGTTTGCAAAGGGCAAACAGCAAGCTGTGTTTTCCGTTACCCGAAACTATTTCCGTAACGGAAAACAGCTTGCCCGCAAGGGGGTGAAAGCACCTCCGAAGTCGGTGCTTTTCGACAGGCGGCTCCGCCACGAAAGAATCGTAATTTTCAGTAACCGGCAAGGCGATGGCCTCACCGTAAAAATTTCGATTATGGAGAAAAACAGACCGACCCGCAAAGGTCGAGGGGGACGCCCCGCGAAAACGGATACCGCTTCGCATTGCGTCATGGTACGGTTTACCGACACGGAACATGCCCGATTTCTGACGATGTATGAGCAATCGGGACTATTGTCGAAAGCCGCTTTTATCAAAGCACGGGTCTTCGGCGACGTGTTCCGTGTGATAAAAAGCGACCGCGGAACGATGGAATACGTGGCCAAGCTGACGCAATTCCACGCTCAATTCCGAGCCGTAGGAACCAACTATAATCAAATCGTGAAGCTGCTGCACACCCATTTCTCGGAGCGAAAAGCACTCGCTATGCTCTACAAATTGGAGAATGAAACGCGCGAACTGGCTGCGGTCGGGCAAAGGATCATTGCGCTTTGCGAAGAGTTCAGAGAGCGATGGTAGCCAAGATCACCACCGGAAATAACATTTACGGAGCACTTGCCTACAACCAGCAGAAAGTAGACCGCGGCAACGGCGAGGTGCTTCTGACGCATATTCTGCGGGAGCCGACCGACGGACTGTTCAACGTCGCCCAGACGGCCGAAGAACTTCTGCGCTGGATGCCGCAGCACTACCGCACCGAAAAACCGGTCGTCCACATCTCGCTCAATCCCGATCCCGAAGACCGTCTGACCGACGAACAGTTTGCCGAAATAGCCGAGAAGTATATGGAGCGTATGGGTTGGGGCGAGCAACCCTACATCGTATTCAAGCATACCGACATCGACCGCCGACATATTCATATCGTATCGGTGCAGGTCGGACGAGACGGACGCAAAATCAAAGACGGTCGTCGCAATGAACGCAGCGTCGCCGTTACCGAAGAGCTGGAACGCGAATACGGATTGTGCCCGGCCAAAAGTCGAAAGCGAACGGAGGATTGGCGGTTGACAGCCGTCGACCTCTCCAAAGGCGACCTGAAACGTCGGATCGGAGCCATCGTGAAACCGGCTGCTGCCATGTATCGGTTTCAGACACTCGGCGAGTTCCGAGCTTTGCTCTCACGATACAACGTCGGTGTGGAGGAGGTGCGCGGCACACGCAACGGCATACCGTATCGGGGCTTGCTCTACACGGCGTTGGACGAAAGCGGCGACAAGGCCGTGGCGGCTCCGCTCAAAGCGTCCGTATTCGGCAAGGCGGTCGGCCTCGAAGAACTGGAACGGCACATGGCCCGCTGCGGCGAACGCTTCAAGCAAGGCGACGAACGGGAACGACTTCGGCATCGGGTCGGCGAGGCATTGAGCGAAGCGACGACCGAACAGACCTTGCGCGAACGCCTGCAAGCGTTCCGCATCGACCTTTATCTGCGGCGCAACGATACGGGACGCATCGTGGGCGTTACGTTCATCGACCACGAGAACCGCTGCGTTGCGAACGGTTCGCGCTTGGGCAAAGCCTACTCGGCCAATGCGTTCGAGGAGCGGTTCGGCAGGCGGCAAACTGCCGGAGCGGATACTCGCTCGGTACGGCCGGAGCCGGAAAACAGGCCGAGCGAAAAACGCAAAACGAGAAACGCACGGAACAGAAAATTATAAACCGAATTTATTCATCACTAAAAACTCACTCTTATGCAACAGGAAGACGACCTTCGGGGTCTGGCGAAAGTCATGGATTTCATGCGGGCATTGAGCATCTTGTTCGTCGTAATCAACATCTACTGGTTCTGCTACGAGCAGATCGTGGATTGGGGGATCCGTATCGGCGTGGTCGACAGAATCCTGCTGAACTTCGACCGCACGGCCGGATTGTTCGGCAACATACTTTGGACGAAACTCTTCGCCGTCGTATTCCTTGCCCTCTCGTGTCTGGGAACGAAAGGCGTGAAGGCGGAGAAACTCACGTGGAGGAAAATCATCGCGGCACTCTCGGCGGGCGGCGTGCTGTT
Organism: Alistipes senegalensis; assembly: GCA_023664045.1. GTDB lineage: Bacteria > Bacteroidota > Bacteroidia > Bacteroidales > Rikenellaceae > Alistipes > Alistipes senegalensis_B. The sequence continues at coordinate 1,517,952 of JAMPGH010000001.1, read as the reverse complement.
CTTCTTCAACTGGTGGCTGCTGGCATTGCCGCTTCCGGCGGTGGCGAACGCAGCCTTTTACATACTGACCTTATCCGCTGGATATATCTGTCTGCTTATGGGCGGCGTATGGATGTCGCGCCTGCTGAAGCACAACCTGATGGACGACGTGTTCAACACCGAGAACGAATCGTTCCAACAGGAAACGCGCCTCCTGACCAATGAATACTCCGTGAACCTGCCTACGCGTTTCTACTACCGCAAGCGGTGGAACGACGGCTGGATTAACGTTGTGAATCCGTTTCGCGCGGCGATCGTACTCGGCACGCCGGGTTCAGGTAAGAGCTATGCTGTCGTCAATCAATTCATCAAGCAGCAGATTGAGAAAGGGTTCGCCATGTATCTCTACGACTTCAAATTTCCCGACCTCTCGGAAATAGCCTACAACCATCTGCTCAACAATCAAGGAGGGTACGAGAAAGTACCGACGTTCTACGTCATCAACTTCGACGACCCGCGACGTTCGCATCGCTGCAATCCGATCAATCCCGATTTCATGACCGATATTTCCGACGCCTACGAATCGGCCTACACGATCATGCTGAATCTCAACCGCACGTGGGTACAGAAGCAGGGCGACTTCTTCGTCGAATCGCCCATTATCCTCTTTGCAGCGATTATCTGGTACCTGCGGATCTACAAGGGTGGCCGATACTGCACCTTCCCGCACGCCGTCGAGTTCCTGAACAAACGCTACGAGGATATTTTCCCGATACTGACCTCCTATCCCGAACTGGAAAACTACCTCTCGCCCTTTATGGACGCATGGCTCGGCGGAGCGCAAGACCAGTTGCAGGGGCAGATCGCCTCGGCCAAGATTCCGCTCTCGCGCATGATTTCGCCGCAGCTCTACTGGGTCATGTCGGGCGACGAGTTCACGCTCGACATCAACAATCCCGACGATCCGAAAGTGTTGGTCGTAGGAAATAATCCCGACCGGCAGAACATCTACGGGGCGGCATTGGGTCTGTACAACTCGCGCATCGTGAAACTCGTCAATAAGAAAGGGCAACTCAAATCCTCGATTATCATCGACGAGCTGCCGACAATCTATTTCAAGGGGTTGGACAATCTTATAGCTACGGCTCGCTCGAACAAAGTAGCCACGCTCCTCGGATTTCAGGACTTCTCGCAGCTCAAGCGCGACTACGGCGACAAGGAGGCCGCAGTGGTGATGAACACTGTCGGCAACATCTTCTCCGGGCAAGTGGTCGGCGAAACGGCCAAGACGCTATCGGAACGCTTCGGAAAGGTCTTGCAGAAACGGCAGTCGATGACCATCAACCGCAACGATACCTCTACCTCCATATCGACGCAGATGGACAGCCTTATCCCGCAATCGAAGATTTCGACGCTCACGCAGGGCATGTTCGTCGGAGCTGTGGCCGACAACTTCGACGAACGCATCGACCAGAAGATTTTTCATGCCGAGATCGTTGTGGACAGTGCGAAAGTCAAGGCCGAAACGGCCAAGTATCAAAAGATACCTCTCATCACCGACTTCACGGACGAGGAGGGAATTGACCGCATGAAAGAGGTGGTGCAAGAGAACTACGAACGCATCAAGGCCGAAGCGAGCCAGATCGTCGCCGAAGAACTTGAACGAATCAAGAACGATCCGGTGCTATGTAAGCTGCTTCCGGAACAGGACTAATAAGCAGATATTTTCAATGTATATCATTATTCAGACAAAGTTTCCGTATAAAAGTTTCCAAAATAGGAAACCTTGCATTATATTTGCAAAAACAATGGATATGAATACGAGAATAGATCATATCGGAGCATTGATTCATGGCGAGCGCATGCGTCGGGGCCTTACGCAGGAGGAGCTGGGGCAGCGCGTCGGCGTGGGCAAGGCCCAGATTTCCAAGATAGAGAGCGGACGTGGCCTGACCATCAAGACGGTTACAAAGGTGCTGGATGCGCTCAACCTCTCGGCTTCGGTAAGTTTGCATCCGACAACGCGGATAGATCGTCGCGTCATCGGTTACATCGTAGCCAATATCGGCGAGTTCGCCACGACGCATGGGATGACCGTGCGCGAAGCCAGCAACTATTTGAACCGATACAAAGGGCTGGATTTCCTCGCCGAGCATTTCGAGGCGGAACACTTGCTTTCGTTGCAGGACAGCATACAGGATTTGACGCAGGTTTGTTTCAACAACGGAGGAGGCATACGATGAAACTCTATCACGGCTCCAACATCATTATCGAGCAGATAGATTTCGCCCGATGCAAACCCTACAAGGATTTCGGACAGGGATTTTACCTCACCGAAATCGAGGAGCAGGCCGTGCAGATGGCCCGTCGCACGGCAACCATATACGGCGGAGAGCCGGTGGTTACCGCATTCGAGTTCGACGATGCGGCGGCTATGGCAGATGGAATATTAGCTGTAAAGCGGTTCTCGGAGCCGAACGAAGAGTGGGCGTTGTTCGTCATGGCGAACCGCAGCCGCGAAGGGAGACACCCCGTCCACGATTACGACATCGTAATCGGCCCTGTGGCGGATGATACCATCGCCACGCTTTTCCGCAATTTCGACGACGGAATCATCGACTTGCCGATGCTGGTGGCAGGACTGCGTTACAAGAAAATCTCGTCGCAATATTTCTTTCACTCGGCACGTGCCGTCCAATACCTCGAAAGATTATGAGCGATAAGAAAATACAATACCTCGTCGAAGGCATCACCAAAGACATCGTGGCTTATCTCATGGAAGATAAAGGTCTGACCCTAACCGAAGCGATCGCTATGTTCCACAATTCGGAGACGTTCACCAAACTCTCCGATCCGCAGTCCGGACTTTATATCGAAAGTTCGGCTTATGTGTACGAAATACTGAAAACCGAATTGAAGATGGGGAAAATCGGATAATACCGAAAACGCACGTCTACTATGTGTAATACGGCTTGGCAATCCCCAAGCCGTATTCTTTTCTTGCAGCTGACGATTTTTATACGAAAATCGTATTCTACACTGGCGATTTTCACATTCGGACAATCGCCACCCGCGATTTCCATCTTCGACGCCACAAACGTCCACTTCTGCGCCGGACGCTTCCATAGGCTTTTCAACTCTTTTCCGTACAGTAAGTTACCCTTATTTTCGTCCTCGCATCGCTATTGGTGCTGATTAAAAATCGTAATTATGGACGAAAAACAAACGAACGAAGCCAAACAAGTCATGCTCGTTCAGCAAGCCGATGACGGCCGCATCCGGGCCGTTACAGGTATGGATTCGGTGGGCAATCTCCACACTATCGAACCTACACAACAGAATGTCGCCGACCTGCTCAACGTGAACACGCAGGATTCGGCTCTTGAAACCTTCTTCAAGAAGTTCATGCAGGAGGCCGAGAACCCCTCGCACACGGGCATCTTCATCATGGCGGAGCGTGCCCTCGACAACCTGATCCGCCTCGATTTCGACCCGCAGACGCTGGAACAGTATCGGGTGAATCCCGCCGAACGGGTTCAAGCGCAGGAGCAGCGTTTCGAGCCGCTGGACACCTCGAAGATCGACCTCGACGATTTGGCCAAGAAAGGTATCCGCATGGAGGACATCGAGCCGCACCTGCGGGCCATGTCTTACGGCCACAAGTCGAACGGTCTGGTGGATATGAACCCCGAATTGGAGAGCGGCCTGCGCGTCGCTACCAAAGGACGCGTATCGCTCGAAGAGCAGGCCGACGGCTCGCTGAAAGTCATTCCCCATTACTGGCAGGAGAGGCCGAATCTCGACGTGCCTTTCCACGGGGTATTGCTCGACGACGAGGTGAAAAACAACCTCACGAACGGCCGTCATGCCGGTAAGGTGCTCGACCTCGAACTGGAGCCGGGAAAACTCACTCCTTGTTATGTTTCGCGCGACAAGTGGACGAATACACTGGAGTATATGCCCGTCGAACTGTTGGAGAAACGCGCCACCATCAAGAATGCCGAACTCTCCGAGGGCCGACAAATCGACTTCTACGGCGGCGGCAAGGTCTTGTTGGAGGGGTACACCACCCGTGCCGGCTATAAGCGGGACGCCTATATTCAGATCGACGCCGCCGAACGCAACTACGAGTTCTCCTACGACGGTCTGGATCGCAAGCGTTATCAGGCCGAGAACCGAGCCATCCACACCCAGCGGCGTACCGAGCGGGACGGTCGGGAGGCAAAGGAGATGGGCAAAGCCCCCGAACTCACGATCCATCACATGATCCTCAAAGCCGCCGTTCCCGACGAGGCCTACAAGCAGTGGTCGGAGGCCGTCAAAGACCCCTCCAAACGTGCCGATGTCAAGGCGTTCTACATCAAGGGAATGGTGAAGGACGGTCATGGCGAGCCTTTCAACGCTTGGGTCAAGCCCAATTTCGAGCTGGGGAAGATGGACTTCTTCAAATGGAACCCCGACCGTGCCAAGCGTCAGGGCGCGGAGGTGAAGCCCGCCGCCGAAAGCCGCACGCAGGTGGCCGTCAATTCCGAGGGCAAGACGGTCGAGACGGTCAAGAACGTGAAAGAGCCGCTCAAACAGGGGCAGCAGCAACCCACGCCGACGCAGGAGAAACGTGCCGCCCGCACCTACCGCAAGAGTAACTCCAAAGGCCTGAAACATTGACGGTATGAACACGATTTATGTCATCATCGGGGTGCTGGTACTCCTAAATATCGGGGTCATCGGCCTATACCTGCATCTGGGTAGTCGTCTGCCGCAGGACGACCGGGAGTACGACGACAGCCGGTACTACGACGAGAACGGCAACCACGTCTACTACGACCGTAAACTGATCGCCCGTCTGAAAAAAGAACAAGAACAGCGAAACCACTAAAAAATCCGAAACAATCATGCAAGTAATCATCGCAGAAAAGCCCTCGGTGGCGCGGGAGATCGCCGCCATCGTAGGCGCCCGCAACCGCAAGGAGGGTTATATCGAGGGCAACGGCTACGCCGTAACATGGGCTTTCGGCCATCTGGTCGGCTTGGCCATGCCCCAGCAGTACGGCATCGAGGGATTCCGGGCTGAGAATTTGCCGATCCTGCCGCCCAAGTTCACGCTCCTGCCACGTCAAATCAAGGAGGGCAAGGAGTACAAGTCCGATCCGGGCGTACTGAAACAACTCTCCGTCATCAAGGAACTGTTCGACATCGCCGACCGCATCGTCGTCGCCACCGACGCAGGCCGCGAGGGCGAGTTGATCTTCCGTTATATCTACACGTTTCTGGAATGCCGCAAGCCTTTCGTGCGGCTATGGATCAGCAGCCTTACCGACAAGGCGATCCGCGAGGGGTTGCAGCACCTGCGGCCGGGCGCGGAGTACGACAACCTCTACCTCTCGGCCAAAGCCCGCAGCGAGGCCGATTGGGTCGTGGGCATCAACGCCTCGCAGGCTCTCGCCGTGGCCGCCGGACGCGGCGTGTGGTCGCTCGGCCGCGTGCAGACTCCCACACTGGCCATCATCTGCTCCCGCTATCTGGAAAACAAGGCTTTCACGCCCGCAACCTATTTCCAGCTCAAACTCTCTACGGCCAAAGATGCGACGCTCTTCGCCGCTCTTTCGACACAACGATTCGACGACGAGCATGCGGCGCAAACAGCCTATGCCGCCGTCATGGATGCCGACGGGGTGCGCGTCGTCGAAGTCGAGCGCAAGGAGGTGAAGGAGCAGCCGCCTTTGCTCTACGACCTCACGACACTTCAAAAGGATGCCAACACGCACTACGGTTTCTCGGCCGACAAGACGCTCGGCATCGCCCAATCGCTCTACGAGAAGAAGCACATCACCTATCCCCGTACCGGCTCGCGCCATATCCCCGAAGACGTCGCCGCGGAGATCCGCCCGCTGCTCTCGGCCCTGCGGAATCATCCGCAGTTCGGGCCGGAGGCGGTCGCCGTCGCCGGGTCGGAGATCAACCGGCGCTCCATAGACAACGACAAGGTAACGGATCACCACGCCCTGCTCATCACAGAGGTCATGCCGACGGGACTGCCGGCCGAGGAACAGACGATCTACGACCTGATTGCCGGACGTATGGTCGAGGCTTTCGGCAAGGCCTGCATCAAAGAGGTATCGACGGCCCGGCTGGAGTGCGGCGGCATGGAGTTCGTCGCCAAAGGTACGGTCGTCAGGGAGGGCGGCTGGCGCAAAGTCCGGCGGGAGCCGGAGGAGCGGCCGGACGACACGACGGCGGCGTTGCCCGCGCTCGACAAGAACGACCTTTTGCCGGTCAAGGGTTGCGACGCGGAGCGCAAGCAGACCAAGCCGCGGCCCATCCATACGGAGAGTTCCCTGCTCTCGGCGATGGAGACGGCCGGGCGTGAACTGGCGGACGAGGCCGAGCGCGAGGCGATGAAAGATTCCGGCATCGGAACGCCCGCGACCCGTGCCGCCATCATCGAAACGCTCCTCACCCGCGACTACATCCGCCGCGAGAAGAAGTCGCTCCTGCCGACCGACAAGGGACTGGCCGTGTACGGAATCGTCAAGGACAAGAAGATCGCCGACGTCGCCATGACGGGCGGCTGGGAGCTGGCGCTGGCGAAGATCGCTACGGGCGAGATGGACGCTTTCACGTTCCATCGGGGTATCGAGGTCTACGCCGCACAGATCGCCAAAGAGCTGCTGGCGGTCAAGGTCGAGGGCGCGGCACGTCCCGGAGCCATCTGTCCGCGGTGCGGCAAGGAGGCGGTTTTCTATCTGAAAGTCGCCAAATGCAGGAACCCCGACTGCGGCCTTACCGTCTGGCGCACCGTCGCCCGCAAGCAGCTTACGGACGCCCAGCTCGCCGAGTTGCTGACCAAAGGCCGAACCTCGGTCATCAAAGGGTTTTCTAAAAACAACGGCGACAAGTTCGACGCGGCCGTTATGCTCGACAAGGAGTATAAGACCGTCTTCGACTTCGCACCGCGCAACAATCCGAAACGGGGACAGGGAAACAAACGGAAATAATCGTTACCTTTGCCGCTGAAGAATCTTATCATGACAGGATGATTGCTTGTCTGATGGATTTTTTAGTGGCGGCGCTTCGGGTGGGAACCCGGAGCGCTTTTTCTCTTTCCCCATTTTCCAACCGCTAAAAAATCCGAATCATGTCAGACAAACGAATACCCCTTTCGGGGAAACTGTCCTATTACGGACTTTCGCTCCTCTCGTTCCTGCGCGGGAGCCATCCGACACTCGCCGACGACAGCTCGTTCATCGCCCGGCGCGCCGACCGTGCCGCCGAAGCGTACAGCGAGGCGATCCGCACGGGTGCCACGCACCCCGAAGCCGAGGCGGCCGCAAGCGAGGAACTTTACCGCGGGCTTCATTTCTCGGTCTACGATACGCTGGTTCATATTCTTTGGGACGAGTTCGCCACGGAGGTTCCCGAAGAGGCCGCCCGCACGGCGGCACTCCGGCTGCTTGCTCGACCTGCACTCCGCGATATGCTGACGAAGTACGACCTTGCGGACGACTTCGCCGCAACGCCCGCATACGAGCGTCTCTACACCGAACTTACCGGAACCGTTCAAATACTTCTCGAAGATGGCTTACAATAAGAGGGCGCATCTTCGCCGAAACATCGACGCGCTGAAAGCAGCTTTCGCGCTCGAACGGGAGCCGCACGAGCCGTCCCCGGAGGAAGTCGCACGGCTTGCCGCATACAGCGGCTTCGGGGCCATCAAGGAGGTGCTGGAAGCTCCGACCGAAAAGCAGGACGCCGACGGCATGGCCGCACTCGTAAAGGAGTTGCACGAGCTTATCCGAGCGAACACCGCGGGCGAGCGGGAGTACAAACGCTACATCGACGGAATCAAGAATTCGGTGCTGACCGCATTCTACACCCCGCCCGAAGTGGCGCAGACAATCATCGATACGATCCGCCGTGCGGGCCTCGAACCGCGACGCGTCCTCGACCCAAGTGCCGGTACGGGCATCTTCTCCGAGGCCGTGGAGAGGCACGACCTCCGCGCCGAGATCACCTGCTTCGAGAAAGACCCGACGACGGCCCTTATCCTGAAACACCTGCACCCGCGAAACCGCGTGCGGGCGCAGGGTTACGAGAGCATCGAACCCAAATACGCCGGTCATTTCGACATGGCCGTAAGCAACATCCCGTTCGGGGACGTGGCTTTGTTCGACCCGTTTTTCTCGACCCATACCGACCTTGTGCGCCGTCAGGGAACACGCACGCTGCACAACTACTTCTTCATGAAGACCGCCGACACGGTGCGCGAGGGCGGCATCATGGCCTTCATCACCTCGCAGGGCGTGCTGAATGCGGAACGCAACCGCCCCGTGCGCGAATGGCTCATGGAGCGTTGCGACGTCGTGTCGGCCGTGCGTCTGCCCAACGACCTCTTCACGGAACATGCCGGCACGGAGGTCGGTAGCGACTTGGTGATCTTGCAGAAGAAACGACGCTCCGGCGAGCCGACGCCGCGACAACGGGACTTCATCGAATCGCGCAAGCTCTCGAACGGCATTCAGGTCAGCAATCTGTTCCGCACGTTCGACCGGGTGATCCACACCGACGCGAAGGTCGGAACAGACCCTTACGGGAAACCGGCGATGGAGTTCACGCACACGGGAGGCGTCGCGGCCATCGCCGACGAATTGCGCCGGATGCTCTCGGACGACCTTCGTGCGAACCTCGACTTGGAGTACTACCTCTCCCATGCTCCCGAAGAGGAGGTGCGGCAGCAGATGTCCCGACCGCAGCAGGCACAAACTCCCACAGCGGAGGAGAGTAGCCGCATCGTCGCCGAGATGGAAACGCAAGGTTACAGGCTCGATACCGAGACGGGCGAGATTACCGAAATAGATACTCCGCAGCAGACGGCGGAGCCGGCGCCCTCGGCCGAAGACTTGGCCGACTTCGGGGCGTGGGCGGCGGAAAAGGAGCGGCAGCTATGGGAAGCAAGACCTCCGCAGCCCGAAGATTTCGGCATCGAAGAGAGGGTCGAAACGAAGATGCAAGCAGCACGGGCGACTTCGGAACCGGAGCCAAATACGGCGACCGAATCCGGCGGTTCGCTTTTCGATGCTCCCGCCGCCCCGCAATCCGCGGAAGCTGTCGCGCCGCAGGAACCGCTCCTGACGCTCTACGACCTGTTCGGCTTCACTCAGCAGGAGCGCAGCCAGACAGCCCCCAAGCGCAAAACGCGCCGTGCGCTGCCGCGAAAAGTGCCGCAGCCGTCGCTTTTTTCCCAACCCGCACCTGCGGAGCCGCAACCCTCGGAACCGATCGAGCCGTCGCCGCAGGAGCCGCACGACCCCGAAGCGTTGTATGCCAGCCTGAACTGGGAGGACAATCCGCCCATCAACGGATTTTACGAGATGATGATGGGGCTTTCGCCCGAACGACGCGCGGAACTTCGGCAGGAAGCCGCCGAGGGTCGGGCACGGCAGACCGGGCAGCGGCCGGCACGTGTCGCATCGACTGAACAACCGGTCGATACGGAGCCGCGAGCGTTCGGCGGGGAAATGCTGCCGCACCATCGGGAGGGTTCGTTGGTCATGGACGAGAACAACCGTGTCGGCTATTTGCGCGACATCGACGCCCTGCGTCCCATGTTCCACCCGCTGAACCTTTCGCCGACACAGCGCGCGAAAGCCTCCCTTTACATCGAGATACGCGACACCTATTTCCACCTCTACGAGAACGAGGCACAGACGCAGACGGAGAACCCCGCGCTGCGCGAGATGCTCAACCGCCTGTACGACGACTTCGCGGAACGCTTCGGGCGGCTCAACGACAAACGCAACCTCGACCTTATCAAGATGGATGCGCGGGGAACGGAGATTCTGTCGCTGGAACGCTACATCGACGGCAAGGCCCGCAAGGCCGACATCTTCGACCATCCCGTAGCGTTCAATCCCAACGAGATCACCCATGCCGACGATGCGAACGAGGCGTTAGTCGCCAGCCTGAACAAATACGGACGGGTCGACTTGGAGTACATGGCTTCGCTCACGGGAGCCACGCAGCCGCAGATGCTCGACGAACTGAAAGGACGCATCTACTTCAATCCCATGCTCGGCACCTACGAGATCGCTGACAAGTTCATCGCGGGCAACGTCATCGAGAAAGCCGACCGCGTGCAGACTTTTCTGGAGCGCGACCCCGACAACGAGGCGATACGGGAATCGCTCGCGGCCCTGCGGGAAGCGGCCCCGAAGCCCATTGCGTTCGACGACCTCGACTTCAACTTCGGTGAGCGCTGGATTCCCAAAGGCGTCTACGAGCGGTTCGTCTCCAACCTCTTCGACACGGAGGTCAAGGTAAGCTACGCTCCCGACATCGACGAATACAGCGTCAAGGCCTCCGGACTGAATGCGAAGATTCTGCACCAGTACGCCGTCGATTCGCAAAGCCGCAAATACAACGGCCTCCACTTGTTGAAGCACGCCCTGCAAAACACCTCGCCCGACATCACCAAGAAGGTTACGAAGCTCATAGACGGGGAGCTGAAAGAGGTCAAGGTACGCGACGGCGAGGCCATACAGCTCGCCAACAGCAAGATCGACGAGATACGCAACGCCTTTCCCGACTGGCTGCGCGAGCAGACGCCCGACTTCAAGGATCGGCTCACCGACCTCTACAACCGCACGTTCAACTGCTTCGTGCGGCCGCAGTACGACGGCTCGCACCAGACGTTCCCCGACCTCGACCTGAAAGGACTGGGCATTCCCGACCTATACCGAAGTCAGAAAGATGCCATCTGGATGGACAAGATGCTCGGCGGCGGCATCATCGACCACGAGGTGGGCGGCGGCAAGACCCTCATCATGTGCTGCGGAGCCTACGAAAAGAAGCGCCTCGGACTGGCCAACAAGCCCCTTATCATCGGGCTGAAAGCCAACATCCACGAGATCGCCCGCACGTTCTGCACGGCCTATCCGTCGGCGAAGGTGCTCTATCCCGGCAAGGAGGATTTCACGCCCAAGAACCGCGAACGCATCTTCAACCTCATCAAGAACAACGACTGGGACGCCGTGATTCTCTCGCACGAGCAGTTCGGCATGATTCCCCAGTCGCCGGAGGTGCAGCAGGAGATTTTGCAGGCCGAGTTGGACAGCGTGGACGAGAACCTCGCCGTCCTGCAATCGCAGGGACGGGACGTATCCCGCGCCATGCTCAAAGGCTGCATCAAGCGCAAGGCGAATCTGGAAGCCAAGTTGCAGACCGTCATGCACACGCTCGAAACACGCAAGGACGATGCGGTGGATTTCCGCCTGATGGGCATCGACCATATCTACGTGGACGAGAGCCACAAGTTCAAGAACCTGACCTTCACCACGCGCCACGACCGCGTGGCGGGGTTGGGCAACCCCGACGGGTCGCAGCGGGCACTCAACATGCTCTTCGCCCTACGCACCATACAGGAGCGCACGGGACGCGATCTGGGTGCCACGTTCCTCTCCGGCACGACCATCAGCAACTCCCTGACGGAACTGTATCTGTTGTTCAAGTACCTACGCCCGAAAGAGCTGGAGCGGCAGAACATCCGCACGTTCGATGCGTGGGCCGCTATCTTCGCCAAGAAGACCATCGACTACGAGTTCTCCGTAACCAACGAAGTAGTGCAGAAAGAACGGTTCCGCTACTTCATCAAGGTGCCCGAACTGGCGGCGTTCTACTCGGAGATTACCGACTACCGTTCGGCCGAGGACATCGGCATCGACCGCCCGCAGAAGAATGAGATTCTGCACAACATTCCGCCGACGCCCGACCAAGCGGAGTTCATCGAGAAGCTGATGGAGTTCGCCAAAAGCGGCAAGGGCGAGCTGTTGGGCCCCGGGCCGTTGTCGCAAAGCGAGGAGAAAGCGAAGATGCTCATCGCCACGGACTACGCCCGCAAGATGTCGCTCGACATGCGCATGATCGACCCCGACCGCTACGGCGACCACGTGGACAACAAGGCGAGCCACTGCGCCAAGATGATTGCCGATTACTACCGCCGCTACGACGAACAGAAAGGCACTCAGTTCGTATTCTCGGATTTGGGAACCTACAAAGGCGGCAGCGATTGGAATGTTTATTCCGAGGTGAAACGCAAGCTCGTGGAGAACTACGGCATACCGCCGAGCGAGGTGCGCTTCATACAGGAGGCGACGAGCGAGAAGTCCCGCAAGGCCTTGATCGCCGACATGAATGCCGGCAGAATCCGCGTCTTGTTCGGCTCGACCGAGATGCTCGGCACGGGTGTCAATGCCCAGAAGCGGTGCGTGGCGATCCATCACCTCGACAGCCCGTGGCGGCCCAGCGACCTCGAACAACGCGACGGCCGCGGTATCCGAACCGGCAACGAAGTGGCGAAATACCATGCCGACAACAAGGTGGACGTGATTCTGTATGCCGTCGAGAAGTCGCTCGACGCCTACAAGTTCGGCCTGCTGCACAACAAGCAGCTCTTCATCCGGCAGCTCAAGACCAACAACATGGGCAGCCGTACCATCGACGAGGGAGCTATCGACGAAAAGAGCGGCATGAACTTCTCCGAGTACGTCGCCATTCTGTCGGGCAACACCGATCTGCTGGAAAAGGCCCGTTTGGAAAAGAAGATCGCCACGCTCGAAAGCGAGCGGCAGGCCTTCGTGCGCGGCAAGTCGTCGAGCCGTTACAAGTTGGACACCCTTGTGGCCGCAATGAAGAAGAACGACGCCAAAATCGAGGGTATAAGCAAGGATTTGGAACATTTCAAGGCCCGTGTTCAGCTGAACGCGGACGGCTCGTACCGCAATCCCGTGAAGCTCGACGGGCTGGAAACCTCCGATCCGAAACTCATCGGCAAGCAGCTCAACCACATCGCCGAGACGGCCCGCACGGGCGGAGAGCTGCAAACGATCGGAATCCTTTACGGATTCGAGCTGGTCGTGAAGAGCGAAACGACGGAAAAGGACGGATTCGACTTTACGCAAAACCGTTTCTATGCGCGCGGCGAGGCCGACTATCTCTACTCCTACAACCACGGCAACATCGCGGCGGATCCGCGTTTGGCGTCGCTCAACTTCCTGCACGCCTTGTCGACCATCGAAACGGTGTTGGAGAACTTCCAAAAGAAGAACGAGGAACTCGCCAAAGACATTCCCACCCTGCAAAGCGTCGTGGAGGGAACGTGGCGCAAGGAACCCGAACTAACGGCCCTGCGCGCCCAACTGACCGAGCTGGACAGAAAGATACAACTCTCGCTCAAACCCATCGAGCAAGGCGAAGAGATGCCGGAAAACGGTCAGCTGGTTGGAGAGAAGTCCGCCGTCGAAAGCCCGCGACAACCGGTTACGGACAAGGAACAGCGGCCCTATGCTCCGTCGCGGCTGCAACAGATCGCCGACACCTCCGGCGGACGGATCGTCATCGGGCGTGTCGGGACACAAGTCAAAAGCGAACCTGTTCCGAATAAAGGGTTTAAGATGTAACGAGAAAGCCGACGGTGTTGCCGTCGGCTTTTATTTGCTTTGCATCGAACGTTACTCTCCGATGCGGTGTTTCAAATCCATGCGCTCATGCAGGATGCGGACGATCTCCACCGTATCGTCGGAAAACGAACGATAGAAAACGATGTGTTTTCCCGTTCGGTATCCGAATAAGCCCGTCCTGATTTCCGTGTATTCCCGACCGAGCGGGTGGGGATTGTCGGCAATCTCGCGGCAGGTATCGACCAACAACGCATAATACTTGTCGGCCTGCGCTTCCGACCACATTTCGACCGTATAATTCCAGATGTCTGCGAGGTCTTCGACGGCTTTGTTCGAGAATAGCAGTTCAGCCATTGCGTCGCTGCATTTTCAACGTTCGCAGGTGCTGCTGCGGATCGAATCCGACAGCAACGCCGCTCTTAATACCCTCGTCGATAGCGTTCTTCAACGCTACGACCTGACTTTCCTGCTCCTCCAAAAGCCGCAGACCGGCCCGCACGACCTCGCTGGCATTGTTATAACGTCCCTGTGCGATGGTGGACTGGATGAAGTTCTCGAAATAAGCTCCGAGGGCTACCGATGTCGTTTTCATAACAAACCTCCTTTGCTGCAAAGTTACCAATATTTGGTAATACAACAAATTTTCGGCCGGATTTATTGCATCCTGTTCGACGAATTGTTCGCCTGCTCCTTTTTCATCTTGCGGAAATTGCTGAAATTACGCTCGATGAACCTCAACACGTCCGATTCACGATAGAACGTCTTGTGATAGATCATTTGATAAGGCAAATCGCCGGAAGTGCGATAGCGTTGCAAGGTACGCTTGCTTACGTTGAGCATCTTGCACAGGTCGTAATTGTCCAAAAGTCTATCCCCGTCCGGCAGAACGGAGGTGTTCGGTTCGGGGTCGCACAGTTTCTCGATACGCTCCAAATATCCGACGAGGCGTTGCATCCAACCGTCGAAATAATCCTTATCCAGAATCATGGCGCCTACTTTTTATGCCGTTCGACCGAACGCTCTTGCAGGACACGTTTGATTTCGCCCAACGTATAATAGAGCTTGTGGTTGAGTGCCGAATAGGAGATCACGCGATCCGACCGAAGCCGCTGCAACGTGCGCGAACTGATTCCCAAATACCGGCATACCGTACTGCCGTCCACCCAATCGTCATCGCAGGGAACTGCGGAGTGTTTCACATCGGCAACAGCCCGTTCTAATTTCTCAATGCGCCCGACAAGTTCGTCGTGGGTTTTCGATCCCAGAATAATCAACCTCATAATCCTTTGTTGTTTTGTTTGTTACAAAGGTCGGGAGTATCTAAACCGGACGAACACATATCTATACGACTTTTGTAAATTATTGTTTTGCTTTTATTTTCAATAATATACAAACTGTCAGGATGCTATTTCAAGGGAAAACCGGATTTTATATATGGGTATCTCTTATTAGGAACTATGGCTTTTAATTCAGTGAACATAAACCGACTACGCATATAGCGAATCACATTTCCGCTTTGCGACGTTAACTAAAATGGGATTGTATGGAACGAAAACGCCGGAATACCGATATGTGTCGGCGCATTCATTTCTTTTTACGCTCCCGTTTCCAAGTCTGCATCCGCTTGATTAACGCCTCTTTAAGACTATCGAGGAAAGGCGTCTGTTTGTTGCGGATACGCATATCGCCGAATGCACGGGAATAGTTCGGGTTCAGCTCGATATTGAAAACCGTGGATACATAATCGAGTAATCGGCTCAAAGGAACCTCTCCGAAAACCTTGCGGCTGTTCCATGCGAAGATCTGCTCGTAGAGTTCGGTCTTCGTTCCGCACCAAGTGATACGGACACGAGGCAGCGATTGTTCGGTCTGCTGCTGTTCCAACGCCTCCAACTCTTTATAGAGATAGGGCAACAACAGTTCGTTGGCCAACAGCTTCGCCACCTTGAAATCGGCATTGGTCGAGAACTTCGGGTCGCGCTCGTAGTGAAACGATTCGAGATAAAGCGTCGTATCGGCCCGACCGCGCAGATAGTAGAGCGAATCCAGATGCGTCATACCCGAACGATAATACCGCACGAAGTCCGACCGTTTGGCATTATATCGGTTGATCGCTTTTATCTCATCGCGCAGATAAGCAGTTTGCGATTCTATACCGACGGGACGGTTCATTTCGATATTGTAGACCTTGCGATAATAGATCAACCGATGATACAACCGAGGTTTGACCGTTTTGAAAAACTCGATCTCTTCGGCTTCGTTCTTGAATGTGTAGGTAGCAACGAAATCCCGCATTCGCTGAAAGGCATCGCCCAGAACGAGCGATGCCTCCAACGACTTCTTCAAGATATTCAAATCGGAACCCTCTATCTTTTTCAGTTTTTTCTCGATCTCTTTTTCGAGGGTACTAATAAATACATTCATTTTATACGCACTGAATATCTGGGTTGTGATTTATAATTCTACTGACACAAGTAGTATATTCAAGCATTGACTAAATTTCTTTATGATACGTATTCTAATAAAATGTTGCTATACGTTTGAAACGTATTCCGCCACCCTTGCCAAAGGTGTTTGCGTGCCGACTACACGATCACCTAACTCGACTAATACCTCGTACTCCGGTGGTACGAGAATATCCACTCTCGAACCGAATTTTATAAACCCGGCAGCGGTATTCTGCGTTGCCGCATATCCGGGTTTCATATAGGACACGATTCTACGGGCAATGAACCCGGCAATCTGCCGGAAAAGAATGCGATGTCCCTTCGGCATTTTCACAACAGTCGTCGTATGCTCGTTATCCTTAGAGGCTTTGGGTAGCCACGCCATCAAATAACGGCCCGGATGATATTTGAAATACTCCACCGTTCCGCTGACCGGAAACCAGTTCATGTGAATATTCGTCAGCGACATGAAAACCGATATTTGCAGCATCTCACGATGCAGGTATTCCTCTTCCATGACCCGTTCGATGACGACGACACGTCCGTCGCAAGGGGCGAAAATCAAGGAGGGGTCGTTGATGCGAATACGCTTGGGTTCCCTGAAAAAGCTGACGATATAGAACCAGAAAGCGACCGACAGCACAGTATACAACTGAAACATAAGCGTATCGCGGCGGTTGACAAACAGCCAGTAAAACAGCAGCCAACACACGAAGAGAACAAGCCCCGAAGTAAATACAATCCGGTATCCTTCCTTGTTTATTTTCATAAAACTGTTGATGTTCGAATAAAATTATATTATGCCAAAAGATTCCCGACCGTTGCGACTACGAACGCACATATCCAAGCAATACCGGTGGCGGACAGGGCTTGTGCGATTGCCCACTTCCAGTTGGTCTCTTTCGCAATGGCGACGACCGCCGACAGGCAGGGCACATAAAGTAGAATGAAAACCATATACGCCAATGCCGTCGCGGCGGAAATAGGTATGCGCCGGGCAAGGTCTGCCTCCTCGCTTTCGGTATTTTCGGGATACAGCACACCGAGCGTACTCACCACCAGCTCTTTCGCCCCGATTCCCGACACCAGTCCAACGCTGAGCTGCCAGTTGAATCCGAGCGGCTCCATGACCGGCTCTACGAACTTGCCGATTCTCCCGATATACGACTGCTCTTGTTGTTCCACTTCCGTTTTCGCCGTCGTGTCGTGAGGGAAATAGCCCAATGCCCATATCGCAATCGATGCGACCAGAATCAAGCCTCCCAATTTTTTCAGGTAGCCGAACACCTTGTCCCACGTGTGCTGCCACATCAGTTTCACGCTCGGCATACGATAGGGCGGCAACTCGATGACGAACGGGATACCGTCGCTTTTGAACACGGTCTTCGACAAGAGCCGTCCGACCAGCCCGGCCATCAGAATACCGAAGACATAGATGCAGAACAGCACCAGACCTGCATATCGGGCGAAAAACGCTCCGGTCAGCAGGATATATATCGGAAGGCGTGCGGTACATGACATGAACGGCGTTATGAGAATGGTAATGAAACGATTCCGTTTGTCCTCAATGGTGCGCGTAGCCATCACTGCCGGAACAGTACAGCCGAAACCCATCAGCATCGGGATGAACGACCGGCCGTGCAAACCGAGTTTGTGCATCAATTTGTCCATGATGAAGGCCGCCCGCGCCATATATCCCGAATCTTCCATAAACGAGATGAAAAGATAAAGAATCAGGATGTTGGGGACGAAAGACAACACGCTTCCGACACCGCCCAACACGCCATCGACGAGCAAATCCCTCAACACGCAATCCGACATGTTTTCGAGAAGGGCTGCGGAGCACCAACCTACCAGCGTCTCTATCCACGCCTGGGGATAGGCTCCGATGACGAAAGTCGCCTCGAACATGACGAACATGAAGAGCAGGAAAATGGGATAGCCCCAGATTCGGTGAGTAACCAAATCGTCGATTTTGCGGGTCGATTCATTGCGAGTCCGGGCGCTTTCCTGAAAAGTTTCCTTCAAAGCTCCGTTTACAAACGCATACTTGGCGTCGGTGATTGCCGATTCACAATCCTGTCCGGTAGCTTTTTCTATTCTTCCGGCAATTCGGTTGCGCAAGTCTATGACCCCGTTTCCTCCCGGATTGCCGGACACCTGCGCCATAATCTCAGCATCTCCATCCAACAATTTTATGGCCAGATAACGGGTGGAGAACGTACTGCGAACCCAGTCGTTCCGTCCGATTACTTGCTGTAAATCCTTTATTCCGCGCTCGATCGTGTTGCCGTGATTTACATGGACATGATGGTAAATCTGATTCAGGCTCATCCTCGGCCGTTCCGGACAAGTCGCGCATTTCTCAGGCGTGCATCCCGTTTTTGCCCGGCATGAATGGTCGTCGATTTTCCCCGTATGCCAGTCCTTCAACTCCCGCAAAATGGCAGGATTCAAATCGTTATTCCCGTCGGCATAATCGCCGCGTTCGTAAACAATGATGGCAAGATGAAGCAAATGTTCCAGTCCCAGATTATCTTTCCCTACGGTAGGAATCATGGGAATACCCAACAATTTGCTGAGTTGGACATAATTCAGCTTATTGCCCGATTTTTCCAAATCATCGAACATGTTGAGTGCCCCGATGACACGCAGATTCATGTCGATCAACTGCGTCGTGAGGTACAGATTACGTTCGAGGTTCGAGGCGTCCATCACGTTCAATACGACATCCGGATGACGCTCGAACAGGTATTTCCGGACATACCGTTCCTCCGGAGTGTATGCCGATAACGAATACGTACCGGGCAAATCTATCAGACGAAAAGTATAGCCGCCGTACTCGATGCTGCACTCCTTGGCATCTACCGTAACACCGCTGTAATTGCCGACATGCTCTTTCGCTCCGGAAAGGGCGTTGTAGATGGAGGTCTTTCCGCAATTGGGATTGCCCACGAAAGCGATGGAAATCGTCTTGTCCTTTCTCGATGCCAATTCCCGCATCTCCTCCAAGGTCAATCGCCGATGTTCTCGAATCGGGCCGTTCTCCTCGGCCCGGAGAAAGGAATCATGCTCGCCGACAACCTCTATGAGTTCCGCATCATGGCGGTGCAATGCGATTTCCGACCCCAGAATCTCATATTCGATGGGGTCTTTGAACGGAGCATTACGTATGACCTTGACGGTTTTACCTTTTACAAACCCTAATTCTATAATTCTCTTGCGAAAACTGCCTTGCCCGACAACTTTCGCAATGACGCCGATTTCACCGGTCTGAAGTTCGGATAATTTCATATGCAGACAATATTTATTTTGCCTGCAAAAATACAAGACCCGGTGCGCAACCCGGTGTCAAAGTAATAATGTAAAGCTCCGGGATTGCATACATCCAGATGCAACCCCGGAACTTCTCGGTCATTACAATCTCACGACTTCTCCGTCCTGAGGAATAATCAAACGGTTCATATCGAGATTGCGATGTTCAATCTCGTTTCGTAAAATAGCGCGTGTAGTTTGACAATGGTCTATCGCATCCATATGTACGGCGATGAATTTACCCACCCCCGTGCACTCTTTCATGATTTCCGCCATCTCGTTTTCATTGGTTATAATCGAACCGAAATAACCCGAATATACGGGAATTATCGCTCCGCCACAGTTTACCACCATGCAGTCGGGTGAGAACCGTTCGACGGCATTGCGAATCGTATCGTCCCAGCAGCAATCGCCCATGACATACAATGTGGGTAATCCTTCGTGATTGAATACGAAACTCGAAACCGGGCCCATCATATCGCCTAACATGCCGCGCCCGTGCTTTCCCGAAATACGGGTTATGGTAATTCCATCCACCTCGAACGTATTGTCTACGGCCGCAACATTCGTAAACCCGTCATTTCTCAACGTCTCGCAATCCTGAGGTTGGGTGAGAAACAGAATATCATGGGGTAGATGTTCCTTCACACTCGGATCGTAATGGTCGAGATGATTATGGGTAAGCAGCGCGAGGTCAACGTCCCCGATAATTTCATCCATCGGTACGGTAAGATGGACTCTCGGACTGACATTCACTCCGAGGGCTGAAATCAACGAAGCCTTTTCCGCCAACATAGGATCGACGAGAATCGTGCGCCCCGCATATTTAATCTTCAACGTGGCATTACGAATCAATTGAATACTGGTTTGTTTTTCCATTTTTCTCCTGTTAAAACAATTATTGCATTTTACTTACAATTCATTTTTTCGAAGCGTCGCCCACAACTTGTGGTATTGGTTTTCAGCCAATAAGAACGACTCCCATTTCGCATAGACCTTGTCGGCTTCCGTGTAATAGTCGATCAGAGACATGTTACCCGCCTCCACGGCTTTTTTAAGCAGTCGAAGCGTTTGGCGCATGAGTTCCAAATCATATATCCGGAGCGTCTTGTCGAGCTGTCCGAGTTCATGCAGTTGGGCCTTCGTTTCATTTTCCACCTGTATTCTGGTGTCGTTCAGATACAGTTGGGCTGCGGCTTGCCTCGATTTTGCGGCCTTGACCTTATGGCTGTTGGAAAACAGGGGGAATGAAGCTCCGATCAGAAATCCGTGAACCGATTCTTTCAGTTCCGTATTTCTGCGGTATCCTACCGCAATTTTCGGAGCCCACGCTTGTTTGTTTACCCGCACTTCCTGCGTCGATGCCGCAAAGGAAGCCTCGGCGGCATGTATGGCGATATCGCTGTCGATGATGTCGTCGAACAAACCCTCGGCGCCTTTCTGTCTCATCTCTTCCGGATAGGCCACTCCCTCCAAAGAGAGCGGCCGGTTTCCGTTCAAAGCCGTCAGCTCCCGAATCACAATTTGGCGTGAGGATTCGTTCTGCAACATTTCTGTTTGCAGATCCATCCGCTCCATTTTGATTTTGTTCAGCTCGATCCCGGTCGCATCCCCGTTCTCGAACCGCTTTTCAAACAGAGCTTGCATCTCGGTCGCGTTGGTCAGCCGCTCGGCCAGAATGGCATGCTGCCGGTCGAGCCAGACCAAGTCGAAATATTTTTGCTCGGCCGATAAAAGCACCTCTCTTCGAGAAGCGAGGTAGTTCAAGTCCAACGCTTTCTCCTGCAAGACCGTTGCCTTATGCCGGGCGGCATATAACGTCGGGAAATCGAACTCCTGCGACACCACGAGTTCGGAACTGGCAATCCCGTCCGTGCCTTTCCTGAAAAAAGGGCTGTATTCGACCGACGTGGCGTCCGGCGTGTTTTCTCCCTTGCTATCGAATACGGTCGCCTGATTGTCGTTACGTATGGCCTGCAATTCGAGGTTATTACGCTCGATGTCTCGAAGAACCGAAACGATGTCTTGCGCCTGTGCCGCAAAAGACCAAACGGCCAAGGCTACTGTCAAATATATCTTGTTCATAATCGAATCTCTTTTATTGGTTTGTCATCCTTGCGGTGCATCCATTCATATACGATAGGGATGATGAAAGCATTCAGAAAAGTCGAGGTCAGCAATCCGCCCAAAATGACTGTGGCCATCGGACTTTGTATTTCGTTGCCCGGCAAATCGCCTCGCAGGGCCAGCGGGAACAGGGCCAGCGCAGAAGTCAGAGCGGTCATCAGAATGGGGTTCAACCGATCCAGAGAACCCTTTACAATGCTCTCATGTACGGACAAGCCTTCCTCTTCCCGCAGGTTGTTGTACCTCGTTATCAACAGCATGCCGTTTCGGGTAGCGATGCCGAACAGAGAAATGAAGCCGATGATGGCGGGAATACTGATTTCTCCCGACGTGAACCGCAATACGAGAACGCCTCCGATAAGCGCGAACGGCAAGTTCAGCAGGATGACACTGCTTTCGAGTGCATTCCGGAACTGCATGTACAGCAACAGATAAATCAGGATGATGCTGATGAGCGACGTAAGGAACAACACGCGGCTGGCTGCCTGCTCGCTCTCGAACTGTCCTCCGTACTCTATATGATAGCCCTCCGGCAACTGGATTTTTTCATCTACTATGCCCCGGATGTCGTTGACCACGCTACGAAGATCCCGTCCGCTCGTATTGGCCGAAATGACGATCTTGCGCTTGACGTTCTCCCGATTGATGGTATTGGGGCCTGCGGCAGAAACCACGTCGGCCACATTCGCCAACGGTATTTTCAGACCGTCGGGAGTGTCTATGAGCATGGTACGAATATCATCGATGGTCTTCCGGCTGTTTTCTTCGGCACGGACAACCAGATTGAACTTCTTGTTGCCCTCATATACCTGCGATACGGTTTCGCCTGCCATCATCACGGTTATGAATTCGTTGAATTCGGGCTCCGATATGCCGTAACGCGAAAGCATCTCCGGTTTCGGTATGATTTTCAGTTCGGGACGCTCGATTTGCTGCTCCACGTTCAAATCCGCAATTCCTTCCACCGACTGAATTTCGTCCTTAATCCGGTTACCCAACATAAACATCTTATTCAGGTCGTCCCCGAATAGTTTGATGGCGATGCTGGCCTGCGTGCCGCTCAACATGGCGTCGATGCGGTGGCTGATGGGCTGACCGATTTCGATGTTGGCCCCGACGATCACCGACAGCTTTTCACGGACTTCGTCCAGCAGCTCCTTGTGCGAGCGTCCGTCCAACTCGAACGGAGCTTCTATCTCCGAAGCATTGACGCCCAAAGCATGTTCGTCGAGCTCGGCACGGCCTGTCTTGCGTGCCACAGTCTTTATTTCGGGAATCGTCAGGAGAATCTCTTCAGCTTGACGGCCTATCCTGTCGGACTCTTCCAGAGACACGCCCGGCAGAGAGCTGACGTTGATGGTAAACGACCCCTCGTTGAACGGCGGCAGGAAACTGTGCCCAAGCGTAAAGAACAGACCGAGCGTCGCTGCAAACAACACGACGGTCGCCGTGATGATGGACTTTTTGTGTTCCAACACCCACAACAGGCTGCGGTGATAGTATTTCTTAATCCATACGGTCAGAAACGCCTCCTTGGCAAGCCCTTTGTCCGTGGCTTTCCCACCCAACAGATAACTGCACAATACGGGTGTCAGGGTCAGAGCGACAACCGTCGAGGCGAACAGCGCCACGATAAATGCGATGCCCAGCGGAATCAGCATGCGCCCTTCCATTCCGCTGAGAAAGAACAACGGCATGAAGCTGACGATGATGATAAGCGTGGAGTTGAGAATCGGCATGCGCACCTCCCTTGAAGCATCGTAAACCACATTCAGGACAGACTTCCGCTCCCCGTCCGGCAACAAACGGTTTTCACGCAACTTTTTCCATACATTCTCCACATCCACAATGGCATCGTCCACCAACGAACCGATGGCGATCGCCATGCCGCCCAGACTCATGGTATTGATACTCAATCCGAGATAGTGCAACACGAGCAACGAGACCAACAAGGCCAGCGGAATCGTAACCAGAGAAATGACCGTCGTGCGGACATTGGCCAAAAACAGGAAAAGAATGACGACGACAAACAAAGCTCCCTCGAAGAGAGAATCTTTCACATTGTCGATCGAACTCTCGATGAACCGGGATTGACGGAAAATATCGGTGGATACATGCACGTCGCCGGGGATGTTCTTCTGTAAATCCGCAAGAGCCTCTTCCAATTTCTGCGTCAATTCTATAGTCCCCGTATTGGGCTGCTTGGTTACGGTAAGCAACACGGCGGGTTTGCCTTTTTCCGAGGCGACTCCCAACTTCGGACTCTCTGCGCCGATTTCGATCTCTGCAATATCCGCCAATGCGACCGGGCTTCCGTCGACGAGCTTGACCACCGATTTGGAAATACGCTTTATCGCATCGGAAGAGACGACGCCGCGAAGGATATATTCATTGCCGTATTCATAAATCACACCTCCGTTGGTGCTCCGGTTCATCCCCCTCGTTACCGCCATCACATCGGCGAGATTGACGCCGTAGTGTTTCATCTTATCCGGGTTGACGAGAATCTGGTATTCTTTCAAATCTCCGCCGATCACGGATACCTGCGCCACGCCTCCGGTCGAAAGCAGACGCGGCCGGATGGTCCAGTCCGCCAAAGTCCGCAAATCCAGCATGGACGTACTGTCGGAAGTCAGACCGACGATAAGAAGTTCGCCCAGAATGGAAGACTGCGGACCGAGCGTAGGCTGCCCGACGTTGTCAGGCAACGCATCGTTGACCGTGGCTAACTTCTCAGAGACAATCTGCCGGGCGAGGTAAATATCCGTGCCCCACTCGAACTCCACCCATACGACCGAAAATCCCGTGGTGGAAGACGACCTTACCCTGCGGACTCCGGTCGCGCCGTTCACCGAGGTCTCTATCGGGAAAGTAACCAGCTGTTCCACCTCCTCCGTAGCCATACCGTTGGCCTCCGTCATCACGACGACGGTCGGAGCATTGAGGTCGGGGAACACGTCTATCTCGGCATGATGAGCCGTATACAACCCGCCGATAACGAGCAAAACGGCACCCACCAGTACGAGCAGGCGGTTTTGCAATGAAAAACGAATGATTCTGTTCAGCATGGCACTCTCGTTTAATGGTTATGCGTATGACCGGGAATGCTCTTGCCTGCCGATGCCAGTTTCACATGGACAGCGCCTTCGGTAACCAGATTCTCTCCGCCGACCAGTCCATGGACGATCTCCGTGCGCTCGCCGTCGGACATGCCGAGTGCGACCTCTTGTTTTCTATAGCAATCTTCGTCCTCCTGAATATAGACGAAATAGACGCCCTGCTCTTCGGTCAATGCCGTTACCGGAACGCTGATGACATTGCTGCGGCTGCCGGTCAGAAGATAAATCTCCGCAAAAGCTCCGGGTATTACGCCGCTGCAATTATCGAATTCAAAGGTAACGGGAATAAACGAAGAGGCGCTGCCCGGAGTCTTCCCATAGGACAGCAAACGACCTTTCAACTCCTTTATGTCATATACCTCGTCGCTGTAAGAGGTCTTGAACTTGGCGGAGACAATCCGGTTCAGGATGCCGTAATCCCTTTCGGCAACCTCCGCTCTCAAGTATAGACGCCGGTTGTGGGTAACGACCAGCATCGGCTGGCCCATCTCCACGAAATCGCCGTCTCTCACCAGACACTCCTTGACATATCCTCCGTCAGGAGATTTGACGGTAACACCCGTGGAATTACCGTTCTGACCCACGGCCTTGTAGGCAAGTGCAGCAGTCTGGTAATCGGCACGAAGAGCTAAAAAATCCTTTTCCGAAATAATTTTGTCGGCAACCAACGCCTGCGCCCTTTCGTATTCGGCTTTTGCCGTTTCATAGGCGATGCGAGTACGCTGGGCGACATCTCCGTCTTGCAGATTCGAGGAGGCGATGGTGAAAACCGGCGTCCCCTTGCCGATGGCCATGCCCTCCGTGATGGGACGGTTCAGCGAAACCACACCGGCTACGGTCGCTACCAAAGTAATCTCGTCGCCGGACGCAGACAAGACTTTCCCGCTCGTGGCCAGGACGCCGTGAAAATCTCCCGGTTCGACCGTGGATACTTGTACGCCTGCGGCTTTCGCCTTCTCCGGAGCAAGTACGATTGCATCCGAATGGTGGTGCGTTTCGGAATCGGACTCCTCATGGGCATGTTCTTCCGTGTGAGCATCACCGTGGTGGTGGTGATGATGGGATGCTCCGTGCTGACATGCCGACAGCAACACGAAACCGAGCACCCCGACGAAAAATAAATGTTTTCTCATACTTGTAATTTTTACGTTATGGCGCAAAATTACAAGGCCGGCAGTGCAACCCGGTGTCAAAGTGCTATGCGGACAAATCTATCGCTTCATTCGATTATCGGAATGAGCATTTGCGGATTTGCATTGCGGACAGACCCCTTTTACCATATAGTTGATGGAGTGAACATCAAAACCGTCCGGCAAATCCACGACGGGAGTATGAATCGTCTCGAAACAAAAAACCTGATGGCAGGACTCGCAGTAAAAATGCGCATGCAAATCATCGATCGTACAAGAGCCTTTACCTCGGCATATTTCATATTTTACAATACCCCGGCCGTCTTCCACCGCATGCACGACACCATGCTCCAGCAGCAATGTCAAGACCCTGAAGACACTGGATTTCTCCAAGGATAATAATTTCGTCTCCAAATCAGTCAGGCTCGACGGACGGTCGCTTTCCAAAATGGTACGTAGAACCAATATACGGTTGGAAGTCGGCTTTATTCCGGCCTGTTCCAACATTTTTACTATCTCATCATTCCCCATATCGTATTCTTTATACTTCAAAATCAATACAATAAATAAGTGCGCAAAATTAACTGTTTCTTATCGCCCCGTCGCTACCAATTCAGCTTATATTGCTACCATTTTGATTATATATCACTCGCGCGTTAAAAATATTACAGCCATAATGCAGTGCTATACAGCGTATTTGTATTAACTTTGCGCACACATTACATATCAATATGAAATTCAACGGAATTATCGAATATGAACAGCAAAAAAACATGGAGAATTTTCCCGTATAAAACAGCCGAACAGATATCATTGGTGAAGTACACCAAAAGCGCATGCGGCGTGGATTTTCTGCTCAACACCGCCGAAAGCAGTGAAAAACGGGGGTGGTTCGACCTGAATGAACGATACAAAACCGATTTCTTCGAGTTTTATTTCTTTCGCAAAGCGTCGGGATACCTGCTGTTGGATGGGCAAAGAATCGAACTGCACGACAACAGCGTACTGATTGTCGCGCCCTACAAACAGCAGGAATGGCATATACGGATAGATAGTCTGGATTACACTTTCCTCGTCTTTCAGGAAGAATTCGTACAGAACTTTTCATCGGACAAACATTTCATGTACAGATTGTTGTATTGTTATCAGAACGACTATCCGAGCTATTTCGACATGAATGAGCAACAAATGATTCCATTCCTCGAAATCCTGCGGAAAATGAAAACAGAACTTCTTGCCCCCGTAGCCGACAGTTACCACATGATCGTCGCCTACCTGTATGAATTTCTGTTACTCCTGAACCGTTTTTATGCCGATTTCTTCGGCCTCTCGCTACGTCTGCCGCTCAACAACTACGCTTTCAGATACAAAGAATTGCTGGAAAAGAACATCCGCCGTAAAAATCGGGTAAATGACTATGCGGAAATGATGGGAATCAGCAGAGTGGCACTGAACAAAGCGGTGGAAAACGAATTCGGGGTAACGGCCGCTCATCTGCTGAAACAACGCTTGTTGCAGGAAGTGAAAAGCGATTTGCTGTTTTCGGGAATGACGGTGAAAGAGGTGGCCTACAAACTTCGTTTTTCCGCTCCTAACCATCTGATGCGCTTTTTCAAACAACAGACCGGCAAAACCATCGGAGCATTTATGGCGGAAATCGACCGGGACGGACTTTCATGAAACGACGACCGAAATAAATTTATCGAAATGGTAGTATTCCGACGGATTTTGGTATCGGCCGGCACCCCATACATCGGTAATTTTGCAGCAAAATAAAATCGCGGAGATGGAACTTTTACACTCATTGCTATTTATGCTCAACGAGATGTCGCCGTACATCCTGTTGGGATTTTTAATTGCGGGGCTCATGCACGCATTCATACCGCAAAAAACATTCGCGCACCATCTGTCCGGAACGGGACTGAACGCAGTTATCAAATCGGCACTAATCGGCATTCCGCTGCCGCTATGCTCCTGCGGAGTATTGCCGACCGCAATCGCCATGCGCCGAAACGGTGCGTCGAGAGCGGCATCCACGTCGTTTCTCGTGTCCACACCGCAGACCGGAGTGGACAGCATTGCCGCGACGTGGTCGTTACTCGGTCCGGCTTTCGCCCTCATTCGTCCTATTGCGGCTCTCGTTACGGCGGTTTTCGGTGGCATGGCAGTGGGCAAAGCAGAACGGGACGAAGCGGCTCCGATCGGCTGTACGGCATCCGAAACCTCGGAACGAGCGGACAAAAGTTTCGGCCGAAAATGTCTCGACGCGCTGCGCTACGGGTACATCGATCTTGTCGGCAGCATCGGCGGATGGTTGGTCGCGGGGCTTGTCATCGCGGCGTTGATTACGGTATACGTTCCCGCCGACTTCTTCTCCGTACTCGGAAGCAAACCGATATTTTCGATGATTGCCGTGTTGATTATAGCCATTCCGATGTATGTGTGCGCCACAGGGTCGATTCCCATTGCATTGTCCTTGATGCTCAAAGGGCTTTCGCCCGGTACGGCTCTGGTGCTTCTGATGGCCGGACCTGCCGCTAATTTCGCCTCGTTCACGCTCATTTCCCGCGAAATGGGACGCAAGTCCGCCATAATCTATTTGGCCTCGATCATCATCGGGGCAATCGCGTTCGGATTGACAATCGACTATTTGCTGCCTGCGGAGTGGTTCCGCATAAATAACGGGCAAAACGTCATCGGCCACGAACACAGCTTCGCTCTGTTCCCGACCGTCTGCTCGGCCATACTGGTGGCTCTGCTTGTCTTCACGTTTATCAAAGGGCATAAACAAAATCATATAACAATTTCAGACATGACAAAAGAATACACTATTAAAGGAATGAATTGCTCGCATTGTCAGGCTTCGGTAACCAAGGCAATCGGTTCGGTCGAGGGTGTCGAGCAGGTAGAGGTCAACCTCTCGACGGGCAAGGCTGTCGTCAAAGGCGAACACAACGCACAAGATATCGTCGCGGCGGTACGTAATGCCGGTTTCGATGTGATTGCTTGATAGGCGGTGCGCTGCAACACAAGAAAAGAAGTCCGTCGATGGAGGCGGACTTCTTTGTTGGTATAATATTCAATAAAATAAATGAAGTAAATATGGATCAAAGAGATGCGATAGATTTTGGAAAGACGGATATATCGAAATTATTCGTTAAAATATTCATTCCCACGTTGCTGGGATTGATGTTCGGTGCGTCGGTGTATCTGGCCGACGGTATTTTCGTAGGGAATGGAATCGGAGCCGAAGCATTGGCGGCCGTCAATATCGTAACACCCCTCTACCTGATTTCAACAGGATTGGCGCTGATGTTCGGAAGCGGAGTATCGGTCGTGGTCGCCATTCATTTGTCGCATCGCAACTACAAAGCGGCAAATATCAACGTAACGCAAGCCATAACGGTTTCTACAACCATCATGCTGGTCATTTGCGCTATCGTCTTTTTATTTCCGGAACGCACCGCGCGACTTTTCGGCAGCTCTCCGAAACTGATGCCTCTGGTTACCGAATACATGTGCTATGCACTGCCGTCCTTTCTCGGAAGCATGCTGCTGGTCGTCGGGATGTTTATCATCCGACTGGACGGCTCTCCGAAATTCGCCATGTATTCCAATGTCATCGCCTCCGTACTGAACATCGCTCTGGATTACATTTATGTATTTCCGCTCGGCATGGGCGTAAAGGGCGCAGCTATCGCAACCTCCATATCCCAATGCGCAGGAGCCGTAATCGTACTGATTTATATGTTCCGCTATTCCGAAACGCTGCATCTCTATCCGCCCAAGTTCACTCGAACGAGTGTCGGGCTTACCCTCCGCAATACCGGGTATATGGTCAAACTCGGATTGCCCACATTCATCGGAGAGACAGCGATGGCCTGCCTGATGCTCGTCGGTAATATCATGTTCATGCAGCGATTACAAGAAGCCGGCGTCGCGGCTTTTGCCGTGGCATGCTACGTCCTGCCGCTCGTATTTCTGTTCGGGAATGCCGTCGCCCAGTCGGCGCTGCCCATTATCAGTTACAATTACGGCACAGGGGACAAACAACGGATTGCACGGACGTTTCGTATGTCCGTATGGATTGCGGCGATTTTCGGACTGCTCATCTCGCTGATCGGAATAGTCGGCAAGCAGTTCATTATCGAGACATTTATCACCGACAGCAGTCATGCCTACGACATAGCCCTTTACGGTTTCCCGTATTATGCCGCAAGTTTTGTGTTTCTGATTCTGAATATCGTTCTCATCGGATACCTGCAAAGCAAGGAACAGTTCAAATCCGCAACCGTTTTCATGCTGCTGCGCGGCTACCTCTTCATCATTCCCTGTTTCGTCTGGCTGCCATCGCTGCTGGGAGATAACGGACTTTGGTTAGCGGTAACGGTCTCGGAACTGCTTACTTTCGGAGCAATTATACTGTACTTGCTCTGCACAAAAAACAAAAAATAACCGCAACGCGATATATAAACGACGGGCTGTCTATGATTTCAGACAGCCCGTCGTTATTGTAATACGATCAATATCTCGTTTTGATATATCTCGATGCTTTATCCCCGCATACTGGGCGTCATTGATGAATATAATTCGATAAGTAATTTTATAAGAGATTATTTTGTAACATTTTAGAAATATGACTATTTTTGTATTCGTATTGAGTTGTTTGAGAATGGATAATACGAAGTAAATCTAACACTTTGCAACTTACTTATCCGTTGCCCTTTCTCTTGCAAAATTCTTCTACTTTACTGGTATTGAAATCAATACCGCCACTCTATCTCAAAGATACGAAGAATTGAAGTGAAAACGGAGGTTGAAAAGTCGATTCATAAAACCCCGATCTTAACGGGGTGCCGAGGCGAAGTATCTCCGGCTTTGCCGAAGACACGAAAACTTATCCGAAAAAAAGCGGCATCCGGAGCGGAGATTCCTCGGAGAAAAGCGAAAGGGAAATGCTGCCATTTCGCAAAAAGGAAAGCCGACGAATCGTCATTCGTCGAAGAAAGGCAGTCTGCAGATGCTGGACGCAGCGCACGGAGAAGGCGCGGGAACGAGGATAGGCTGCGAGCGGGTTGATATCGCCCGAACCGAAACTCAAGCCTCCGCCACTGGCATTGCCGGAAGCCGAAGGAGAAGAACTCCAAAAATAGCCTGAAATACCGACACTCGTCAAGGCCCCCGTCGTCCAGTTGCGGAAGCCCGAAGCAGGCGCAAGAAGCAATCGCTGGAATGGATGCAGGAAAGGAAACCTTTCTTAATGAACTTTACGAATGAGCGAGGGCAAAGACCGCTTGCGGACTCTGCCGAGCAGGAGTAAAGTCAAACCTCCGCAGGGAGGTTTAATAGTTAATAGTGAATAATTGTCAGAGTAACAAAAAGATGGCTTTTGCAAAAATTCCGTGAACTCCCACAATAATTATTCATTATACATTATTAACTATTCATTAAGGTTGCTTTCCGGCAGGCTGGAATATACACCGACCTTAGGTTTGGTTTTTCGAAAGTCCCATTCTTAAAACCGGCCTCTTAGGCCGGGGATTGCTGAATCTGCGGCCGCGCTATCGGAAACCGGAGCCTCCGATATTCCGGGCCGGAACTGCTCTTTCCGAAACGGAAAAAACGAACGGGCGCGGACGACCGGAGCGCCCCGCCCGAAGAGAAGAATCAGAGATCGTCGTCCGAGCCGTCGTCGCCCGAATCGGAACCGTCGTCCTGAATCTCGTCGGCTCCCTTGATCTCGTCGTCGTAATAATCTTTTTCGTCCTCCTCCTGCGCGTTGTCGTCGATCTTCACGTCGATCTTCACCAGATAGGCCACCTCGTCGGTATCGAACGGAACGGCATAGAAAAAGTCGCCGCTGGGCTTGTCGACGCGCATCATGGCGTCGGTGAATCCTGTGGGATATTTCTCCCGCAGAGCCTCCTGCAACTCGGGAGCGAGATTACGATAACTTGTTACGATATGCTTCTTCACCATAATCTGTCAGTAGTAGCGTTCGGAAATTTTCTGCAAGTATAAACAAAATTTGCGTATGGCGCTACATCCGTATTTTTTTTTTGCATTTTTTTTGAATTTAATGGCTCTTACGAACAAATTGCGTACCTTTACACTGTATATCGCCGGCGCGAAACGCCCGATCGCGCAGAGGGCCGGCCCCCGAAGAAACAAGATTTCCGTCTACACACCTCTAATATATGGACCGCGTAAGGATCGAGGAGTTGCGCCGGCAACTCGAATACCACAACCGCAGATACTACGTCGACAACGCACCCGAAATCACGGACTGCGAATTCGACGCCCTGATGCGCGAACTGCAGGAACTCGAACGCCGCCATCCCGAATATGCCGACCCCAATTCGCCGACGATGCGCGTGGGCAGCGACCTGACCTCGGAGTTCGAGACCGTACGCCACCGCTACCCCATGCTCTCGCTGGGCAACACCTACTCGCTCGAGGAACTGCACGAATTTCTGGAACGCATCGAACGCGAAGCCGGACCCACGGAGTATGTCTGCGAACTGAAGTTCGACGGCACGGCGATCTCGCTGACCTACGAAAACGGCTCGCTCCTGCGCGCCGTAACGCGAGGCGACGGAGTGCAGGGAGACGACGTAACGGCCAACGTGAGGACGATCCGCACGGTGCCCCTGCGGCTGCAAGGCTCGGGGTGGCCCCCCTACTTCGAAATCCGGGGCGAGGTGCTGATGCCCTATGCGTCGTTCGACAAGATCAACGCCGAACGCGAAGCGGCCGGCGAAACGCTCTTCGCCAATCCCCGCAATGCGGCGGCCGGAACGCTCAAGCAACAATCCTCGGCCGTGGTGGCGCGCCGCGGACTGGACTGCACGCTCTACCAACTCTCCGGCGACGACCTCCCCTTCGAGACCCACTGGGCGAGTCTTGCGGCGGCGCGCGAATGGGGCTTCAAAGTCTCGGAACACGCCCGCATCTGCCGCACGACGGCCGAGGTGGACGCATTCATCGCCCACTGGGACGAAGCGCGCCGCGAACTCCCCGTCCCGACCGACGGCGTGGTAATCAAGGTGAACGACTTCGCCCGCCGCCGCCGCATCGGATTCACGGCCAAAGCCCCGAAGTGGGCCGTAGCCTACAAATTCAAGGCCGAGCAAGCGCTCACGCGCCTGACGAGCGTGGATTTTCAGGTAGGCCGCACGGGCGCGGTAACGCCGGTGGCGAATCTGGAACCGGTGCAGCTGGCGGGAACGACGGTACGCCGGGCCACGCTCCACAACGCCGAACAGATGGCCCTGCTGGACATTCGCCCCGGAGACATGGTTTATGTGGAAAAAGGAGGCGAGATCATCCCCAAGATCACGGGAGTGGAGCTCTCCGAGCGGCCCTCCGACAGCCGCCCGTTCGAATACATAGCCGTGTGTCCCGAATGCGGCACGCCGCTGGTGCGCTACGAAGGCGAAGCCAAACACTACTGTCCCAATCAGAGCGGCTGCCGTCCTCAGATCATCGGCCGCATCCTCCACTTCATCCGCCGCAAGGCGATGGACATCGAGGGACTGGGCGAAGAGACCGTGGAGCTGCTCTACGAAAACGGCCTGCTGCACGACCTGTCGGACCTCTACGACCTGCAGGCCCCGCAGCTGGCGCCCCTGCCCCGGCTGGGCGAAAAGTCGGCGGAGAACATCGTACGCTCGATCCGGGCATCGCTGGAGGTGCCCTTCCACCGGGTGCTGTTCGGGCTGGGAATCCGCTTCGTGGGCGAGACGACGGCGAAGTATCTGGCGGAACATTTCCGCTCCTTAGATGCCGTGATGGCCGCCACGCGCGAAGAACTGGAAGAAGCGGACGAAGTGGGCGCGAAGATCGCCGATGCGATTGCGGACTACTTCGCCGATGCGGAGAACCTGCGGATCATCGGCCGTCTGCGCGAAGCGGGCGTGCGCTTCGAAGCGGAAGAACGCGAACGGGCGTCGGAAGCGCTGGCGGGAAAGAGCTTCGTGATCTCGGGGAAGTTCGCGACGCACAGCCGCGACGAGATCAAGGAACTGATCGAAATGCACGGAGGACGCAACCTGGCGGCCGTGTCGTCGAACGCGGACTACCTTGTGGCGGGCGAAAACATGGGCCCGGCGAAGCTGAAGAAAGCCGAGAAATTGGGCGTGAAGATCATCTCGGAAGAAGAATTCATGGCCCTGCTGGGCGGCGAAGAAGCACCGCCCCGCGAAGCGGCGACGCAAGGAACGCTGTTCTGATCGGAATGAAAAATTAAAGATTAAAAATTAAGAATTAATCGGGCGGACGAAGAGATTTGCGGGCGGGACCTGCGGACGAAGATCGCGGATGACGAAATTTAAGGCGAAAGCCGGAAAGGAAAATTTTTCATTTTTCATTCTTCATTTTTAATTACGAAGAGTATGCTACGACACAAACTTGCAGGAGTGGGAGTTGCGATGATAACCCCGTTCACGGCCGACGGCCGGGTAGACTACGATGCGCTGGGCCGCATGGTGGATCATGTGATCGACGGAGGTGCGGACTACATCGTAGCCCTCGGCACGACGGCCGAGACCCCGACGCTCTACATGCCCGAACGGGCCGTAATCACGATGTACATCGCCAACCACATCGCCGGCCGCGTGCCGCTGGTGATCGGCTGCGGCGGCAACTCGACCTCCGAGGTGCTGGACCAGCTGCGCGAATTCGACCTGCGCGGCGCGGATGCGATACTGAGCGTAACGCCCTACTACAACAAACCGACGCAGGAAGGGCTCTACCGCCATTTCCGGACGGTGGCCGAACACTCGCCCCTGCCGGTGATCCT
Source organism: Alistipes senegalensis (assembly GCA_023664045.1). Classification (GTDB taxonomy): domain Bacteria; phylum Bacteroidota; class Bacteroidia; order Bacteroidales; family Rikenellaceae; genus Alistipes; species Alistipes senegalensis_B. The sequence continues at coordinate 1,483,584 of JAMPGH010000001.1, read as the reverse complement.
CTACAACATTCCGGGCCGTGCGGGCGTGAACATGACCGCCGAGACGACGCTCCGCTGCGCCCGCGACCTGAAAAACGTGATCGGCATCAAGGAAGCGTCGGGCGACATCGACCAGATACAGAAGATCATCGACAACCGCCCGGCAGGTTTTCTGGTGCTCTCGGGCGACGACGGCATGGTGCTGGAAGTGATGCGCCGCGGCGGCGACGGCGTGATCTCGGTGGCGGCGAATGCCTTTCCCGAGCGCTTCATGCACTGTGTGAACCATGCCAAAGCAGGCGACTACGCGCAAGCCGAAGCGGAATATGCGGCGCTCGACGAAGCGGTGAAAGCCCTCTTCGCGGAAGGAAACCCTACGGGCGTGAAGTGCGCGCTCTCGGTGATGGGCAAAATCGGTCCGACGATGCGTCTGCCGCTGGTGGAAGGGAGTGAAAGTCTGCGCGAACGCTTCCGCAAACTGATCGCGGAATACGATTTGCGGTAGAAAAGCCGTTAGTCCGAAAAAACGCACTGCGATGAAACGAATCCTGCTCCTCCTCACTCTGCTGCCGGCGCTGGCCGCGGCACGGGCACAGGCTCCGGTGGAAGAAGACATCCTGGCCAAAACGACGGATACGACGTCGCCCTACTACTACACGGGGCTGATGATGCGCTACAAAGCGGGCGATCCGACGCTGACGGACGCAGACTACCATTATCTGTACTATGGCTATGCCTATCAGGAGGAGTACAAACCTCTGGCCCCGAATCCCGATCTGGACAAGCTCCTGCTGCTCGCCTCGTCCATCGACCCGGACGATCCGCAACGCGAGACGCTGGAAGCGGTGATCTCGACGGGTACGAAGGCGCTGCAGCGCGATCCGTTCAGCCCCAAAGTACTGAACCTGATGGCCTACGCCTACGACATGCTGGGCGACAAGGAACAGGCGGCGGCCTACGCGGCCCGCATGAACGGCGTGCTGCGCACGATAGTGGCGTCGGGCGACGCCCTGACGCAGAAGACGCCGCGCCATGTTCTGATGTTCGACCATGCGCTCGACGCGATGGATGCGGAAGGATTCTCCTACGGCAAAGCCCGTGTGATCAGCCGCACGGTGGAGTACATTCCGCTGCTGGCCCCCTACACCGTGGAAGGCAAGAAACGCCGGGGCTTCTACTATGATTTCGGCCGCGTATACTGGAACAAACCCGAAGGCTACACCTACAAACGAGACCGCACATGGCAATTCAACAACCTCAAACCCCGCGAATACAAATGATCCGGCGCCTCGTTCCGCGGCTAGCAAGGCTGCTTACGCTGCTGCCGGCGCTGCTGGCACTGCTGCCGGCGCTGCTGGCGGCGAGCTGCGAAAAAGAGACGCCGACCCGCATCGAACTCCGGCAGACCGAAGTGCTGCTGGAAAGCGCGGAAGGAGCGCAGACGACCTGCCGCATCGCGGCGTCGGGGTCGTGGACGCTGACGATCGCGGGAGGAGATTTCGAAGCGACGCCCCAACGCGGAGGTGCCGGAGAGACGGAGCTGACGATCACGAGCACGAGCGCGAACACGCAGCGGCAACGCCGCACGCTCGGCACGATCGAACTGCGTCCGGATGCGACGGGCGAAAGCCGCCGCATCGAAGTGCGGCAACGCCCCTCGATCGCGCCGCGGAGCTTCTTTTTCTTCTTCATAGGCACGAGTCTCCAACGATTCTTCGACAAGAATCTGCGAGCGGCGCTGAGTGCCGTGGACGAGACGATGCCCGGAGACGGCCGCATGGCCGCATTCCGCTACAACGGCACAGATCAAGTTTGGGAGATCGTCGAACTGCACTACGATCCGGCACTGGAGGCGGGTACGATAACGACCGTGGAACGGCTCGAAGAGATAGACCGAAGCGATCCGGCATTCATAACCGAAGTGATCGGAAAGATGGAATCGTACTTCCCGGCGGAAGAATACGCGCTGGCGTTCGGCGGCCACGGCTCGGGCTGGATACCCACGGGAAGCATACTGGCCAATCTGTCCCGGCTCCGAGCCGAAGCAGCGGCCGAAGGCTACCCCATCACCCGCTACTATGGAGAACCGGGCTCGCAATTCGAAGTGGAAGAGATCGCCCGCAGTCTGGCGGCGACGGGCATCCGCTTCGACTGTCTCTGCTTCGACGACTGCTTCATGTCGAACATCGAAACGCTCTATGCACTGCGGGAAAACGCCCTCTACATCATCGCCTCGCCCTGCGAAGTGATGGGCGAAGGATTTCCCTACCAATATGTGATTCCGGCGGTTTTCCATGCGACGGCCCCCCTGCCCGACCGGCTGCAGGCGATATGCGAGGGATATTATCGCTACTATCTGAACGAATACGACACGTACTACCGCTCGGGCTGCATCGCGCTGACGCAGTGCGAGCAACTGGAGGCGCTGGCCGACGCGTCGCGGCAACTTTTCGCCACGGCCTCGGAGACGTGCGACCCGACCCGGCTGCAACACTACGAAGGGCTGAGCAGCCACCTGTTCTACGACTTCCGGCAATACATGGAGCAGGTAGCGACCGACGAGCGGGCGCTGGAGGAGTTTCAAGAACAATTCGACCGGACGTTTCCGCCGGCCTGCCGTCTGCACACGCCGTCGTTCTACTCGGTCTACTCGCCCCGGAATCTGATACCGATCGAATACTACTCCGGAGTAACGTGCAGCGCCCCGGCCCGACGCTATGCGACGGCGAACCGGCAGACCGAGTGGTGGCGGGCGACGCATCCCTAAAAAAAGAAAAGTCCGTTTCTCACGGACTTTTCTTTTTAATGATTATATAAAATCCGGATCGAGAAACACGGGGATCTGGAAGTATATAATCGGGTTCTATTTTACTCGTAGCGGCCGGACTTGAGGCGCTCGACCTCCTCGCGGGTGAGGAAACGCCATGCTCCGCGCTTGAGGTTCTTCTTGGTGAGACCGGCGTAGTAGACGCGATCGAGCTTGGTAACGGTATATCCCAAAAACTCGAAGATGCGCCGCACGATGCGGTTGCGGCCCGAGTGAATCTCGATGCCGATCTCCTGCTTGTTCTCCTTGACGTAGGAGATCTCGTCGGCGAAGATCTCGCCGTCCTCCAACGTGATGCCCCCGGCGATGCGGTCCATGTCGGCGCGCGTGAGCGGCTTGTCGAGCGAGACCTGATAGACCTTCTTCTTGAGGTAGGAAGGGTGCGTGAGCTGGCGCGTGAGGTCGCCGTCGTTGGTGAAGAGCAACAACCCGAGACTGTTCTTGTCGAGGCGGCCCACGGGGTAGATGCGCTCCTCGCAAGCTCCGGCCACGAGATCCGCGACGAGCTTGCCGGCATGGGGATCTTCGAGCGAGGTAACGTAGCCCTTAGGCTTGTTCAGAACCAGATAGACCTTCTTCTCGCCCTCGACGCGGCTGTCGTTGAACTTCACCTCGTCCGATGGCAAGACTTTGGTACCCAGCTCGGTAACGATCTTTCCGTTGACCGAGACGAGACCCGCCGTGATGAAGTCGTCGGCCTCGCGCCGCGAACAGATGCCCGACTGCGCGAGAAAGCGGTTGAGCCGCATTTCGCCCGTCTGGCGGGCGGGATCGTATTTGGGATAGGAACGAGGCTTGTCGTCGCGCTTGCGGAAAGCGGGTTTGTCGCCCGGCTGTCGATCGCCCCGGCCGGCGAAGTCCCGGTCCTTCTTGGGGCCGAACTTCTTGGGACCATCGGGACCTTTGGAAGCGAATTTTCCGGGACCTTTGGGCCCGGCTTTCGGCCCGAATTTCTTCGGACCGCGCGGCCCGCCGAACGAAGGACGCCCCTCGCCGAAAGCGGAACGCCGGTCGCCGAACGAAGGACGGGATTCGCGGCCCCGGAATTCGTTGCCGGATGTTTCGTCGAATCGGTTTTCAGCGCCGAAGCGCGAATCGGAACCCGACCGGAACTTGCTGCCGGAATGGGATTTATCGCCGCGGAAAGGCTTGTCGCCGAACGAACGGCGGGGTTTCTCGTCGAACTTGGGACGGTTGTCCTGCGTGAAATTGGGGTTGTAGGACGCCCGTTTGGGGCCGGAAGCCGGCCGAGACTCCGAATCGGCAGCATCGCGCTGCGAATGCGGACGACGCTCGACACGCTGGATCGAAGCGGTTGCGGTGCGCGGCCGACGGTCGCGACCGAAACGCTCGAGAACCGCTGCCGAGTCGTTTTTCTGATCTTTCATACTTGATTTATTGTCTGTACTCGATAAACCCTGCCGGCCTGACGGCACGACGCGAAAGCGGTGTCGGGCGTATGCCGACGAAGCCGAAGCCGCCGCCGTCCGAACCGGGAGCTTACCGCCGGTAAAGGTAATCCTTTTTTCGGGAATCCGGCGCACGGACCCTGCCAATTCTTCCGAAAAGCCGGGAAGTAGCATGTTCCGGTCGAAAAGGAAAGATCCGAAAAGAGAACTTTTCATTTTCGATTTCGCGATTTTAATTCTAACTTCGCGGCGCCATGCAAGAGAAGACGAACGTTTTCGATAAGCCGAGGGCAGAGCCGAGCTTGCTCGAGCTATGCCGAGGCGAGAAAAGGTGCATGAAATGAACGTTTTCGATAAGCCGAGGGCAGAGGCTGAAACTGTTTTTTGCAGCAACGGCTTTTCAAAACCCCGCTCTTAGCGGGGCGAGGCGAGAAAAGGTGCATGAAATGAATATGAAGATGAACCGAGAGATCATGCGCATCGCGCTGCCGAACATCGTGTCGAACATCACGGTGCCCCTGATGGGCATGGTCTCGACGGCCATAGCGGGCCATTGGGGCGCAGACTCGGCAGCGACGATCGGGGCGCTGGCCATCGGCGTGTCGATCTTCAACTTCATCTACTGGAACTGCTCGTTCGTACGCATGGGAACGAGCGGCCTGACGGCCCAAGCCTACGGTGCGGGCGACCGGCGCGAATGCACGAACATGCTGGTGCGGGCCCTTGCCGTGGCGGCGCTGATGGGCGTCGTGATGGTGGCTCTGCAATGGCCCGTGGGCGAACTGGCGCTCTGGGCCATGAACGGCGGCGAAATGACCCGCGACTACTTCTATGCCCGCATTTGGGCCGTGCCGGCGGGCATTCTGCTCTTCGGATTCAACGGCTGGTTCACGGGCATGCAGAACGCCGTGATCCCGATGTGCACGGCCATTGCGGTGAACGCGATACACATCCTGTGCAGCCTGTGGTTCGCATTCGGGCTGGACATGGGCATCGTGGGAATCGCCTACGCCTCGGTACTGGCCCAATGGAGCGGCGTGGGGCTCTCGGCGCTGCTTCTGGCGATACGCTACGGCCGGGAGCTGACGAAGATCGACCCGACGCAGGTGCTGGATCTGAGGCCCCTGAAGAAATTCTTCCTGATAAACCGCGATATCATCCTCCGCACGCTCTGCATCGTAGCGGTCTACACGTTCTTTACGGGGGTGTCGGCCCGCATGGAGGACCCGACGCTGCTGGCGGTGAACACCCTGCTGCTGCAACTCTTCACGCTCTTCTCCTACATGAACGACGGATTCGCATACGCGGCCGAAGCCCTCACGGGCCGTTTCGTGGGAGCCCGCGACGTGCGATCGCTCAAGGCGTGTCTGCGCCGCTGCATATTCTGGGGCACGGCGGTCTCGGTGGCGTTCGTGGGGATTTATCTGGCGGGCTGGCGCGAGCTGGTGATGCTCTTCGTAGACCGCACGTCGCCCGAAACCCCGCGCATCGTGGAGCTGGCGGGCCGCTACATCGGATGGATCATCGTGATTCCCATTGCCAGCGCGATGCCCTTCATCATGGACGGCATCATGGTGGGAGCGACCGAGACGCGCGTGATGCGCGACTCGATGTTCCTCTCGACGGCGGCCTACTTTGCGATCTACTATGCGGGCCACCCGCTGATCGGAAACGACGCTCTGTGGCTGGCATTCATGCTCTACATGTTCCTGCGCGGCGTGCTGCAATACCTGATGACCGGGCGTCTGCGGAAAATCGAAGAGAAAGCGAAAGGCAATTCATAATCGACGCTTTTGGGCAAAAAGCGAACCCCGCCTCCTGATCGGAAGCGGGGTTCGCTATGGAAGAGAGGATCTATTTGGAGGTACGGAACCAGTCGATGTCGATCCAACCGGCGTCGTTCTTCCGCACCTCGGCGTCGGCGAAGAAACCGATCTTGGCGCCGATCCAATGTCCGGCCTCGGCGGTGAAAGAATCGCCCAGCTCGCGGAAGCGCTTGCCGTCGGAACTGAACGAGAAGCGGCAAACCAGACGCGGCGAACCGTCGTCGTTCCACTTCTGCTCGAAGCGGCAGCGCAGCCACACGTCGACGGGATCGCCCGAAGCGGCGAACTCCAGAGAGGCATCGGCGCTCTCGGGCGAACCCTTCTTCATGGCGCGCTTGCAAGTGGTGCGCTCGACGAGGAGCTTGCCGTCGACGAAACGCAATCCGATGGTGGCGTAGTCGTGGCCCATGACGATCAAGCCGGCGCGGTCGCCCTCGTAGGAGGGGTGGAAGCGGAGCTTGGCGGTGGCGGTATAGGCCGGGGCGTTGATCTTCTGCAGCAGGAGGTTGCCGTTGTCGGAGAGGTTGCGCCACCCCTCGGGCCGCCGGTGGCAGTAGAGCCTCAATTCGCCGTCCGACGGATTGGGGAAGTACCACCCCATTTGGGGGTTGGCGTGCCACTGCCACTGCAGGCCCAACTTGCGGCTGTCGAACTCGTCGCTGTCGGCCGGAGTTCTGACCTCGCTTTTCACATGGGAAGCGGGCTTGCGCCAGATGTCGACGGGCTCGCCGATGCCGTCGCCGTTGCGGTCGAAGCCGATGATGCACCAGTCGTCGTCGGACCACGTAACGGGCTGGAGGTGCGCGACGCGGCCGTAGGCGTACATGTCGACGAAGTGGAGGAACCAAGAATTACCCTCGACATCGTCGACCAGACCGCCCTGATGCGGGCCGGGCGTCTTGGTGTTGCCCTGATGCAAGACGGTGCGGCACTCGTAGGGACCCCACGGCGACTTGGAACGCAGGACGATCTGCCACCCGGGCTTGACGCCGCCGGCCGGGGCGAAGACGTAGTACCACCCGTTGCGCTTGTAGAACTTGGGGCCCTCGACCGTAGGATGGTCGCCGTGGCCGTCGAAGATCATGACGTCCTCGCCGATGAGGCGCTCGCCGTCGGGCGTCATCTCCGAGACGCTCAAGACGCTCTTCAGACCGGCGCACGAACCGGCCCACCCGTGGACGAGGTAGGCCCGGCCGTCGTCGTCCCACAAGGGGCAGGTGTCGATGACGCCCTCGACCTCCTTGACCAACAGGGGCTCCGACCACTCGCCGCGCGGATCCTGCGTTTTGGTCATGTAGACGCCTTTGTAGGGATTGCCCCAATAGATGTAGTACCACCCGTCGTGGTAGCGGATGGCCGGAGCCCAGACGCCCTCGCCGTGCTGCGGCCGGTCGAAGTGGTCGTAAGGAGGCTGTGCCGTGAAGACGGCGTTGACGATCTCCCAGTTCACCAGATCGGTCGAATGGAGGATCTGAAGCCCCGGCACGCAGTTGAACGACGAAGCGGTCATCCAATAGTCGTCGCCCACACGCGTAACGTCGGGGTCGGAATAATCGGCGTAGAGCACGGGATTCTTGTACTTCCCGTTACCCAGATCGGGCGTCCAGACCGTCTGTGCCGAAAGCGGGGCGGCCGTTATGAGGCCGAAAAACAAAAGCAGTTTTTTCATAGATCGAGATTTAGTTTGTTGCGTGAACGGAGGCGCGGCCCGGCACGCCCGAAAAGGCGGGATCGCACGGATCCCAGTCATCGCGGAACTGCTCCGACCCGGTCTTCTTGGCGAAGACCTGCCGCAAGTCGGTATGCTCGGCGACCTGCTCGGCAGTCAGCTCGTGCGACCACGGAACGCGCCCCGAACGATCGGCGCCGGGGCCCGTGCACCCCCACTCGGCATAGAACGACGTGCGCTCACGGGCGGGATCGCGCCAGTTGTGCCACCCCTCGGGCCGGACGGCGGCAGGCAGGTCGCAGCGGATCCACACCGTGCGGGCGGTGGATTTCCACGGACGCCCGAGGTAGAGCTTCGAGACGCCCTCGTCGGCCGAGACGCGGCAAGAATCGAAGATATAACCGAAGCGGTTGCGCTCGGTAGTCGAGGCGGCGGTGATGTAGCTGTCGGCCTTGCAGCGGATCGAACAATTCCTGAAATAGACGATCGAGGGACCGAAGATGAAGTCGGTGGTCCCCTCGATATGGCTGTCCGTTACGTAGACGCGCGAGACGTAGCCTTTGGTGAAGAAAGTATCCTGATCGCCGAGAAGACGGCAGCGGTCGATCCGGATGCGGTCGCCGCGCGTTTCGAGCGCCACGGCCTGCCCTACCCTGCCGGCGTCGTTGCAGACCGTGAGATTCTCCAACCGCACGTCGTCGGCCTGCACCGAGAAGGTGTAGGAGTCGTAGGTGGTCATCTCGTAGCCGTCGACGACCTTGCCCGAGAAGTCGTCCCAGACGAGACGGACCTCGTCGGGCGTACGGCCGGCACCGACGACCTGCACCTTGTCCTTATAGACGTCGAGCGTGAGCTTTTCGCGGTAGGTGCCGGGCATGATGCGCACGGTGCGCCATGCGGCGGGCTTGGAAGGCAGGGCGTCGAAGCAAGCCTGCACCGACGTGAAGTCCCCGCCGCCGTTGCAATCGACGACGTAGAGGCTTTTCTCCTGAGACGGAGAACAGCCGACGCTCCAGAGGGCGAAGAAGAGGAAGAACAAAAAATTATTTTTCACTTTCGGGTTCATCTATTTGCGATCCGTCATCGTTCGGGAGATTCGCTGCCGAACAACCGATTTTTAATTACAACGTAACGCCGGTCTTGAAGATGGCGATCTCCTTGAAACCTGTTTTCTCGTGCAGAAGATGCTCGCCGCCGGCCGTGGCGAGGACCTTGTCGATGAAGCGCTCCAAGACGGCCTGCGGCTCCTCGTCCTCGACGAGCGACCCGGCGTTGAAGTCGATCCAGTTGGACTTGAACTTCGAGAGCTGCGTATTGGTGGAGATCTTCATCGTGGGGACGAAAGCCCCGAACGGCGTACCGCGTCCCGTGGTGAAGAGCACCAACTGGCAACCCGACAAAGCGAGGGCCGAAGCGGCGACGAGATCGTTGCCGGGGGCCTGCAGCAAGTTGAGACCCTGCCGACGGATAGGCTCGGTGTACTTCAAGACGTCGACGACCTGCTGGGCCCCGCCCTTCTGGACGCATCCCAGCGACTTCTCCTCGAGCGTGGTGATGCCGCCCTTCTTGTTGCCGGGCGAGGGATTCTCGTAGATGGGCTGGTCGTACTTGCGGAAGTAACCCTTGAAATCGTTGATGAGGCAGACGGTCCGGTCGAAAACAGCCTTGCTTTCGGCGCGGTCCATCAAGATGGTTTCGGCGCCGAACATCTCGGGGACCTCCGTGAGGACCGTGGTGCCGCCCTGCGCGATCAACCAGTCGGAGAAGAGACCCACCAACGGGTTGGCCGTGATGCCGGAGAAGCCGTCGGATCCGCCGCACTTGAGACCCACACGGAGGTAAGACAAAGGCAGCGGCTGCCGCTTGTCGGCGCGCGTTTTCTCGACCAGCTCGCGGCAGATCTCGAAACCTGCGGCGATCTCGTCCTCGACCTCCTGCGCGATGAGGAACTTGACGCGCTCGTCGTCCCACTCGCCGATCGTTTCCTTGAGGGCCGAGACCTGATTGTTCTCGCAGCCGAGGCCGAGGACCAAGACGGCGCCGGCATTGGGATGCTTGACCAAAGCGGCCAGTGCGCGCTGGGTATTGAGGTGGTCGTCGCCCAGCTGCGAGCACCCGTAGTTATGGGTATAGACCCTGACGTCGTCGAGGTGCGAGCAATCGCACTCGGCCCGCACGCGTGCGGCGATGGCCTGCGCCTGTCCGTTGACGCACCCGACCGACGGAACGATCCACAGCTCGTTGCGGATGCCCATCGTATCGTTCTTGCGCAGGTACCCCATGACCTTGACATCGCGCTTAGGGCAGTCGATGTCGTAGACCTTCGGGGAATAGGCATATTCGAGGTCGTCGCGGAGGTTGGTCCTGAGGTTATGGGAGTGGATCCACGCACCGGCGGCGACGGGTGCGGTGGCGTGGCCGATGGGATAGCCGTACTTGACGACGTTCTCGCCCTCGGCGATGTCGCACAAGGCGAACTTATGTCCGCGGGCGACGTCCTCGCGCAAGGTAACCTGCACGCCGTCGATGTTGAACGTCTCGCCAGCCTTCAAATCGTCGGCGAGCGCCACGGCGACGTTGTCCGCGGCATTGATCTTCAGAAACCGTTTCATGGTCTGTGTCGGAAAAAGGGGCGGGAGCGCACGCTCCTTGTCGGATCGGCCCTCCTGCCCCGGATGAATGATCGGATTTACTTGGCGAGGAACTTGTCCAGCGCTTTCGCCATGCCCAGCTCCCGGATGTCGGCCAGATAAGCGGCGACGGCGGGAATGAAGCCCGGGACCTCGGAGAAGTCGACGGTGAAGATGCCGCTTTCGCGCACGATCTTCGAGACGGTGCCCTCCAAGTCGGCGGGGTTCCAGTTCCCCCGGATGTACTCCACGAACTCGGCGGTGTCGTCGGGCTGGAAGCCGCTTTCGGGGCCGTACAACGACAACAAGGCGGCGAAAGTGAAGCACTCGTGCTCGGCGACGCGCTTGGCCTTGAACCAGTTATCCTTGACCGTGGGATAGTTGCGGGCCTCCCATTTCGAAAGCGAGTTGAGCGAAATGGACTTCAACATGTGCTTGATGTAGGGGTTGTAGAAGCGCTCCAGAATGCCGGCGGCGAAGAGCTTCAGTTCGGCCTGATCCTCCTCGATCATGGGAATGACCTCTTGGGCGACCATGTCGTTGATGAACTTCTCGATGGCGGGCGTATTGAAAGCGTCCATGACCGTCTCGCAACCCATCTGCAGGGCGATGGGCACCATGCCGGTATGCGAACCGTTGAGGATGCGGACCTTCTTGTCGCGGAACTGCTTGATCGACGGCATGAAGATGACATGCAGGCCCGCCTTGTCGAGGGGCAGCTCCTTCATGACCTCCTTGTAACCGGGGCCGCCGATAGCCCACAAGTGGTACAACTCGGCCTTGACGACGAGGTTGTCGTCGAAACCGATCTCCTCCTTGATCTCCTGGATCGTATCGCGCGGGAAGCCCGGCACGATGCGGTCGACGAGCGTATCGCAGAAGTGGCAGTTCTTCTCGACCCAGTCGATGAAGTCCTGACCGAGCTTGTGGTACTCGGCATGCTTGATGACGTACTCGTGGAGCGTGGAGCCGTTGTTCTCGATCAATTCGCAGCAGATGATGCAGAGGCCCTTCGAGGGGTCGCCGTTGAAGTGCTTGAAGCGCTTGTAGAGCAACGCCGTCATCTTGGCAGGGTACGACTTGGGCGGGCAAGCCGTGAGGTCGTCGCCCTCCTCGTAGCGGATGCCCGCCTCGGTGGTATTCGAAATGGTGATCTTCAGCTCGGGCGAGAGGAAATACTGCTCGTACTTGGCGTAGTCGACGTAGGGATTGAACGAATCCATGACGCTCTTGACCAGCCGCACGTCCTTCTTGGGCTGCTTCTGCTCGATGCCCTCGAGGTAGACGTGGTAGAGGTTGTCCTGCTTGTGGAGCATGTCGATCATGCCGAGCACCTTGTGCTCGGGATCGAGGATCGGCTGGCAGATAGCCACGCCGGCGTTCATGACGCCCTTTTCGTTGGCGATGTCGATCTGCCAGTCGACGAATGCGCGCAGGAAGTTGCCCTCGCCGAACTGGAGGATCTTGACGGGCCGCTCGGTCTTGGAGACGGTCGATTTATTCAACTCTTTAATCATACGATTAGTTATATTAAAATTACCCGATCATGTACTTGCATGCACCCCGGACTCGGATCGGAAACCCGAAAAAACGGGAATCCCGGACCGCCGGTGCGTCGAAGTACAAATCGTCAAAAAATTATTTCAGAACGATCGGCTTGTACTTCGGGACGAGGACCTTCATGATGGACCACGCGAGCAGGTAGGCCACGGCGCAGATGCAGAAGACGATCATATAACCTGCGGGCTTGCCGCTGAAGCCGAAGAACGAGAAAGCCTCGCCCTGCGCAGCCGAATAATCGAACAACATGCCGGCTCCCTTGTTGATGAGGAACGATCCCACGCCGCCGGCCATAGCGCCGATGCCGGTGATCGTAGCGATGGTCGACTTGGGGAACATGTCGCCGATGGTGGAGAACAGGTTGGCGGACCAAGCCTGATGTCCTGCGCCCGCGATGCCGATAATCAAGGCGGGGAACCACACGGAGAAGCCCTGCAGGGGCTGCGCGAAGAGCGCGAAGAGCGGGAAGAACGCGAAGATCAGCATGGCGAGCATACGCCCGGAATAAGGCTCCATACGCCGCTGCTCGACGAAGAACTTGGGCAGGTAACCGCCGCCGATGGAGATGACGGTAACGATGAGGTAGAGCACGAAGACGAGCATCTTGCCCATCGTGGTTTCCATCGAATAACCGCACTCGGAGAAGTAGGCCGGAGCCCAGAAGAGGTAGAACCACCAGACGCCGTCGGTGAAGAACTTGCCGACGATGAACGACCAAGTCTGCTTGTAACCGAAGCATTCGATGAAAGGAATGGTTTTCCCGTCGTCCGCGGGTTTCGTCTCGGCAGGCTGCTCCTTTTCGTCCTGCAACATGTATTCGAGCTCGGCGGAGTTGACGTGTTTCGATTCGGCGGGCTTATCGTACATGTAGAGCCAGAAGAACATCCAGACGAAGCCCAGCGCGCCGATGATGATGAAAGCCATCTCCCAACCCCATGCCGAAGCCAACACGGGAATCGACAACGGAGCGACGAGCGCGCCGACCGAAGCGCCGGCGTTGAACAACGACGTGGCGAAAGCCCGGTCCTTCTTGGGGAAGTACTCGGCGGTAACCTTGATCGCGGCGGGGAAGTTGCCGGCCTCGCCCAACGCGAGGATCGCGCGGCAGGCGAGGAACAGCCAGACGCTGACGGTCGCGATAGCGGCGGCCGCGGCGGAGCCCGTTTCGACGGCCGTCATCACGGAGAGCGACTCGTAACCCTCGATGTGCATGGTGGCCCACCCGCAGGCGGCATGGAGGCATGCGCCGAGCGACCAGATGCCGATAGCCCAGAGATAACCTTTCTTGGTACCCATCCAATCGACGAACTTGCCGGCGAAGAGGCAGGCGACGGCGTAGAAGATGGAGAAGAAACCGGTGATGGTACCGTAGTCGGAATCGGTCCAGTGGAACTCGGGAGCGATGAAATCTTTCCAAGTGAGGGAAAGCACCTGACGGTCGAGGTAGTTGACCGTGGTGGCGACGAACAACAGCAGGCACATCCACCAACGCCAGTTCGTCATATTCTTCTTGATATCAGTCATTCAGGTAGTTTTTTCGGTTGAGAGAAAAGAACGGAAGTTTCCGGGCGCCCGATGGAGCGCCCGGAAATCCCCGGAAAACTATTTACCGCGCACGGAGGCGATGACCCCGAGGGCGAAGCGGCACTTGTCGGAGATGGCCTTCCAATCCTTGTCGGCGATCGTCTCCTTCGGGAAGAGCTGCGAACCCATGCCGACGCAGAAGACCCCGGCCTTGAACCAAGCCGTAAGGTTCTCCTCGGTGGGTTCGACGGCGCCCGTAGCCATGATATTGGACCACGGCAGCGGAGCCTTGACGTTCTTGACGAACGAGGGGCCCCCGACGTTGCCGGCGGGGAAGACCTTCGTCAGGTCGCAACCCAGCTCCTGGGCCATGCCGATCTCGGTAACGGAACCGCAGCCGGGGGTATAGGGCACGAGGTGGCGGTTGCAGACCCGGGCGACCTCCGCATTGAGGTAGGGACCGACGACGAAGTTGGCGCCGTACTGCATGTACAGAGCGGCGGTGGGCGCATCGACGATGGAGCCGATGCCCAACACCATGTCGGGACACTCCTTAGCGGCGAACTTCACCAACTTGATGAAGACCTCCGAAGCGAAGTCGCCGCGGTTGGTGAACTCGAAAGCGCGGACGCCGCCCTCGTAGCAAGCCTTGAGGACCTGCTGGGCGATCTCGGCGTCGGCGTGATAGAAAACGGGAACCATACCGGTCTTGCCGATGGCTTCCATGACCTGAGACTTATTGAATCTTGCCATTTTTTCGAAGTTAAAAGTAAAGTGAAAAGAACATTTCTGCGAAACGGAGACCGCCCCTTTTTCTCCACCTTTCGGTGGCAAAAGGCGGAACCAAAACCATCCGACGACTGCCTCCGCCTGTTCGGAACGTAAAGCGGAAACGATCCCGAACGAGCTATCGCTGCACGCGGCCGTTGGCGTTGCCGCCGGCGAGGGATTCGACCTCCTCGACGGAGACGAGGTTGAAGTCGCCGTTGATCGTGTGCTTCAAAGCCGAAGCGGCGACGGCGAACTCGAGGGCCTCGCCCTGCGTGGGCTTGGTCAAGAGGCCGTGGATGATGCCGCCGGAGAAGGAGTCGCCGCCGCCGACGCGGTCGATGATGGGATTGATATCGTAGCGCTTCGACTCGTAGAACTCCTTGCCGTTGTAGATCATGGCCTTCCAACCGTTATGCGTAGCGGAGAACGACTCGCGCAAGGTGGAGATGACGTATTTGAAACCGAACGTTTCGGCCATCTGCTTGAAAATGCCCTTGTAACCCTCGGCATTGGTCTCGCCGCCCTCGACGTTGGCGTCGGGCTTGAAACCGAGGCACAGCTCGGCGTCCTCCTCGTTGCCGATGCAGACGTCGACGTACTGCATCAGGGGCCGCATGATCGACTGGGCTTTCTCTTTGGTCCAGAGCTTCTTGCGGAAATTGAGGTCGACGGAGACCGTAACCCCGTGGCGCTTGGCGGCCTCGCAAGCCAGCCGCGTGAGCTCGGCGGCCTTGTCGGAAATGGCCGGCGTGATGCCCGACCAGTGGAACCACTGGGCACCCTCCATGATGGCGTCGAAGTCGAAGTCGGCGGCGTCGGCCTCGGCGATGGCCGAGTGGGCGCGGTCGTAGATCACCTTCGAAGGACGCATCGAAGCGCCGGTCTCGAGGTAGTAGATACCCACGCGGTCGCCGCCGCGGGCGATGAAGTCGGTCTTCACGCCGTACTTGCGCAACGCGTTGACGGCCGACTGGCCGATCTCGTGCTTGGGCAGCTTGGAGACGAAATAAGCGTCGTGGCCGTAGTTGGCGCAGCTGACGGCGACGTTGGCCTCGCCGCCGCCGTAGACGACGTCGAACGAATCGGACTGGACGAAACGGGTGTTGCCGGGCGTCGAGAGACGCAGCATGATTTCACCCAAAGTAACGATTTTCATAGGGTTATGAAGATTTAGAATTTGAAATAGTTCTTGGCATTGCGGTAACATACGCCCTCGACGATCTCGCGGCCGATGAAGTCGATCTCCGAAGCAGGCAGCAGACCCTGCTCGATGTCGTTGCCCAAGAGGTTGCAGAGCGTACGGCGGAAGTACTCGTGGCGCGGGTAGGAGAGGAACGAACGCGAGTCGGTGAGCATGCCGACGAAGCGGCTCAGCAGGCCCAGCGTCGAAAGTGCGTTCATCTGCTTCTCCATGCCGTCCTTCTGGTCGAGGAACCACCAACCCGAGCCGAACTGGATCTTGCCGGCGCCGTAGCGGCCGTCCTGGAAGTTGCCCAACATGGTGGCGACGAGCTCGTTGTCGCGGGGATTGAGGTTATAGATGATCGTCTTGGTGAGCTTGTCGTCGCGGTCGAGCATGTCGAAGAACTTGGACATGGCCTTGCCGACGGTGAAGTCGCCGATCGAATCGAAGCCCGTATCGGGACCCAACTGCTTGAACATACGCGAATTGTTGTCGCGGATGGCGCCGTAGTGGAACTGCTGCGTCCACCCGGTCTCGTGGTCCATCACGGCGAACTCGACCATCATGGCGGTCTTGTACTTGCGGATCTCCTCGCGCGTGAGTTCCTTGCCGCCGAACACCTTATTAAAGATAGCGTCGATCTCGGCCTGCGTATAATCCTCGGCGTAGAACTCCTCGATGCCGTGGTCGGAGAGGCGGCAACCGACCTCCTCGAAGAACTTGTGGCGCACGCGCAACGCGTCGATCACGTCGGAGAACTTGCGGATCCCGACGCCCGAGACCTCGGAGAGTTTCTCCATGTAAGCGCGGAAGTTGGCGGGAACCTCGACGGCCATCGCCTTGTCGGGACGCCACGTGGGCAACATTCTCACGGCGAAACCATCCTGCGCGACCTTGAGGTGATGCTCCAGCGAATCGACGGGGTCGTCGGTCGTACAGACGACCTCGACGTTGTAGTGCTGCATCAGGCCGCGGGCGTAACGCTCGGGCTTCTGCAACTGCTCGGTACACTGGTCGTAGATCCCGCGCGCCGTCCGGGGATTCAACAGCTCGGTAACCCCGAAAGCGGTCTTGAGCTCGAGGTGCGTCCAGTGGTACAAGGGGTTGCGCATGGTATAAGGGACCGTCTCGGCCCACTTCTCGAACTTCTCCCAGTCGGACGTATCCTTGCCGGTGCAGTAACGCTCGTCGACGCCGTTGGTACGCATGGCGCGCCACTTGTAGTGGTCGCCCTCCAGCCAGATCTTCGAGAGGTTGTCGAAGCGGTGGTTCGAAGCCACGTACTCGGGGATCAGGTGGCAGTGGTAGTCGATGATCGGCATCTTGGCCGCATGCTCGTGGTAGAGACGCTCCGCGGCAGGAGTCTGCAGCAGGAAATTGTCGTCGTTGAACTGTTTCATGGTCGGTATGAATGTTTTGATACGTTTCGATTTTCGGAATGTAAAATTAACGAATCGTGCGCATTGCGAATATGAAAAATTACCGAATTAAGGAGAATAATTGCCGTTTTGGTTGACCAATATACGAAAAAACCGTAATTTTACCGCACGAACAACGAAAAAAAACGATTCGTCATGATGCAGAAAATCATTCTTTCGGCGACGGCGCTTCTGCTGGCTTCCTGCGCGCAGGGAGTGCGCGTGGAGGTGAAGAATCCGTCGCGATACGCCCGCGAAGCGGCGACGGTGGAGATCGCGTGGGAAGAGCTGCGGGGTGTAACGCCCGAGAACGCGGTGGTGCGGAATGCCGCCGGCGAAGAGATCCCCTCGCAGGTGATCTATGCCGGAGAGGCAGAACCGCAGTCGCTGATCTTCCAGACCGATCTGGAAGCGGGGGCGGAAAAACATTTTGCGATCGCGGCGGGAGAACGCGGCGTCTACGCGGCCCGCACCTACGGCCGTCAGGTGCCCGAGCGCTACGACGACTACGCGTGGGAGAACGACAAGGTGGCCTACCGTCTCTACGGTCCGGCGCTGGAGACCTCGCCCGAGAAACTGATAACCCCGGGCATCGACGTCTGGGTGAAGTCGACCGACCGGCTGGTGATCGACGAACGCTACGCCCGCGGCCAATACCACCACGACTACGGCGACGGCATGGACTGCTACAAGGTGGGCGTAACGCTGGGCTCGGGGGCCTCGCTGCCCTTCGCCGGCGGCCGCTTCTGGATGATGGGCCACAACTATGCGACGCAGCGCACATTAGACAACGGCCCCCTGCGCACGACCTTCGAACTGACCTACGGACCTTTCGAAGTGGAGGGAAAGCAGGTGTCGCTGGTGAAGCGGATTTCGCTCGACGCGGGATCGCGCTTCTCGCGCATGGAAAACCGCTATACGGGCGTATCGGAGCTGCCGATCGCGGCGGGCGTCGTGCGCCACGATGTCAAGGAGTTCGCCTCGGGCGACGGCTGGCTGGCCCTCCGCGAAGCGGCCTCGGACTCCTCGGATCCTGCGGCCGACGGAGACATCTACCTGTCGATCCTGCTGCCGGGAGCGGAGATTCTGCCCGACACGCTGGGACATGCGCTGGCGGTGAAGAAAGCGCTCGACGGCGAACCGCTGGTATACTATGCGGGGTCGGGCTGGAGCAAAGGCGGCGTAGAGAACATGGAACAGTGGACATCGCTCGCAGCCGAAACGGCGGCCGCGCTGGCGGAGCCGCTGGAAGTGAAAGTCGTGCGCTGAAAACTCCGGTACCGGGACGCGGCGGCGATACGCCCCTACTCACTCGATCGAGGAGACCTTTTCGAGAGGTCTCCTCGATTTTTTAGGAAATGGGCCCGACCCGACAACCGTGATGCGACGGAATCGTTCGGAATGCAGAAGCGGGCGGCAGAGAGCGGCGCGGCGGGAGAAAACGGGAATGCGAAGTTGCGGGCGGCAAGAGGGTGCGGCGGGAAAAACCGAAATGCGAAGTTGCGGCGGCAAAGAGCGGCGCGGCGGGAGGAAACGAGAATGCGAAGTTGCGGGCGGCAGAGAGCGGCGCGGCGGGAAAAAACCGAAATGCGAGGTTGCGGCGGCAGAGAGCGGCGCGGCGAGAGAAAACGGGAATGCGAAGTTGCGGGCGGCCAAGAGCGGCGCGGCGGGAGGAACCCAATGCAAGTCTCGGGCGGGAATGCAGAAATGCGAGGTTCGGCATTGCGGAGTCGGGGACCTGCAGTCTCGCGCGGCAACGAAGATGCGGAAAGAGACGAAAAGAGCCCCCGGGAAAAACCGGAGGCTCCTCGATCGCAGAGGGAAAAGGTCGACTACTCGAGCCCTTTGGCCTGCTTGTACAGGTCGTTGTAGATATTGTACTTCTCCATGATGCCCTCCTCGTCGCGCAGACGGAAGCAGAGCTGCTTGAGGAATTCGAGCGTATCGGCATCCTCGGGCTTGAGCTGGTGCGCCTTCTCGAAGTAAGGCACGGCGGCGAGGTAGACGGCATTGACCTCCTTCAGATCGGTGTCGTAGGCCGACTGGCTGCTGTACTGCCGCGAGTTGAGCTCCTGATTCATGGCGTCGCCCTTGATCGTATAGAAGACGCCCAGATAGTAATAACCGTCGAACGACTCGGGCTGCAGCTCGACGATCTTCTCGAACGAAGCGATGCTCTCGTCGTAGTTCTTCAATGCGTAGAACGTACGGCCGCGGCCGAACCACAAGTCGACGTTCTCGGGATTCTCGGCGATGGCATTGTCGATCAGAGCGATCAGGTCGGAGGGATCGCCCACGCCCTGCTCCGAAGTATAGAGCTGCATGAGACCTTCGAGGATCCGCTCGTTCTTGGGGAACTTCTCGATACCGGTGAGCAAGGCGTCCTTCGCGCGGAGAATCGCCTCGGGATCGCTCTCCTTCTGACCGTAGAGGCTGTGGAAGAGGTAGTAGTAGATAGCCCCCTCCTCGTCGACGTAACCCAGAGCGAGCGCCTTGTCGAGGTACTCGGCACCGAGGACGAACGAAGCGGGATGCTGGGGTCCGTCGACCGTACGCAGGTAACCGGCGTAATAAAGCAGAACGGGATCGGGCGTACCGTAAGCCGGGGAAGACTGCGCGTCGAAAGCCATGACATAGGCGTCGGCCGCATCGGCATAGGTGCCGAGGTTGAGACCCGCGTTGCCGACCAACGAACAGAAGTCGCTGATCTGCTTCAGACCCGCCTTGACCTTCTCGGCCGACTTGGGATCGAGCTCGAAAGCCTTGTTATAGGCGGCGATGGCCTGAGCGGGAGCATCCTCGACGATCGATCGGGTCTGCTTCCAGGTGAGGACCTTGCCGTCGGCGACATAAGCCGTGAAATAGGGATAGATCCACGCCTCGCAAGCCTGCCCCTGCACCTCGGCGGGCTCCACGGCCGCGGGATCGCCGACAGCCGAATTGAGCTTCAGCATGGCGGCGTCCATGTTGATGAAGAGGTTCTTCGTGGGCTCGGCGGCGACGTCGTAGAAGAGCTTGCCGCGGTTGATCCACGTGGAAGCCTTGCCGTTCTTCTTGGCATCGGCGATGTCGGCGTCGCTCTTTTCGATCTTGGAGCGGAAAGAAGACTCGTTCACTTTCTGAGCCTGCACGACCGGCATGGCCAGCAACAGAGCGGCGCATGCCATCCAAATCGTTTTTTTCATACTATCGAAATTTAAGGTTTGCGTACTATTCTTCTGCGGGTTGCCCGCCCCCGGCGGGAGTCTGCGGAGTTTCGCCTTCGGCGGCACCCTCGATCGGAGCACCCTCCGCTTCGGGATCCTCCTCGGAAGCCGGCACGGCCATGACCGATGCGATGGCGTCGCCCTCGCGCAAGTTGATGATCCTCACGCCCTGCGTAGCGCGCCCGGCGAGGCGAATCTGCTCGACGGAAGTGCGGATCGTCAGACCCGAGCGGTTGATGATCATCAGGTCGTTCTCGTCCGTTACGGACTGGATCGCAATGAGCTTGCCGGTTTTCTCGGTGATATTGATGGTCTTGACGCCCTTGCCGCCGCGGTTGGTGATGCGGTACTCGTCGAGGTCGGTACGCTTGCCGTAACCGTTCTCGCTGAGAACCAGCACGTCGCGCTTGTCGTCGGGCTCGAGGCAGATCATGCCTACGACCTCGTCGTCGCCCTCCAGCGAGATGCCGCGCACACCGGCGCCGACGCGGCCGATAGGCCTTACGGTCGCCTCGTTGAAGCGGATGGCCTTGCCCTCGCGCGCGGCGATCATCACCTCGGCCGAACCGCTGGTGAGCTTGGCCTCGATGAGCTGGTCGCCCTCGCGGATGACGATGGCGTTGACGCCGTTCTGACGGGGACGCGAATAAGCCTCGAGCTTGGTTTTCTTGATCGTGCCGTCCTTCGTACACATGATGATGTAGTTGCTGTCGACGTACTCCTGATCGTCGAGGCGCTTGACGTTGATGTAGGCGCGGACCTTGTCGTCGGGCTCGATGCGGATGACGTTCTGGATGGCGCGGCCCTTCGACGAACGGGCGCCCTCGGGGATCTCGTAGACCTTGAGCCAGTAACAACGCCCCTTCTCGGTGAAGAACAACATGGTATTGTGCATCGAGGCGACGTAGATGTGCTCGATGAAGTCCTCGTCGCGCGTGGCGCTGCCCTTCGCACCGACGCCGCCGCGATGCTGCGTGCGGTACTCGGCAAGCGGCGTACGCTTGATATAACCCATGTGCGAGATGGTGATGACCATGTCGTCGTCAGCGTAGAAATCCTCGGGGTTGAACTCCTCGGAGGCGTAGACGATTTCGGAGCGGCGCTCGTCGCCGTATTTGGCTTTCATTTCGAGGAGCTCCTCCTTGACGATCTTGAACTGCAAGGGCTCGTTTTCGAGCACCTCCTGCAGATGGGCGATCAACTTCAGAAGCTCGTCGCGCTCGGCGACCAACTTGCCGTGCTCCAGCCCGGTGAGGGCGCGCAGGCGCATTTCGATGATGGCCGAAGCCTGAATCTCGGAGAGGTCGAAGCGCTCGATCATGGTCTGCTTGGCCGCATCGGGCGTCTGCGACGAGCGGATGATCCGGACGATCTCGTCGATGTTGTCCTGCGCGATCAGCAGACCCAGCACGATGTGGAGCCGCTCCTCGGCCTTGCGCTTGTCGTAGCGCGTGCGCCGCACGACGACGTCGTGGCGATGGTCGACGAAGTGCCGGATGAGGTCGCGCATCGACAACAACTGCGGCCGCCCGCCCACCAATGCGATGTTGTTGACGGCGAACGAAGTCTGCAGCGGCGTATTCTTGAAGAGATTGTTCAAGACGACGCTGGCGACGGCATCCTGTTTGAGGATGATGATGATACGCAGGCCGTTGCGGTCGGACTCGTCGTTGATGTAAGAGATGCCCTCGATCTTCTTCTCGTTGATCATGTCGGCGATCTTCTTGATCATCTCGGCCTTGTTGACCATGTAGGGAATCTCCGTAACGACGATGCACTCGCGGCCGCTGGGCGTATGCTCGATCTCGGTCTTGGCGCGCATGACGACGCGGCCGCGGCCCGTGAGCATGGCCTCCCTGACCCCCTCGTAGCCGTAGATGATGCCGCCCGTGGGGAAGTCGGGGCCCTTGACGTACTGCAGCAGCTCCTCGCCCGTGATTTCGGGATTGTCGACGTAGGCGCAGCAGGCGTCGACGACCTCGGAGAGGTTGTGGGGCGCCATGTTGGTGGCCATGCCGACGGCGATGCCGCTGGCACCGTTGACGATCAGAAGAGGAATCTTGGTAGGCAGGACGGTAGGCTCGGGAATCGTATCGTCGAAGTTGAGCGTCCAGTCGATGGTCTCCTTGTCGATGTCGGCCATCACCTCGTCGGTGATCTTGCGCATGCGGGCCTCGGTATAACGCATGGCGGCCGGCGAGTCGCCGTCCATCGAACCGAAGTTGCCCTGGCCGTCGACGAGCGGGTAACGCATCGACCACTCCTGAGCCAGACGCACCATCGCGTCGTAGACCGAGGAGTCGCCGTGGGGGTGGAACTTACCCAAGACGTCGCCGACGATACGGGCCGACTTACGCGTGGGTTTGTCGGAGTAGAGGTTCAGCTCCGCGCTCATGTCGTAGAGGATGCGGCGATGGACGGGTTTCAGACCGTCGCGCACGTCGGGCAGCGCTCGCGACACGATGACCGACATGGAGTAGTCGATATAGGCCGACTTCATCTGCTCCTCGATGTTGATGGGGATGATCCGCCCCGTCAAACCGGCATTTTTTTCTTCTTCTGTCAACATTTTTATCTACGGGAATTACAATCCATTTAACGAACAAAAATACGATTTATTTTCGATCTGAGCAATTTTCGGGTGCCGAATTTTGCATTCCGGGAAGAAAGTTTTTGCGGAACGGGCGATTCTTGCCCCTTTTCCGGCGATCTGAGGGCATGAAAAAATCGCTCCGACAGGGTGTCGGGAATTGCGATGAGAAAAGGAAGCGGCGAAGCAGTCGGAGAGAAGGCGGCTACCGGAAGTCGATCCACTCGAAGCCGGCGCAGGCGTCGGGGTCGAACGTGCGGAACGGGGAACGGAGCAGAGAGATGCGGAGAATGCGGATCTCGATCTTCTCGCCGTCGAAATCGTAGACGACCGACTGCGGCCGCATGGTCGCCGTAGCGACGACGAGAGCGATCGTACCGGCGAGCGACCCGCTGCCAGCCACAGGCTGCAACGACACGGCAGCCAGACCGTCGCGCTCCCAAGAGAGTGCGGGCAGATAACCGCTGTCGAGGAAATCGAAAGCATGGACCGGATTGTCGAGCAGGCTGCGGCTTACGGAGTCGATCCCGACGACGGTGATCTCGCGGCGACGGTGATCCACCTCGTAGCGGGTCGTGCCGTCGCCGAAGACCTCGGCATCGCCCAATCTAAGGCAATAGCGTTCGCCCTCGACCGAGTAACTTCCTGCCATGCGATGCTCCCCCATCGCGATCTCGAAAGCGACCTCGTAGCCGTTCATCGCCCGGAACTCGGCGGCGAGCGCCGAGACGATCCCGGCGGCGCGGTCGCCGGCGGAATCGGCAACCGGACCGGCAGCGGCGGAATCGACGACCACGCAGCCAACGGCCTGCGTAACGGTCTTCGCGCCGTCGGCAGCCTGCGTAGCGTCTTTCGATAAGCCGGCGGCCGAAACGGAGACGAAGCCGGCGGCCAGAGAGAGAACGGCCGAGAGGAAAACGGACTTTTTCATGCTTTCATCAGTAAGATTCGCGGAACACCGGGACCCCTGCCCCGCCCGATCAGAAGACCCCGAGCTCCTGCAATTTGGCCTCCAGAGACGGCAGGTCGTGGAAGAGGATGTCGCGCGGCTTGGCGCCGATCTGCCGTCCGACGATGCCGGCCCGTTCGAGCTGCATCATGATGCGGCCGGCGCGGTTGAAGCCGACCTCGTAGTTGCGCTGGATCATCGACGTGGAGATCGAACCGCTCTCGACGGCGTTGCGGGCGATTTCGCCGAACAAGACGTCGTACTTGACGGGAGCGGCGGCCTCCTCGCTGCCCATGCCGCTATCGCCGCCCTCGGGCACGTAGTCGGGCAAGGGATAAGGCTCCGGATAGCCCTGCTGGCGGGAGATATGCTCGACGACGCGCTCGACGTCGCGCGTCTCGACCAGTGCGCACTGGATGCGAACCAACTCGCCGTCCTTCGAGAAGAGCATGTCGCCGCGACCGATCAGCTGGTTGGCGCCCGGCTGGTCGATGATCGTACGCGAGTCGATCATCTGCATGACCCGGAACGCGATGCGCGCGGGGAAGTTGGCCTTGATGCCGCCGGTGATGACCTTGACGTCGGGACGCTGCGTGGCGATGATGAGGTGGATGCCCACGGCGCGAGCTTTCTGCGCGAGCCGCATGACGGGACGCTCGACCTCGCGCGCCATCATGATCAGGTCGGCGAACTCGTCGACGACGACGACGATATAAGGCATGTAGCGGTGGCCCTTGTTGGGATTGAGGCGCCGGGCCGTGAACTTCTCGTTGTACTCGACGATGTTGCGGGCCCCGGCATCGGAACACAGCTCCAGACGCTTGTCCATCTCGGTGCAGAGCGAATTGAGCGTATAGACCGCCTTCATGGGATCGGTGATGATGGCCTTGTCCTCGGACTCCATCTTGGCGAGGAAGTGGCGTTCGAGCTTGGCATAGAGCGAGAACTCGACCATCTTGGGGTCGATCATCACGAACTTGAGCTGCGCGGGATGCTTGCGGTAGAGCAACGAAGTGATGATCGCGTTCAGCCCCACGGACTTGCCCTGACCCGTGGCGCCGGCGACGAGCAGGTGCGGCATCTTGGCGAGGTCGAAGACGTAGTTTTCGTTCTGGATCGTGCGGCCGATGACCACCGGGAGCTCGGCTTTCGACTCCTGAAACCGCACGGACCGCACGGCCGAATACATGGAGACGACCTGCTTGTCGCGGTTGGGGACCTCGATGCCGATGGTGCCCTTGCCGGGAATCGGGGCGATGATGCGGATACCCAATGCTTTGAGGCTCTGAGCGATGTCGTTTTCGAGACCCTGGATTTTGGAGATCTTGACGCCCTGCGCCTGCACGATCTCGTAGAGCGTAACCGTGGGGCCGACCGTGGCTTTGATCCGCTGGATGGGAATGCCGAAATACTTGAGCGTCTCCTCGATGCGCGACTTGTTCTCGAAGATCTCCTCGCTGCTCACCTCCGAGTCGGAGACGTAATCTTCGAGCAGCGTTACGGGCGGCTTGCGGTAGTTGACCAGATCCTTGAGCGGGTCGTAGGCCTCGGTGGAGATGGCGCGTTCGTCGACCATAGGAGCCTCGTTGGTCTCGACCGTAACGACGACGCCCTGCTCGGCGACGGGCGCTTCGAGGGGCTGCGACGACAGAGGCTGTTGCGACCGCCTCGGTCGTGCGGGCGGAACGGGTTGTGCGGGAGGAACGGGGACGGACATCAGATAAGGCTCGTCGGGGTCGGAAGGCTCCTCGAGGATCTGCGGTTCGGCGGGCTGCGGCGGCGTCTTGGGCGTCATCGAGATCTCGGTGAAAGGTCCGTCGACGACGGGCTGCGGAACGGTCGGCCGGTCGAGCTCGACCAATCCGCCGCGCCCCATGACCAGCCGCTGCCGGTTCGACAGGTCGAACTCGATGAACTCGTCGTCCTGAGCGACGATCACCGGCCCTGCAGGCTCCTCGGCATGCGGTTTCTCGGCACCCGGCACGACGCGCGTGATCTCCTCGAAAGGATCCTCGTCCTCCGCGGCGGCAGTCGCGACGGGAGGAACGGGCACCGGAGGCACGGCGGAAGCGACGGGTGCGGGAGCAGGTGCCGGCACGGGAGGAACAGCCGCTTCGGAGACGGTTCGCGGCGGAATCGTATAAGCGGGCACTTCGGGCCGATATTCGTCGGCAGATTCCTGCGGTCGGGAAATCCACGGCTCCCCGAACTCTCCGGCAGGCTGCGGAGCCTGCGGCCGGACCGGAGCGGCGGACGGCGCGGGACGCACGGAAGCCCGCGGCGGGAACGCATCGGCATCGGCGTCGAACTCGGAGACGTCGGAGGAAGGTGTCTTATGTCTGAATTTCCGGAAGTTGCGGACGATCTCCTCGCTGCGGTCGACCGCCGAATTGACCCTGTGGATGAAGTCGCGGTTGATGAACACGCCGATGAGGATCCAGCAGACCAGCAGGAGAATGACCATGCCGAAAGACCCGATATACCCGCTCAGGATCTCGGACATGCGGATGCCGAAAGCACCGCCCCACCCCGACGAACAACAGACGCTCCAATGGGTGCCGAAAGCGAAGCCCAGCGTCAGCGACCCGAAGATCATGACCAGAGACAACACGAGGACCGAATGGTTGAGCAACAGAGGGCGCTGCCGGATGATGCGGGCACCGAGCAACATGACGACCAGCGGCACGAGGATGCCGAAGACGCCGAGCGACGAATCGACGAGCCAATAACCCAGCCGGGCGCCGAAGCCGCCGCACCAGTTTTTCATCGACATGGAGAACAACTCGCGCTCGTCGGCCGACCTCTGCAAGACGCTCAGGTCCTCCTTCCAGCAGAAGAACGACGAGAAGAGCGCCACGGCGACGAAGAGTCCGAAAAAGAGCAGCAACAACCCCACGATCCAGCGCGCGCTGTCGCTGTTGCCGTGCTGCTGTGGTGTTCGGGATGAAGTGCTGTTGTGGGACGCCATGATTCGAAGCCGCTTTTGAGAAAGCGAAGTTAATGAATTTTTTCGGAAATCGAGCCGGTCGAAGCCGGAATTATCTGTCGGAAGACAGCGAAGTCGAAGCCCTCGCTTTCTGTTCGAGCCGCGAACGGTAGGCCTCGTCGGCGAAAGTGAGGAACCCGGAAGCCGGCCGATGGTCGGCCGGAGCCCGCAAACCGTAGCGGTCGAGCAACTCGACGACCCGTCGGGCGACGGCCGGCGACGGGTCGATGATGCCGACGCCGCGGCCGGCGACGACCCGCTCCAAGACGGGCAGGAGGAAGGGATAGTGCGTACACCCCAACACGATCTGATCGGCACCGCGGTCGAGCATCGGAGCCACGGCCCGCCGCACGCAAGCCTCGGCCTCGGGCGAATCCTCCCGGTCCTCCTCGACCAACTCGACGAAGCCCCGGCCGGGCGCGGTAACGACCTCGATGCCCTTGCCGTAGCGGGCGGCCGTGCGGCGGAACAGTTCGCCGTCGAGGCTGCGCTCGGTAGCCAAGACCCCCACCACCCTGCTTTTCGTAGCGAGGCAGGCGGGTTTGACGGCCGGCTCCATGCCGACGATCGGCAAGGAAGCGTATTGGGCCCGCAACGCATCGATCGCGGCGGCGGTGGCGGTATTGCAAGCCACGACGACCATTTTGCAACCCCGGGCGACCAACGCGGCGACGGCCTCGTCGGCCAGCCGGGCGATCTCCCCGCGCGGCCGCGAACCGTAGGGGCAGTTCTTGCCGTCGCCCAGATAGAGAAGCGACTCGCCGGGAAGCGCACGCCGCACCTCGCGCCAGACGGTCAGACCGCCCAGCCCGGAGTCGTAGATGCCGATGGGAGCGCTATTCATAAATTAAAAATTAAGAATGAAAAATTAAAAATCATTCGTTCCCGATTCATAAAACTCTCCTCTTAACGGGGGTGCCGAACAGAGAGGAGGGAAACAAGCATAGCACCGTTAAAAATCTATAAATCGAATACTCCCGACAGATTCTTCGCTGTGCTCAGAATGACGATCGCAAAATCGGGAATCGGAATGTATAAACGTATATAATCGCCCAATTTTTAATTCTTAATTTTTCATTTTTAATTCCGCAAGTATGTTTTCCACCAATTCGTCGTCCGGGAGGGAGTCGCAGTCGAAAGTCCAGCGGGCCTGCGCGTAGAAAGGTTCGCGGGCGGCCATGTCCCGGGACATGAAGTCGACGATCTCCTCGTCGGACAACTCCCGCAGCCGGGGCCGCTTCTGCCGTCCGTAAGGCGAAAGGCGCCGGGCGATCTGCGGGGCGGACCGCCGCAGGTAGATCGTGATGCCGGCCCCATTCATGCGCTCCATGTTGTCGCGCCAGAGGGGCAACCCTCCGCCCGTGGAGACGACGACATCGCGGCGGTCGGCCAACACGCGCTCCAGCGCCTCGCGCTCGACGAGCCGGAAGCGCTCCTCGCCCTCGTAGCGGAAAATGTCGACGACCGAAGCGCCCTCCGCCTCCTCGACGAGCCGGTCGGTATCGACCGCGTCGACGCCCAGCCGCCGAGCGAGCTTGCGGGCCAACGTACTCTTGCCGCAACCCATGTAACCGACCAGAAAGAGCGGACGCATCGCAAGGATCAGAAGAGGTTCAACTGCTCGGGATCGATCACCTCGTCGGCATCGCCGCGGGGCCGCTCGATCTCGAAAGCCACCCCCTCCGACCCGGCGGCCGAAGCGGGCCCGGACATCGGAGCCGTCTCCACGATGGTATCGGGAGCCGCCTCGGATGCTTCGTCGGAGATGCTGTCGGGAAGACCGGTCTCGGGAAGCTCGATCGTCTCGTCGACCGGTTCGGGTTCAGGCTCGGGCTCGGGTTCGGGCGGCAACTCGGGCTCGATGAACCGCAAGGCGGCGACCTCGTAGGTGGTCAGGCGCTTGCCTTTGGCCCGGTGGCTCTTGATGCCGACGAACGCGTCGACGTCGATCCGGTCGGCGGGACGCGAAGCGTGGGCCCCCTTATAGGAGATCTCCAGCTTGGCGCCCGAGCGGTCCGTAAGGCAGACGAAGTCGGCCTGTCCCTCCTCGTCGAGGAAGAACTGCAACTTGTCGGTAACCTCGGCGTTGAAACGCTTCATGTAGTAATAGCCCTGCGCGCGGTCGAAGTAGCAGACGCTGTAGACGGCGGCGGAGTCGAAGCGGTCGACGCGCACGGTCTCGTCGGGGAAGTGCTGCGCGAGGTCGTAGCCGGTAATGTAGTACTGGTTTTTCGAAGTCCAGACGATCAGTTTGTCGTCGCCCTTGAACTCGCCGAGGAGCTTGCCGCGGCCGTCGGCGTTCAGGCGCCGCACATCCTCGTCGAACCAGACGCTTTGGCCGCCGAGCGTGGAGACGCCCCGCTCCTTGAGGACGATCTTATGGATGCCGTAGCGCGAGAAGAGGTTGCCCTGACTTTGGCGTCCCTTGATGGCGAGGGTCGAGAAATCGAGGTCGACGATCACCTTCTTCAGACGCGGACGCGGCTTGAAGTAGACCTTCAAGACCTCGGCCTCGCCGTTGGGGTTGACCGACATATAGAGGATTTCGCTGCGCGGCGTACCTTTGGTCATGTCGTACTCCTTGTCGCGCGTGATGCCCTTGATGGCGCAGCGCTTCATGAGGATGGGCCCGTTGCGGCCGTCGCGGTAGAGGACGTTGTAGATCGTGCGCTCGTCGTTGCGCTTGAAGACGCCGATGTAGTAGATGCCCTTGTCGAAAAAGGCCTTGTCGGAGACCTTCGTGATGATGTAGCGTCCGTCTTTGGTGAAGACGATGACGTCGTCGATGTCCGAACATTCGCAGACGAACTCGGCATCCTTCATCGACTTGCCGATGCCGAAGAAACCCTCGGCACGGTCGACGTAGAGCCGTGCGTTGGTAACGGCGACTTTCGTGGCCTCGATCGAGTCGAACTCGCGCAACTCGGTGCGGCGCTCGCGACCGACGCCGTACTTCTCGCGGATGCGGCGGTAATAAGCGACGGCATAGGCCGTGAGGTGGTCGAGGTCGTACTGCGTCTGGGCGATCTGCTCCTCGATCTGTTTGATTTCGTTGTCGGCCTTTTCGGAGTCGAAGCGCGAGATGCGGATGAATCGCAGCTCGGTGAGCTTCTGCACGTCCTCGCCGGTTACCTCGCGCCGCAAGAGCTTCTTGAAAGGCGTGAGTCCCTTGTCGACGGCGGCGTAGGCCTCCTCGCGGGTCTTGCAGCCCTCGATGAGCTGATAGAGCTTGTTCTCGATGAAGATACGCTCGAGCGAGGCGGCATGCCATGCCTCGTTCAGCTCGCCGAGACGGATTTCCAACTCGCGGCCCAGCAACCATTTGGTATGCTCGGCCGAGCGGCGCAGGATCTCGCTGACCCCGAGGAAGTGGGGCTTCTCCTCCCAGATGACGCAGGCGTTGGGCGAGATGGAGACCTCGCAGTCGGTGAAGGCGTAGAGGGCGTCGATGGTCTTGTCGGACGACTCGTCGGGAGCGACCTGAATGACGATCTCGACCTTGTCGGCCGTGTTGTCGTCGACCTTGCGGATCTTGATCTTGCCCTTCTCGTTGGCCTTGATGATCGACTCCTTGATCGACTCGGTGGTGGTGGTGTAAGGGATCTCGGTGATGGCCAGCGTGCGCTTGTCGATCTTCGAAATCTTGGCCCGCACCTTGACGGCGCCGCCCCGCAGGCCGTCGTTATACCGGCTCACGTCGGCCATGCCGCCCGTGGGGAAGTCGGGGAAGAGCTCGAAGCTGCGGCCCTCGAGGTGGGCGATGCAAGCGTCGATGAGCTCCACGAAGTTATGGGGCAGGATCTTCGAAGCGAGGCCCACGGCGATGCCGTCGGAACCCTGAGCGAGCAACAAGGGGAACTTGATGGGCAAGGTAACGGGCTCCTCGTTGCGGCCGTCGTAGGAGCGCATCCACTCGGTGGTCTTCTTGTTGAAAACCACGTCCAGCGCGAATTTCGAAAGCCGCGCCTCGATATAACGGCCGGCGGCGGCCTCGTCGCCGGTGAGGATGTTGCCCCAGTTGCCCTGACAATCGACGAGCAGCTCCTTCTGTCCCAGCTGCACGAGGGCGTCCTTGATCGAAGCGTCGCCGTGGGGGTGGTACTGCATGGTCTGGCCGACGATGTTGGCGACCTTGTTGTAGCGGCCGTCGTCGACGCTCTTCATGGCGTGGAGGATGCGTCGCTGCACGGGTTTCAGACCGTCCTCGACGTGGGGCACGGCGCGCTCCAGAATGACGTACGACGCGTAGTCGAGGAACCAGTTCTTGTACATGCCCGTGAGTTTGCGCACGCCGCCCTCCTCCTGCGTCAGGCGGTCATATTTGCCCTTGCGGGCGGGCGCAACGGCCGTATCGGGCTCCTCGACAGGCGCTTCGGCAGCCGTCTCGTCGAGCATCTCGGGCGTGGAACGATCCTCGGAGAACTCCTCCTCGAGGTTGATCTTATCTTTATCGGCCATAAATCGGCTAATTCTTAATTTTTAATTCTTCATTCTTAATTGAGCAACAGGTCCTGCTCGACCAGATCCTCCTCGATGCGGAGGTTGTCGATGATGAAGCCCTGCCGCTCGAAGGTGTTCTTGCCCATGTAGAACTCCAGAAGATCGTGGATCGGGTCGTCTTTGGTGATGCGCACGCGGTCGAGGCGCATGTTCTCGCCGATGAACTCCTTGAACTCGTCGGGCGAGATCTCGCCCAGACCTTTGAATCGCGTGATCTCGGCATTGGCGCCGCAGCGGTCGAGGGCTTTCACGCGCTCCTCCTCGGAGTAACAATAATGGGTCTCCTTCTTGTTGCGGACGCGGAACAAGGGCGTCTGCAGGATATAGAGGTGGCCCCGGCGGATGACGTCGGGGAAGAACTGCAGGAAGAACGTGGTAATCAAGAGGCGGATGTGCATGCCGTCGACATCGGCATCGGTAGCGATAACGACCTTTTCGTAGCGCAAATTATCCATCTCCTCCTCGATGTTGAGGGCCGCCTGCAGGAGGTTGAACTCCTCGTTCTCGTAGACGACCTTCTTGGTGAGGCCGAAGCAGTTGAGGGGCTTGCCCCGCAGCGAGAAGACGGCCTGCGTACGCACGTCGCGCGACTTGGTGATCGAGCCCGAGGCCGAATTACCCTCCGTGATGAAGATCATCGACCGCTCGGCCAGCTCGCTCTTGTCGGTGCGGTGGATTTTGCAGTCGCGCAGCTTGCGGTTGTTGAGCGACACCTTCTTGGCAGTCTCGCGAGCCTTTTTCTGAATGCCCGAAATGGCCTTGCGCTCCTTCTCGCTCTCGACGATCTTCTTCTGGAGGATCTGCGCCGTCTCGGGGTGCTTGTGCAGGTAGTCGTCGAGGTGCTTGGCAAGGAACTCCATGATGAAGTTGCGCATCGAGACCCCGGGCTCGATCTCTTTGGAACCGAGCTTGATCTTGGTCTGCGACTCGAAGACGGGGTCGGCAACCTTGACCGAAATGGCGGCGATGATCGACATGCGGATGTCCTGCGGATCGTAGTCCTTGTGGAAGAACTCCTTGACGGTCTTGGCGATGGCCTCGCGGAACGCCGCCTGATGCGTACCGCCCTGCGAGGTATACTGGCCGTTGACGAACGAGAAGTAGCTTTCGCCGTAGCCGGTGCCGTGCGTGATGGCGATCTCGATGTCGTCGCCCGAGAGGTGGACGGGCGCGTACAACGGCTCCTCGGTCATGTTCTCGTTCAGGAGGTCCAGAAGTCCGTTCTGGGAGACGTAGCTGTTGCCGTTGAGGTAGAACGTCAGGCCGAGGTTGAGGTAGGTGTAGTTGCGGACCATCTGCTCGACGTACTCCAGATTGTAGTCGTAGTCTCCGAAGACCTCCTCGTCGACACGGAAGCGGATCAGGGTGCCGTTGGCCTCGTCGACGCCCGACTCCCAGCGGTCGCTCTGCTCCAGACCTTTGGCGAACGTTACGGTGCGCGCCTCGCCGTCGCGGACCGAACGGGCCGTGAACTCGCTGGAGAGCATGTTGACGGCCTTGACGCCGACGCCGTTCAAACCGACGGTCTTCTTGAAAGCCGAGCCGCCGTACTTGCCGCCCGTATTCATCTTCGAGACGGCGTCGGCGAGCGACTTGAGGGGGATGCCGCGCCCGTAGTCGCGGACGGTAACCGTGCGCTCCTCGACGGTGATGTCGACCCGATGGCCCGCGCCCATGATGAACTCGTCGACGGAGTTGTCGACGACCTCCTTGATGAGGACGTAGATGCCGTCGTCGGCCTGCGAACCGTCGCCCAGCTTGCCGATATACATACCGGGGCGCAGGCGGATATGCTCGCGCGGCGAGAGGGTAACGATCGCGTCGTCGCCGTAGCCGGCGTTCGAATCCTTATTTGTAAGTAAATCTGCCATATTTCCGAATCAAGAATGAAGAATTAAACCCGATCATATACTTTGATGTACCAGCGTTTCTCGACCCTTATTTTCAAATCCGACCGTTGTAGTTCGCGACCGAAGGCCGCGTATTCAGGTCCGACCCTCCCCTGAAATCCCCTCCTCGGAGGGGACTTCGGTCGGAAAGCCGAAACCATTCACTTTCTTAGCCGTCGGTACATCAAGGTATATGATTGTCGAATTAAAAATCGTTTTTCGCTTCCGCCGTCATGCAACGGCGCAGCCGTCAATTTTTCATTTTTAATTTTTCATTTCTAATCTCAGCGAGCGCGGCGGCCATGTCGTCATGGACCTGCTGCGCCAAAACGTGCACATCGGTCGCGGCGACCCGCTCCGCCGACACGGGCGGCAAGACGCGCAAGACGATGCGGTTGCCCCAGTCGAACGACAAGTTCCGGCGGATGAGCGAGGCCGTACCGTCCAGCACGACGGGCAATATCTCGACGCCCGCCTCCTTCGCCAAAGCGAAAGCCCCGGTCTTGAAGCGGTGGATCTCGCCGTCCTTCGAACGCGTGCCCTCGGGGAAAACGGCCACCGAAGCACCGCGCCCGAGCCACTCGCATCCCTTGCGGACCATTTGGTCGCGGGCCTCGGCAGCGCGGCCGCGGTCGATGCAGATGTCGCCGTGCAAGACGAGGAACTGCCCGAAGAACGGCACCCGAAAGACCTCGCGCTTGGAGACCCACCGGAAGTTGAGCGGCAGATAATAAAGCGCGGGGATATCGATCACCGTATTGTGGTTGAGGACGATGACATAGCTTTTTCGCCGGTCGATCGACTCGCCGCCGATGACCCGCTGCCGCCAGAAAGGCGGGATGAAGAAGAAGATGCGCACCAAGATGCGCGACAACTCGTGCACGACGCGCCGGGCTCGGTCGAAAGGCCAGCAGAGGAGCAGTGCGACGGCCGACAACACCATGAAAACGGTGCACAAGGCGATCAGGAAGAGGTAATATAGGGCACTCAGCATCTTGTCTGAAAAAAGGACGGTTTATTCATTATCCGACAAAATTAGGAATTTTTCCCGGAATAACCCGCCGGAGCCTGCGCGATTTTATCAACAAAATTTCGACGGAGACCTCCGGAACGACGAGCGTTTTCCGCTCGCCCGCCCCCGTTCTTAACGGTGCGCGTGAGATGGAGACGACCGTTGCAACCCGACGACGAAGGCGCATTCAGGCCGGCTCCTCCCCCACCATTCCCTCCCGGGAATGGAACTTTGGGTCGGAAATCCGAAAAGAACGGACCCTCGGACCGCGGTACATCCGTTTACCTGCGAAGTTCGCCGTCGATCCTCCTTTCGGGAGCGAACACGCCTTTTCACTTATATAAAAGGTATCGAAAAAAAAATCGGCGAAATAGATTACTATGTATTGCATAGTATAAATATATTTATTTATCTTTGCGTCGTAAAGAAATAACGAACAGAAAATATTCAAAACAAAAAGATATGAGAAAAGTAGCGATTCTGATCGTAGCGATGATTCTGGCCGTGATGGAAGCGAGGGCAGCCCGGCTCTGCCCTGCCACGGGCCGCGTGAGGACCGAAGAGGGCGAAGCCGTGGAGTATGCGACCGTGGTGCTGCTGCGCGAGGGCCGGCAGGTGGCGGGCATGGCCACCGACACCGAGGGGCGTTTCGCGCTGGAGGTTCCGGCCGGCGACTACACCCTCTCGATCCAGTATGTGGGATTCGAACCCGTGCTGCGCGAGATACATGTCGAGCAGCAGAACGATCTGGGCGACTTCACGCTGACGGCCGCGTCGACGCAGATCGACGCCGTGGAAGTAACGGGGCAGCTGATCCGCCGCGAAGCCGACCGTTTCGTCATGGACGTGGCCAACGCCCCGGCGACGATCGGCAAGGACGGCATCGAAGTACTGAAGCTGGCGCCCGGCATCTGGATCGACGGCGAGAAGATCTCGATCAACGGCAAGACGGGCTCGAAAGTCTACGTCAACGACCGCGAACTGAAGATGGAACCCGAACAGCTGCTGAACTACCTTACGACGCTGCGGGCCGAAGATATTCAGAAGATCGAGGTGGTGCCGACGACCGGAGCCGACTACGATGCCGATTCGTCGGGCGGCATCATCCGCATCACGCTCCGCAGACGCCGCGAACGGGGAACCGAAGGCTCCGTATCGCTCACGGGCCGCACGGGCCGGCGCGTAGACGCCCTGATGCCGCAGGTGCGCATCGACCGCCACTCGGAACGTCTCGACCTCTATGCCAACGCATGGAGCAACATTCAGAACAGCTCGTACCTCTCCGACGAACGCACCGACTACGCCGCGGGCGACACGCAGCTCGGGGCCCACACCGACAAATTCGAGCAGGACCGCAGCTACGGAATCAAGGCGGGCTGCATCTACGAACTCGCAACTCGGCAGAGCATCGGCCTCGAAGCAGACTACTGGCACGACGGCGAGAAAGGTCCTACCGACACCTACACCGACTTCGCGACGTCCGGCCTCCGGACCCGCACCGAAAGCCGCTACGACACGCGCAGCCGCAACGACGGGCTCTCGACGACGTTCAACTACATCCTGAAGATCGACACCTTAGGCTCGACCCTGAAGCTGCTGGCCGACTACAACCTTCGGGATTCCGGCACGGACAACGACAACCGCAGCCGCATCGCCGCGGCGGGCGTCGGCGCCGACTCGATCTACCGCAACCGCTCGACGGCCCGCTACCATGTGGCGACGGCGACGCTGGCGCTCGAAAAGCACTTCACGCCGAAAATCACGCTGCGCGCGGGCGCGAAATACACCTACAACGACATGCACAACGACGCCCTCTACGAATACCGCCCGGCGGAGACGTGGCTGCGCGACGAGGACCACACCTTCCGTCTGGACTACACGGAGCAGATCGCGGCGGTCTACGGCATCGTCTCGGCGAACATGGGTCGCTGGAGCATGGTGGCCGGCCTGCGCGGCGAATACACCCATACGGCGGGCAAGCACAGCGCCGTGAAGCAGGACTACGCTTCGCTCTTCCCGAACGCCAACGTCTCCTATGCACTGACCCGCGACAACGCCTACATGCTCGTCGCGCAATATGCCCGCACGATCGAACGGCCCCGCTTCTGGTGCCTCAACCCGCAGCGGATGCAGATTTCGGACTACACCTACCAGACGGGCAACCCTGCGCTCGAACCCTCCTACAAACACGACGTGAGCCTGACGCTCGTACTGGCCCACAAATACACCCTCACGGGCGGCCTGACGATCCAGACCGACGAGATTCAGCAGACGATGCAGGCCGATCCCGAAAATCCCGACCTGCTGCAGCTGGCGTGGATCAACTTCGACACGACGAAGAGCTGGTACCTTGCGGCCAACGCTCCGCTGCAACCGACGAAGTGGTGGACGCTGAACCTCAACGCGACCTATGTCCGGCAGGGGCAGCGCGTGGCGGAGAACGCTCCCGAAAAACACTACGATTTCTTCTATGCGAGCGCTTCGACGACCTTCGCCCTCCCGGCGAAGTTCTGGATCGACCTCTCCTATCATTACCAAAGCCGCCAGACGGTGAGCAACTGCTGGGTCGAGGCGATGCACTTCACGGACGCGAGCGTGAAGAAACGCTTCGGCGAACGCTTCACCGTGGCCTTTTCGGTGCGCAACCCGATCGAACGGATGCAGCACATCGGAGCCCGAGGCGAAGGATTCGTACGCCGGGTCGACGTGTTCCAGAACTGGAACAGCCGCTCATTCCGCCTCTCGCTGACCTACAACTTCAAGAGCGGCAAGGCGTTCCGCCGCAAAAACGTGGAGGCGGGCTCGACCGAAGAGAAGAACCGGCTGTAGCAGCGGCGGACTTCGGCTTTCCGGCTCGGCCACCTCATTGCCTGCCGCAGTCCGAGTCGCCGGGATACCGGGTCGCGATAGAGCCGAAGCGGATAGGACCGGGGCAGGATAGGACCGGGGCGCCGCACGAAAAAAAGACCTCCGATTTTTTCGGAGGTCTTTTTTTACTTTTCGGGCTGACGCCGGAACTCGACGACCAGTGCCGACCGCGGAGCCACGAGCGTAGAATCGCCGAACGCCAAAGGTCGGCCTGTCAGCACGTCGCGGCCCTCGGAGAGCCCGCCGATCTCGGCGTAGTGCGACCACGGCACGCGCTTGCGGCCGCGCGAATTGTTGACGAAGACGAAGACGGCATCGGTATCGTCGTAGCGGAAATAGGCATAGGTGTTGTCGCGCGAAGCGAAGTGGAGCGTACGTCCCGAGTGGATGACGGGCTTGGTCTTGCGCCAGTCGAAGAGGCGGCGCGTATGCTCGAACAACTCGGCGGCGGCACCCGTGCGCTGTGCGGGATCGAAGAGATCGAGCCGGTCGCCCGCCCAGCCGCCGGGGAAGTCGACGCGCAAGCCCCCGTGGCCCTGCGAGAGGTCGGCGGAACGGAACAGCAGCTCGTCGCCGGCGAAAATCTGAGGAATGCCCCGCAAGGTGGCCAACAACGTCATGGCGATCTTGGCCCGGCCGACGTCGCCGCGCACGAGGTCGGCGACGCGCTCGGTGTCGTGGTTGCCGGCGAAGATCATCATATGCGAAAGGTCGTGGTAGACGAAGTCGTCGGAGAGGGCATTGTAGACCCGGATCATCCCCTCGCCCCAGCGGAGCGAATCGGTGGGCAGCGCGGCGCAGAGGGCATCGCGCAACGGGAAGTCCATGATCGAGGGCAGGTGCGAATCGAAGCCGTCGCGGTTGGGGTTGCCGCCCTGCCAGTAAGCCAACTGCGGAACGTCGGCCGTCCAGCACTCGCCCACGATATTGAAATTCGGGTATTCGCGCAGCACGGCGGCGCACCACTCGCTCATGGGCTGCTTCTCGTTATAGGGATAGGTGTCGACGCGCAGTCCGTCGAGATCGGCGAACTCGATCCACCAGACGGCCCACTGCTGGAAATACCGCAAGAGGAAGGGGTTGTCGAGGTTCATGTCGGGCATCGACCGGTCGAACCAGCCGCTCTCCTGCACCCGCAGGTCGTACTGCGAGGCGTTGGGGTCCATGTTGGCGGAGAAGAGGTTGTTGGTCTGCGTATACTCGGGGAAGCGGTGCACCCAGTCCTCGAACGGGAGGTCGCGCATCCACCAGTGGGCCGCGCCGCAATGGTTGGTAACGATGTCCATGATCGCCTTGAGACCGTGGCGATGGCAGGCGGCGACGTAGTCGCGATAGAGCTCGTTGGAACCGAAGCGCGGGTCGATGCGGTAGTAATCGGCGCAGGCGTAGCCGTGGTACGACGCGGCGGGCTCGTTGTCCAGAAGCAACGGCGTGGACCAGACGGCCGTGGCCCCGAGGTCGGCGATGTAGTCGAGATGATCGATCATCCCCTGCAAGTCGCCGCCGTGGCGGCCGAAGAAAGCGCTGCGGTCGGCCGCCTCGGCTGTATCGGGCGTGGAGTCGATCGAAGGATCGCCGTCGGCGAAGCGGTCGGGCATCAGGAGGTAGATCATGTCGGCCGTGGTGAAGCTCCTGCGGGCGGCGGAACCCTCGCGGCGGGCGTCGATCCGATAAGGCACCTTGAACGTTTCGTCGCCGCGCGAGAAGACGAGGTACCGGGTGCCGGGCGCGGCATTCCCGGCCACGTCGACGTCGACGAAGAGATAGTGGGGGCTGTCGGCCCGATGCACGGCGGCGATGCGCACGCCCTGCGGACCCTCGACGCGAAGGTCGCAAGCCGAGACGGAATCGCCGTGGATCATCAACTGGAGCGGCGTACGCATGCCGGTCCACCACGAAAGGGGCTCGACATGCGCGATGCGGGCGCCGGCATCCTCGATCGCGGCGGGATCGAACTTCGGAGCATCGCTGCAGGAGAGGAAAGTCATGGCGCAAAAAAAGAAAAGATAGCGGAAAGGTTTCATAAGTTATCGGGTAAGGATCCGGTAGCTCCACGGCGCCATGTCCTCGGCGACGTGCTCCGGAAGGTGGTACTCGGCCCCCGTCATGGCGTCGGTATAACGGCCGGCGTAGATGCCGGTGCCGTACTCGGCGCGGATGGCGTAGGGCGAAAGGTTCATGATGGCGACGACGCGGTTGTCGGATGTCTCGCGGACCATCGTCATGAGGCAGTCCTCGGCGTTGTTGCGGATCTCGATCATCTCGCCGCCCCGCTCGCCCGCAGCCAATGCGGGATTCTCGTGGCGCAAGCGAGCGAGCCGCCGGTAGAAGCGAGCGAAATCATTGAGCTCGTAGGCGGGGATCGGGTCGCGGTCGAAGAAAGCGAACGCATGGTCGTAGCCCACCTCCTGACCGGTATAGATCAGCGGCAGGCCCCGCGGCACGACGAACGAGAAGAGGGCCATCGCCTCGCGGGCATCGCCGAAGCGCTCGAACTCGGAACCCGACCACGAATTTTCGTCGTGGTTGGAAGTGAACGAGAGCCGCATGGCCGAGCGGGGATATCGCTCGCGGTCGGCGTAGATGTAGTCGCGCAAGGCCGTGATGCGCGTACGCTGCTGCGCGACGTCGACCATCAGGTGGTGCATCTCCCAAGCGTAGCAGGCGTCGAAAGCCCCCTCCTCGAAGAGGTCGGTCTCCTCGGCCTCGGCCAACATGAAGAGATCGGGCTTCGTCAGCCGGAGCTCCCGGGTGGCCGCGTTCCAGAA
The DNA here is from genome assembly GCA_023664045.1 of Alistipes senegalensis. Lineage (GTDB taxonomy): Bacteria > Bacteroidota > Bacteroidia > Bacteroidales > Rikenellaceae > Alistipes > Alistipes senegalensis_B. Next base: position 1,444,020 of record JAMPGH010000001.1, on the reverse strand, counting down.
CCCGACGGGCACGAGCATGGCCATGTCGCAGCGGAAGCCGTCGACGTCGTGCTCCCTGAGCCAGAAAGCCATCGCCTCGATCTGCGCGCGCCACACGGCAGGGTTCGAGTAGTCGAGCTTGGCGGTATCGGTCCAGTCCCACGGCACGGCGGGACGTCCCTCGGCGTCGTAGACGTAGAAATCGGGATGCTCCGAGATCCAACGGGCGTCGCGCGCGGTGTGGTTGGCGACCCAGTCGAGCAGGACTTTCAGGCCCAGCCGATGCGCCTCCCGAACGAAGGCGTCGAAGTCCTCCATCGACCCCAGCTCGGGGTTGACGGCGCAATAGTCGCGCACGGAATAGTAGGAACCCAGCGACCCCTTGCGGCCCTCGGCGCCGATCGGGAAGACGGGCATGAGCCAAATGACGTCGACGCCCAGATCGCGCAGGAACGCGAGCCGCGCGGCAGCGGCCCGCAACGTACCCTCGTGCGTCAGCTGACGCACGTTCATCTCATAGAGGACGGCCTGATAACTCCAGTCGGGATGCAACATACAAAATCGAGAATTAAAAATTAAGAATTAAAAATCACGATTCCGCCCCGAAAGTTCGGGACTTCGAAGCAACGAAAATAATTTTTAATTCTCAATTTTTCATTTTTAATTATTCGTCAGAATGAGGTATTCCCACGGACCGAGCGCGAACTCCTCGCCGGGGACGACCGAGCGGACAGAGCCGGAGAGTGCGTCGGTGAAGTCGCCGTCGAAACCGACGGTCGGAATCACGGCCTGCGGCGCAGCCGAGAGGTTGAAGAAGCAGACGACCTTGTTATCGCCCTTCGTACGGGAGAAAGCCAACACATCGGCAGGAGCACCGCCCATATAGGTCATTTCGCCGCCCCGCTCGCCCGAAGCGAGGGCGGGGTTGCCGTGGCGCAGGGCGTTGAGCTTCCGATAGAAAGCCGTCCATTCGTTGGGCTCGTAGGCGGGAATGGGATCTTTCTCGAAGAACTCGAAGCGGTGGTCGTAGCCGATCTCCTGCCCGGTGTAGATCAGCGGCAGGCTCTGCGGCAGGACGTAGGTCAGGACGGCAAACGCAGCAGCGGCATCGCCCATGCGCTCGAACTCGGTGCCGGCCCACGAATTTTCGTCATGGTTGGAAGTGAACATCATGCGGAACGCCTCGGCGGGATACTCCTCGGCATGGCGGGCCAGCAGCTCGCGCAGGTCGGCGGCCGACTTCTTACCCTGCGCGATTTCGTTCATGAGGTGGTGCATCTCCCAGCCGTAAGTGGCGTCGAAGCCGTCGACATGGAACTGCGCACCCTCGGCCTCGGCCAGCAGGAAGAGGTCGGCGCGCCGGGCACGCAGCTCGGTGAACGCTTCGATCCAAAAGTCATCGGGCATCTCCTTAGCTGCGTCGCAGCGGAAGCCGTCGACACCCTTGTCGATCCAAAACTTCAGCACGTCGCGCATGGCGTCGCGCACGTCGGAGCAATCGTAGTTGAGCTTGGCGATGTCGGTCCAGTCGTACTGCACGACGGGGCGGCCTTCCGCATCGCGGACGTACCACTCGGCAGGCTGCTCCGTAGCCCAAGCGTGGTCGGGCGAGGTGTGGTTGGCGACGTAGTCGAGGATGACACGCATGCCCAACTTGTGGGCCCGGGCGAGGAAGCGCTCGAAGTCCTCCATCGAACCGAACTCGGGGTTGATGTCGCGATAATCGCGGATGGCGTAGTAAGAGCCTAAGGTGCCCTTGCGGCCCTCGACGCCGATGGGATGGACGGGCATGAGCCAAAGGATGTCGACGCCCAAGTCGCGGAGCTGCGGCAGGCGCTCCCCGGCGGCGGCGAAAGTGCCCTCGGGGGTGAACTGCCGCACGTTCATTTCGTACAATACGGCGTCGTAGCTCCACTCGGCATGGGCCTCGGGCGCGGCGGTTTTTTCGGAGCAGGCGGCAGCGAAGAAGAGCGCCGCCGCGAGCAGAAGATTCGAGATTCGTTTCATGGTTCTATTCGGTTTTGGTCAGTATTTCGAATCCGCAGGGGGCCAACTCGACGAAGAGCCGGCCCTCGGGCGCGAAGCCGAAACCGGCCCCAAAGTTAGCGTTAAATTTCGGATTTTCCGCCGATCCGGCCGGCAGAATGCACTCGACGCGCTGCGGACGGTCGCCGAAGTTGAGAGCCACGACGACCGGCTCGCCCAGATAGACGCGCGCGAAGACCCACACCTCGTCGGTGAGGGCCAACGTGGTCATGTCGCCGTACAACAACGGCATGGAGCAGCGCCGCAGGCCGATCAGCTTGCGCGTCAGCTCCCGCTGCGCCTGCTCCTCGGGCGTATAGCCGTCGAAGCGCATCATGCGCCGGTTGTCGGGGTCGTTGCCGCCCGGCTCGCCGTACTCGTCGCCCTGATAGATGCAGGGAACGCCGGGAATGGTGCAGTTCAGGGCCTCGATCAAAGCGAGCTTGCGGTAGCCGACGGGATCGCCGACGCCGATCGAACGGGTCCAGCCGGCGAGCTTGGGATCCTCGTCGGGCGAGAGGGCCCCGCCGGCGAGCGAAACCAAACGCGCCTTGTCGTGGTTGCCCGTGATGTTGCCCATCGTGTGGTGGGCGCCGTAGGCCGCGAGCGACTCGTCGACCGTACAGGCCAGATCCCTTGCCGAGCGCCCCCGCACCAAGACGTCGAGCGCCGTGTGGTAGACGTTGAAGTCGAACTGGGCGTCGATCATGCCGCTGCGGACGTAGGAGCCGATCAGAGCGGGCGAACCGTAGGTCTCGCCGATCTGCCAGAGGTCGCGGTCTGCAAAGCGCGTCTTCATCTTATGGGTGAGCATGCGCCAGTAGTTCTCGGGGATGTGCTTGCAGGCGTCGTGGCGGAAGCCGTCGAGGTCGTATTCGGCGATCCAGTAGAGGGCCGAGTCGGTCATGGGGCCGCACACCTCGGGACGCGCGAGGTCGAGCGTGGGGATATGCTCGTCGAACCACGTGGTCAGCCGCTCCTCGTCCCAAAGTTCGAGGTTCTTGCGGCCGTCGGGCAGGTAGAGGGGCGTAACCCAGTCGGGATGGGTCTGCAGGACGGGCGAATGGATGTGCAGGTGGTTGGCCACGTAGTCGAGGATGACGTTCATGCCGTGAGCGTGAGCCTCGTCGAGCAAGCGGCGCAAGTCGTCGGGCGTGCCGAAGCGGTCGTCGACGCGCGTGGTATGGATGGGCCAGTAGCCGTGGTAGCCCGAGAAGCGGGTGAAGGGCTTGCGGTTCAGGCCCCACGCGTCGCGCGGATTCTGCGTAACGGGCGAGATCCAGAGCGTGGTGATGCCCAACGAATCGAAGAAGCCGGCACGGATGCGGTCGGCGATGCCCTGCAGGTCGCCGCCCTGATAATCGACCTGCGGGAGGACGTCGGGCCGGCCGAGCGGCGCATCGTTGTCGGGATTGCCGTTGCAGAAGCGGTCGATCATCAAAGAATAGAGCACCTGCGCCTGCCGGTCATGACGCGTGAGCTGCGCGGCGTCCGAGACGGGACGTCCCTTTTCGAGGGGAATCATGAGGTCGTTGAAGCGGGCGCGCTCCGACGCGGCGAAGACCCGGAGCCACGACCGCCCGGCGGCATCGGCATCGGCGGGCAACGTTACCGCTACCCCGCTGTCGGATATCGAGACGTATTCTTCGGGCAGGCGGCAGTTCTGCCACAAGGCGACGACCTGCCGCGCGGGCTGCGACGTGCGGATGAAGAGCCGCCGGCCGTGGCTGCGTTCGGTGCAAGCCCACGTCTCGGACTGCCGCTCGCCGCCGAAAGCGGCGACGGAGAGGCAGCGCCCGTCGGTCCACGCCTCGAACGAAGCGACGAAAGGTCCCTCGGGCACCGAAACGATGAACTCGGACCAATCCTCGGCGGCGGGTCCGATGACGAGCTGCGCGGAAGTAACCGAATCGGCCCGCTCCCACTGCGGGAAATAATCGGTGAGCGACAAGCGGTTGTCGCCGGGCTGCAAGAGAGCCGGAATAACGGGCTGCCCGTTGCCGGCGGCCGGTGCATCGGAGAAAATCGGGCCCCGGCAACCGGTCGCCCAAGCGGCGAGAGCGGCGAAGAAGAAGAGACGCTTCATGGGGCTACAGCTGGATGACGATCGACGAATAAGGCGGCATGGCGAGCGTATGGCTGTCGCCCTGCGACGAGATCCGCACGCCGTTCATGTCGGCGACGGGTCGGTCGATCGAGCCGCTGAAAGTATAGGTAGTCTGCGTGTCGGAGACGTTGTGGACGACCAGCAGCCGTTCGCTCTCCGAAGAACGGATGAAGGCCATGACCTGCTTTTGGTCGGCCGAAGCGTCGTCGAACCACTCGGGCAGCTCGATTTCACCCGACGCGAGTGCGGGATAGGTGTTGCGCAGGCGCATGAACTTGCGGTAGACGTTGTAGAGCGAATTTACGTCGTCGGCCTGCTTGGCGACGGAGCCGATGCCGATGTCGGTATTGCGCGTCGAGGAGATCCACGTCGGACGCTCCGAGTCCTCGGCCTTCGGCTTCCACAACATCGGCTCGCGGACGTTGCGGTCGCCGCCCTTGTCCGCTTTGTCGCCGAACATGCCGAGCTCCTCGCCGTAGTAGACGTAGGGCGAGCCGACCGACGTGAGCAGCACGGCCGCGGCGATCTTGCAGCGTTCGAGCGAAAGGGCGTGCGATCCCTCGACAGCCGTGCGGGCGCGGTTCTCGTCGTGGTTGGAGAGCTTGGTGGCCTGAATGAAGTCGGGACGTACGGAGGCGAACGTCTCGCGCTCGTCGATCATGTCCTTCGGGAACCATTTGACATGGGAGTTCTTGATAGCATAGAGCAGGCGGTCCTGCCAAGCCGTGAAGTCGAACAAGGCGGGCAGTCCCTTATAATAAGGGGCCATCTGAGCAGTGGCCATCCAACACTCGCCGACCATGTAGATGTCCTTGAATCCGAGTGCCGATTTGCCCTGAAAATAGGCGTTGACGTCGGAATAGAACTTCTCGAGCCACGTGGGGTTTTCGGCCGACGTCTCGCTGTCGTAGATGTGCTTCACGGCGTCGAGGCGGAAGCCGTCGACGCCCTTGTCGACCCAGAACTTGGCGGCGTCGGTCAAGGCGAGGAACGCCCCGCTGGTTTCGCACGACGAGGCGGGACCGTAGTTGAGGTCGGGCATCGAGCGGTCGAAGACGCCCTGATAGAACCAGTCGGTCGTACCCGACGGCACGGCGCACCACCCCGGAGCCTCGGTCTGCGAGAAGTGGTAGAAGCTGCGATAGGGATTGTCCGTACTTTTGCAAGCCTCGGTGAACCACGGGCAATCATGCGAGGTGTGGTTGGGCACGAAGTCGAGGATGACGCGGATATGGCGCTTATGGGCCTCGGCGATGAGGTTTTCCAGATCGGCGAGGGTGCCGTAGTCGGGGTTGACGTCCTTGTAGTCGATGACGTCGTAGCCATGCTCCGAACCGGAGACGTAGACGGGCAGGAGCCAGATGCCGGCGACGCCCAGATCGTCGAGGTAGTCGAGCTTGGCGGTAACGCCGTTCAGATCGCCGATGCCGTCGCCGTCGGAATCGGCGAACGAGCGGACGAAGATTTCGTAGAAGACGTCGGCGCGCTTCTCGCCGTCGAAAGGCCGGGCCTCGTACTGCGACACGCGGTCGACGATGTCCCCCTGCCCGGGAACGGGTTCGGGTTCGGGAGTGCCGCCCTTGTCGGAAGAGCAGGCGACGGCCCACAGCAGAAAAGCCGCTGCGGAAAGGTAGCGGAGAGATGTTCTGAAACGCATAGGTCGGATGGTTTTAGGATCGATTAGGAACCGGCGTGCCGGTCAGGGCACGCCGGTCAAAAAGGGTGCAGCGCCTACTCTGCAGCGGTGAAAGTTACCTTGTAGGGAGTATGCGTGAGATCGAGCGCGAAGTCGTAGGTGCCGGCCTCGATGGGCATGTTGCCGGCATTGTCGATCAGATTCTCCGGAGTGCCGCCCAGACTGTAGTCCCAGCCGCCGTTGAAACGGATCTTGAACTCGCCTTCCGTACAAACGACGCCGGCAGCCTTGTAGAGGCCGTCCTCCTCGTCGCGCACGAGTTCCACATCGACATCCCAGCTGCCGATACCGCTGCCGATCAGGCCGACCATCGAAAGCGGAGTGGCCTTAGCAGTCATGGCGTCGAGACTGACATCCCAGCGGTAGAGACCCTCGGCGATCATCATGTTGTCGCCGACGCCCAAGACGAATTCGTTGTCGGAGCCCTCGACAGCCTGACCGGCCACCCACGTATTGTCGCCGTAGGTGAACTTGAAGCCGTAGGTCAGTCCGTACATCGAGACGTAGCCCTTATATTCGCCGGTCTCGACGTTGCCCTGCAACTGCGGAGAAGCAGCGATGGTCCAGCTGATATCGCCGAAGTCGCCCGTAACGCCGAGGGTCTCGGGATAGAGCTGCAGGTCGGCGACCTCGCCGTCGATCGACAAGGTTCCGGCGGCGGCCGTGAGGTCGAGGACGAGTTCGTGCTCGCCCTTCGTCATGTTGAGGGCGCTGCCGTCCAAAACCAGACCGGTGCAGCTGCCGCCCAGCACGGCGGGATAGTCGGTGCCGCCGCATGCGATCTTGCCGCCGTTGAGGGCGATCGTGAACTTGCCTACGGCGTCGAACGTATGCTTCAGCGTCCATTTGCCGGCACCGGCGGCCGTCATGGCGATCGTCGTAGCAGGTTCGCCGGCAAGGACAACGGCCGCATCGGTAATTTCGGTGTCATAGAGCACTTTCGGATCGCCCGAGAGGTCGACGGCGTAGAAACGCAGACCGGCCTCGGCGGCGATCGGCGTAGCCTCGGCACCGCCGGCGTAGCTCTCCAGCGCAGCGGCGCTGCCGCCGAAACGGGTGCCCAGCGGAGTCTGCAGGCGGGAGAACAACACCTCGGGCGACGAAGCGCCGGAGAAGTTCGCCAGACCGTAGAACTTGTTCTCCCCGAGCGACAAGAGCTTGGGAGCCTTGAGATAATTCCAGTCGTCGAGCGAGCTGACGAGGTAGAGCACGTCGTCGTTTTCCTCGACGGCGCTCTCCTTGATGTTGTAGGGATAGTCGAAGATCGAGAGCGTGAAAGCCGTGATGCCGCCATCGCCCGCGACGACGAGGTTGGTATTGGACGCGATCTGCAGTTCGGCCGCATCGCCGCCGAGCGAGCAGTTGTACTTCGCATCGCCGACCTCGATGTCCCACATCTTGTTGAAGCGGACCTTATACTCCTTGCCGGCAGCGGCATCGGCGAAGCCGACCCACGTTTTGGCAGCGGCATCGTAGGTCATTTCGACGTCGGTATCCCAGCCGCCGACGCCCTCGCCGATGAGCGAAACGCTCTCCAGAGGCAACATGAGGTAAGTCAGAGCTTCGATATCGACCTCGACGTAGTAGAGACCGGCGGCGGCCGAGAGGTTTCCGGCATCGCCGTCCGTGTTCAAGATGCCCTCTTCCCCGGCGGCGCCGTAATTGGTGCCGGCATCGAAGTCGGGCTGCGAAGCGAACTTGAACTCGCCGCCATCGGGCATGTGGACGAAGCCGCGGAAGATGCCGTCCTCGCCCTGCAACAGGCGCGAAATGGGTTGGGAGAAGTTCCAGCCCTGATAAGCGCCGGGAACCCACAGATAGGTGATCTTGGAGAACTCGAACGGCACGGTGAGGGTCCGCTGCTTGGTTTCGCCCGTGGCGGAAGCGGCCGTAACGCGGAAGTCGATGTCGTAGTTGCCGGTGAGCGAGATGCCGAGCGCGTCGAAGAGCTCGGAGTTCTTGCAGGTGAAGTGCGTATCCGACGTGGAACCCAGCGTCGTGAAGCCGTCGTGGAGCTGTGCCTCGACGGTATACTCGACCTCGGTCGGAGCGCCGAACCGCACGGCCGACCAGACGAGCGTGAAGTCCTCGTCGATGGTTGCGCCGTTGACGACGACCTTGCCGTGCGAGGCGATCGAGAGATCGGAAGCCGGCAGGACGAGCTCGTCGGGATCGTGGTTGCAGGCCGCGGCCAGCACCAACAGCGCGGCGGCCGACAAGATATGTTTCAGAATTTTCATGATATTTTCGGTGTTTTAAGGTTTTGAGGTCCGGGGCGACCGGAGCCGCCCCGGATCTGCTGAAACATCTATTCTACCTTCGCGACGGTAGCCGAAACGGGCGAGGGATTGGCAGCATCCTCGGCCAGCGCGGCGACATCGCCGTGGAAGTCGATCGTGAAACGCACGTTGCCCGTGAGATCGGTGGAGCAATTGGCGCCGTTGTAGTCGATGTGGTCGAGGTCGTCGCCGCCCCAGCTGTCGGCCCAAGCGTGGTTCAAACGGAACTTGAACTCGCCGCCCGTGAATCCGGGGATCGTGCACTCCCACGTCTGAGCGATCATGGCGGCATAGTATTCGGCGGCATAGGTCTCGGCCGCTTGGTCGGCAGGCATGCCGGCGAACGTCATTTCGACGTCGTCATCGCCCCAGCCGTTGTATGCGCCGACGACGCTGATAGCCGAAACCGGAGTCATCTTCACGCTGCCGGTCGAATGGTCGGCGGAGAGCGTAACCGAAAGCCAATAGAGTCCCTCCTCGGCCGTGATGTGCGCGGGGTCGCCCTCGGTAGTCATGGCCGTGGGATCGCCGCCCAAGTTGCCGTCCCAACCGGGATTCGAGGGGCAGAACTTGAAGTGGCAAAGATCGTCGTCGATGTAATTGGACGTGCCGGCGGCCTTGCCGAGGAAGACCAGACCTTCGTAGACGTCGCTGTTCTCGCCGTTCTCCCAGAGGATCGGACCGTCCTGATCGTTCCAACCCGTGAAGTTGCCGCGGATCCAGAGCGGACGGCGCACCCACGGAGCCGACGTGGACTTCATGGTGGTGATGTCGAAGGCGATGACGTTGGACTGCTTGACATAATCGCTCTCGGGATCGGTGGAGATCGACGAGACGACGTACAAGAAGACCGTAGAAGTAGCCTCGGCCGGCACGGCGAGGCCCTTGTCGTTGACCAACGCGTTGTTCAGAGACTCTTTGGTGAGGGTATACGACGTGGAGTAGGACTCGCCGATCTGGTAAGGATCGGACTCCCCGTAGACGCAGTAGAGGGCGTAGGAGACGGCGGCGTGGTAGCCGTAGTCGACGGCGCTCCAAGTGAACGTTACCTCGGAAGAGAGGTTGTCGGCATCGACGACGATGTCGGAATGTCCGTCGAGCACGGGCGCCGAGACCTGGTCGGCCGGCAAGGCGCAGGTCTTGTCGACCTCCTGGCAAGCCAGCGATGCCAGAGCCGCGGCGGCGATGGCGATATATTTCAGAAATTTCATCGTATGCGATATTTGGAATTGAACACTAATAACCGGGATTCTGGGTCAGGTTCTCGTTGACCTGCAGGTCGTCGGAAGGCAGCGGGAAGAGCTTGAGGTGCCCGGAGACGGCCTGACCGGAGATCACGCCGCCCTTGAGAGGCCAGAGGTAGGAACCCGACGTGAAGCGGTCGAAGCGGATGAGCACCGTGCGGCGGAAACCCTCCCAGAAGAGCTCGCGCGTAGTCTCGTTGAAGATCTCCTCGAGCGAAACCGAACCCGAAACCTCGGTGGTGCCGGCGCGCTTCTGCAGTGCGGCGACGTAACCGACGGCCGTGGCGTCGGAAGTCGAGCCTCCGTCGATGCGGGCTTTCGCCTCGGCATAGGCGAGGTACATCTCGGCGACGCGGATCATGGGGAAGTCGATCGAGACGAAGAGCTCCTTCGTGGAATAATCGGTCTCGGGATCGAGGAAGCGGTTGTTGTTGAACTTCCAGACGTGCCAGCCGGCGGTGAAGTCGGAGCCGTTCAAAGTCTTGTCGTCGGAGAAGCGCAGCGAGACGAGGGCGCGCTTGTCGATGGCGGCGAAATCGGGCTCTTTGCCCGTCTCGGCAGCATCGGCATTGCCCTGTCCGATGAGTTTGGCGGCGAACTCCGTGGAAGTAACCAGACCGGCCCACGCCTCGGAAGTACCGAGCCGCAAGTTGTCGCCCTCCTTGAGGTTGCCCTGAGAAGCGGCGATGAGGTAGGTGGCACCGCCGTAAGACTGCGTGCGGGTAGCGTCGTAGCACGAGGCGTAGACGATCTCCTTCAAAGCGTCGGGATTCTCGCCGTTATCGCCCATGAAAAGCGCCTCGTAGTGCTCGGCGAGCTCGTAAGCGGCGATCACCTCCTTCGCGGCGTTCATGGCGGCGGTATAATACTCGTTGTTCTCCTCGCCCAGATAGGTTTTGTGGTTGAGGCAGAGGCGGGCCAGCAAGCCGTAGGCGGCACCCTTGTCAATGCGCGGGTAGCTCTGCGTATGGGGCGCCTTGAGGTGCGAAGCCTCGCCGGTGAGCTCCTCCAGCTCGCCTTTCAGCCAAGCGAAGAGCGACGCAGCGTCGGTCTGCTTGGGTTTGTCGGCACCCACGACGTCGGTTTCGAGCACGAAAGGCGGGTTGCCGAAGCAATCGAGCAGAATCCAGTAGGCGTAGGCGCGCAGGAACCGCACCTCGGCCCGCTCGACGGCGATCTCGGAATTGCCGTCATCGGTGTTGCGCAGGAACTCGTTGGCATAGGAGATCATCATCATGGCACGCGTATAGGTAGCGTAGATGGCGTCGTTCTTGGTCGAGGTCCACGTGTCGGTGCAGATCTCCTTGACCCAGCCGTCGCCCCAGACGCACTTGGCCTCGTCGGTCGAGAGGGTCTGGATGGACCACCAGGCACGCAGGAACTCCGAAGCGCCGGCATCGCCGACCGAGATGTCGGCCGTACCCGCACCGGACTGGCCGACGAGCGTGAAGCCGCCGTAGATCTTGGCCAGCTGTCCCATGCGGTAGGTTTCGTTGGAATAGATCTCGCTGTTGGGAATGGAGGTATCCGAAAGCGGGTTCTGATCGAGATCTCCGATGCAGGAGACGAACGTCAGAGCCGCGCAGGCTGCGAATAAAATATGCTTTTTCATAGTTGTGAACTCCTCGGATTAAAAGTTGATGCCCAGACGCAGGCTGTAGATGCGCGGACGCGGATAGACGTTGCCGTCGATACCTCCGGCAACCGAAACCTCGGGATCGAGCCCGCTGTAATTCGTGATGACGAAGACGTTCTGCACGCCGGCGGCCAGACGGATCGAGAGACCCGACTTGGAGACGTTATGGAACGTATAACCCAGGTTGATGTCGTCCATGCGGAAGAAAGAGGCCTCCTCGAGGAAGAGGTCCGAAAGGCACTGTGCGGTCGAAGGGCTCGACGTGAAGCCGTAACGCGAAGCCACGGGCTGCGTGTTGGTGAGGTAGCCCTTGCCGATCAGGTCGCGGTAGTACGAAGTGGCCGAACGGCGCATGACGTCGTTGAACATGTAGTTGCCCACGGTACCGTGGCCGTTGAAGCCGAAGTCCCAGTTCTTGTAGGTCAGCTTGAGGTTGACGCCGTAGTAGAAGTCGGGATTGGGGCTCTTGTTGGTCATGTAACGGTCGGCGTTGGTGATCTGTCCGTCGCCGTCGCGGTCGACGATGCCGTTCTCGATGGCGTTGCCGTCGGCATCGTAGGCCTGCTGCCAGAGGTAGAAGGTATAGGGCGTATAGCCGACCATGTGGCGCTGGGCCGTGTTGCCCGTACCGCCGCCGGCACCGCCCACGTCGATCGCATCCGACGGCAGGGCCGTGATCTCGGTCTTCTGGAACGTACCGTTCAGACCGATCTGCAGATTCCAGTCCTTCGTCTGCACGGGGGTGAAGTTCAACGAGACCTCGACGCCCTTGTTCTTCATCGAACCGATGTTCTGGTAGACGTAGTTGGAGAAGTTGCCGCCCAGCGGTACGGCGACGTAGGAGAGCAGGTCGTCGGTCTTGCGGTAGTAGGCGTCGACCGAACCGTTGATGCGGCCGTTGAGGAAGCCGAAGTCGAGACCGACGTTGTAGGTGGTGGTCTCCTCCCACTTCAGGCTCTCGTTATAGGCCTGCGGCTTGAGGGGGAAGTACCACTGGTTGCCGCCGAGCGGGTAGGTCGTGGCGGGATCCTTCGAGATCTCGGCATAGGACTTGGCGGCATAGCGCTCGTCGAAGTCCTGCTGGCCCGTAACGCCCCAACCCAGACGGAGCTTGAGGGCCGAGACGACGCGGGAATCCCTGAGGAAGCTCTCCTGAGCGATGTTCCATGCGGCGGCGGCCGAGGGGAAGTAACCCCAGCGGTTGTCGCCCACGAAGCGCGACGAACCGTCGGCACGCATGGTGAACGTGAGCAGGTAACGCGAATCGATCGAGTAGTTCAGACGGCCGTAGAACGAAACCAGCACGTCCTGATAAGCCGAATGGGTCATGTTGATGAGGCTCGACTCCCACGGACGCGACTCGTCCGAAGAGACGACGCGGCCGTAGTTCCACGAATCGGTCGACGAGAAGTTCTTGGCCCACGAATAACCGGCCATCGCGCTGAAGTTGTGGATGCCCCACTCTTTGGCGTAGGAGGCGTAGAACTCGAGCAACTGGTTGCGGTGGAGGTTCTTGTACTCCTCGTAACGGCCGCGCGTCTTGTAGGCGGAATCGCCGTCGCGGTTGGCCATGATCGAACCGGGCAGGTTGCCCTTGTCGCCCTCGGTCGAGGTGATGTCGAGGCCGAGGTTGAGGTTGAAACTCAGCTCCTCGAGGCCGTGGACCTTATAATCGAACTGCAGGTTGCCCAGTGCGCGATAGGAGTGGTTGCCGTCCCATTTGTCGTAGAGCAGCGACAGGGGGCTCGTGTCGGCCAGATTGCTCTCCCAGTTGAAGTAACCGTTGTTGGTGGCGTAGTCGACGGCGCCCTCCCCGGTACGGTGGTAGGGATCCTGCGTAGGATCGAAATAGACCGCGGCGCCGATGGCACCGTCGTCGGCATAGTTGGCGCGGTTGTAGATGCCTTTGGCGTTGAGGCTGACCGAAAGATGGTCCTTGAAGAACTTGGGCGCGAGGTTGATGTCGAGCGTTACGCGCTGGTTGTCGGAAGTCTCGATCGTACCGCCGTCGTAGGTATAACCTACCGAAGCGCGATACGGCAGCTTGTTCTCGAGAGCCGAACCGTAGATCGAGATGTTGTGGTCGGTGGCGACGCCGATCTTGTAGATCAGATCCTGCCAGTCGGTATCGGCCGTGCCGAAGAGCGTTTCGGACTTCTCGGCCAGATCGGGATTGGTGGCGAGGATATAATCCTTGAACTGCGAGGCGTTCATCATCTCCATCGTCTTGTAGTTGTGCTTGACGGAGACGCTGCCGTTGTACGACACGCGGGGTTTGCCGCCCTCGCCTTTCTTGGTGGTGATGAGAATGACGCCGTTCGAAGCGCGCGAACCGTAGATGGCCGTGGCCGAAGCATCCTTCAGGACGGTGAACGAAGCGATGTCGTTGGGGTTGACCATCGCCAGACCGTTCGACATGCCGGGGCCCGCATCGCCCGCAACGGGAACGCCGTCGATGACGATCAGCGGAGCGTTGCTGGCCGAGAGCGAAGCGCCGCCGCGGATGCGGATCTCGGCGCCGGCACCCGGAGCGCCGTTGCCCGAGACGATGTTGACGCCCGGAACCTTACCGCGCAGCAGCTCCTGAGGCGAAGTCAAGGCGCCGCGGTTGATATCCTCGGCCTTGACGGCGACGACCGAACCGGTCATGTCGTTCTTCTTGACAGCGCCGTAACCGATGACGACGACTTCGTCCAGCGACATGAGGTCTTCTTCGAGCACGACGCGCGCCAGATCGGCCGAGGAAGCTGCACGCTGCAGGTCCTTGAAACCGATGTAGCTGATCTGGACGGTGGAATTACCGTCCTTGACGGACAGGACGTACTGTCCGTTGAGGTCGGTCGACGTACCGTTGGTGGTTCCCAGTTCCACCACGGTGGCTCCGATAACGGGCGTACCGGAAGCGTCTACGACGACGCCTTTGACCTCGAGACCGCGGTTCTGTGCCGTCGCGAGGGGGGGGGTGATCGTGCATAAGAGCATAACACCCAAACACATAGCTAAGATTTTTCTCATAAAGCCGTTTTGTGTTGGTTAATAATTAGGTTGTCTGGTTTTCTATTGCAGATTGCGCGAGAGCGTCCCCTCGACGAGCAGCCGCTCGCCGGCGAGGAGGATCTCGACGGGTTTTCCTTCGCATGAAATGTCGACCCGGTCGTGGGCGATGCGCACCGAGAGGATGCGGCCCCGGTAGTCGATGCGGAACGAGAGCGACTTCCACGCCGCGGGCAGGTGGGGCCGGAACGACAAGGTGCCGTCGGCCATGCGCATGCCCCCGAAGCCCTCGACCACCGAGAGCCACGACCCGGCCATCGAGGTAACATGGCACCCCTCCTCGACCTCGCGGTTGTAGTCGTCGAGATCGAGACGCGAAGTCCGCAGGTACATTTCGTAAGCCTTGTCCATGAGGCCCAGCTTGGCGGCCAGAATGGCGTGGACGCAAGGCGAGAGAGAGGATTCATGGACGGTGCGGGCCTCGTAGAAGTCGAAGTTGCGCCGCAAGGTCGCCTCGTCGAAATCCTCCTGAAAGAGGTAGAGGCCCTGCAAGACGTCGGCCTGCTTGATGAAGCACGAACGCAGGATGCGGTCCCACGACCACTTCTGGTTGATGGGCCGCTCGGCGGGATCGAGGTCCCGGACGAGCACCTGCTCCTTGTCGAGGTAACCGTCCTGCTGGAGGAAGATGCCCAAGTCGCGGTCCTCGCCGAAGTACATGTTGCGGTCGATCTCGGCCCACCGGGCGGTCTCGGCGGCCTCGTCGAACGACCGCTTGGCGCAGATCCCGGCATAGGCCTCGGGGCGGTTTTCGCGCACCCACTTCACGGCCTCGGCGGCGTAGCGCATCGACCAGCAGGCGATATAGGAGGTATACCAGTTGTTGTTGACGTTGTTCTCGTACTCGTTGGGGCCCGTAACGCCGAGCATGACGTACTTGCGGCGCGCCTCGGACCACGTGATGCGCTGGGCCCAGAAGCGGGCGATGGACAAAAGCACCTCGGCGCCGCCCTCGGCGAGGTACGACGCATCGCCCGTATAGCGGACATAGTTGAAGATGGCGTAGGCGATGGCGCCGTTGCGGTGGATCTCCTCGAAGGTGATTTCCCACTCGTTGTGGCACTCCTCGCCGTTGATCGTAACCATCGGATAGAGCGCCGCGCCGCCGCGGAAGCCCAACTTGGCGGCGTTCTCGATCGCCTTGTCGAGCTGGTTGTAGCGGTAGACCAACAACTCGCGGGCGACCTCCTGCCCGGCGGTAGCCATATAGAAAGGCAGACAGTAAGCCTCGGTGTCCCAGTAGGTTACGCCGCCGTACTTCTCGCCCGTGAAGCCTTTGGGACCGATGTTCAGGCGCGTATCGACGCCCGTATAGGTCTGCAACAACATGAAGATGCAGAAGCGGATGCCCTGCTGGGCCGCGTCGTCGCCCCCGACCTCGATGTCGCAACTGTGCCACCGGGCGGCCCACGCAGCCTCCTGCTCCTTCAACAAGGCATCGAAGCCTGCGGCGGCGCCGTCGGCAGCGACGGCCCGGGCGACGGAGATCAACTCCTCGGGCCGGTGGTTGAGCGAAGAACAGATGCCGGCATACTTATAAAGGGTGGCCCACTCCCCTGCCTCGCGGCGCACGCAGGCGGTGTGGCGCACCTTTTCGGGCTCGGTTTCGCACCGGAACTCGGCGCCGTCGAGCACGACGCGCTGAGCCCATGCGACGTCGAAGCCGCTCTTCTTGGTACGGCTCTGCACGGCGTCGCCGTCGGTGGAAACATGCTCCCAGAACTTCTCGTCGTAATTGGCGTCGGTGTTGCGGACGTCGGCGTCGATGTAAGGCGAGAAGGCGATTTCGGCGGCCCGGTCCAACGGCCGGACGGCATACCTGATGACGCCCAACTCGCGGCGCTCCAAAGAGAGGAAGCGCACGGCCTCGACCTCGATGCGCGCACCGCTCTGCATGCGCACGGTCATGCGGCGCGTGAGCACCGAGCGCCGCATGTCCATCTCGCGGTAGAAGGCCTCGACCTCCGTCGTAGCCAGATCGAGGGACTCGCCGGCGACGGCGACGTCGATGCCGATCCAGAAAGCGGAGTTGAGAACTTTGGCGAAATACTCGGGGTAGCCGTTCTTCCACCACCCCACGCGCGTCTTGTCGGGATAATAGATCGCGCCGATGTAGTTGCCCTGCAGCGACTCGCCGGAGTAACGCTCCTCGAAGTTGGCGCGGCCGCCCATGACGCCGTTGCCCAAAGCGAACAACGACTCGGACGACTTGACCCGCGCGGGATCGAAACGCTCCTCGACGAGCATCCAGGGATCGGTTTTGATGAACTGGTTCATATATAGATCAGTCGATTTGGTTGCGAAGTTGAGTGAATGTGAAGCCCTCGAAAGAAGGGAGCTGCATGGTAGCCTTGTCGAGAAGCGGGCTCCCGCCGACGCCCACCGAGCGCATGCCGGCGCGCGAGGCGGCCTCGACGCCGG
>JAMPGH010000001.1:1353078-1427479 GCA_023664045.1 Alistipes senegalensis | reverse complement strand
CCTCCCCGACCGCGACGACCTGCCGGCGAAGCGACGCGACCGCCGCATCGGCCCACTCTGCCGGCGCCTCGGTCCAGCGTGCGGCGGCCATCAAAGCGGCATAGGCGGGCAGAGGATCCTCTCCGGCGATCCACGTTTCGAACAGAGCGGGAAAGACGGCGGCCCGGCTCAGGAGAGCGAAAGCGGCCTCCTCGGCCAGTTCGGAGTTGATGATAGCGGCCGCCCAGACGGGAAATTCGGCGGAGACGAGACATTCGGGCCGGGCGATATGGAACGCGGCGAGCCGCAGTTCGCGGACGTCCTGCAAGAGGAGAAAGCGCGCGAAGTCGTGGTCGGGAGTCTCCGCGCGGGCGATCGACCGCACGGTGGGCAGGCTGACGCCGTAATTGAGACCGCACGCCGTGCCGAAGAGACGCATCTCGTCGGCGACGGCCCCGTTGCGCTCACGACGCAACGCCGAGAGCAATGCGACCATGCGGGAAGTGAACCCCATCGACGCAGAGGCCTCTATTTATGACGGGGCAGCGCCACCTTGACCGTCTGCCCGAACTCGAAGAGGGGAAGCACGGCCCGGGCGCACTCGCGGCCGGCACAGATGACCGTGCAGGTGCAGAGGTCGGCCAGACGGCACTTGACGAAACTCTGCTCTTTCGGGCTGGCGGCGAGGTCGGAAACGCTATAGGAAGGATCGATCTGCAAGAGAACCATGTCGCCCGACAGATCGCTCTCGGGCAGCAACCCGTCGACGGAGTTGAAGCGGCAGACGATATACTGTTTTTTCGCCGACTGCGGATAGACGACATAACGGCGGGTCTCGGAGACGAGAACCCGTTTGCCGAGAAAGAGTTCGAGGTAACATTGCTCCAGCCGTGCGATCTCGTCGAGCGCCGCCTGCAGACCCTCTCCGAAGACATTCTCGCCGGCCTCGCCGGTGATAAGCTCCAGCCGGTGGCGCCGCAGCGAAAAGATCGTATTGGCGGCATCGCGCGCCGCATCCTCCGGCGACCGTACGGAGGTGGAGAGCTTGTCGGGCTGGATGCGGGCGAACTCGTCGTCCGAGACGGCATAGTCGACCGTACGCTGCTCCGGAGCGGCGGGAGCGGCGGCGCCGTAAAGCATCCGATCGTCCAGAAGCGAGACCGAAGCGCCCCGGACGCTCCAGAGAGTTTTGTCGCTCATGGGAGCCCGGACACCCAGATACTTCTGGGCATAACGCGCATAGGGGCCGGCCAGCGTGCGGTCGCACTCGACCTCCACGTCCACGGCCAGCACCGTGCGGGGGTCGGAGACCGAAACGCCCTCGGCGCTCTCGAAAGCACCCTCGACGGCGACATAGGGATTCTGGGCCGAGACGCCGGCCCGACACAACAACAAGACGAAAATCAACGAACGGAACTTCATAGTCGAAAGATTTTACGGATGACCGAACACAAAAATAGGGATTTTCGGCGGGTAATCAAAATTTGAGGTAGAAATCGCGCGTCAAGGCCCGATACTCGGGCGTATAGCACTCGTGCTCCCCGGTGCCGACGGTCAGGCAGTCGCACTCGGGAGCAGGCACGCACGCCGCAGAGGAGCGGACGAACTCCAAGAGGCATCGCCGTGCCGGCCGCCGGGGCGTCGTACGCACGTCCGTGCGTCTTGTCAGCACGAGCGGACCGCAACAGAGCGCGATGAAACGGGCGGCGGCATCGGCCGGCAAAATGACGGCGAACCGGCCGCCGGGCGCCAACAGCCGCACGACGGCATCGCGCAACTCGGAGAAAGGCAGCCGGACGGCATGGCGCGCGACGGTTCGCCCGGCATCGGGGCACGGAAGCGAATCGACGAAGAAAGGCGGATTGGAGACCACGAGGTCGAATCCCTCGGGCTCCGAAAACTCCTGCACGGGACACTGCGCCATGCGGATCCGTGCGGCCCACGGAGAAGCCGCGGCATTGGCCCGCGCCTCGGCGACATCCTCCGCGTCGATGCCTACGACCTCGGCCTGCGGAGAGCGCTGGGCCAACATCAGGGCGATCAGTCCGGTGCCGGTGCCGATGTCGAGGATCCGCCGGTCGGAAGGCCGGACCGAGACCCACGCCCCGAGCAGCACGCCGTCGGTCCCGACCTTCATCGGGGTAGCATCCTGTCGGACGGCGAAACGTTTGAAATGAAAGACGGACATCGGACTGTAGAATTGGAAATGAAAAATCGATGACGATGATCGCGACAAGCGGAACGAAGCGAGATGCGAACCGTTTTTTAATTTTTACCCGGCATCCACCCCCGCCCCGAACAGGGCGAAATCGAACCGCACGGGGTCGTCGGGGTCGAACCTCCGGAGCGCGGCCGTGATCTGCTCGACGGCGCGCCAGTCGTTCTGCCGCCGCGAGAGCAACCCCAGCGCCCGCCCCATTTCGCCCGTATGGATATCCAGCGGCAGAAAGAGCGCCGAGGCGGGAATGCGCTGCCAGAGCCCGAAGTCGACGCCGCGATCGTCGCGCCGCACCATCCAACGCAGGAACATGCACAGCCGTTTGCAAGCCGCACCCTTCTCGATGGACGAAAGATGCTTCTCGCAACGCGGCGCATGGCTGCAACGGAAGAACTCGCGCCGGAACTCGGCCAACGTCTGCGGAACGGACCCCGAGACCTCGTAACGGCCCTCGAAGAAAGCTCCGAGGCCGCCGAAGCGCTCGGTCAACGAGCGGAGCGCCAGCACGAAATCGCGCAAATCGCCGCCGTTGAACGTGCGGTGGACGAAACGGTCGAGCGCCGCCAACTCGCAATCCGAAGCATTACGCACGAAGTCGGCCGGGGCATCGTCCATTGCAAGCATCATTCGGATGCCATTGCGTACGATCGCCTTGCGGTTGCCCCAGGCGATGGTCGCGGCGAGAAATCCGGCGATCTCGCGATCGGCCCGGTCGGAATACCGGTGCGGCACCGAAATCGGATCGTCGCCGATGAACTCGGGCCGGTCGTAACGGTCGTACAATCGTTCGAGCAGCTCGCGCAACGCGTCGTCGCCGTCAGAGAATCTTTCCATCGGACATGGTGATCGTACGGTCGGCCATAGCGGCCAACCCCTCGTCGTGGGTAACGATGACGACGGTCTGCCCCAAGAGGTCGCGCAAGCGGAAAAAGAGCCGGTGGATCTCGTCGCGGTTGCGGGAGTCGAGGTTGCCCGACGGCTCGTCGGCGAGCAGCACGGCCGGGGAGTTGACCATCGCCCGGGCGATAGCCACGCGCTGCTGCTCGCCGCCCGAAAGCTGTCCGGGCTTATGGTTGCGACGCTCGGCGAGCCCCATGAGCGAAAGCAGCTCGTCGGCCCGGCGCTCCACCTCGGGCCGCGGGCGCCGCCCGATCAGACCGGGAATGCAGACGTTCTCGAAAGCCGAGAACTCGGGCAGCAGGTGGTGGAACTGGAAGACGAAGCCGATGCGCTCGTTGCGGAACCGCGACAGAGCCCGGTCACCCAACGCGAAAGGATCCTCTCCGTCGATGACGAGCCGTCCGCCGTCGGGCCGCGACAAAGTCCCCATGATCTGCAGCAAGGTGGTCTTGCCGGCGCCGCTGGCCCCCACGATGGAGACCACCTCGCCGCGCGCCACGTCGAGCGAGACGCCCCGGAGGACTTCGAGGTCGCCGAAACGCCGGCGGATGTCGGAAAGATGTATCATGATCGGAAGAATTTGAAGATCGAAACCACGTCGACGGCCTCGCGCACGTCGTGCACGCGCAGAATCGAAGCCCCCTGCTGCAGACACTCCCACCCCAAAGCGACGGTGCCGGTCAACGACTCGCCGGGCGAGACGTCGAGGACCTTGTAGATCATCGACTTGCGCGAGATACCGGCCAGAACGGGAAAACCCAGCCCGCACAGACGGTGCAGCCCGGCAAGCAACTCGTAGTTCTGCTCGACGGTCTTGGCGAAGCCGAAACCGGGATCGAGGATGATATGCTCGCGCCGGATGCCGGCGGCCGTCAGCTCCCCGACGCGGCGGCGGAAGTAATCGCACACCTCGGAGACGATGTCGCGCCGGTAGTCGGTGAGCGACTGCATGGTCTGCGGATCGCCCTTCATGTGCATGGCGATATAGGGAACGTCCAAACGTGCCGCCGTGGGGATCATGGCGGCGTCGAGCTCCCCGGCCGAAATGTCGTTGACGATGATCGGACCGAACTCGGCGACCGCCTGCCGGACGACCGACGCCCGGAACGTATCGACGGAAACGGGCAGATCGGGCGCCAGCCGCCGCACGACGGACAAACCCAGCTTCACGCGCCGCCACTCCTCCTCGGGCGGGACCTCGCCGGCGCCGGGCCGCGAAGAGTAACCGCCGATGTCGATGATCGAGGCGCCCTGATCGAGGCACTCGCGCACGCGCCGCTCGACGGCCTCGCGGTCGGGCGTCCGGCTGTCGGCGTAGAACGAGTCGGGCGTAACGTTGAGAATGGCCATCACGCAAGGCTGCGAAAAATCGAAATTCATGGCAAGGAATTATGGGCCTCGCGGCGGAACTGCCGGTCGAGCCGGTCGACCTCGGCAGCGAGGTCTGCCGACGACGAGTCGTTTCTAATGAAGAGATCGGCCCGCTGCTGCAAAGTATCATCGTCCGACTGGGCGGCGATCCGCTGCCGGACCGCCTCGGCGTCGCATCCGTCGCGAGCGCAGACCCGCGCGATGCGCTCTTCCGCAGAAGCGAGCACGGCGAGGGTCCGGTCGACGAAAGCATCGAACCCGGACTCGAAGAGAATGGCGCTTTCGAGGATCACGTACTCCTCTCCGGCATGTAAGCGGGTCCACCGTCTGAAATCATCCAGAACGGCGGGATGCACGAGGGCATTCAGATCGGCGAGCGCCTGCGAATCGTCGAAGACGATACCCGCGAGGTACTTCCGGTCGAGCTCCCGGCCGCGCCGATAGACCCCGGAGCCGAAGCGGCGGACGAGCTCTCCGGCCAAAGGCCCTCCGGGCGCCATCAACCCTTTGGCAGCGGCGTCGGAGTAGTAGACGCGAACGCCCCGCTCCTCGAAGAGCCGGCAGACGGTGCTCTTGCCGCTGCCGATGCCCCCGGTAATGCCGACCGTCATCATTTGCTCTGCGGAATGTCGATCTCGGGCACGCCGTCGAGCGAAATGACCTTGATATCGCTCAGGTGCACGGCGATGGCGCTCTGCAACGACTTGGAATCGAGGATCAGCTTGTCCTCGCGTCCGGGCTCCTGAGAGACCCGGTATTTGAGCGACGAGAGCGGAATACGCAACGTTTTGTTCATATAGACCCGGTAACCGAAGAGGTTGGTGCCGACGCCCTGCACGACGCAGGTAACGTCGAACGGCACGCCGTCGACCTCGACCCGGACCTCCTGCCGGGTGATGTAGGTATAATTGAGCTTGGCGAGGTACCAGAGGATGAACGACGCCACGAGCATGACCAGAAAGATCGGCGAGACGTAACGCTGCATCTGTTTGAAGAACTTGTTCATACCGAAAAAAAAATTAAGTCCCGGAAAGCGGCCTTTCGTGGGAGCGTCGCGGAAACACTTCCGGAATACATCCGAAGCATCGCCAAACACCCTTACGGACCCTCTCCTCCGGACCGGGATTCATAGGAACAAAGATAGGATTTACAAACCACAAATAAAAATACCCGTCCGGGAAATTGCATGCGCGAAAAAAGGTGCGCGGAAAAAAGAATGCCTGCCGGCTCGAAAAAAGAGCGCTCCGAAAAGTAGCGCCCCGCAAAAAAACATCCCCTGTCCCAGAAGTACCGCCCCCGCAAAAAACATCGCTCAGCCCCGGAAGAGAAGTGCCGCCCTCGCAAAAAAGGTGCGCCGGCTTTTCGCCGGCGCACCTCTATGGTCGAACTCGGAAAAGACTACTTGGCAGCCTTGCGGTCCGAGCGGGACATCAGGTCGTAAGCTACGGGCGTAGCGATGAAAATCGTAGCGGCCGTACCGACCACGACGCCGATAATCAGCGCGAAGATGAAGCCGCGGATCGTCTCGCCGCCGAAGAGGAAGATGGCCAACAAGGTAACGAGCGTGGTGCCCGACGTATTGATCGTACGCGACAAAGTCGAGTTGATGGCATTGTTGACATTCTCGCGCAACGACCGCTTGGGATAGAGCCCGAGGAACTCGCGGATGCGGTCGAAGACGACCACCGTATCGTTGATAGCATAACCGATGATCGTGAGGATCGCGGCGATGAACGCCTGATTGACCTCCAGATTGAACGGCATCAGTCCGTAGAACATCGAGAAGAGACCGATGATGAACAACGCATTGACGGCCAGAGCCAGCGTAGCACCTGTCGCCCACTGCCACCGCTTGAAGCGGAAGGTGATGTAGAGACCGATGGCGATCAACGAGAAGAGCACCGAGTAGATGGCGTTCCACGTCATGTCCTTCGCGATCGAAGGACCGATCTTGTCGGCGTTGAGAATACCGTTGACGTCGGTCTGCGTATTGCGGAACTGCTCGAAGGTGATGTCGTAGGAGTAGAGCGGCTTCACGGCGTCGTAGATGATCTGCTCGACCTCGTCGGTAGCCTCGTCGGACGTATCGTCGTAACGATACTGCGTAACGATGCGCATCTGGTTCTCGTTGCCGTACTGCTTGACCTCGGAGCTGACCGAAGCGGCGTCGGCATCGGCCTGCGCGCCGAAAGCCTGCTCGATGCGGGAGCGGACGTCCTCGGCCGAAACGGCCTTGTCGAAGCGCACGACGTAGGCGCGGCCGCCGGTGAATTCGGCGCCGAGGTTCAGACCCCGCACGGCGAACGAAACGCACGAGAGGAGAATCAGCACGCCGGTAACGATGTAGGCGACCTTGCGCTTGGCGATGAAGTCGATCTTCGTATTGTTGAGGAAGTTCTCCGACCACTTGCGCGAGAAGGAGATCTTGCCCCACTTGGCGACGATCCACTCGATCAAAAGGCGCGTGATGAAGACGGCGCAGAAGAACGATGTGATGATACCGATGATGAGCGTCGTGGCGAAGCCCTGCACGGGGCCGTTGCCAAAGATGAAGAGGACGATACCGGTGATGATCGTGGTGAGGTTGCCGTCGATGATGGCCGAATAAGCCTTCGAGAAACCGTCCTTGATAGCGAGCGACAGGCTCTTGCCGCCGCGCAGCTCCTCCTTGATACGCTCGTAGATGATGACGTTGGCGTCGACGGCCATACCCATCGTGAGGACGATACCGGCGATACCGGGCAACGTCAGCACGGCGCCGAACGAGACGAGCACGCCCATCAGCAGGAAGACGTTGGTCAGCAGAGCGATATCGGACATCCAACCTGCGGTCTTGTAGAAGAGACCCATGTAGAGAAGGACGAGGATGAAGGCGATGAGGAACGACAACATACCGGCGTTGATCGACTCCTGACCCAGCGACGGGCCGACGACGGTATCCTGAATGATCTTGGCCGGAGCGGGCACCTTACCGGAGCTCAGGACGTTGGCCAAGTCCTGCGCCTCCTGAATGGTGAAGTCGCCGGAGATCTCCGACGAACCCTTGTCGATCTTGGTGCGCACGTTGGGAGCCGAGTAGACGTAGCCGTCCAGCACGATGGCGATGGCCTTGCCGATATTCTCGCCCGTGAGGCGCGACCACTCCTGAGCGCCCTCGCCGTTCATCGACATGGAGACGACGGCCGAAGCGCCGCGCTCGGCATACTGCTCGCGCGCCTCGGTGATGACCGAACCGTCGAGCGGAGCCCGTCCGTCGGCCGTAGCGACGCGAATGGCATAGAGGTAGTAACGGCCGTCGATCCGGTCGTCGCCCTTGACGCCCCACTTGAAATCGATGTCGGCGGGGAACAACTCGCGGACGGCGGGATCGGTGAGGTAAGCCTCGACGGCGGCCATGTCGGCCTTATAAGCTGCACCGACGGCGGCGCCCCCGGCGAACGAGGGATCCAAGACGGCGAACAGGGGATTCTGCGTGCGATCGAAGCGCTGCGACGCGGGTGCGGCGGTCTCGGCCTCGGCGCCGAGCTCCGAGATCAGGTCGCCGGCCTCGCCCGAAGCGGGTTTCTCCTCGGCAGCGGCGGGCGCCGAAGCGGCCGTTTCGGCCAGTGCGGAACGCAGGTACTTATCGGCGGTCATCAACGACGGCAGCACCTCGTTGGCGCTGTAGGTGGTCCAGAACTCCAGCGACGCGGTACCCTGCAACAGGTCGCGGACGCGCTGCGGCTCCTTGACGCCGGGCAGCTCGACGAGGATGCGGTGCGAATTGGGCAGGCGCATGATGTTGGGCTGCGTAACGCCGAAGTGGTCGATACGGCTGCGCAGGACGTTGAACGACGCGGCAATAGCGGCCTCGGTCTCGCGCTTGAGGATCTTCTCGACCTCGGCGTTGGAACTTTCGAGCGAGATATCCTTGCGGTCGGGGCTGACGAAGATCGCGGCCAACGAACCGCCGTTGGTGAGACGCTCGTAAGCCTTGACGAAATCGCCGATATAGTCTTTCGAAGAACCCGACTTCATGGCCTCGTCGGCCTCGGCGATGGCCTGCATGAAAGCGGGATCGTTCCGGCTGTCGCCGGCCAGCGCCTTGACGACATCCTCGACCTGCACCTCGAGCATGACGTTCATGCCGCCCTTGAGGTCGAGACCCAGATTCAACTCCTTCTCCTTGCACTCCTTGTAAGTGAACGTCTTGAACCAGAGGTTGTAGACGGGCGCATTCTGGATCGAATCCAGATAGTGCTGCTCGGCCTCGGCCTGCTGTTCGAGCGGGAACTCGGCGGCATAGGCGGCCGCCTGCTTCTCTACGCTGCGCGTCTTGAACGTGAACGAGAGCTGGTAAACGCATGCGAGCGCCAAAAGCGCCGCGATGAGTTTGATGAAACCTTTACTTTGCATCGGTAAAAATGAATTTGTTATGATTTGTTGTTATTTCTTACGCATATATAGCATGCAAAGATAGAAAAAAAGAATGAAGAATGAAAAAATCGGATGTCAAAAAAACGATTATTCTCCATTCATTATCAACCGTTCATCGAATGTTCGCCCAATAAAGGCAGCTTCATGCAGATGCTGGACGCAGCGCACGGGGAAGCCGTGGCCGCGAATAAGCCCGTACTCCGGACCGACATCAGAGGCATTGAACCGCAAGATGCCGACCAGAGTGTTTCCTGCAGCATCAGGAGCCGAAGACCAATAGACACCTATGCTGCCGACACTCGTCAGAACTCCCGAAACATAGTGGCGGTAGCCCGAAGCAGGCGCTCAAAAGCAATCGCTGGAATGAATGCCGCAAAGAATGCGGCAATTAAGAATGAAAAATTAAAAATGAAGAATTATTCGAGGGGCACGAAATATCGGGCGGCCCCAAAAATTATTCACTTATAACTCTTAATTGTCGCAGGCTTTCCGGCAGGCTGGGATGTACACCGACCTTAGGCGGGGCTCGGTTTTTTGAAAGCACCTTTCTTAAAACCGGCCTCTTAGGCCGGGGATTGCTGAATCTGCGGCCGCGCTGACGGGAGCCCTGAAAAGACATCCCGCCACTCCGGGCCGAAGCTGCTTTTATCAAGGTGAAAGATGAACAGTAAAAGGTAAAATGAAGCTACCCTTATTAAAGAAAGTCTAAAGATAAGAGACTGCAAGAAAGCAGATCGGGAAACGCCTGTCGCACACATCCGCCAAGTATGAAAATTCTCGAATAACTTTTCATCCGAAAAAAGCGCAGCCCCTCGAAAAAGGAACTGCGCTCGCACGTGTTATGGTCGGGAAAAACTATTTCACCTCCTCGAATTCGACATCCTCGGGCTGGTTGCCGCCGGCCGCACCCTGCTGGCCGCCGTCGGAAGCACCCTGAGCACCGGCGCCCTGCGCTCCGGACGCACCCTGTGCCTGCTGCTGCGCGTAGATGTCCTGCGAAGCAGCCTGCCAAGCGGCGTTCAGCTCGTTGATCGCCGTGTCGATCGCAGCGATGTCGGCATTCTTATGCGCCTCCTTGAGCTTGCTGAGGGCCGTTTCGATGGCCGACTTCTTGTCGGCAGGCAACTTATCGCCGTACTCCTTGAGCTGCTTCTCGGTGGCGAAGATATTCGAGTCGGCGGCGTTGATCTTGTCGATGCGCTCCTTCTCCTCCTTATCCTTCGCCTCGTTGGCCTTCGCCTCGTCGCGCATGCGCTGGATCTCCTGCTCGGTAAGACCCGACGAAGCCTCGATGCGGATCTTCTGCTCCTTGCCCGTACCCTTGTCTTTGGCCGAGACGTTGAGAATACCGTTGGCGTCGATATCGAACGTTACCTCGATCTGCGGCACGCCGCGCGGAGCGGCCGGAATGCCGTCGAGGTGGAAGCGGCCGATCGACTTGTTGTCGCGGGCCAACGGACGCTCGCCCTGGCAGACGTTGATCTCGACCGACGGCTGGTTGTCGGCAGCCGTGGAGAAGACCTCCGACTTGCGGGTCGGAATCGTGGTATTGGCGTCGATGAGCTTGGTCATCACGCCGCCCAGCGTCTCGATACCGAGCGACAGCGGCGTAACGTCGAGCAACAACACGTCCTTGACCTCGCCCGTGAGGACACCGCCCTGAATGGCCGCGCCGATGGCGACGACCTCGTCGGGGTTGACCGACTTGTTGGGCGCCTTGCCGAAGAACTCCTCGACGATCTTCTGGATCGCGGGAATACGCGTGGAACCGCCCACGAGGATCACCTCGTCGATCTGCGAAGCCTCCAGCCCGGCGTCGCGCAGAGCCAGCTTGCAAGGCTCGACGGTCTTGCGGATGAGGTGGTCGCACAACTGCTCGAACTTGGCGCGCGTGAGCGACATGACCAGATGCTGCGGAATGCCGTTGACGGGCATGATATAAGGCAGGTTGATCTCCGTAGTGGTGGACGACGAAAGCTCGATCTTGGCTTTCTCGGCAGCCTCCTTCAGGCGCTGCAGAGCCATCGGATCCTGACGCAGGTCGATCTGATGTTCGGCCTTGAAAGCCTCGGCCATGTAGTCGATCAGCACGTGGTCGAAGTCGTCGCCGCCGAGGTGCGTATCGCCGTTGGTGGACTTCACCTCGAAGACGCCGTCGCCCAGTTCGAGGATCGAGATATCGAACGTACCGCCGCCGAGGTCGTAGACGGCGATCTTCATGTCGCTGTCCTTCTTATCCAGACCGTAGGCCAAAGCGGCGGCCGTAGGCTCGTTGATGATGCGGCGAACCTTGAGACCTGCGATCTCGCCCGCTTCCTTCGTAGCCTGACGCTGCGAATCGGAGAAGTAAGCCGGTACGGTGATGACGGCCTCGTCGACCTCCTGACCCAGATAGTCCTCGGCCGTCTTCTTCATCTTCTGGAGGATGATGGCCGAGATCTCCTGCGGCGTATACTGCCGGCCGTCGATGTCGACGCGCGGCGTGTTGTTATCGCCCTTGACGATCGCATAGGGAGCGCGTGCGATGTCGGAAGCGACCTGATCGTAACGCTCGCCCATGAAGCGCTTGATCGAGAAGACCGTACGCTTGGGATTGGTGATAGCCTGACGCTTGGCGGGGTCGCCCACCTTGCGCTCGCCGCCCTCGGTGAAAGCCACGACCGACGGGGTCGTACGATGTCCCTCGGAGTTGGGAATGACAACGGGTTCGTTACCCTCCATGACGGACACGCAGGAGTTCGTCGTGCCCAAGTCGATACCAATGATCTTTGCCATAATCGATATAATTTGAATTTGTTCTTGTTCTGTTTCAACCGGATTATCGCCGGCAACGTCTCCCTACCGATCAAAGGTTGTACCAAACGGCGAACTCTGCCAAATTGTCAGCAGGATGGCAGACCCCGGCACGGATCGGCGATGCCATGTGCTATTTTGGCAGAAACGAGACGCAAAAAAAGCCTGCGTTCAAAAAAAGCAGCTGCAGATGCTGGACGCAGCGCACGGAGAAGCCGAAAGATCGATTTATGACACCCCACGGGTACACGAATCCGGAGCCGAATCCCATGTTGCCTGCATTGGTATTGTCTGCCGCATGGGGCGCGGACGACCAATAACGTCCTTCCGTACCGACGTTCGACAGGATTCCCGTCGTGCCGTCGCGGCGGCCCGAAGCAGGCGCATGAAGCAATCGCTGGAATGAATGCCGGAAAGGGAGCAGTGCAATTAAGAATGAAAAATGAAAAATTAAGAATTATTCGAGGAGCACGAAATATCGGGCGGCCCCGAAAATTATCACTTATAACTCTTAATTATCGCAGACTTTCCGGCAGACTGGAATATAAAACCCGCCCAA
Organism: Alistipes senegalensis; assembly: GCA_023664045.1. Lineage (GTDB taxonomy): Bacteria > Bacteroidota > Bacteroidia > Bacteroidales > Rikenellaceae > Alistipes > Alistipes senegalensis_B. The sequence goes on along the minus strand of JAMPGH010000001.1, from coordinate 1,415,243 downwards.
CGGTGCAGAAAGAGATAAGGACGAACAGAGCTAATCGGCCCTATCTCCCCCCCCCTAAAACCCGCTTCTTAAGCAGGCAGGGACAGATGAGGCCGGATAGAAATAGCAGGCTCTATCTCCTCCTAAAACTCCGCTCTTAGCGGGGCCCATAAATCCCGGCTCTTAGCGGGCGGGGCGGGGGATTGCTGAATCTGCGGCCGCGCTGACGGGAGCCATGAAAGACATCCCGCCACTCCGGGCCGAAGCTGCTTTTATCAAGGTAAAAGTTGAACAGTAAAAGGTAAAATGAAGCTACCTTTATTTAAAGAAAGTCTAAAGATAAGAGACTGCAAGAAAGCAGATCGGGAAACGCCTATCCTGCGCATCCGCCAAGTATGAAGATTCTCGAAAAACTTTTCATCCGAAAAAAAGCGCAGCCCGGAATTTTCCGGACTGCGCTGCATTACAAACGGAACGTCGTCGATTCAGAGCTCCGAGTTCGGGCCTCGTTCCAGCACCTCTCCCGCTCCCCTCGTTTCGTTCCCCGCTCTCGGCCCCTTATTTCTGCTCGCCGAGGATGCGCATGGCGACATCGAGAATCGTCGTATCGTCGAGCGTTACCACGCCGCCGTCGGGACCGGGTTCGAAATGCACGCCCACACACTCTTTGGATTCGTGTTTGCCGCCGAAGTAGTTGCGGACGGTCTCCACGTCGATTCCCAATTCATCCGCAATGCGCTGCGAACTGCCGCTGGGCAACTTGTCCTTGATGCGGCGCAATTCGTTAAAGGTAATAATCATATTCGTCGATATTTAAATTGAAATTCCGCACAACTAATTTACGACAAAAATACGGAACCGCCAAATATATCCCGAAAAAAGTACGAAAAACTCCGCTCCCGACGCGGGAACGGAGCATAAGAGGCGAAAACGCGGCGACCGGCGGCCGTCCTGCGGAGTCTACTCCGCCGGCTCGATGTAGATCTGGAAGAGCAGCGGCGTGAAGGGCAGGATCTCGGTATCGGTGGACGACGTGGTGGTGGTCGTCTCGGTGTCGGAGGTGTCGCCCCCGTAGCCATAGTCGTAATTGTATCCGTAACCGTAATAGGGGTTGTACATGCCGCCGTAATAACCGCCGTAATAGCCCGGATAGTAACCGCCGTAACCGCTGCCGTAGTAGCTGTTGGCGTAGCTCATGTAATTGAGGTAGTCGTAGTAGCTTTGGGTATAGCCGTTCGACGAGGAGGAAGTGCTCGTAGTCGTCGTGCCCTGCCTGCCCTGCGCGCCGTAAGCATGGGTCGAAACGGTAGCGAGAGCTGCCCACTGCCCATACTTGAGTTTGGGCAGCGCGTAGTGCCAGGCCGCAATGGGGCTGTTGCCGGTCTGCGAGACATCGTAGGCCGTGCCGGGGGTCTTGACCTCGCCGAAGACGATCTCCTTCACCTCGTCGATGTTGGTATCGATGACGAAGCCGTCGAGAAAACGCGTGATATACCAGATCTTGGTCTTCTTCTCCATGTCGACCGAATCGGCGGCAAGCTGTTCGGCCCCGGGGTAGTTCGCGTCGTCGTCATCGAGGAACCGCTTGCGGAGCGCCTCGTCGATGCGGCGGTCGATGTCGGCCATCGAAGCCTCGGAAACGTAGGGCTCGATCTTGGCGACATAGGGATCGGCGAAAACGAGCGGATCGCCGGGCCGGTAGTTGAAGTCGGCGTAGAGCTGCGGAATGGAGTCGCTGACGCTCACCCACCGCTTGTCGGTGCGATACGGGTGGTTGGGGTCCGAAGGATCTGTCGGCATGGGCACGGCGCCCTCCGCAGGTTCCTCCTCGGAAGTGTAACGCAGCAGTCCGCCGTTGCCCGTACAGAAGGCGTCGACCGCCCCGCCCTCGGCCGCGAGGGGATTCTTGATCGTGTCGAGGATCTCCAGCTCGATGCGGATCGGCTTGCCCGAAGACAACGAATACTGCCCCTCGTAACCGCCGTCGCCCGAGACCTCGCCGACGATGCGCGACGGACAATACAACACGACCCGGGAACCCTCGCGCAACCGCACTTCGCGCGAACGGAGCCGCCGGTCGGAATCGTCCTTATACTTCTCGAAATAACTTTCGCCGAGGGTCTGCACCTCGCGCATGGCGAGGTAGGTACCCTCCAGCAAACCGGTATTCGAAGTGCCGCAATAACGGTAGAAAGGCACGTAATGGGTTTTGTTGGTGAACGTTCCGGCGAGCCGCGCCTCCGCAGCCCGGCGGGTCAGGACGATATTCGACGCCAGATCGCGGCCCGAAAAGTCGAACTTCACCCAGCAGACCGTATCGCTGACGGGTGCGGCATCCGGATCGCCGGCGTCGAGCACGTCGATATAATAACCTGCCTCGCCGAAGTCCTGATAATTGTCCAGCAACTCGGGCCGGTTCTGAGAGATCCATGCTTCGAGCGACAGGTCCTCGAACTTGCCGTAGGACTCGGTCTGCTCCTCGGCGCACGAAACCGCCAGCAGGACGACGGCGAAAACGGCGGAACGGAAATGACGTATCATATTCGAAAATATTATTCTACCTTATCCACGCTGAAGAAGATGGCGACGGGGGTCTCCTTCGGCAAAAAATACATGTAGTTCTTATCCCCGTAGGCCATGTTGTAGGTCATGTAGGCCTCGACGCGATCGCCCTCGCGACAACCCAATAACGCGAGGCGCAATCCGTTTATTATGCCGGGGCTGCGCATGTCGACGGTCAGCGGCTCGAAATTCCAGGCCCCGGACGTAAGCCCTGCAAGGTGGAAATAGAGCTCGAAGGCGGGGTCGTTGGAGTAGAAAGGCATCGTAACCCGCGAAATATTGCTCTCGGTCAATCCTCCGTCGGGCAGGCCGACGATGGCGGCGTTGTTGAAGGCGTAGGCCGTGAAAGTCAGGGTAACCCACGAGGTATCGGTAACCTCAGGCCAGTTTTCGCGGTAGGGGTCGAAATAATCCTCGATGTCGATATAACGGTAAACGGCGTCGCCCAGCGTCGTATAGAATGCCGAGCGGCTACCCTCCTCGTACTCCTCCTCGGGAACGAGCCGCGGATTGTGGGTCCGCTCCAGAAAGGAGACCATGCCGGTTTTCTGCTTGCCCAGCACATCCTCCTCCTCGGAACAACCCGCAGCGAGGAGCAGCGCAGGCGACAACAGAAACAGGAAAAACTTTTTCATCGGCTAAGAATCGTGCAAATTTACAAAAAACAATCCGACAAATCCGCAACCGACGCGAAAAATAAAGAAAAACGTCGTCCGGACCGGAACTTACTCGGCGACCTCTTTTTTGGAACGCCGGCGCGGAGCCGGCGCAAGGTAGCGCCGCAAGGTCTGCTGCAGGCGGAGCGTATCGAGATCGCGGTGCAGCTCGCCGCCCTGCGCCACGGAGATACCGCCGGTCTCCTCGGAGACGACCAGAATGATGGCGTCGGAGATCTCGCTCAGACCGATGGCGGCACGATGGCGCGTACCGTAAGACTTGGGAACGTCGCTCTGCGTAACGGGCAGGATGCACTTGGCGGCGATGATGCGGTCGTTCTGGATCAGCACGGCACCGTCGTGCAGAGGAGCGTTCTTGAAGAAGATGTTCTGCAACAGATCGGCGGAGACTTTGGCATCGACGGCGATGCCTCCCTCGGCGATGAGCGTGAGGTCGCTGCGCAGCGCGACGACGATCAGCGCACCGGTTTTCGCAGCGGCCATCGCCGTGCAGGCCGCGACGATGGGCTCGACGTCGGTCTGCGCCTTCTCCTCGAACGTGGAGAAGAACCGCGTGATGAACTTGAACTGCTTCTGCCGCATGCCGATCATCTGGAGGAAGTGGCGCAACTCGGGCTGGAAGACGATAATCAGTGCGATGACACCCACCGAAATCAAGCGCCCGAGGATGGTGGAGAGCAACTCCATGTTGAGGGCCCGGACCACGACCCACAGCAGATAGATGGCGATGATGCCCGAAAGGATATAGGGAGCGTTGGTGCCTTTGGTCATGCGATAGATCCAGTACATGCTCAGGGCGACCAACAGAATGTCGATGAAATCTACGAAAGTGAACGGTATGAAACCCATAAATGCGGTCGTTATTCTTTGCAAAGATAAGATTTACGATCCACAAATGAAAATCCGGCGCACATAATTCGCCCGACGCAGGCAGGGATTTCAAAACGGCTTGCGGACGAGAGAGCCGTTTTCGAGACCGGGAACGCAAAGCGGGCGAAAAAGACGGCGGGATTTCAAAGCGGCCTGCGGACGAGAGAGCCGTTTTCGAGATCGGGAACGCAAAGCGGACGAAAAAGCAGCGGATTTTCGGGCATACAAGAGAATGCAAAGAAAAAAACCGATGAACGAATCATCGGTTTTTCACATCGGTCTTACTCGGCGGAATCGCAGGAGTGGCGGCAACACGCGCCCAGCTTCCTCGCCCCCCCCGGTCGCCGCCTCCGGTTATTTGCGGGAGGACTTTTCTGCCTGATCGGCAGCGTAGAGTTCGTTGACCTTCGCCAGCACGGCAGGCGTGATGTTGAGGGTCGTATCGGCGTCGATCAAAGCCGAAGCGTTGATGATGAGCTTGTATTTGCGGTCGGCGTTGATCTCCTCCACGGCACGCTGCAACAGATCCTGCGCCCGGTTGGTGAAGACGTAGTTCTCCTCCTCGAGGGTCTGGGCCTCCTTCTGCGCCGAACTCTGGTACGAGGCCACACGACGCTGGATGCTCTCCTGCTGGGCCTGTGCATCGTTGGTGGTAATCAGACCTTTCTGGTACTTCTCCTGCAGCTTGGCGGCCTCGGCCTGCAGGTTCTTCTCGCGCTGCGCCCAGCTGTTCTGCGCCTTCTGGGTCTTCTCCTGCAGCGCCGCACCCTCGTTCTTATAGAGGTCGCTCTCCGCCAGCACGGCTTCGACCTGAATGTAAGCGATGTCGCTCACCCCGATCTCGCGCACGGCACCTTCCGCCGCAACGGGATTCTCCGAACTCTTGGGGCCGCAGGCCGTCATCGCCGCAGCGACGATCCATGCCGTAAAAAGCATTTTTTTCATATCCTGTTTTGCTGTTTGATGAATTATTTTCTGCTCGAAATGCAAAGATAAGAAAAAATCTTTATTTTTGCCCTGCACCCCGTAATTTTTAAACGACATGTACGAATACATCAGCGGCCCCGTGGCCGAACTGGGTCCGACCTATGCCGTGATCGACGCGGCGGGCGTGGGCTACTATCTCAACATATCGCTCGAAACCTATTCGGCGATCGAACATGCCGAACGCACGAAGCTCTTCGTACACTACGTCGTGCGCGAAGATGCGCAGCTGCTCTACGGATTCGCCACGAAAGCCGAGCGCGAGCTGTTCCGGCTGCTGCTCGGCGTCTCGGGCGTGGGCGGCAACACGGCCCGCACGATCCTTTCGACCTACTCGCCGTCCGAGCTGCAGAACATCATCTCGTCGGGCAATGCCGTGCTGCTGAAGAACGTGAAGGGACTGGGGCTCAAAACAGCCCAGAAAATCATCGTCGAGCTGAGCGGCAAGCTCACAGGACTGGAAACCGGAGCCGCAGGCGCCGCCCCGAACGACGAGCGGAGCGACGAAGCGCTGGCGGCTCTCGCAATGCTGGGGTTCAACAAATCGGCAGCCGAAAAGGCGCTTCGCTCCGTACTCCGCGCAACACCCGACGCCTCGACCGAGGAGCTGGTACGCATGGCGTTGAAAGAGCTGTAAGGCCGCATTCCGGGCATCGTCGGGCCTTGCCGGAATGCGCGACATGCGGGGAAAGATATTTCCCGATTTATTTTTTATGGCGTTTTGCAATTCGCCTTTCAGCAGGGGAAAGAACTTCCCGTTTCATGTTTCGCCTTTCAACTTTCACCTTGATAAAAGCAGCTTCGGCCCGGAGTGGCGGGATGTCTTTCAGGGCTTCCGTCAGCGCGGCCGCAGATTCAGCAATCCCCCGCCCCGCTAAGAACGGGGATTTATGGGCTCCGCTAAGAGCGGGGTTTAGGAGGAGATAGAGCCGGTTTTTTCTATCGAACCCCCGCTTAAGAAGCGGGTTTTAGGGGAGATGGAGCCTGCTATTTCTATCCGGCCTCATCTGTCCCCTTATCCTCAGGCGGGTTTTATATCCCAGTCTGCCGGAAAGCAACTTTAATGAATAGTGAATAATGTATAATGAATAATTAAGTTGCGAGATCGTGTTTTTTCAAAAAGCAACTTTTTTGTGGTTCTGACAATTATTCATTATTAACTATTAATTGAGAAAGGTTCCCTTTCCGTCATTCATTCCAGCGATTGCTTCATGCGCCTGCTTCGGGTTACCGCGACCGACAGACGGGAGCCCTGAATGCTGTCGGCACGAACGGCTACTCGTGGTCCTCTTCGTCCGCCGCTGCCGGTAGTGCTTCGCCGAGCGGTTTGAACTTCAACTCGGACAACGTGAACCCCATGAACGGTTTCTCGGGACGTGCTTTTAGCCTCCCCGTGCGCTGCGTCCAGCATCTGCAGCTGCTTTTATTCAACACTTTTCTTACAATAGTCCCGTATCAAAGCTGCAAGTACGCAGGAGCCCGCTAAAAAGAAGAATGGCAAAGCCGAGAGCACAGAGCAACAGCGGAGCACAAAAAAGCCGCGGCTGAAGCCACGGCTTGAAATTCGTTTCTTTCGGGCGGCACTTCCTGCCTTTCCTCTCTTCAGGGCGTTCGAAAGTCCGATTCGGTCCGAACCGATTCGCGACCTGCACGCGATCGCCGCAACGGCTCCGATACTTCCGGCGCCTCAACATTCCGGCTCCCCGGTACTTCAGCGCCTTACTCGACACTCCGATACCTCAGCGCGTTACCTCAGCACTCCGGCACCTCGCCCCCTCGCCCCCGGCACCCCGGGAATTACTCGGCGTCCGCAGAAACTGCGGCCGCATCCTCGGCCGGAATCTCGGCCTGCGGCATGGCGGGCAGCTGCCCTTCGATCGCCTGCTCCTGCAGCAGACGGGCGTCTTTGGAGATCTCGGAATCGCCGGCGACGGCACCGCCGCCCATAGCCAGCGTAGCGACGAGACTCAGCACTGCGATGGCGATGGCCATCGTCCACGTGAAACGCTCCAGAAAGTTGGTCGTCTCGCGTACGCCCATCACCTGATTCGAAGCGCCGAAGTTGGCGGCCATGCCGCTCTTGGGATTCTGAACCAGCACGGCGAGAATCACCAGCACGCTCGCAAGGAGGGTCAGAATAATGCAAATCGTTGACAACATATCGTCGAAATTTTAATTATTGTTTTCCGTTTTTTCGATAAGCTCGGCAAAGTAAATACTTTTTTCGGGATTTAGCAAACTTAATTTGCGATAAATGGCCGCCGCCCGGTCGCGCAAACCCTGCGCAAGATAGATCTCGGCCAGCTGCTCGGAGACCACCTCGTCGGCATCGGTCAGACAGGGCGCCGTGCGCACCTCGACCTCGGGCTCGCCCTCCTCGGCCACGATCCGCAGATCGGTCTGCTGCAGGAAGCGGTCGATCGCCTCCTCCGAAGCGCTCGCAGCGAAAAGAGCCGCATCGACCGGCATTTCGCGCAACGAACTTCTGCCCCGCCACGGCGCCGTAACGGTCAACTGCGCATCGGTTTTCCCCGTACGCGCCTCGCGCAGAATGCGCAGCGGTGCGAACCAGCCGTAACGCGCGACGAGCTCGTCCAGCTCGCGGGTCGAAAACGGCTCCGTCCCCCCGGACGAAAGCGTGCGGAACTGCTCCTTATCCATAGATTACCAGTTGGAGGCCGAAGCCATGAAGATGTCGGTTACGAGTTTGTCGACGATCTGCGGAATCAGATCGCCCTCGACCTCGGTGAGCAGCAACGTCGAGTCGTAGTCCTCGTAGGCCGTGAAGGTCTTGTTCCACGACTGCGACTCGTCGAGGGCGTTGGTGAAGCGGACCTTGACGGTGATGGTCAGGCGGTTGAGCAGCGCATAGTCGTCGCTCGACACCGAGGCCGTAGTGGAGGTGTAGTTGACGATCTCGCCCTCGAAAGCAAAGTCGCCGCCTTCGTCGACCTGCATCAGGCGCGTACGCCGCGAAAACATGTCGACCAACGCGTCGGTCATCGTCGGGCTGAGGATCGGCGAGACCATCGTGGCGTTGTTGGGAAAGTAGGCCACCGAGAATGTCCGCGCATCGGGCGGAATGGAGGCGCCCGAAAGCGAATATTTGATCTGCACGCCGCAGCCGCCCAACGCTGCGAGGGCGACGAGTGCGGTCGAGGCGAATATGATTCGGAAAAGTTTCAACTTCGAATTATGAATGGTGAATAGGTGCATCATGAATTCTCCTCGATCCCCAGTTCCTTGATCTTGCGGTAGAGGGTTCGCTCGGACATGAAGAGTTCGCGGGCCGCCTCGCGGCGACGTCCGCGGTTGTTGCGGAGCGCCCGCACGATCTGCTCGCGCTGCACGTCGGCTTTCGTCAGCTCGCGCGGCGGCTCGTCGGTAACATCCTCGCTCTCGGCGAAGACGGGAGCCGCAGCATAGGCCGCATCGGAAGCGACGGGCAGCACCCCACCCTGAGCGGCCGACGGCAGCAAGGCCTTGATGTCGGCATGCGGCTCGGACCGGTGCACGCCGGCGCCCTGCATCAGCTCGGCCATCATCCGTTTCAGATCGTTGATGTCGGCCCGCATGTCGAAGAGCACCTTGTAGAGCAACTCCCGCTCGGTAGACATCGAATCCTCGGTCCGCATGCTCCCCGCAGCGGCCATCGGAGCCCCGGCATGCTGTTCGGGAAGATAGCGACGCAACATGTCGGCCGTAACGACGCGCGTCTGCTCGATGGCCGAGATCTGCTCGGCGACGTTCTTCAACTGACGGATGTTGCCCCGCCAATAATACTCCGAAAGCAACTGCCGTGCCCCGTCGTCGAGCGTAACGGCCGGCATGCGGTACTGCAAGGCCACGTCGGAAGCGAACTTGCGGAACAACAGGGGAATATCCTCCGGGCGTTCGCGCAACGCCGGCACGACGACGGGCACCGTACCCAGACGATAATAGAGGTCTTCGCGGAAACGTCCGGAGAGGATCGCCTGCTGCAAGTCGACGTTCGTGGCCGCGACGACGCGGACATCCGTTTTCTGAACCTTCGACGAGCCGACGCGCAGGAACTCGCCCGTCTGCAGGACGCGCAGCAGCCGCGCCTGCGTGGAATGCGGCAACTCGGCGACCTCGTCCAAGAAAATCGTACCTCCGTCGGCCTCCTCGAAATACCCCTTGCGGGCCTCGAAAGCGCCGGTGAAAGCGCCCTTTTCATGGCCGAACAACTCCGAATCGATCGTTCCCTCGGGAATGGCGGCGCAGTTGACGGCAATATATTTATTGTGTTTGCGGGCCGAATAGGCATGGATGACCTGCGGGAAGAACTCCTTGCCCACGCCGCTCTCGCCCGTAACGAGCACGGTCAGGTCGGTGGGCGCGACGCGCAGGGCGACGTCGAGCGCCCGGTCCAGAAGCGGAGAGGTGCCGATGATGCCGAAGCGTTGTTTGACGGACGTGATCTCGGTCATGGAAAGCGGCTTAAAAACCCGATGTCTGCGAATCGATCCACTGACCGAAAGCGATGGCCGCCAGCGCGATCAGCGTGGCGATCAACGCGATCCAGATGAAGTGGTCGGAACGTTTCTTCACGCGCACGGTCTGCTCGATGGCCGGGCGACGCGGCAGACGTCCGTAATAGGAATCCGAAAAATCGTCGCGCTTCGAACGTTTGGGCTGCGAGAACTGCGGCCGCGAATCGACTTCGGTGGCGAACTTCGGAGCAGCCTCCGGCCGCGATGCTCCGGACTGCACGAGAGCCGCCGGCCGTTCAGGCTCCCCGGAGACCGGGGTTCCGGAATTTTCGGCAGCAGGCTCTGCTGACGTTGCGGGCATGGCGGGTGCTGCGGGCTTCGCAGACGTTGCGGCCGGGAAAGCCGGAGATGCCGGAGATGCCGGAGATGCCGGCTCGCCGTAGAGCGTTCGGACCGCCTCGGAGAATTTGTCCATCTGCCGGTTCGCCGGAGCATTTCCGGTAGCGGGTTCTTCGAATCCGACCTCGGCGGCGACCTCCGCACTCCGAGGAGCGTCGGCAGCAGGCTCCTGCGCCCGAATTTCGAGGATGGGCGCGGCGGCGGAATCCAGCGGCACGCGACCGGCCGCGGCCTCGGGAGCCGTCGGAGCGACGGCCTGCGGATCATAGGCGAACGAGATGGTTCCGTTGGGACCGGGCTTCATCACGCCCAGACCGGAAAGCGGGTACTCCCGGCCCTCCTGCACGGCGTGCCGCACCTCGAAGACGAAGCGGTCGATCCGACCCGCGGCCTCGATCTCGCCGACGCCCGCCTCGACGAGCAATCCGCGCAGGACGCCGTCGTCGCGCTTGAGCAACTCCGAAAAAAGCACGCCGCGACCCGGCTCCTTGACGATGAACGCTCCCATCTGCGGGATGATCAGTCGCCGGTGCGACTCCAGATAACGCGCTATGATCCCAACCAACATACCTGTCAAATTTGGGTCAAAAATACCTTTTTTCGCAGAAAAAACCAAAATAAGGCGCACTTTTTCAAAATAATCGGTAAAAGTATTGGCCGAACGGAAAATATTCGCCTACTTTGCATCCCGGAATTCCGGAAAATCCGGACGAGCTACATCGGCCGGAAAATTGCAATGTAGCGAAGCCGGATTCCGAGACAACCCGCCACCCGACCATGAAAGACAAGTACATCGATCTGATCGAACAGTCGTTCGACTTCCCGCAGGACGAGTTTTCCGTCGAAGACAACGAACTCAACTTCCACGACATCCCGCTCATGGAGTTGATCAAGCAATACGGCACGCCGCTCAAGATCACCTACCTGCCGAAGATCTCCCAGCAGATCAACCGCGCCAAGCGCATGTTCAACGTGGCGATGGCCAAAGTCGACTACAAGGGTTCGTACAACTACTGTTACTGCACCAAATCGAGCCACTTCTCGTTCGTGCTGGAGGAAGCCATGAAGAACGACATCCATCTGGAGACCTCCTCGGCCTACGACATACACATCATCAACGCCCTCTACGACAGCGGTATCGTGGACAAGGACCGCTACATCATCTGCAACGGTTTCAAGCGTCCGCAATATGTGGAGAACATCGCCCAGCTGGTCAACGACGGATTCGGAAACACGATTCCGGTGATCGACAACAAGGAGGAGATCGACCTCTTCGAAGACGCCTTCACCAAGAAGTGCAAGATCGGCATCCGCATCGCCTGCGAGGAGGAACCCAAGTTCGACTTCTACACCTCGCGTCTGGGAATCCGCTACAACGACATCGTGGATTTCTACAAGGCCAAGATCAAGAACAGCAAGAAATTCCAGCTCAAAATGCTGCATTTCTTCATCAACACGGGCATCAAGGACACGGCCTACTACTGGAACGAGCTGTCGAAGTGCATGAACGTCTACTGCGAACTCAAAGCCATCTGCCCCGAGCTGGACAGCCTGAACATCGGCGGCGGCTTCCCGATCAAGAACACGCTCAACTTCGAGTACGACTACGAATACCTGACCGAAGAGATCGTGGCCCAGATCAAGAACATCTGCCAGCGCAACGGCGTCGAAGAACCCGACATCTTCACCGAGTTCGGCTCGTTCACCGTGGGCGAGAGCGGCGCATCGCTCTACTCGATCGTCAACCAGAAGCAGCAGAACGACCGCGAGAACTGGTACATGATCGACTCGTCGTTCATTACCACGCTGCCCGACACGTGGGGCATCAACCAACGCTTCATCATGCTGGCGGTGAACAACTGGGACAAGGAGTACCAGCGCGTCTTCCTCGGCGGCCTGACCTGCGACAGCGAAGATTTCTACAACTCGGAGTGCCACACCAACGCCATCTTCCTGCCCAAGCTCGAAAAAGGCAACACGCAATACATCGGCTTCTTCCATACGGGAGCCTACCAGGAGTCGCTGGGCGGCTTCGGCGGCATCCAGCACTGCCTGATTCCGGCACCCAAGCATGTCATCATCGACCGCGACAAATCCGACAACGAATACTACACGCGCCTCTTCGCCAAAGAACAGTCCTACCGTTCGATGCTGCGAATACTGGGGTACTGACACCACGACCATGCAGATCGCCAAAGCCGAATTCCGCTGCTCCTCGGAGCGGATCTCGCAGGTCCCGAAAGACGACCTGCGAGACATCGCCTTCATCGGCCGCAGCAACGTGGGCAAGTCGTCGCTCATCAACATGCTGACGGGGCGCGCGGGATTGGCCAAAGTCTCGGGCACGCCCGGCAAGACGCGTCTTATCAACCATTTCTGCATCGACGACGCGTGGTATCTGGTGGACCTGCCGGGCTACGGATACGCCCGGACCTCCAAGAGCCAGCGCGGCGAGTTCTCGAAACTGATTACCGACTACGTGCTCCGCTGCGAGAAGCTGCACTACCTGTTCGTGCTGGTGGACATCCGTCTCGAACCCCAGAAGATCGATCTGCGCTTCATCGAGATGCTGGGCGAAAACGGCGTGCCCTTCGGCATCATCTTCACCAAAGCCGACAAACTCTCGCAGACGCAGGCCCGGCGCAGCGTGGAACGCTACGGCGAGGCGCTCTCCGAACAATGGGAGGAGCTGCCGCCGATGCTGGTCAGCTCGTCGGCCAAAGCGACGGGCCGCGACGAGATTCTGGAGTTCATCGGCCGATGTCTGGACCGTTGACCGAATGTTGAAAAAACACGCCCTGCAAGGCGTGTTTTTCGGTTCCCTTATACTATATTTGCAACACCAAACCCAACAACTCCGTTATGGCAATCCACAAAATCAAGATTTTCTCGGGCCGCGGCTCGGAATATCTGGCCACGAAGATCGCGGCCAGCTTCGGCACGACGCTCGGACAGTCGGAAGTACTGCGCTTCAGCGACGGCGAATTCCAGCCCTGCTACAACGAGTCGATCCGCGGCTGCACGGTCTTCATCATCCAGTCGACCTTCCCGCCCTCGGACAATCTGATGGAACTGCTGATGATGGTCGACGCCGCCAAACGTGCCTCGGCGCATCAGGTCGTGGCCGTGATGCCCTACTTCGGGTGGGCGCGGCAAGACCGCAAGGACCGCCCCCGTGTGCCGATCGGAGCCAAGCTGGTGGCCAACATGCTGATGGCCGCAGGTGCCGACCGCATCATGACGATGGACCTGCATGCCGACCAGATACAAGGATTTTTCGACGTACCGGTGGATGCGCTCTACGCCAGCGGCATCTTCGTACCCTACATCCGCAGCCTTGCGATCGAAGATCTCTCGATCGCGGCGCCTGACATGGGCGGAGCCAAGCGCGCCAACACCTACGCCAAACTTTTGGGCACGCCGATCATCATCTCCCACAAGGAACGGGCGAAAGCCAACGTGGTGGGCAAGATGACCGCCATCGGCGATGTCGAAGGCCGCAACATCCTGATCGTCGACGACATGATCGACACGGCCGGCACGATCTGCATGGCCGCCGACATGCTCATGGCCCGCGGTGCGAAGAGCGTCCGGGCCGCTATCACCCACCCCGTGCTCTCGGGTCCGGCCTACGAACGGATCAACGACAGCGCCCTGCAGGAGGTGATCGTAACCGACACGATCCCGCTGAATCCCGAAAAGGACCTGCACAAATTTACGGTGCTGACCGTCGCCGACGTGATCGCCGACGTGATCGAACGCGTACACAACTACAAGGAAATCTCCTCGATCTTCTTCAAATAAAGAGGGGGCCGACGAAGGGGGGGGGCAAAGAGTGGCCAAAGAGGAGCCGACGAAAAGGGGCCCCGGCGAAGGGGCCCGACAAGGAGCCGACGAAGAGGGGGGGGCATGGGTAGTCTCCCCCTTTTTATTTGAGCGGGCTGTCGGGCTCGCGGGCCATGACCAGATAGAACATGCGGTCGAGGAAAGCGGGCGCGAACTTCTTGACGAAATGCGTAGCACGGCCCTCGATCTCCATAAGACAGAGACGCCGGCGTCGAAGCACTCCTTTGGAGATGATCCGGGCGACCTCTTCGGCGGTCATCATCTTGGCCTCGTTGCGCGGAGTTCCGCCCTGCTGCGACCCGTCGGCCGTGAGGGCCGCGAAGCGGACGTTCGAAGCCGTGAAACCGGGGCAGGCGATCATGACGTGCAATCCTTTTTTGAGGTTCTCGATGCGCAGAGTCTCCAAAAAACCGGTCATGGCGTACTTCGATGCCGAGTAACCCGTGCGGCCCGGCAGACCGTGCAGACCGGCCACCGACGAAACGCCCACGACCGAACCCTTCGAAGCCTGCAGATAAGGCAGCGCATACTTGCAACAGTTGACCGTGCCCCAGAAGTTGACGTCCATCAGGCGGTGCAGCACGTCGAGCTCCACGTCGTCGAAGATCGCCCGCATGGAGAGCCCCGCGTTGCAGACGAGCACGTCCACGCCGCCGAACTCCCGCACGGCCGTCGCGATCAACTCGCGGCACTCCTCGGGTTTCGTTACGTCGACGCCGCAATAGACCGCCTGTCCGCCTTTCTCGCGGATCTCGCCGGCGAGCAGCTGCAGTTTCTGCACGTTGCGGGCCCCCAGAACGACCCGGGCGCCCCGCGCCGCGAACTCGCGGGAGAGAGCCTCGCCGATGCCGGAAGAGGCGCCGGTTACGATGACCGTCTTATCGGTGAAATTTTTCATATTCGATCGTTTATTTCGATTTGCAAAGTATCGTAAGCCAGCCGCACCCCCTCGGGCAGCGAGGGATCGGTGGCGGCGTGCAGGCCTATTTCGTGGGACATGTGCGTGAGGTAAGCCCGACGCGGCCCGACGCGCCGGATCAGCGCCAGCGCCTCGTCGACGTTGAAATGGGAGTCGTGGAGCTTGAACCGCAAGGCATTGACGACGAGCACCTCGACCCCGCACAGCTTCCCGACCTCCGAATCCTCGACGGTCTTGAAGTCGGTGAGGTAAGCCAGCGGCCCGATGCGGAAGCCGGTAACGGTGAAGCGATCCGAATGGTGCCCCGCAACGGGAACGATCTCCACGCCCCGGACCTCGAAAGGACGCGTCTCGTCGATCTCGTGCAACTCGATCTCGGGAACGCCGCGGTACTTGTCCTGCGCGAAAGCGTAGTCGAAGTCCTTGCGCACGACGGCGGCGGTCGGTGCGGCGGCATAGATGTCGACGCGATGGATCTGCGGATAGTCGACGAAGTTGAAAGCCCGCACATCGTCCAGTCCGCCCGTATGGTCCTTGTGTCCGTGCGTGAGCAGAATGGCATCGAGGTGCCGCACCCCCGTACGGAGCATCTGGCAGCGGAAGTCGGGCCCGGCGTCGACGACCAGCCGCACGCCGCGCACCTCGATCATCGCCGAGGTACGCAGCCGCCGGTCGCGCGGATCGCCCGACGTGCAGACCTCGCAGCGGCATCCGATGACGGGCACGCCCTGCGAAGTTCCGGTTCCCAGAAAGGTGAGTTTCACGTTTCAAAATTAAGAATTAAAAATGAAAAATTAAAAATTCGAGCACGCGGCTTTCCGGACAAGCCCGGCATCCGGCGATCCGGGCGGCGGCCGCGAGTGCATCCTGAGAAACAAAAAAACGCGCTGCCGAAGCAGCGCGTTTTTCAAAAAGATGAACGGGCGAAGATTTTTAATTCTTCATTCTTAATTTTTCACTCTTCAGAACCCGCCCTCGATATTCCAGTAGAAAGCCCGGGAGCCCTGCATGCGCGTGGCGTCGTCCATTGCGCGGAACGCCTCCATGAGGGGTGCGACCTGCGAATCCTCGACGATCGCCAGCACCGAAGCGTTCATCGACGGCCACGCGTGCGTGCCGTAGTGGGGCTCGCCGTCGACCGAGCCGCGCCCCTCCGTCAGAGCCCAGCGGGTGAAGCCCCGGATGCCCTGTTCGTCGAGAATGCGGTTGACGCGATCGGTGAGCGCCTGATTGTATGACAAGAATACTGCTTTCATGATTGTTCGGTTTTAGAGGTTCTGTTCTGCCAGACGGGCCTGCTTCTCGCGCTCCTTGCGCTGGGCCCGGTTGACCATGATCGAGTAGAGCACAGGCACGATGAAGAGCGTAAGGATCGTCGAGAACGTCAGACCGCCGATCACGGCGATACCCATCGGCTGCCACGTCTCCGAACCGGCACCCGTGCCGATAGCCAGCGGCAACATACCCAGCACGGTGGTGAACGAAGTCATCAGCACGGGGCGCAGACGGCTCTTGCCGCCGGCGATCACGGCCTCGAAGACGCCCGAACCGCGCTCGATCAGGAGGTTCATGTAGTCGACCATCACGATGCCGTTCTTCGTTACGATACCCACCAGCATGATGGCGCCGATCAGGGCGATGAGCGACAAGGGCGTGGAGGTCATCCACAAGGCGAGGAAGACGCCCGTAAAGGCGAACGGAATGGTGAACATGATGATGAAGGGGAACTTCAGCGACTCGAACTGCGTGGCCATGACGATGTAGACCAGAATGACAATCAGGGCGAAGAGCGTCAGCAGATCGCGGAAAGCATCGCCCTGATCCTCGACCGTACCGCCGATCTCCAGATCGACGCCGTCGGGCAGGGGATAGTCGGCGATGAGTTCCTGCATCTGGGCGACGACGTCGCCCAGCGCCACGCCGGCACCCAAAGTCGACTGCACGGTGATGATACGCTGCCGGTTCTCGCGCTGGATCTCGGGCGCGGCGTACTCCTCCTGTACCTTGCCCACCTCCTTGAGTTTCACGGGACGGCCCTGCATGTTGTAGAGCGTGATATTCTCGACATCCTCCACGCGGGTGCGGAACGGCTCGGCATAGCGCACGATGATGTCGTACTCGTCGCCGTCCTCGCGGTATTTCGAAGCCGTGAGTCCGTCGATGCGGTTGCGGACGGCCGTCGCCGCGGCGGCGCTGTTCATGCCGTAATAGGAAAGTCGGTCGCGGTCGAAGACCACGTTGTACTCGGGGCGCAGATCGTCGCGCGAAAGCTGCACGTCGCGCGTACCCTCCAGTGCGGCCAGCTTGGCCTTGAGGTCGTTGGCCACGGCGTTCGTCTGGTCCATGTCGTAGCCGAAGACCTTGATGTCGGCCGTCGCCGAGCCCGACATGCTGCCCGACATGCCGCCCGGCGTTACGGTATACTGCCGCACCTCGGGAATGCCGTCCAGCTCGCGGCGCAGCAAGTCGGAGATGACGTAGATCGAACGCTCGCGCTCCGCGACGTCGGTCAGACGCATATTATAGTTGATGATATGCGAACCCGTGGTCTGCATCGCAGCGAAAGCGTTGTCCGAGGAGTTGGCGCCGGCCGACGCCGAGACGATCTCGATCTCGGGGAACTTGTCGTAGATGATCTGGTCGATCCGGCGGGCGATGCGGGCGGTGTACTCCATCGAGAGGTTCTGCTCCAGCTTCACGACGGCCGAGATGCGGCTGTTGTCCGAAGGCGGGAAGAACTCGGTGGGCACCCGCGAAAGCAATCCCAGCGACGCGACGAACAGAGCCATCATGCACCCGAAGGTGATGCGCCGGTGGCCCACCACCCACTGCAACGCCCGGGCATAGGCTTCGTCGAGCCACGCCAGCGCGCGGTCGATCGGCTTGTAGACGACGCCCAGACCCTTGTAGTCGTGGACGCCGCCGTCGATCTTCAGCAGGTAGGCCGACATCATCGGAGTGAGCGAAATGGCCGCCGTCGTGGAGACGCAGACCACGATCGTAACGATCCAGCCCAGCTCGCGGAACAAGATACCCGCCATGCCCGGAACCATCGTCAGCGGCAGGAACACGGCGACGACGACCAGCGTGGTGGCGATGACCGAGAGCCACACCTCGTTGGTAGCGTAGATCGCCGCCTCTTTGGGATTCGAGCCCCGCTCGATGTGGGTGGTGATGTTTTCCAATACGACGATGGCGTCGTCGACGACCATGCCGATGGCGATCGAGAGCGACGACAGGGAGATGATGTTCAGCGTCGAGCCCGTGGCGAAGAGGTAGATGAACGAACAGATCAGCGACACGGGGATCGTCATGCAGATGATGAGCGTGGCGCGCCAACGTCCGAGGAAGATCATGACGACCAGCACGACGAAGATGAAGGCATACATGATCGTCTCGGAGAGCGAGCCGATGGCATCGGTGATCTCCTGCGAAGCCTCGTAGATGAGCTCCATCTTCACGTCTTTGGGCAGCGACCGCTGGATCTCGGGCAGGCGGCTCTGGATCTCGTGGACGATATTCACGGTGTTGGAGCCCGACTGCTTCTGGAAGATCACGCGCACGCCCCGCTTGCCGTTGACGCGCTCGTCCATCGTGGCCTTTTCGAGCGTATCGCGGATCTCGGCGACGTCGGTGAGCATGACGGTGCGGCCCCCGAGGTTCGAGACGACGACCTTGCGCAGCTCGTCCGAGAGCTTGAACTCGCCGTCGGCCTTGATGTTGAAGGTGTTGTTGCCGATGTCGATCGTGCCGCTGGGGATGTTGACGTTCTCGGCGGCGATGATCTGCCCCAGTTGCTCGACCGAGAGCCCGTAGGCGTCGAGCTTCGAGGGATCGACGTTGATCTGGATCTCGCGCTCGGGAGCCCCGACGACCGAGACGGCACCCACGCCGTCGACACGGTTCAGGACGTTGACGAGCTTGTCGTCGAGGATCTTGTTGAGCGCCGGATAACTTTCGTCGGCCGTAACGGCGAGCATCATCACGGGGATCATCGACGTGGAGAACTTGAAGATCGTCGGGTAGTCCACGTCGTCGGGCAGCATCGACTGCACGCGCGAAACGACGTCGCGGATCTCATTGGCTCCCTCGTTGAGGTCGGAGCCGTATTCGAACTCGACGGTAATCATCGAAACGTTGTCCTGCGATTTGGAGGTCAGCTTCTTGAGGTTGTTGACCGTATTGAGGTTGTCCTCCAGCACGCGCGTGATGTTGGTCTCGATGTCGGCGGCATTGGCGCCGGGATACATGGTGATGACCGAAATCTGGGGAATCTCGATCTCGGGATACTGGTCCACGGCCAGATTCATGAGCGAGAACAATCCGAAGACGATCACGCCCACGAACAGCAGAATCGTGGAGATCGGTTTGCGAACCGCGCTTTCGTAGATTTTCATGGTTCGGCGGCTTTAATCCTGTTTGACCGAAACTCGGGCTCCGTCGTAGAGACGCGAGAAAGCCGTAACGGCCACCCGCTCGCCCGCCTCGACGCCCGAAAGGATGTCGATGCGGTCGCCGACCTGCCGGCCGGGCCGGACCGTGCGGCGCACGGCGATCGAATCGCCCTCGACAACGTAGACGAAACGCTCGGCCGAGCCCACCTGCTTCTGGATCGCCACGTCGGGGATCATCACGCCCTGCTTCTCGCCCAGATCGAAGATCGTGCGGGCGAACATGCCGGGGCGCAGCGTCCGTTCGGCATTGGGCACGCGGACCTCGACCTTGAAGGTGCGGGTCGCAGGATCGAGCGCGGGATAGATCAGCGACACGGTACCCGTGAAAGTCTCGTCGGGGAAGATGTCGACCTTCAGCGAGACGGGCATGCCGACCCGGACGTTGGGGAAATACTGCTCCGAGATGTTGACGACGACCTTCAGCGGATCGATCTGCATGATGTGCAGAATGGGCTGCGCGGCGAACAGGTCGCCCGACTCGTAGTTGCGGGCCGTAACGACGCCCGCAATCGGCGACTTCACCTCGATGTTCTTCCGAAGGTTGGCGACGGCCTCGCGCTGCACGTCGAGCTGCGCTTTGGCCTGCTGGATCTGCTGGGCCGAGATGCCGCCGGCCTCGAAGACGGGGAGCAGGCGGTTGTAGTCGTCCTCCACGGTCTTAAGCTGCACGAGAGCTTGCGTGTACTGCGTGGGATCGAGCGTCGCCAGCAGCTGCCCCGCCTGCACGCGGTCGCCCACGTCGACCAGAATGCGGTCGATGTGCACGCCGGAAGCGGCGGGCGTGATGTCGTTCTCCTTGTAGGGTTCGATCTCGGAGGTGAACTCCTCGGTGAGGCGGACCGTAGCGGCCTCGGCCCCGGCGGTCTTGGTGAGCACGCCCTCGTCGACCGGGACGGGAGCGGTTGTGCGGCCCGTGCATCCGGCGAAAAGGCCGGAGAGGACCAACAGTGCGATCGCTGATCTTTTCATATGCTTGCTATTTGTTCATTTTATTTTTTCCGTGCGCCCGCCGGCTCCGGCAGCGAAGCGGCATGCCGGCTCCCGACAGGCTGATTTTCAACTCTTCCCTTGCGGCCATTCCTTTGCGGCGGTCCTATCGTTCCCGACCCACGATGCGGTCGTACTCGGCCCGGGCGGAGAGGTAGTCGTAGATGGCCTGCGAGAAGTTGAGCTGCGCCTGCGTCTGCGAAAGCTGGGCGCTGTTGAGTTCGAGGATCGTACCGGCACCGGCCCGGTAGCGGGTGTCGGAGATCGAATAGGCCTTGCGGGCCTGCTCGACGGTACGCTCCTGCGCGAACATCTTCTCGCGGGCGGTCAGCAGGTCGTTCAAGGCCGACTGCACCTGCACGCCGATCTGCCGCTCGGCATAGCTGCGCTGCAGGGAGAGCTGCGAAATCTGGTTCTTGATCTCGCGCGACTTGTTCATCTTGGTCAGACCCGCGAAGATGGGCACCGACAACTGCACCCCCACCGTGATGGGATGGGTCCAGAAAAATTTCGACGCGTCGCCGCCGCCGATGCCCATGAAGGGCTCCATGTCGTTTCCGGTGTAGGTAGCCGAACCGAAAGCTCCGAGCGACGGCAGACGTCCGGCGTTGGCGACCCGCAGCTGGCGCTGCAGCAGCTCCTTCTGCAGATCGAGGGTCCGCAGGTCGGAGTTTTCCGAAATATCGGTCGTCAGCCCGTCGGTGCCGGTCAGCACCTCGTCGCGCAGGGCATCCAGCCGCCCTTCGACCTCGATGTCGACCTCCTCGGGAATCGACAGATACATCTTCAGCAACAGCCGCGCCAGCCGGATCGACGTCTGGGTCTGGATGATCGTGGGCTGCAGGTTGCTCAGCTGCACCTGCGCCGTCAGCAGATCGTACTCCGAGGCCAGTCCGTGGCGGTACTGGAGCTCGGTATCGTCGACCGTCCGCTGCACCGTGGCCTGCGATTCGAGCAGCACGGCCAGCGACTGTTCGGCCAGCAGGATGTTGTAGAACGCCTTCTTGACCTCGGCGACCAGCGTGATGCGCGACGAACGGGCCGCCTCGACGGCTGCGGCCATCTGCGCATCGTTGAGCTTCATGGTCCGGTAGACCTGCGGCGCGAAAAGCGGCAGCGTCAGGTCGCCCTGCACGGCGAACGTGTTGTCGGCGCCGAACGAGATGCCACCCCGCATCTCCGACTTGACGATCGAGCGCTGGTAGCTGCCCGATGCGGAGAGCTGCGGCAGAAGGTTGCCCCATGACTGCCGCTTGACGTAGTCGTAACGCTGCACCTCGAGCTCGGCGACCCGGACGGTGGGGTTCTCGCTCAGGGCGAGGTCGATCGCCCCGGCCAGCGTCAGCCGCATCTGGGCCGACGCGGCGGAAAGGCCTGCCAGCACGAGGCAGAAAATCAGAAGTGTTTTTTTCATATGCTGTTCAACTGTTCGTTCGTCGGAGGGAAACGGCCGGGCCGCTGTTCAGGAAGTCGTCGATGATCCTCAACCCCTCGGCCGTGGAGATGCCGCGGAAAAAGGTGCTGACGATCTGCACGAAGGCACTGCGCTCGGAGAGATCCTCGGGAAGCAGCATGTCCTTGCGCACGGTGATGGCCGAAGCGGTATAATAAAGGACCGTGATCGCCAGTTCGATGTCGATGCGGTCGATGAAGAGCCCGTCGGCGATCCCCTGTTCGAGCATCCGCCGCAGGTCCTGCCGGTTTTTCTCGGAACCCTCGCGCATGAGCTTCGCATGGACCGCAGGATAGAACTTCCGCAGATTCTCCATCATCCGGGCCGTGGTCTCGGAATGCTCCATCACATCGGACAACACCATGAACAGACGCACCAGCATGTTGGGCGCATCGCTGCTCAGAGAATTCCAACGCAGGCGGTTCTGCTCGAAATAACAGAGCATGGCCAGATAAAGCAGGTTCTCCTTGTCGCCGAACAGCTCGTAGAGCGTCCGTTTGGAGATGCCCAGCTGTCGGGCGATGTCGTCCATGCGTACCGACTTGATACCCTGCATGACGAACATCCGCATCGTCTGTTCGATGATTCGTTCTTTCTGATTCATGATCCGGAGCGGCGATTCGGCGAAAAGGTCCGCCCATCGTTCCGGGGGACAAATATACGCACCGGAAACTCCCGAAACAATAAAAGTTTTTTGTTTTTCGCCGTTTTCCGCAGATTCATACAATTATGTGGAGTTTTTCGACAATGAACGCATCGTCCCCGACCGCTTTCAATCAGGTAGACGATCCGGAGTGCGGAATATTTTAGGGAATCGCCGAATTTTCACGGAAGTACCGCAATCCGGGCAAGGCGCAGCAACTTCGGCAAAGGCGACGGGAGCTGCCGCAATCCGGGCACGAAAAATCCGGATGCCCTGCTTGGGGGGGGGCATCCGGATCGAGATGTTTCGGAAAAACGCGCTATTCGGTTACGCGCTCGAGCCACTTGACCATCGCGAGCATCACGAACATCGAGATGCCGCAGACGGCCACGAAGACGCTCCACGTCGCCGAAATCGAGATTTTGTTGTAGAGAATCGGTCCCAGAAAGAGCAGCCCGTTGCCCAGCGCCGTAGCGCCCAGCCAGCAACCCTGCATCAGACCCTGCAGCTTCTGCGGCGCGACTTTCGAGACGAACGAGAGCCCCAGCGGCGAGATGAACAGCTCGGCGACCGTCAGAATCAGATAGGTAGCCACCAGCAACCACGGCGTTACCCGGTCGGCGAGACTCAGACCGCCCATCGCCTCGACCTCCGTACGGCCGGGCAGGCCCAGCGAACCGATGGCCATCAGGACGTAGGCCGTGGCGGCGATACCCATGCCGATGGCGATCTTCATGGGCGTGGAAGGCTCCTTGCCGCGGCTGCGCAACCATGCGAAGATCGCGATGACGAGCGGCGTGAGCGCCACGACGCAGATCGGATTGGCCGACTGGAAGATCTCGGCCGAGATCGGCATGCCGAAGATCTCCAAACGCGTATAGTCCTGTGCGAAGAGGGTCAGCGTCAGTCCGTTCTGGTGGAACGAGAACCAGAAGAAGATCACCACGGCGAAGACGGCGAACAGGGCGTAGAGACGCTGCTTGATCTCGCGGGCGTCCTGCCGGATCTCCTCCTTCGAAATCCGCTTCTCCGAAGCCGCATCCTTCGGGTCGGGCAGGTTCTTCTTGCTGACGAGGAAGATCGCCAGCGAGAAGAGCATGGCCACGATCGCCACGCCGAACGCGTAGTGGAAGCCCGTATTGAACGCTGCGAGGTAGTCGCGGGCGAAAACGGCCAGATCGGCCGGAGCGCCGCCGAGACTCACCTCCGCGGCCAGCTCGGAGAAACGGCCGTCGATCACCTCCTGAGACATGGTGCCGTTGTTGAAAGCATGGCACAGCGCCGAGAGGTCGGAGTTGTAGAGGAAGCCCTGCGTGCGGAGCCACCAGTTGCGCACGCCCACGGCGGCGAACGGAGCGACCATCGCGCCGATGTTGATGAACATGTAGAAGATCTGGAAGCCCGTATCGCGCAGCTTGGCGTAGCGTTCGTCGTCGTAGAGCTGCCCGACGAGCGCCTGCAGGTTGCCCTTGAAGAGGCCGTTGCCGAAGGCGATCACCATCAGGGCCCCGATGACCAACGCCTTCGACGAGATCTGCGGCATCATCAGCACGACGTACCCGGCCGTCATGACCAGAATGCCGGCGATGATCGTCCCCTTGTAGTTGCGCAGCCGGTCGGCGATCAGACCGCCGACGAGCGCCAGAATGTAGATCGAGGTATAGAAAAACGAGTAGATCTTGCCCGCCTGCTGGCCGTCGATGCCGAATTTCGACATCAGGAACAGCGTCAGGATCGCCATCATGGTGTAGAAGCCGAAGCGCTCGCCCGTATTGGCGAGAGCCGCGGCGATCAGTCCTTTGGGTTGCTTGAACATAAACGAAGTATTAAGAAATTAACGGTTTGCACGAAGATAGGAATAAAATCGCAAAAAACCGACAACAAGCGGCAAAATAAAAGCCGACGTCCGCCGCCCTCCCCCGGATGCGGATGCTCAGGATCTGCGGTCGTAGATGAAACGGGCCAGTCCGTAGACGTAGCGGCGGAAACCGGGACGATAGGCCAGCAGACGCCGGAACCACCCGAGGTGCCGCCCCGCGATGCGGACCACGACGCCCACGAACAACATGGCGAACAACGTGCCGACGCCGACGATATGCCACTGCCACGCGCCGAAAAAGAGATAGCAAGCCGCCACGCCCAGCGCCACGAGCGAAATGTCGACGGCGATCTTCACCTTCGCGAACTCGATGCCCGTTACCCGGCTCACCGCCACCGGAAAACCTTCGCCGGGCATGGTTACGCTGCCGCAGCACACCTCCAGCGCGATGCCGATGCCGAGGATCGTACAGCCCGCCGCCTGCTGCCACAGCCCCGCGGGCGCGAGCCACGACGTAAGCTCCATGTTCACGTCGATGAGCAGGCCGAAAACGAAGCCGACCGCCAACTGGAACAGCTGCACCCACTCGAAGCGCCGCCGCAACACCAGAATCTGGCCGGCCACCAGCACGAAATTCATGATATAGGTATACTGACCGATGGTCAGCGCCGGAACCATTCCCTGCCGGCCCGCGGTCTCGAAGACGTAGGGCAGCACGCTGATGACGCTCGAACCCAGCATGGAGCGCAGGCAGACGGCCACGCCCACGGTCATGACGAACAAGGAAAAAAGCAGCAGCAGATGCTGCCAGCAAAACGAAACGATCTTCTCTTTCATACTCTTCTCTTTTGATCGGAAGCGCGAAGATACGAAAAAACCGCGGTTTTTGCAGCGCTGCGGAGCAGGAGAAAACAGCTCGCCCGGCAAGCGGGAATCCGACCGAGCAACAATATTCTCGGAAATCGGATCGTTTTTCGCCGAATTTTTCGTATCTTCGTATAAACACCTTTTCGCTATGGAACCGACCTCCACCCGTCTGCCGATCGTCGAACGCGACGAATGGCTCCGCCCCGTCGAAAAAGAGATTTCCCGCCGCTGGGAACGCTGCCGGCAGAAGATCGACGACATACGCCGCACGGCGGGATCGCTCTCGGACTACGCCAACGGCTACCGCTACTACGGCTGGCAGTGGGACGATGCGCTCGACGGCTGGTGGCTGCGCGAGTGGCTGCCGGGAGCGCACGACGTCTACGTCTTCGGCGACTTCAACAACTGGCAACGCACCGAGATCCGCATGCACAAGGATGCAGCGGGCGTGTGGAGCGCCTTTTTTCCGGCCGCGATGTACCGCGACCGCCTCGTGCACGGCTCCCTCTACAAGCTGCACGTCCACGGCCCCAACGGCTGGAGGGACCGCATCCCGGCCTATGCGCGGCGTGTGGTGCAGGACGACGGGACGAAGAACTACACGGCCCAGTTCTGGGCCCCGGCCGAGCCGTTCGACTGGCGGGGCGATGCGTTCGACGCCCGCAGCAACGGCGACCTGCTGATCTACGAAGCCCACGTGGGCATGGCGCAGGAAAGCGAGGGCGTAGGCACCTACCGCGAATTCACGGAGCGGATCCTACCTATAATAAAAAAGGACGGCTACAACGCCGTGCAGCTGATGGCCATAGCCGAGCACCCCTACTACGGCTCGTTCGGCTACCATGTATCGAGCTTCTTCGCCCCCTCGTCGCGCTTCGGCACGCCCGAGGAGCTCAAGGAGCTCGTACGCCGGGCCCACGAACTCGGCCTCGCCGTAATCATGGACCTCGTGCACGCCCACTACGTCAAGAATCTCAACGAGGGAATCAACGAGCTGGACGGCACCGACCGCCTCTACTCGCTGCCGGGCGCCGCGGGCGACCAACCCTACTGGGACTCGAAACTCTTCGACTACGGCAAACCCGAGGTGCAGCACTTCCTGCTCTCGAACGTCAAATACTGGCTCGACGAATACCATTTCGACGGCTACCGCTTCGACGGCGTAACGTCGATGCTCTACCACCACCACGGCTACGTCGACTTCGACTGCCGCGAACGCTTTTTCGACGCCGGGGTCAACGAGGACGCCATCGTCTACCTGACGCTGGCCAACCGGCTGGTGCACGAATTCCGGCCGGCGGCCCTGACCATCGCCGAGGACGTGAGCGGCATGCCGGGCATCTGCATTCCCGCGGACGACGGCGGCATCGGCTTCGACTACCGGCTGGGCATGGCGATTCCCGACTTCTGGATCCGATATCTCAAGGAGGTGCCCGACGAGGAGTGGAACATCCGGGAGATGTGGTCCGTGATGACCGACCGCCTGCCCGAGGTGAAGACCGTGGCCTACGCCGAGTCGCACGACCAGGCTCTGGTGGGCGACAAGACGCTGGCATTCCGCCTGATGGACAAGGAGATGTATTTCCACATGGACCGCGCGTCGGAGAATCTGATCGTCGACCGCGGCATGGCCCTGCACAAGATGATCCGCCTGATGACCATCTCGACGGGCGGGCAGGCCTACCTCAACTTCATGGGCAACGAGTTCGGCCACCCCGAGTGGATCGACTTTCCGCGCGAGGGCAACGGCTGGAGCTACGCCCATGCGCGGCGGCAATGGTCGCTCGCCGACAACGGGTTTCTGCGCTACTCGTGGCTGGGCGACTTCGACCGCGCGATGATCGAGCTCGTCAAGGAGTACGGCGTACTTTCGGACGGCTATGCGTGGAACCTGCTGATGGACGACCGCAACCAAACGATGGCTTTCTCGCACAGAAACCTGCTCTTCGTCTTCAACTGGCACCCCACGGCCTCGATTCCCGACTACGAACTGCCGGTGCAGGGCCCGGGCAAGTACGTTCCGCTGCTCTCGACCGACGAGAAGCGCTTCGGCGGGCAGGAGCGGCAGGCGATGGACGGCGAGCACTTCTCGTTCGACGTCCTCGGCGACGACGGCACGCGCTACCCCCGCATACGAATCTACAACACCGCCCGCACGGCGACGGTCTACCGGAGGGAAGAGTAGATGCAATTCATAATTAAAAATTAAAAATGAAAAATGAAAAATGAAAAATTAAGAATTAAAAATTATCGGTTTTTCAAGAAGGGAGGGAGCAGCCTGCGGGGCACGCTTGCGGGCCTCCGCACCGGGAGGCTGCGGCCCGCACCCCACTTGCAGCGGGGTTTTGTGTAAAAGGAATTTCTTGTTGCCCGGCTGGGGGCGGTCGCGCTTTGCGCGAGCCGGGCAACAAAGAATCGCAGTTTGTTGGTTATTCTGAGACGAAGCCGAACCGACGAACGTTTTCGAAATGAACGGCGTGCAACCGATAATTTTTAATTCTTGCCACCCTTGATTCTTGCTACGGCGGCATCGACATCGCGGTAGAGCTGCGGTAGATCGAGGCCGGGGATCGTGCGGTTCTCGACGACGACGCGTCCGTCGACGACCACCGTCTCGACATCGGCCGCCTTGCCGCAGTAGACCAGATTCGACACCACGTCGTGGATAGGCTGCAGGTGGGGTTTCTGCAGGTCGACGACGATCAGGTCGGCCAGCGCCCCCTCGCGCAGGATGCCCAACTCGCCCTCGCGACCCATCGCCCGGGCCCCGTTGACGGTCGCCAGCCGCAGCGCCTCGTAGGCTGGCAGCGCCAGCGGATCGGCCGTCGACGACTTCTGCAGGAACGCTGCGGTCCGCAGCTCCTCGAACATGTCCAGATCGTTGTTCGAGCAGGTGCCGTCCGTGGCGACGGTTACCAGAGCGCCCCGCTCGATCATCCGCTGCACGGGAGCCACGCCGCTGGAGATCTTCATGTTGCTCTGCGGATTGTGCGACACGGTTACGCCGCGCCGGGCCAGGATGTCGATGTCGCGGTCGTCGACCCAGACGCAATGCGCGCCGATCGTCCGGGTGTCGAGCAGCCCCAGCGAATCGAGATGTTCGACGGGCGAAACGCCGTAGCGCTCGCGGACGATGCGCATCTCCTCCTGCGTCTCGGCGATATGGGTCATCAGCGTCAGCCCGAGGCGGTCGGAGAGCGCCCGGCCGCGCCGCAGATTTTCGGGCGAGACCGTATAGGGCGAGTGCGGCGCCACGGCGATGCGGATGCGGTCGCGTCCGGCAGCGAGCGCCGCAGCCTCCTCGATCCGAGGCAGCACCTCGTCGATGTTATGGTCGAAATAGTTGCAGCCGAGCACGGCGCGGATACCCAGCCGGTCGACCGGCTCGACGCAGCGGTCCTCGTGATAATACATGTCGACGAACGACGTTACGCCCCCCAACAGCAGTTCGACGACTCCCAGCGTCATGCCCAGCACCACGTCGTCGGCCGTCTGCCGCGCCTCGAAAGGCCAGATGTAGTCGTTGAGCCATGCCATCAGCGGGATGTCGTCGGCATAGCTGCGCTGCAGCGTCATGGCCGCATGGCAGTGGGTGTCGATCAATCCCGGCATCACGAGTTTGCCCCGGCAGTCGAAGAGGCGGAGATCGGGATGGGCGGCACGGAACGCCGCTTCGGCGGCCGGATCGGCCGAGGCGAAAGCGATGCGGTTGCCGGCGACACCCACGGAGCCGCAGTAGGTGCAGGCCTCGTCGCCGACGGCCGTCATCGGCAGAACGGTGGCATTGCGGAAAAGAAGTGCTGACATATCGTTCAATTTATTCAGACGATCATATACCTTGATGTACCGACGGTCGGATTCGAAAGTTCGAGTCGAGAAATGTTGGGTACATCCAGTATGCAATCGGGTTTATTTATTCGATCGAATTTCCCTGCACGGTAATCACCTGACGTCCCGTAACGGAGTTGGAGTAGATCTGGAGCACCTTGTTGAAAGCCCCCGGCTCGCTCTTGAGGGGTTCGTACGTTACGCGGATCACCCCCTCGCCGCCCGGTTCCACGGGCCGCTTGGGAAACGCGGCTTTGAAACACGAGCACGAAGTGAGCACCCGCACGATGACCAGCGGCGCCGTGCCTTCGTTGCGGAAGAGGAAATCCTGCACCAGCTCGCCGCCCTTGCGGGCCACGTCGCCGAAGTCGTGCGCAGCCACCGGCAGCACCAGCAAAGCGCCCTGCGGCGTCTCCTGCGGCCGGGAGGAGGAAGCGTGCGCCGCCCCGGCCGAAGTCTCCTGCGCCCGGCAGGCCGGCAGTGCGGTCCCCGCCGCGAGCCAGCAGACGAACATCAAACGGAAAAATTTCATAACCAAACTTGTTTATCGGGCTGCCATGCTGCGAACGGATCGTCGCGGCATGGCAACGCATATCATTCAATTCATGCGGAACACGTAGGTGATCGTTCCGCCCTGCACGGCGGCGCGGCTCTCCGTGAAGCGGGCCTTGCGCGCGGCGGCCAACGCAGCCTCGACCAGCTGCGGATCGCTCACCGTCGATCCTTTGGGTTCGAATGCGGCGCTCGTAACATCGCCCTTCGGGCCCACGGTAACCCGCACCACGATCTTGCCGCTCCGGTTGCCGGGATAGTCGGGCCGCGGCAGCGAACCCACCAGCCCGCGGCCCTGCAGCCCCTTGTCGATCCGGTCCAGCCCGTCGGGGTTCAGACCGGGACCCGAGCCCGCCGACCGCTCCTCGCCCTCGCGGGCATGCGTATTGCCGGCATCGGCGGGTTCGTCGGCGCCGCTCTTGTTCATGTTGAAGAGCGCCCGGGGATTGGGCGTGCGGGTCGTCTCGTCGCGCCCCTCGGTCTGCGCCGTACGTTCCTCAGGAGCGGGCGCCTCGTGCACCCGGGGCCGGGGCGAGCTCTTCGCGGGCGGCGGAGGTTCGGGAACGGGAGGCTCGACGAACTCGATCTCGATCATATCGCCCGGCTTGGCGGCCATGCGGCGGAAGTCGAACGAGACGAATGCGAACGCGGCGGCCAGCAACAAGGCATAGGCCGTCGCCGCACATACCGCCCACCGCCGCGGGCCCCGCTCGTTCGGATCGTAATAACGCATCTTATTCGGGCTGCGTGGCAGCCTGCAGTTTATAGCCGTTGCGCTTGGCGACGTTCATCACCTTGACCACCTCGTCCCAGACGACCGACTTGTCGGCATGCAGCGAGACGGTGGGCTCCGACTGCCCGTCGAGACGCGTGCGGAGCGCCCGCTCGACCCCGTCGAGCGACCCCACCTCCTGCAATTCGACGTAATAGCGGTAGGTGCCCTTGTCGTTGCGGATCGAGACCGTGGTCATGGCCTTGTCCTTGAGCTGGTTGGAGCTTTTGGGCAGCATCAGCTTCAGGGCATTGGGGTTGATGAGCGTGGTGGCGATCAGCAGAAAGAGCAACAGCAGGAACATCAGGTCGGTCATCGACGAGGCCGAGAACGACTTATCGACTTTGGAACCGCGTTTGATAGCCATGACGCACTACATTTGAACGGGTTGGTTGAGAATGTCCATGAAGGCGATCGAGTTGGCCTCCATCTGGAAGACGAGCTTTTCGATGCGCGCCACGAGGTAGTTGTAGCCGAAATAGGCGGGGATGCCCACCAGCAGACCCATCACCGTGGTAACCATCGCCACGTACATACCGCTGGAGAGCAGCGCCAGATCGACCGTCCCCCCCGCGGCGGACATGTCCATGAAGGTCTCGACCATGCCGAGCACCGTGCCCAAGAAGCCGATCATCGGCGCACCGCCGGCGATCGTGGCCAGAAACGGCAGTCCGTTTTCCAGACGCGAGACCTCCAGATTGGCGACGTTCTCGATGGCGGTCTGCACGTCGCCCATCGGACGGCCGATGCGGCCGATGCCCTTCTCGATCATGCGGGCGATGGGCGTGTCGGTTTTCTTGCAGAGGTTCACGGCCACGCCGATCTTGCCGTCGGAGATGTAGTCGCGGATGCGGTTCATGAAGTTCATGTCCAGCACCGACGCGCGGCGGATGGCGATGAATCGCTCGACGAAGATGAAGATCGTAACGCCGCCCAGCGCCAGCAGCGGCCACATCAGCCAGCCGCCTTTGGTAAACAGGCTCCACAGTCCCATGCGGGTCTCCTCACTCATGGCCGCCTCGCCGGCAGCCTGCAAAAAAGTAATCATAAGTCCGTTTTATTTGAGTTTTTCTTGAATTTGTCTTTTTTTCGAATTTCATCCTCGATGTTCTCCGCCGGCCCACGGCCCACAGCCCCGCCGATTCTCAGTTTTCCGTTTCCGCTTCTCCCCCGGCAGCCTTTTCCTGCTCCTTCGCGGCGCGGCGGGCGGCACGGCGGGCCTGCCGCTTCTTGTTGGTGAAGCGCTCCCGGACCCGCTGTCGGAAGTCGCGGAAGTTGTTGAAGTCCTCCTTGTAGTAGACGCCGATGCCGGTCTCCTGCAGACCCTGGTTCTCGTCGAAACGGTCGATGGTCTGCGTGAAAGCCTTCAGCTTGAGCGTCCCGGCCCGGTCGATCAGGTAGGTAACGTAGGCCTCGCCCATGAAGTTCGACAAGGCGTTGTTGTCCACCGCCTGTTTGTTGTCGATCAGGTAGTTGCCCTCGATCTCGACGAGCAGCCGGTCGTCGATCAGGCTCTTCGAGAGGCCGAAGTCGACCTCGTCGCCCGTGAGCTCCGACTTGGGGCGGTAGCGGATCACCAGATTGTAGTCGCTCGTCGAGAGCCAGTTGCTCAGCTGGTTGGAGAGGAACTCCAGTCCCGTGGCGGCCGAGAGCGACTCCCCGATGTTGGAACTCGACGCGGCATTGTTCTCGGCCAAGAAGCTGTTGAAGAGCAGCAGGTAGAGGAACTGCATGTTCACCGACTCGGGGGTGCTGAGGGCGTTGGCCACGACGATCTGCGTCTCGGGGTCCGATGCGGGAACATGCACCTCGAACGTAACGGAGGGATTGGAGAGCCGGTCCCCCAGACGGATGACGCACTCCACCGGCACCGAACGGTCGGACGAGTGCTTGTCGGTGGTTCCCTGCAGCAGGGGCTGCAGCGACGCCTTGACTTTGTATACGGCATCGATGTCGAGCAGGGCGTCCATCGGAGCCCCGGTCCACTGGATCGTCGAGCCGCTTTCGATGGTGAAACGCTTGTTGATGATGTTCTGCAGCGAGAGCTGGTAGGTACCTTCGCGGATCGCGTAGTCGCCGTACATCTCGAAGACATTGGAGCGGGGATCGATCTGCAGGTTGAGCGAACCCTCGCCGCGCGCCTTCACCGTATTGCCCGACACGGCCAGCTCGACCTCGACGTTGGGCCGCACGTCGAGCGCCAGCGCGATGTTCATGCGGTTGCCGCCCGTCGTCTCGCGCCGCCGCCGGCGTTC
Source organism: Alistipes senegalensis (assembly GCA_023664045.1). Taxonomy (GTDB): domain Bacteria; phylum Bacteroidota; class Bacteroidia; order Bacteroidales; family Rikenellaceae; genus Alistipes; species Alistipes senegalensis_B. The sequence goes on along the minus strand of JAMPGH010000001.1, from coordinate 1,382,923 downwards.
GAACGAGAGTTTCTTGCGCATCACCTTGTCGAGCGTATCGGTCGGCGCCGGCTTCTCGAAGACCACGAAATCGGCATAGGAGATATTCGCCTTGTTGGAGAGCGGCATCGAGAACGAGGAGCCGTCCTCGGTCTGGGCCGCGATGTCCATCTCGACCTGCCCCTTGTCGCCCGAGATGCGGGCCATGCCCGAGGCGTAGACGCGGCCGTAGAAGAAGTCGTTGTCGTCGTCCGAAGTGTCGAGCACCAGCATGTTGTCGGGCGCCACGCGCAGGTCGTAGGCGATGTTCGAGAGGTGCTGCAGGTTCAGGTCGATGTCGAGCCGTCCGCGGTTGCCCTCCGGGTCGAAGATCGGCACGTTGGAGCTCCGGAAGCGGTTGCCCCGGACGTCCAGCACCGCCTCGGGCACCGTATAGGTTACCTGCGTGAAGTCGACCGTGGTGGAGAGATCCCTCACGCGGATCTGCCCCGTGAGGTCCGCATTGCGGTGCTCGCCCTGCAGGATCAGCTCGGCGGAAGCCAGACCGCCCGTGGAGGAGATGACGCCCGAAAGCACGGGATCGAGGAGCCCCATGTCGAGGCTGTCGACATTCAGGCGGGCATAGTAGCGCATGCGGTCGGGCGCGAAATACCCCCTCACGAGGGTGTCGTTCTTCTCGCGGTTGAAGACCGTAACCCCGGCCCGGTTGCGGGCGAAGTCCCAGCGCGAGAAGAGCCGCAGCGGAGGTGCCGGAATGTCGTTGACTTCCAGCGAATCGAAGAGGATGTCGGCCCGGAACTCGCCGCCGCGCAGCACCGACTTCATGGTCGCCCCGCCGTTGGTCCGCCCCTCGACCAGATAGCCCATGCGTTCGGCGATCTGCGAGAAGGGCGCCAGATCGAAGTTGCGCAGCCGCAGGGTTACCGAATCGTCGAGGCTGCGCGAGGCGATGCCGTCGAGCAGCAGGTCCTGATCGCGGTTCTTCACGAAGAAGCGGTCGATGAGGATGCGCGAAGTGTCGATGCGGATGCGGTTGGCGAAGATCTGCCACCGCATCTCGCCGCGCGTGATATGGGAGGGGAGGATCCGCAGATCGACGACGCGGCTACGCGAGGTGCTGTCGTCGGCCTCGGCCTGCAGGCTCAGCAGCCCCGAAAAGCGGCGCACCGTATCCTCGAATCCGGCGGAGAGCTGCATGCGGTTCTTGCGGGCGCCGCCCGTTACGGAGAAGTGCGGCAGATGCAGCGCCCCGGCGTACAGATCCTCGGCCGAAGCGTAGACGGCGAGCGAGTCGCCGCGGTTCGAGGCGTTGATATTCAGACGCGTGGCCAGCAGGCGCTTGCGCTCGATATACTCCGCATCGGCTTTCAGCGAAAGTTTGTCGCTGGCCGGATTGAAGAGCAGCTGCAGCGACGAACCGTCGGCGATCTGCAGCCCCGACGACACGGCGTCGGCCACGGGGTTGAAGTCGCGGATATGCACCGAGAGCAGCGAATAGTCGTCGGCCACGGCCGTGCGGGATTCCTCCTGCGGTCTGTCGCGGCCCCCCTTGCCCAGCAGCGGCAGATACTTCCATGCGCTCTCGCGCAGATAGCGGAAGACGGTCTTGTAGCTGGTCTTCGAGCGGAACGTAACGTCGGCGAAGTCGGAGCGCAGCTCGACATACTTGCTGTGGGCCGAGTTCTCGCCCGTAACTACGGCGCTGCGGGTCTCGATGGTCTTGTCGTTGTAGCGGTACGAAGCGTCCGAAACGCGGATCACGCCGTTCAGGTCGTCGAGCGAACGTCCCCCGACATTGGCGTCGACATGCCCCGCGAGCACCGAAATCGAGTCGCGGGGGTTGATATGCAGGGCGGCCAGATCGGCGCGCCGCAGATCGAGCGTGAAGTCGTAATGCGGAACCGGCTCGTTGAAGTCGACGGCTCCGGCGAAGTCGAAGTCGAGGGCCGCATCGCGCGAGACGACCGTGCCGTCGAAACCGCGGTTGCGCAGCCGTCCGTCGAGACGCAGCGAGTCGTAGGAGTAACCCCGGAACTCGAGCTGCGAGACCTCGCCCACGACGCGGGCGTCGGTCGTGCCCCGGCCGACGACCCCGTCGATCGAAACCGACAGCGTGGCGTCGCCCAGCAGATCCGTACGTCCGAGCAGCCGTCCCAGCCGGAAGCGGGAGGTCGTCAGGTCGCCCCGCAGGCTGCCGATTCCTTCACCGAGGGGTTTCATCACCGCACCGGCGCGGAGGTTGCCCGCAGCGGTCGTAATGCCGGCCCGCAGGTCGAACGACGAGAGCGAACCCCGGAACCGGGCGGTCGACCCGATGCGTCCGGCCCGCGCGAGCAGGGCGGAGAGATTCTCCGGAAGCTCCCGCCGCGCGATGTTGCGGGCCAGCGTCTCCAGATCGGCGGCCGAGGTGGTCAGGCGCGAAAGGTTCAGATCGAACACCGTATGCCGGATGTCGGGCAGCCCCCGCACCGTGGCCGTGGCCGCAAGGTAGCTTTGCTCGCCGATGCGCATGCTCCGGACCGAAGTTTCGAAGTCGGCGACGGCTCCGGCAATGTCGACGTTGATCTCGCTGAAGAGGACATGCCACTCGCGCAGCTTGGGCGAGAAGTAGGCGATGTCGTCGGTCGAGAGCGAGGTGTTGCGCAGCGCCCCGTCGATACGCACCTCGCCGACGAAATCCTTGTAGTCGGCCCACGAATTGCCGACCAGCGAGATGTAGGGGATCGAGACTTCGGAGCGGGGCGTGCGGATCGAAGCCTGCTCGAAGCCCAGACAGCCGTTGACCAGATAGAACCGCCCCGACAGCCGGTCGAGGACGAAGCCGCTGCGCTCGCGCGCCGAGAAGGTGTCGATCGTGGTGTAGATCGCCTGCCCGTCGATGGTGAAGTCGTTGACCGAAGCCTGCATGTCGTAGAGATGCAGGTGGCCGAAATCGATGCCGTAGGGAGGATTGCGCCGCTTCGTGCGTTCGATGCAGAGCTCCATGCCGGCGATCGAGGCCCGGTGCAGCGAGAGGCGGAAGTTGCCTTTGCGCGGCCGGTCGGGATCGGAGATGCGGCCCACGACCTGCTTGATATTCATCTCGCCCTCGGGGGTCTCCCGCAGGCAGAGCTTCGCCCCGACGATCTCGCCGCGGCTGAAGGTCAGGCCGCCGCCGAAGAGCCCCAGTCCGGTGATGTAGGCATCGAGCCGGTCGACATAGAGCAGCGTATCGCGCTGGTAGTCCTCGACGTAGAAACCCTCGACGAAGACTTTGCCCAGAAATCCCACGTCCACGCGGCGGATGGCCACCGTGGTCTCCAACCGGTCGGAAATCGCACGCACGGCTTTCTGCACGGCGAAATTCTGCACGGCGGGAATACGCAGCAGCAGCGACGCCGCGAGCGGCAGCACGACGACCGATAAAACGATCGCCGCGAACACCTTTCCCGATATTTTTATACCTTTGTGCACGAAAAGCCGTAATAACTTGCAAAGTTAACTATTTATAGTTAAAAAACGAAACTTCCGATGGATATTACCATACTCGGCATCGAATCCTCGTGCGACGACACCTCGGCCGCCGTGCTGCGCAACAACGTCCTGCTGTCGAACGTCATCGCCTCGCAGGCGGTGCACGTGAAGTACGGGGGCGTGATTCCCGAACTGGCCTCGCGCGCCCATCAGCAGAACATCGTGCCGGTGGTCGACACGGCGCTCCGCGAAGCGGGCGTCGCAGCCTCGGAGGTCGACGCCGTCGCTTTCACGCGCGGTCCCGGACTGGTGGGGTCGCTCTTGGTGGGGGTCTCCTTCGCCAAAGGGCTCTCCATCGCCCGCAACATCCCGCTGGTGGAGGTCAACCACCTGCAGGGCCACATCCTCTCGCACTTCATCGACCTGCCGGAGCGGCAGCTGCCCCACCCCGACTTTCCGTTTCTGTGTCTTCTGGTCAGCGGCGGGCACACGCAGATCGTGCGCGTCGACTCGCCCCTCGAAATGAAGATCATCGGCACGACGATCGACGACGCTGCGGGCGAAGCCTTCGATAAGTGTGCCAAAGTGATGGGGCTCCCCTACCCGGGCGGTCCGGTGATCGACCGGCTGGCCAAAGAGGGCGATCCCGAGGCGTTCCGCTTCGCGCGCCCGCGCGTCGAGGGCTACGACTACTCCTTCTCGGGGCTGAAGACCTCGTTCCTCTACACGCTGCGCGACCGCGTGGCCGACGACCCCGACTTCATCGAGCGGCACAAAGCCGACCTCTGCGCCTCGCTGCAGCATACGATCGTCTCGATCCTTCTGGACAAGCTCGTGCGGGCCTCCAAGCAGACGGGCATCCGCGACATCGCCATCGCCGGCGGCGTCTCGGCCAACTCGGGACTGCGCGACGGCATCGTGGCCGAGGGTCGCAAGCGGGGCTGGCGCACCTTCCTGCCCGAGTTCAAGTTCACGACCGACAACGCCGCCATGATCGCCATGACGGGCTACTACCGCTACCGCAACGGCGACTTCTCGACGCTCGACGTCGCCCCCGAAGCACGGCTGGAAGAGCTCACCGGAAATTAAAAATGAAAAATTAAAAATTAAGAATCTCCATAAAAAATCCGCTCCCCGAAAAGGAGCGGATTTTCTATCGGCAGCCTATGCCGGATCATTTCGCCAGTGCCCGGACCCGCTGCGCGAAGCGGTCGTACTCCTCGCTCAGCGAGGCGATCAGCTCGCGCACCGACTGGATCTTCTCGGCCCGCCAGGCATTGGCGCCGCAGAAAGCGTAGCCGTTCTGCAGCTTGCCTCGGAAAGCGTTGTAGAGCGCCAGCATGATGCAATAGGGGCTGTGCGTAACGTCGCAGGTCTTGATGCAGTCGAAGGGGCAGGCTTTCGGACGCTTCAGCCCCTCCTTCACGCGGTCCAGAAACGAGCTGCGGATCGCCCGCCCGGGCATGCCCACGGGACTTTCGATGATCTCGATGTCCTGCGGCCGCGCGTCGATGTAGCTCTGCTTGAAAGCCGGATCGGCGTCGCACTCGTCGGTCGTTACGAAGCGCGTACCCATCTGCACCCCCTCGGCGCCTAACTCCATGATGCGGTAGATGTCTTCGCCCGTGTAGATGCCGCCGCCGGCGATGACCGGAATGCGGCGGCCGTGCTCGGCGCCGAACTTCGAGACCTCGGCGACGATCTCGGGCACGAGCGTCTCCAGCGCATAATGCGCGTCGTCCAACTGCTCGGGTTTGTAGCCCAGATGCCCGCCCGCTTTGGGACCCTCGACCACGATCGCGTCGGGGATGTAGCGGTACTCCGAAAACCATTTGCGGCACAGCAGCACGGCGGCCCGGGCCGACGAGACGATCGGCGCCAGCTTCGTGCGGGCGCCCTCGGTCAGCAGCGAGGGCAGGTTGAGCGGCAGCCCGGCGCCCGAGAAGATGATGTCGGCCCGCTCGGCGACGGCCGTGCGGACCATGTCGGCGAAGTTCGACATGGCGACCATGACGTTCACGCCGATGATGCCGCGCGTCGCCTCGCGGGCCTTGCGCAGCTCCTGCTTCAGGCCCCAGATCGAAGCCTCGCGGTAGTCTTTCGAATAGTCGTTGTAGATCGCCCCCAGTCCCGCCGAGGAGATCACGCCGATGCCGCCCTCCGACGCCACCGCCGAAGCGAGGCCCGAGAGGGATATGCCGACGCCCATGCCGCCCTGCACGATGGGGACGGAGGCGCACAGATTTCCGATTTTCAGTGTCTTCATTCGATTTCGTTTGATTGATAGCCGTGTCAAAGATAGGTATTTTCGGACGAAAAATTCGGAAAAACAGGATAATTTTACAGAAACCGCACGCCCCGCATCCGACAGCGGTTCGCGTCGGCCGTCTCGCGCTCGACGATACCCGTCGCCACATCGGCGGCATCGTGCCAGCGGTTGGCCCGGAACTGGCGGCGGTAGGTGGTCAGATGGCCGTACAGCTCGGGCCACCGCAACCTCCAGTCTCGCGGAAAGCGCAGCAGGTGCATCACCGTCGCGGCGTTGGAAAGGATGCGCGCCTCCTTGTTGCCGTGCTGGTGGAACCACTCCACGCGCACGTCGGGCGCCAGCCGCTGCACGGCCCGCGCGAATCCGCGGCCGCCGTTGTTGCTCTCGACGGCCGCCTGCCGCGTCCCGGAGCGGACGAGCATCTCGGCCACAAGGATCTCGGTCGTCTCCATCGGTTCGCGCGAGTAGACGGCGTCGGTGATGTAGATCAGGCCGTCAGCGTCGACGGCATACGAAAGCGAGCAGAGGTAGTCGTCGCCCGTGTCGGCCGTATCGGTGTAGTTGCCGTAGCGGACGATTTCGCGGGGCAGCGCATCGTACTCGGCGAAGTTGGTTCCGTACAACAGCCCCTCGCGCGCCGAGGGCCGTCCCTGATACATCGCCTCGAACTGCAGCGGGTCGAGCTGCCGTTTGGCCGTCAGCAGCGCCGCCCCGTGCTGCGCCTCCCAGAGCGCTTCGCCCGGCCGGCGGGGATCGATCTCGGTGGGCGGCGAGACTTTGAGGGCTTCGAAATTCAGATGCAGCCACTCGTCGGGCCGCAGGGCGTCCAGCTGCGACCAGCGGACGAGCTCCCGCACCGGCTCGCGGGCCATGATCGTGCCGATGAGATCCTCCTCGTGCCAGCGCGTGAAGACGATCAGTTCGCGCGAGGTGTTGTGCATGCGCGTCCGCACCACGGAGGTGTACCACTCCCAGCAGTTGGCCCGCACGAGCGGCGAATTGGCTTCCAGAGCATCCTTGTAGAGGTCGTCGAGGATGAAGCAGTCGACGCGGTTGCCCGTGAGCGAGCCCTCGCGGCCGACCGACAGCAGGCCGCCCCGCCGGCCGATGATCTCCGCCTCGTCGGCCGTGCGGATGTAGTTGGGCGGCTTGGCGCCGCACTTGATCGTCGTCTCGGGGAAAAGTGCGCCGTACTCGCGCGATTCGAGGATGCGCTGCACGCGGCGGTTGAACTTCGAGGCCAGCGCCCCCGAATAGGAGGCGATCGCCACGCGGCAGTCGGGATCGAGGCCCAAGACGTAGGCGGGCAGCAACGTGGTGGCCCCGACGCTCTTGCCGTGCTGGGGCGGCATGGTAACGATCAGGCGGCGCACCCGCCCGCGGGCGAAAGCCTCCAGCACCCGATAATAAGCACGGTGGAAGGGCTGCAGCTCCAGAAAGGGATAGACTTCGAGCGCGAAATCGGCGAACGGCAGCGCCTCCGGAGCGGGAACGAAAACCTCTGCGGGAGCGGTTCCCGCAGAGGACGAATCGGTTTTGAAATCCATGACTGAATAACTGTTCATGCACCTTTTCATGCCTCGGCATACTCCGCCGGAGTCTCTGCCCTCGGCTCATCGAAAAGGTTCGATTTTTGAACCCGGTGTGCGGCGCCACGGCGGGCGGGTTCGAAAAGGAGGATTCCGGCGGACGGCGCCGCGCCCCGAAGGCGGGAAAGGAGCGGAATCCCGACAGGCCGGATCAGACGAAGGTGCGCAGCTCGGAGAACGAAAAATCGTTGAGCGTTTCGCCGTCGGGCGCGAAGGTATGGAATTCCCACCACACGGGCACGAGGTCGGAAATCGCGTCGTACTCGCCGTCGGGAGCCGAAACATGCTCCCGATAGACGATCGCCGAGACCGTCAGCCGCCACTCGGCGTCCGACGTCTCGCCCTCGATCGATCCGGAGAAATAACCCCTCGCGCCGATCGCCTCCGTCAGCTGCGCCGCTACCTGCCGATAAAGTTCAGATGAAACCGAATACATAATTGATAATTAACGTTTTTTCGGGAAATATTTGCCCCGAATAAATAAATTGCTTAACTTTGCAGGACAAAGATAAGTTCAAATATTTGATTTTATCCTCCGAAATACAATTTTTTATTATAAATTTTTTCGATAGTCGAGCTATGAACGAGCGGGTAAAATTGATACGCAAGCAACTCGAAATGACGCAAGAGCAACTTGCACAGCGACTTGGAATCGGCAAGGCGGCCCTTTCGATGATCGAGACGGGCAAGGCGAAACTCTCGTCGCGCAACCGCAACATCCTGATTCAAGATTTGAACGTCAACCCCGACTGGCTCGAAACGGGCCGCGGCGCGATGTTCAACGCCGAACCCGATCTGACGGCCTACATGCACCGCACCGACAACTCGCTGCCGCTGCAGAGCGTGCCCCTCTACTCGATCGAGGGCACGGCGGGTCTGGTGCCGCTCTTCGCCGACCAGCCGCAGACCAAGCCGGTCAACTTCATCCACATCCCCAACCTGCCCAAGTGCGACGGCGCGATCTACATCGTGGGCGACTCCATGTACCCGCTGCTCAAGAGCGGCGACATCGTGCTCTACAAGCAGCTGCGCGACCTCAACGACATCTTCTGGGGCGACATGTACCTGCTCTCGATCGACATCGACGGCGAAGAGTACGTTACGGTCAAGTATATCCAGAAATCCGAACGCGAAGGCTACGTGAAGCTCGTGAGCCAGAATCCCCACCACGCCGACAAGGAGGTCGCCGTCGGCCGGATCCGCGCGCTGGCGCTCGTCAAGGCGTCGATCCGCATGAATTCGATCCGGTAAGTCGGAGCCGGGCGGCGGAAACTCCTGCGGCAACCGGCGCAGCGAACGAAAAGGGCGAACGGAAAGGAGCCGGGCGGCGGATTTCCTTTCGTAAAAATTTGCTTTTGCCTGCGGCTTTTCCTACCTTTGCGTGAGCCGATAATTGGTCGACCAATTATCGCCGAACCGACAAACATATATAATATATATCCTTTATGAAAACCAACTACGAAATCCGCTATGCCGCGCATCCCGAAGATGCCAAGCACTACGACACGGCGCGTCTGCGCCGCGACTTCCTGATCGAGAAAGTCTTCGCGGCCGACGAGGTCAACATGGTCTACTCGATGTACGACCGCATGATCGTGGGCGGCGCCATGCCCGTGGCCGAAACCCTGCGTCTGGAAGCGATCGATCCGCTGAAGGCTCCGCACTTCCTCACCCGCCGCGAGATGGGCATCTTCAATGTCGGCGGCAAGGGCCGCGTGAAGTCGGGCGACACCGCGTTCGACCTCGACTACAAGGAAGCCCTCTACTTGGGCGCCGGCGACCGCGAAATCCTCTTCGAGAGTCTCGACCCGCAGCACCCCGCCAAGTTCTACTTCAACTCCACGACGGCCCACTGCTCCTACCCCGACCGCAAGGTAACGAAAGCCGACGCCGTGGTGGCGCACATGGGGTCGCTCGAAGGTTCGAACGACCGCAACATCAACAAGATGCTCGTCAATCAGGTGCTGCCCACCTGCCAGCTGCAGATGGGCATGACCGAGCTGCTGCCCGGCAGCGTGTGGAACACCATGCCGGCGCACGTGCACTCGCGCCGCATGGAAGCCTACTTCTACTTCGAAGTGCCCGAGGAGCACGCCGTCTGCCACCTGATGGGCGAGGTCGAGGAGACGCGCCACATCTGGATGAAGGGCGATCAGGCCGTCCTCTCGCCCGAGTGGTCGATCCACAGCGCCGCCGCCACGCACAACTACACCTTCATCTGGGGCATGGGCGGCGAAAACCTCGACTACGGGGATCAGGACTTCTCGAAGATCACCGACCTGAAGTAGGCGGGAAACGTTACTTCCAACATTCAACTTTTAACTTTTCACTTCGATAAAATGGTAAACTTTTCTTTGGAAGGCAAGGTGGCACTCGTAACGGGCGCTTCCTACGGCATCGGCTTCGCGCTGGCCACGGCATTCGCGCGTCAGGGCGCCAAGATCGTCTTCAACGACATCAAACAGGAGTTGGTCGACAAAGGCATGGCCGCCTATAAGGCCGAGGGGATCGACGCCCGCGGCTATGTCTGCAACGTAACCGACGAAGAGCAGGTCAACGCCCTCGTGGCGCAGATCGAAAAGGAAGTCGGCGTGATCGACATCCTCGTGAACAACGCCGGCATCATCAAGCGCATCCCCATGACGGAGATGACGGCCGCCGAATTCCGGCAGGTGATCGACGTCGACCTCAACGCCCCGTTCATCGTCTCGAAAGCCGTGATCCCCTCCATGATCAAGAAGGGCCACGGCAAGATCATCAACATCTGCTCGATGATGTCGGAGCTGGGCCGCGAGACCGTCTCGGCCTACGCCGCCGCAAAGGGCGGTCTGAAGATGCTCACCCGCAACATCGCTTCCGAGTACGGCGAGTACAACATCCAGTGCAACGGCATCGGCCCCGGCTACATCGCCACGCCGCAGACGGCGCCCCTGCGCGAAAAGCAGGCCGACGGCTCGCGCCATCCCTTCGACGCGTTCATCGTCGCCAAGACGCCCGCCGCACGCTGGGGCACGCCCGAGGATCTGATGGGCCCCGCCGTGTTCCTCGCCTCCGACGCCTCGAACTTCGTCAACGGCCACGTCCTCTACGTCGACGGCGGCATCCTCGCCTACATCGGCAAGCAGCCGAAATAGGCTCCGTCGCTCCATGAACGCGCAACCCGGGAAAATATCCCGGGTTGCGTATTTTATAAATGCAACCAAACAGGACACTCTTCCCCTTCTGGAATCATCCGGCCGCCGCGCAAAGCTCCGCCATAATTGAAATTTTTCGCGAATCGGGAATAATCCGGCAAGCATCGACGACCCGGCTTCTACGCTCCGCCACTCACACATCCCGACTACGGGCCGGGTCCTCCGGCAAAATGCAAAAAAATTTGTTTTTCCGCGCGGCTTTTTTGTATATTTGTATAATAGAAATCTAACCTTACCTTTTTAAACGACATGGAACAGCACTCTGTGCAGGAACTGCAGGACGTCGTCATCCGCTTCTCGGGCGACTCGGGCGACGGCATGCAGCTGACGGGCACGCTCTTCTCCGACACCTCGGCGCTGATGGGCAACGGCATCTCGACCTTCCCCGACTACCCCGCCGAAATCCGCGCCCCGCAAGGCACCGTCGCCGGCGTCTCGGGCTTTCAGGTCCGCTTCGGCAGCAGCCGCGAGCTCAATCCGGGCGACTACTGCGACGTTCTGGTAGCCATGAACCCCGCGGCCCTCAAGGCCAACCGCAAGTGGCTCAAGCCCGGCGCTACGGTGATCCTCGACGGCGATTCGCTCACCGAGGAACACATCCGCAAGGCCGGCTTCGCGACGCTCGATCCGCTGGCGGAGCTGCAGCTGGACGACTACAACGTCGTGATTCCCGACATCACGACGATGACGCGCGAAGCGCTCAAGGATACGGGCCTCGACAACAAGGCCGTCGTCAAGTGCAAGAACATGTTCGCACTGGGCATCTGCTTCTGGCTCTTCGACCGGCCCGAAGAACACGCCCATAAATACCTCGACGGCAAGTTCGCCAAGAAGAATCCCGCCGTCGCCCAGGCCAACAAGCTGGCCATCAAGGCGGGTTACGACTACGCCGCCAACACGCACCAGTTCGCCAACAACTACCGCGTGGCGCCCGCACGCCTCGAAAAGGGCACCTACCGCTCCATCAACGGCAACGTCGCCACGGCATGGGGCTTGTGCGCCGCGGCCGAGAAGGCGGGACTGCCGCTCTTCTGCGGTTCCTACCCCATCACCCCGGCCACGGTGATCCTCGAGGAGCTGGCCAAGCGCAAAGACTTAGGTGTCAAGACCGTGCAGGCCGAGGACGAAATCGCCGGCATCTGCACCGCCATCGGTGCGGCATTCGCCGGCAACTTCGCCGTAACCACCACCTCGGGACCCGGTCTCTCGCTCAAGAGCGAAGCGCTGGGTCTGGCCGTCATGACCGAGCTGCCGCTGGTCGTCGTCGACGTGCAGCGCGGCGGTCCCTCGACGGGTCTGCCGACCAAGACCGAGCAGAGCGACCTCCAGCAGGCCTTGTACGGCCGCAACGGCGAGTGCCCCGTAATCGTGGTCGCAGCTTCTTCGCCCAGCGACTGCTTCCACTACGCTTTCGAGGCAGGACGTCTGGCTATGGAGCACATGACGCCCGTGGTGCTGCTCTCCGACGGATTCATCGCCAACGGCTCCGAGCCGTGGCGCATTCCGCAGATGAAGGAGTACCCCGCGATCTGCCCGCCGATCGTCGACCGCGCTCCCGAGGGCGGATTCATGCCCTACGTCCGCAACGAGAAGCTGGCCCGCGGCTGGGCATTCCCCGGCAAACCGGGTCTGGAGCACCGCGTCGGCGGTCTGGAGAAAGACTGCGTGAAAGGCTCCATCTCCCACGATGCGGCCAACCACCAGAAGATGGTGCATACCCGGGCGGCCAAAGTCGCCAAAGTCGCCGACTTCATCCCCGAACAGAGGGTCTACGGCGATACGGAGGGCGACCTGCTGGTCGTCGGCTGGGGCGGCACGCGGGGCCACCTGCAGAACGCCGTCGACGAAATGCGCCGCGAGGGCAAACGCGTCTCGCTCTGCCACTTCAACTACATCAACCCGCTGCCCCGCGGCGTCGAGGCGATCTTCTCGAAGTTCCGCCGCATCGTGGTCTGCGAACTCAACGAAGGGCAGTTCGCCGCCTACCTGCGGCAGCAGTTCCAGCAGTTCCGCTACGAGCAGTTCAACAAATGCGAGGGCCAGCCGTTCACGACGGTCGAGCTCAAACAGAAATTCGAATCCTTATTGCAGTAAACGATCATGGCAGACTACAAATACACTCCCGCCGACTTCAAGAGCGATCAGGAGGTGCGCTGGTGCCCCGGCTGCGGCGACCATGCCATCCTCAACGCCGTGCAGCGCGCCCTGCCCGAAGTGGCCGACCGCACCGACACGCCCCACAACCTCTTCACCTTCGTCTCGGGCATCGGCTGCTCGTCGCGCTTCATCTACTACATGAAGACCTTCGGATTCCACTCCGTCCACGGTCGCGCCAACGCCGTGGCCACGGGCGTCAAGGTGGCCAATCCGCGCCTCAACGTGTGGGTAACGACGGGCGACGGCGACTCGCTGGCCATCGGCGGCAACCACTTCATCCACGCCATCCGCCGCAACGTCGACCTCAACGTCATCCTCTTCAACAACGAAATCTACGGACTGACCAAAGGCCAGTACTCGCCCACCTCGAAACTGGGCAAGATCACCAAAACCTCGCCCTACGGCACGGTCGAGAAGCCGTTCAACCCGGGCGAGCTGGTCATCGGCGCCAAAGGCACGTTCTTCGCCCGCTCGATCGACATGGAGGTCAATCTCTCCAAAGAGTGCATGGTCGCCGCCGCGCTCCACCGGGGCATGTCGGTGATCGAAGTGTTGCAGAACTGCGTGATCTTCAACGACAAGACCCACGCCGCTTTCGCCGCCGACAAAGCCACGCGCGCCGAGCATACGATCACGCTGCGCCACGGCGAGAAGATGCTCTTCGGCGCCCGGAACGAAAAGGGTCTGGTCTTCGAGAACATGAAACTCAAGGTCGTAACCGTGGGCGAGGAGGGCTATACGCTCGACGACGTGCTTACGCACGACGCCCACGAGCGCGACACCACGCTGCACTCGATGCTCGCAGCGATGAAATACCCCGACTATCCGGTCGCCGTGGGCGTGATCCGCTGCGTCGAGGACGATGCGGTCTACGACCTCGCCGTCGAACGGCAGGTCGAGGAGGTCAAGTCCTCCTCCAAAATCCGCTGCGTCGACGACCTGCTGCGCTCCGGCGCCACGTGGGAAATCGAGTAGTCCCCCCCCGGAGCCTCGCTCCCGGATGCGATTCGGCCCGCCTTGCAAGGCGGGCCGAATTTGCAAAAACATGACGGGATCCTCCCCCGGAATTCCGCAACGATCTCCGACGATCACGCACGATCCACGGCAGGAGACCATCATGGGAACGACCGACAACCGGACGATCCGCCTTCGGATTCCAATTCGGAGAGGTAATAAAGAAAAAAATTGTGGCGCAGGACCAGCGAAATCCGCAGCAACATCTCGGTATCGATGCTGCGGCGCTTGAAAATATCGTAGATGTTGGTGCGCTCGCAATAGAGGTTCCGGGCGAACCAGCTCACCGTGCGCTCCTGACGTCGGAATTCCGCCTCGATCAATTTGCCGATATGTATCATGCCGTCTCCAAACAAAGGCGCGGACCGACCCCGCATCCACGACCGAGGCTCTGGAATGCCCACAAAGTAAGATAACGGAATATGCCCACGCCGGGAAACAGCGAGAGCATCAACCTTTATTCCCTACTTCGTTGAAATTTTCCAGATTTCGGTCGTAAGAAAAAAGCCGATGCGCTTTTACATTCGAAATATGCAGCCCCTCAGACTGCGAGACAAATATACAGAATTTTTCTTTTTTTCGGTCTTCGGGGCTCAAAGTTTCGGGGCTTTGTTTGGATTTTCAAAAAATCCTCTTACCTTTGCACCGTCGATGGGGGATTAGCTCAGCTGGCTAGAGCGCTTGCATGGCATGCAAGAGGTCACGAGTTCGAATCTCGTATTCTCCACAAAGAGTGCAAAAGCGACGGCAGAACAAATGTTCTGCCGTTTTTTTTGTCGGTGCTGAAAAACGCCATTCTCACAAAAATCGCCCGCGCTCAGGCGCGGGCGATCGGAACCCCGGAAACGAATGGGGAATAATCCCCGGCATCCGGTAACCGGGCCGAATGCAACGCATCGATAGAAGATCGGCTACCGGAGTGCGTCGTATTGCTCGTCGGTTACGGGTTCGAGCCACTCGTTGGAGGCGTTCTCGCCGGGAACCTCGAACGCCAGATGCGCGAACCAGCTGTCGGCTGCGGCGCCGTGCCAGTGCTTCACGCCCGCCGGGATATGGATCACCGTGCCGGGCAGAATCTCCTGCGCAGGCTTGCCCTCCTCCTGATACCAGCCGCGGCCGGCCACGCCCACGAGCATCTGACCGCCGCCTTTCTCAGCGCGGTGGATGTGCCAGTTGTTGCGGCAGCGGGGCTCGAACGTAACGTTGGAGACCTTGACTTGTTCCCTCGAAATCGGCGCAAGGTAGCTGTTGCCGATAAAATACTGCGCATAGGCCGTGTTGGGTTCGCCGACAGGGAAGATCATTTCGCGCTGGAAAGCGGTTTGGGCGTCGTCGGCCGCCGTATCGTCGGCCCACACCTCTTTGGCCATACGGAAGCCCGCCCAGGCATTGGGCCAGCCGGCATAAAAGGCCGCCTGCGTCAGCAGGGCCGCGATCTCCGCACGCGTGATACCGTGCTTCTTGCCCAGCTCCAGATGCGAGCGGAACGAGGAGTCGACGATCCCCTTGCCGAGCAGCATGGAGATCGTAATCATGCTGCGGTCGTGCAGCGAGAGCGTCGGATCGTTCCATACGCCCTCGCCGAAGAGCACGTCGTCGTTGAGCCGGGCGAACTCCGGCGCGAACTCGCCGAGCTGCGTGCGCCCGGCCGTCTGAACTATTTTTTCCTGTGCCATAACGTGGAGGGTCAAAATGCTGAATACGGAAATCAAAAGGATTCGTTTCATAGCGGTTTTCATTTCAGATGATCGTTGAAAAATTCGGCGATCCGCCCGAACGGGATTGCGTCGAGATTGTCGTAGAGGTCGGTGTGGTCGGCCGCGGGAACGATCAGCAGCTCCTTATTAGCCGCGAACCGGCCCGACGTCATCTTCTTGTAGGCGTCCTCGCTGAAGTAGCGCGAGTGGGCTTTCTCGCCGTGGACGAGCAGCACCGGCGTGCGGATTTCGTCGATGTAGGCGTTGATCGGCATGTTGATGAACGCCAGCACGGCCGTCTTGTTCTTGCCTCCGTTGGAGTTGGGCGAGCGATGGTGGTAGCCGCGCTGCGGGTTCTTGTAATAGGCATGGTAGCGGCGCACGAACTCCGGCATGTCGTCGGTTACGGTATCCACCACCCCGCCGTCGCGTTCGTAGGTACCGGCCCGATAATCCGCCGTGCGCTGGGCGTTGAGCGCGACCCGTTTCGCGTAGCGCGCATCGGCGCTATCCTCGGCGTCGAAATAGCCGTTGGCGCTCACGCGGCTCATGTCGTACATCGTGGAGGCGACGGTAGCCCGGATGCGCGGGTCGTTGGCCGCGGCGTTCAGGGCGAAGCCGCCCCAGCCGCAGATCCCGCAGATGCCGATCCGCTCCGCATCCACGTCGTCGCGCGTGAGCAGATAGTCGACCGCCGCCGAGAAATCCTCGGTGCTGATCTCGGGCGAGGTCAGATAGCGGGGTTCCCCGCCGCTCTCGCCCGTGAAGGAGGGGTCGAAAGCGATGGTGAGGAATCCGCGCTCGGCCAAAGTCTGGGCATAGAGCCCCGAGACCTGCTCCTTGACGGCTCCATAGGGGCCGCTCACGGCGATGGCGGCCAAACGCCCCTCGGAGTTCTTCGGTTTGTAGAGATCGGCCGCCAGCACGATGCCGTAGCGGTTGCGGAAGGTGATCTTGGCGTGTTCCACCTCGTCGCTTTGGGGGAAGGTCTTGTCCCACTCCTGCGTCAGATTCAATGTTTCCATAACGTTTCGATTCGGTTTCGATTCTTGTGCTCCGGCATTCGCAACCGCAAACAGGGCTGCGAGCAGCAACATTCGTTTTTTCATGATTCGGTCGTTCGGTTCGATTTCACGATGCAAAGATAAATCCGTTCCGTCCGACGGGAAATAACCGAATTACGGTCTCCGTTACCTTTTTTACGGATTCTCGGCATTCCGCCGGTTCTTGCGGGCGGGCCCGCCCCGTCGAATAAAAAAACGGGGAGTGCGCGCAATCTCGAAAAAAAACGCTACATTTGCGTCGTCGAGTTTTCCGGCGTCGCTCTGCGCCGACCCGGAATGAAAAGGGAATCCGGTGCGAATCCGGAGCTGTACCTGCAGCTGTAAGTCCCGTGCGTGTCCGCCGTACTCTTTGCCACTGGTCCGAAACCGGGAAGGCGCGGCGGACGGGACGAGCCAGAAGACCTGCCCGACAAAACCTGAATGCAGCGACCACGGGTAATTGGCGTTCGAGCAAAATGACCAGACGGCTTTCACGCATATTCTTCTTCCTGACTTCCCTCCTGTTCGTCTCGTGCATGGAGTACGGTCCGATGACCGAGGAGCGTTTCGACGTAAGCGGCGATTTCGGCGACGGCAGCGCTCCGACGGGCCGCGGCCTGTTCATCGTCAACGAGGGCAACTTCATGTACGGCAATGCGTCGCTTTCGTACTACGATCCCGAAACCAAACATGCGGAAAACGAGGTATTCGCCCGCGCCAACGCCCAGAAACTGGGCGACGTGGCCCAGTCGATGACCCTGCACGGCGGACTGGGCTGGACGGTGGTGAACAATTCGGGCGTCGTCTTCGCCCTCGATCCCGACACGTTCCGCGAGGCGGGCCGCATCACGGGTTTCACCTCGCCGCGCTACATCCACTTCGTGAGCGACGAAAAGGCCTACGTTACCCAGATCTGGGATCCGCGCATCTGCATCGTCGATCCCCGGACCTACCGGATCTCCGGCTACATCGAGACCGGCATGGACTACGAATCGGGCTCGACGGAGCAGATGGTGCAGTACGGCAAATACGTCTTCACCAACTGCTGGTCCTACCAGAACCGCATTCTGAAGATCGACACCGAGACGGACACGGTGGTCGACGAGCTGGTCGTCGGCATCCAGCCCGCATCGCTGGTGCTGGACTGCAACGACAAGCTGTGGGTCATCACCGACGGCGGCTACGAGGGTTCGCCCTACGGCTACGAAGCCCCCTCGCTCTGCCGCATCGACGCCGCGACGTTCGCCGTCGAGAAGCGATTCGCATTCCGGCTCGGCGACCGCCCTTCGGAGATGCAGCTCAACGGTGCGCGCGACAAAATCTACTGGCTCGACGACTCGGTGTGGTGCATGGACGTTACGGCAGACCGGCTTCCGGTCAAACCCTTCCTGCCGTACGACCATACGCTCTACTACGGACTGACGGTCAACCCCGTCAACGGCGACGTCTACGTCGCCGACGCCATCGACTACGTGCAGAGCGGCGTCGTCCTCCGCTACTCGGCCGCGGGCGAACTGCTCGACCGCTTCCGCACGGGAATCGCTCCGGGGGCTTTCTGCTGGAGATAACACATCGAAAACATGAACGGAAAATACCTGTTTCTGCTCTCTGCGCTGCTGCTCCTCCTGACGGGTTGCAACCGCGACGGCATCATCGAGGAGGAGATGCCCGCAGCGCCCGAAATCCTCCTCGACAGCGAGGAGGGCATCTACACCGTCAAGGCCGGCCGCACGCTGACGATCGCCCCGACGGTCCGATATGCCGACGGCGCCCGCTTCTCGTGGACGTGCGACGGCAAGCTGCTCGCCGCCTCGCCGACGCTCTCCTACACGTGGGAGGAGCCGGGCGAGTACTTCGTACGCTTCCGGGTCGCCACGGCCAACGGTGCGGCCGAGGAGGAGCTGCGCATCGACGTGCTGGCGCTGGCGCCGCCCGTGATCTCGCTCGCCCTGCCCCCGCAAGGGCTGCGCATCCTGCAGAATACCGACTGCCTCTTCGCCCCCGACTTCCTGAACGACGATGCCGAGGAGTTCCGCATCGAGTGGCTGCGCGACGGCCAGGTCGTCGGCACGCAGAAGAGCTACACCTTCCGCGAATCGCAGCCGGGCATTTACGTCGTTACCGTCCGCGCCTCGAATATCGACGGCGAGGCGGTGCCGCGCGAAATCGGGATCGAGGTGGTCGACCGGATGCCCGGCGAGGCTTGGTTCGAGCCGCAGTCCTGCGTGCGCCGCTCGACCGACCGCTACGCATTCGTCGGCACGCCCATCTGCCTGCGGCCCCACATCGGCTGCTTCGACCGGCCGATCTTCCGCTGGTCGGTGGACGGCGTGCCCGTCGAGGATGCCGCACAGCAGCTCTTCCGCTATACGCCCACGACCCCCGGCGAACATATCGTCGCAGTTACCGTTACGGAGGAAAACGCACAGCCCGTCCGCCTCTCGCGCAACATAACCCGCTCGGCGACCTCCGTAACCGCCGAGGTCAAGGTTACGTGCGTGGATGCCCGGCCCGAAACGCGCTACCGGGCGGCCACGGCCGGCAGCTCCGCGCGCTGGAACAAGGTCTGGGAGTTCACGCCTGCACCGGGGCAGTTCGTCGGCGAGCAGCAGACGGGCGGTTTCGACGGCACGGAGACCACCTGCGAAGCGGCCGTCGCCTACGCCGAAAAGCGGCTCGGCCGGAACACGTGGGTATCGCTCGGCGGCTGGGGCGGCTACCTCGTCGTAGGCTTCGACCACAGCATTCCCCGGCGCGCCGCAGCCGACGGGGAGTACGACTTCACGATCCGGTCCAACGTCTCCGACTCCCCGCAGGGCGGCTCCAACGAACCGGGCATCGTGTGGGTGATGCAGGACATCAACGGCAACGGCGAACCCGACGACGAGTGGTACGAGCTGCGCGGCTCCGAGACGGGCAAGGAGGAAACCCGGCAGCACTGGTTCGTAACCTACTATCGCCCCGCCGCCCCGCGGATGAATACCCCGTGGACCGACTCCGAGGGCAAGAGCGGCCGGGTGGACTACCTCCCGGCCTACCACCGGCAGGACTACTACTATCCGGCATGGATCGCCGCCGACAGCTATACGCTCTACGGCACCTGCCTGGCCTCCAACAACACGACGGACCCGGCGACGGGCCTCTGGACCAACGGCGCCTACGGCTGGGGCTATGCCGACAACATGGGTGCGGACAACCTCCGCTCCGAGTCGTGGGACGGCTCGGAGCAGACCAACGGCTTCCGCATCGCCAACGCCATGTATGCCGACGGCACGCCCGTCGACCTGCAGTACGTCGATTTCATCAAGGTGCAGACCGGCGTCAACGCCCAGAGCGGCTGGCTCGGCGAGAACTCCACGGAGGTCGTCTCGTTCGAGGACGCCTCGCTGGCCGGAAACTGACCACGTAGTTTTCCATGCGCAGACGCATCGCATCGACCCTCCTCGGTCTCCTCTCCCTGCTCTCCGCCCCGGCGCAGGAGCTTCGGGCGCAGGAGGAGCGGAACCGTCCGCAATCGGACCGGGGGTGGTGGAACGCCGACTCCTCCTACGCCGTACCGATCGGCGAAATCCGCGTCTCGGCGCACCGTCCGATGAAGGAGATCGGCGTGCAGCGTACCCGGCTCGACTCGGCGGTGCTCAAGGAGAACGTCGCCCTCTCGATGGCCGACGTGCTGACGTTCAACTCCTCGATCTTCGTCAAGCAGTACGGCCGCGCGACCCTCTCCACCGTGGCGTTCCGCGGCACCTCGCCCTCGCATACGCAGGTTACGTGGAACGGCATGCGCATCAACTCGCCGATGCTGGGCATGACCGACTTTTCGATGATCCCCTCCTACTTCGTCGACGACGCCTCGCTCTTGCACGGCACCTCGTCGGTGGGCGAGACGGGCGGCGGTCTGGGCGGCGCGGTGAAGCTCTCGACGCGGCCGGCCGAATCCCGCGGATTCGGTCTGCAATACGTGCAGGGGGTCGGGTCGTTCCGCACCTTCGACGAGTTTTTGCGCCTGACCTACGGCAACGAGCGCTGGCAGCTCTCCACGCGCGCCGTCCATTCGTCGTCGGACAACGACTTCAAGTACACGAACTACAACAAGAAGATGAACGTCTACGACGACGCCCATCGCATCGTCGCGACCTACTACCCCACCGAGCGCAACCGCGGCGGAGCTTTCCGCGACTTCCACATCCTGCAGGAGGCCTACTGCAACACCGGCCGCGGCGACCGCTTCGGCCTGCAGGCATGGTACCTCGATTCGAAGCGCGGCGTGCCGATGCTCTCGGTCGACCACCGTTCGGACCACGACTACCTCAACGAGCAGCGCGAGCGGACTTTCCGCGGCCTCCTCTCGTGGGACCGGCTGCGCGGCGACTGCAAGGTCGGCGTCCGTGCAGGCTACATCCGCACGGCACAGGGCTACGACTTCTCCAAAGACAAGGGCAACGGCACGATGGTCGAAATGATCCGCTCGCGCAGCAAGATAAACACCTTCTACGGACAGGTCGAGGGCGAATACTGCATCGGCCGCCGCTGGCTCTTCACGGCCCACGTCGCCTTGCATCAGCACTTCGTGGAGAGCCGCGACAAGAACGTGGCGGAGTTCAACTCGCAGTCGCTGGCACAGGGCAATAATAAAAAAGTGATCGTGGGCTACGACCGAAGCCGCACCGAGCTCTCGGCCTACATGTCGGCCAAGTGGATGCCCACCCAGCGGCTCGGGTTCTCGCTGGCTTTGCGCGAGGAGATGTACGGCACGGAGTGGTCGCCCCCGATTCCGGCCTTTTTCGCCGACTGCCTGCTCTCGAAGCGGGGCCGGGTCGTGGCCAAAGCCTCCGTCTCGCGCAACTACCGCTTCCCGACCCTCAACGACCTCTACTTCCTGCCGGGCGGCAATCCCGATCTCCGGAAGGAGCGCGGCCTAACCTACGACGCCGGAATCTCGTTCGCCGTCGGCAAGGCTGGAAAATACAAGTTGAACGGCTCGGCTACATGGTTCGACTCCTACATCGACGACTGGATCGTCTGGCTGCCGACTTTCAAGGGGTTCTGGACCCCGAAGAACGTCCGGGAGGTGCACGCCTACGGCGTCGAGCTGAAAGCCGACGCCACGGTGCAGATAGCGAAGGAGTGGCAGTTGGGCGCGGACGCCTCGTTTTCGTGGACGCCCTCGATCAACCGCGGCGACCCCGTGGACTGGGCCGATCGGGCGATCGGCAAGCAGCTGGTCTACGTGCCGGAATTTTCGGCTTCGGCGACGGGGCGCCTCTCCTACCGCTCGTGGCGGCTGCTCTACAAGTGGTGTTATTACAGCGAGCGCTTCACCACCTCGGACAACGACATGAAGAGCAAGATCTCGCGCGTGAATCCCTACTACATGAGCGACGTATCGATCGAGAAGACGTTCTCTTTCGGGTGGTCCGACCTCTCGGTCAAGCTCGCCGTCCGAAACCTCCTCGACGAGGAGTACGAATCGGTGCTCTCGCGTCCCATGCCGCGCATGAACTTCGAGCTCTTCCTCGACATCCGCCCCAAGTGGAGAAAAAGCAGATAGGATCGAGGGCCCCTCAGAGCTTCATCACCTCGTCGATGCCCATGTGGCGGTAGGAGGCGGCGAGTTCCTCGTCGCGGTCGGAGATCACCAGCAGCTTGTCGCCCAGCGACAGCCGGGCATTGCCTTTCGGCACGAAGTAGTCGCCGTCGCGGCAGATCATCATCACCAGCGTATTCTCGGGCAGGGCGATGTCCCGCAGCGTCCGTCCTTTCGCCAGCATGCTTTCGTTGACCGCGACCTCCGTCAGTACCGACTTGATGTCCTCGTGCATGTTGACATTGAAGGCCGATTCGCGTTCCTCGTAGGAGAGCCCCATCATGTTGGCCAGCGCACTCACCGTCGTACCCTGCACCGACAGCGAGAGGATCGTCGAGAGGAAGACCACATGGAACAGCAGGTCGGCATGTTCGATTCCCGACATCATCGGGTAGAGCGCGAAAAGAATGGGCACGGCACCGCGCAGTCCGACCCACGAGACGTAGAGGCGCGCTTTGGTCGAGAACTTCCGGAACGGCGCCAGACAGAGAAGCACCGAAACGGGACGCGCGACCGTCATCATGAAGACGCCGACCAGCAGCCCCAGCACCAGCACGTCGGGTTCCAGCAGCGCGTCGATCTCCACGAAAAGGCCCAGTTTGAGGAACATGATGATCTGCATGAGCCACGTGAAACCGTCGAAAAAGATCGTCATGGGCTGCTTCTGCGTCAGTTTGTAGTTGCCGACGACGAGTCCGGCTATGTAGACGGCCAGATAGCCGTTGCCGTGGATCAGATCGGTAAAGGCGAACGAAAAGAAGATGAAAGCCAGCAGCAATACGGAATAGAGCGACTTGTTGGCCAGATTGATGCGGTTGATCGTCCACACGGCCAGCCGGCCGATCAGGTAGCCCGACAGGGCGCCGACGACCATCTGCACGATGAAGAGGAGGATGCCCATGCCCAGCCCCATGTCGCTCGACGAATGGGAAAGCGTGCCTACCAGCAGCACGGTGAGCATGTAGGCCATCGGGTCGTTCGAACCGCTCTCCAGCTCCAGCAGGGGCCTCAGATTCTCCCGCAGGCCGCGTTTCTTGCTTCGCAGGATCGAGAAGACCGACGCCGAGTCGGTCGACGACATGGTCGCGGCCAGCAGCAGCGCCAGCGTGAAGGAGAGCTCCACGCCGACGGCCGGAGCCACCAGCCAGACGAAGGTTCCCAGAATCAGCGCCGTGAGGACGACGCCCGCGGTCGCCAGCACCACACCCGGGCCGATGACGCGGCGTATCTGCGAGAATTTGGTGTCCATGCCGCCCGTGAAGAGGATGATGCTCAGCGACACCACGCCCAGAAAGTGGGTCATCTCGATCGAGCGGAACGAGATGATCTCCAGCCCGAAGAGCATGCCCACGCCCAAGAAGAGCAGCAGGGCCGGAGTACCGAAACGATAGGCGGCCTTGCCGGCGATCACCGACACGAAGAGCAGCAGCGCGAAGACCAGAACGATATTTTCATTGGTGAAGTCGGACATCATATCTATTGCGGAATGAATATATAGGTGATCGTGCCTTGTTGGCGGGCCGGTGCCGTGCGGTCGATGTTGAAACGCGAGGCCCGGGCTGCGCGGAGCGCCGTTTCGCGCATGCAGGCGTCGCCGCCCGAGATCACGCGTGCGGCCGTTACCTCGCCCGTGCGGTCGACGGCGATCTCCACCTCCACGTCGCCGCCCCCTTCGCACCGATAGGCCGGCACCACCAGTTTGCGCGACGTCCGCACCGGATCGACCAGCGAGAACGACACCGTTACGCGTCCTTTCAGCTTGCGGTCCTGCCGCTCCGCACCCTCTTCGGAACCCGTGCGCTGGCGGATCGCAGCCTCCTCGGCCAACCCCTGTTCGTAGGCTTCGCGGTTGGCGCGCATGCGGTCGGCCGCCTCGGCCGCCGCCTCGTTGATCGCCGCGGCGTTCGTGCCGCGGTCGTCCTTGAGTTCTTCGTTCAGGGCGTTTTCGTTCGACGCCGCATTGCGGATGCTCCGCCAGTCGATCGGCTCCTGCTGCTCCTGCCGGCGGCGCACCTCCTCTTCGAGCCGGTTGCGCTCGCGCTCCAGCTCGGCCAGTGAATGCAGGTCGATGTAGATGCCTTGCGCGGAGGGCCGCCGTCCCACGACGATCTTCGACGACACGAGCACGATCATCAGCACCAGATAGGCGATCAGCGTGATGCACAGGCCGATGCGATGGTCGTAGGCCCACGTGCCGGCATCCTCGCGCCGGCCGTCGAACGGCAGGTCGAGCCGCGGCCTTCGGAGGGGTCGCGGTGCGGCGGAATCGGGATCGGGGGTGCGGCGGGTCATCTCGGACAATTCGTGTTTTCAGGTAACTATACGCACCGGATCGATTCCAAGCTCCGTTTCTTGCTGCTGCCGGTCCCGTCGCTCGCGGCTCCGCCGCGCTCATGGATTTCGGCCCGCCCCCGAATTCCCCGCCTCAGACAGGGCTTCGGGCGGAACCCGCAAGGTAACGAAGTTTGAAAAGAACGGACGTATGAAATCGTATGCAAGTGCCTTATTCGACAACTCGGTTCTTACATAATCGCAGCAAAATTAGTTTTTTTTAAGCGATTTTTTATATCTTTGGGGCAAAATAATGCGACCGTCCGCTCCCGCTGCCGGGCAGCGGGCCGTTCCGGCACAAGGATATAACTGCAAAAATATAGAACTACGCTTATGTCAACCAAACAGCAAACGCTCAAAGCCCCCGTCTCGTTTTCGGGCAAGGGCCTGCATACGGGCGTGCGGGTAACGATGACCGTCCATCCCGCCGACGCCGATACGGGCATCGTCTTCCGCCGCATCGACGTGGAGGGCCAGCCCACGATTCCCGCCCTGTGCGACAACGTGGTCGACACCTCGCGCGGCACGACCGTCGAAGCGGGCGGCCACCGCGTCAGCACCATCGAACACATCGTCTCGGCGCTCTGGACCTTAGGCGTGGACAACGCCCTGATCGACATCGACGCTCCCGAGACCCCCATCATGGACGGCTCGGCGCGCGAATATGCCGAGGCCATCGTCCGCACGGGCGTCGTCGAGCAGGAGGCCGAGCGCAAATTCTACCACGTAACCGAAAAGATGGTCTACACGATCCCCGAAAAGGGCGTGGCCATCATCCTCTACCCCGACGACGAGTTCTCCGTCTCGCTGCATGTCGACTACAACTCCAAGATCATCGGCAACCAGTATGCCACCTTCGACCCGAGCGACGACTACACGGCGAAAATCGCGCCCTGCCGCACCTTCGTCTTCCTGCACGAGCTCGAGCCCCTCATCAAGATGAACCTCATCAAGGGCGGCGATCTGGACAACGCCATCGTCGTGGTCGAAAACCCCGTGCCGGCCGAGGAGCAGGAGAACCTCAAGAAGATCTTCAACAAGTCGGGCATCGAGATCCGGCCGGGCTACCTGAACAACCTCGAACTGCGCTACAACAACGAGCTCGCGCGCCACAAGCTGCTCGACCTTCTGGGCGACTTCGCCCTCTTGGGCGTGCGCATCAAGGGCCGCGTGTGGGCCACGCGCCCCGGACACTTCGCCAACACGGAGTTCATGAAGCAACTCAAGCGTTCGATCCGCAAGGCGGGCGAGAAACCCCGCTACGCCTACGACTGCCGCAAGCCGGCGCTCTACGACATCAACGACATCCGCCGCATGCTGCCCCACCGTCCGCCGTTCCTTCTGGTCGACCGCATCTTCCACTGCGACGCCACGTCGGTGGCCGGCATCAAGAACGTTACGATGAACGAGCCGTTCTTCGTGGGCCACTTCCCCGAGGAGCCCGTCATGCCGGGCGTGCTGATCGTCGAGGCGATGGCCCAGTGCAGCGGCATCATGGTGCTCAACACCGTCGAGGATCCCGAGAACTACTCGACCTACTTCATGAAGATCGACGGCGTGAAATTCAAGCGCAAGGTCGTGCCGGGCGACACGCTTCAGTTCGAAATCCACCTGCTGGAGCCCATCCGCCGCGGCGTCGCGCTCGTCGAGGCCAAAGCCTTCGTCGGCGAAACCCTCGCCTGCGAGGCCGTGCTCATGGCGCAGGTCGTAAAAAACAGACAGTAAGATGATAAGCGAACTCGCATACATCCACCCCGACGCCCGGCTGGGCGAGGGGGTTACCGTCGAGCCGTTCGCCTACGTCGCCGGCGACGTGGTCATCGGCGACGGCTGCTGGATCGGCCCCGGAGCCGTGATCCACGACGGAGCCCGCATCGGCAAGCGATGCAAAATCCACACCGCCGCCTCGGTGTCGTGCCTGCCGCAGGACCTCAAGTTCGCGGGCGAAGTTACGACCTGCCAAATCGGCGACGACAACGACATCCGCGAATACGTAACCATCAGCCGCGGCACCCAGTCCACGGGCACGACCGTCATCGGCGACGGCAACCTGCTGATGGCCTACGTCCACGTCGGCCACGACTGCGTGGTAGGCAGCCACTGCGTCATCGCCAACCGCGTCTCGCTCGCGGGCGAGGTGCATGTGGGCGACTGGGTAGTCATCGGCGGCCATGCCGCCATCCACCAGTGGACCCGCATCGGCGACCACTCGATGATTCAGGGCGGGGCGCTCTTGGGTCAGGACCTGCCGCCCTACATCATCATCCGCAACGACACGCTGCGCTTCGCCGGCATCAACAAGGTGGGGCTTTCGCGCCGCGGCTTCACGCCCGAGCGCATCGCCGAGATCCACGAAGCCTGCCGCATCCTCTTCCAGAGCGGCATGAACTACCTGAACGGCTGCGACGAAGTGGAGCGCACGGTACCCCGAAGCCCCGAGCGCGACCGCCTCGTGGAGTTCATCCGCACCTCGAAGCGCGGCATCATCAAACCCTACGCCGCGAAAACGAAAGAGGAGTAAAAAATAGCGATGATTATTTGCATATCGGATTTTTTTCGTATATTTGCCATGTCGTAAGACATGCCGGAGTAAGGGGACGCTTGAGTCCCCTTATTTCATAGTGGTACGCGACTCTTGCTAAAATCCATACGCAGATGATCGACACGCAGAAGATAATCGAAACCGCAGCGCGGAAACTGGAGGGAACGGAGATGTTCGTGGTGGGCTGCACCTGCTCGCCCGGCAACGAAATCGAGCTTTTGATCGACAGCGACGCGTCGGTCTCGATCGACGCCTGCGCGGAGCTGAGCCGCGCCATCGAAGCGGAGTTCGACCGCGACGCCGAAGATTTCTCCCTCACGGTCGCATCGGCGGGCATCGGCTCGGAGCTCCGCTGCCTGCGCCAATACCGCAAGCTGGTCGGCAAATCCGTGGAGGTGCTGCTCGCAAGCGGCATCAAGATCACGGCGCGGCTCGACGCGGCGGACGAGGAATCCCTGACCCTCTCCTACGAGGAGAAACAGGCCGTCGAGGGCAAGAAACGCAAGCAGCTCGTTACCGTTACCCGCACCTACCCCTTCGCCGAAATCAAGTCCACGCGCGAATTTCTGGACTTCAAGTAAACCGCGGGGGCCAGAGGGGGGGGGCCGAGCGAAAAGAGGCCCGGAGCGAGAGGCCTGGAGCGAGAGAGCCGAAGCAAAGAGGGCCGAAGCAAAGAAGCCCGGAAAGAGGGCCGGGAAAAAGAGAACCGAAGAAGAGAACCGGAGCCGCCGCGAAAGAGGAACCGGAAGCGGCAAAAGCCCGGGAAGCGAAAAATCGAAAAAAGCCCGCCGAGAAAATATCGGAAGAAAAGCCCCGGCGACCGAAACCGAAAAAAATATACGAAAGTAAAACAAAGATAAAATCGCAATGGACAATCTGAATCTCATCAGCAACTTCGCTGAGTTCAAGGAGTTGAAGAACATCGACAAGCCGACGATGATCGGCGTGCTGGAGGATGTTTTCCGCCACGCCCTGCAGAAGCAGTACGAGACCGACGAGAATTTCGACGTCATCATCAACCCCGAGAAAGGCGACCTCGAAATCTGGCGTACGCGCACGGTCGTCGAGGACGGCGCCGTCGAGAATCCCAACACGCAGATCGCCCTCTCGGAGATGCGCAAGATCGACGACAGCTACGAAGTCGGCGACGACTACGTCGACGAAATCAAGCTCTCGTCGTTCGGCCGCCGCACGGTGCTGTCGCTGCGTCAGAACCTCGCCTCGCGCATCCTCGACCTCGAAAAGGCCAACCTCTACGAGAAGTACTCCGACAAGGTCGGCGAGATCATCACCGGCGAGGTCTATCAGGTCTGGAAAAAGGAGGTGCTGATCCTCGACGACGACGAAAACGAGCTCATCCTGCCCAAAAGCGAGCAGATTCCCAACGACTTCTACCGCAAGGGCGACACCATCAAAGCCATCGTCAAGTCCGTGGAGATGAACAACAACCAGCCGCGCATCATCCTCTCGCGTACGGCCAACCAGTTCCTCGAACGCTTGTTCGAGCAGGAGGTTCCCGAGATCTTCGACGGACTGATCACCATCAAGAAGATCGTCCGCATCCCCGGCGAGCGCGCCAAAGTCGCCGTCGAGTCCTACGACGACCGCATCGATCCCGTGGGCGCCTGCGTCGGCATGAAGGGTTCGCGCATCTACTCCATCGTCAAGGAGCTGCGCAACGAGAACATCGACGTGCTCAACTACACGGCCAACACGCAGCTGATGATCCAGCGCGCCCTGAACCCCGCGAAGATCTCGTCCATCACCCTCGACGAGGAGAAGCAGACCGCCGCCGTCTACCTCAAGCCCGATCAGGTGTCGCTGGCCATCGGCAAGGGCGGTCTGAACATCCGCCTCTCGAAGATGCTCACCGGCTACGACATCGACGTCTACCGCGAGATCGAGGAGGAGGATGTCGCCCTCTCGGAGTTCGCCGACGAGATCGACGCCTGGATCATCGACGCCCTGAAGAACGTAGGTTGCGACACCGCCAAGAGCGTGCTGGAGCTTCCCGTCGAGGAGGTCGCCGCACGCGCCGACCTCGAACTGGAGCAGGCGCAGAAAGTCGTCGAGATCCTGAAGGCCGAATTCGAATAAAGCACTTACCACCGCAAAGAAAGGAGAACACACGATATGGGGAATGAAAGAAAACTAAGGCTCATTCAGGTTGCTAAGGAGTTCAACGTGGGCATCAACACCATCACGGACTTCCTGCACAAGAAGGGCATCAAGAGCGACGGATCGCCCAACACGCAGGTCGACGCGGAAACCTACGCCGTACTCGAAAAGGAGTTCGGCGCCAACCGCTCGGCTGCCGGAGCGCGCGATTCGATCCGCGAGCGCATCGCGCAGAAACAGGCCACCATCACCATCGAGGGGCAAAAAAAGCAGGAACGCGAGGAGGAGAAGGAGGTCGTCATCAAGAGCAACGTCATCAACGTGCGCGACGAAATCCAGCAGCCGAAATTCCTCGGCAAGATCGACCTCTCGCCCAAGCCTAAGGCCGAGCCCAAACCCGCACCCGAAGCCGCGCCGGCACCCGAAAAGGCCGAAAGAAGCGTCGCCGAAGCCGCGCCGCAGGCGCCTGCTAAGGCCGAGCCCCAGCCCGCCGAACCTCGGGCCGAAGCGAAAGCCGAAGCCGCGAAGCCGGCACCCGAAAAGGCGGAAAAGCCCGCAGCGGCCGCGAATGCCGAAAAGAGCGAGCCTGCAGCCCCTGCGCCCGAAAAGGCCGAACCCAAAGCCGAGGAACCCAAGCCCGAGGCTCCCAAAGACAACATCTTCCGGCCGGAGATCGCCACCCTCACGGGTCCGCAGGTCCTCGGCACGATGGACGTCTCGGGATTCGTGCCCGGCGGCAAGCATAAGCGCAAGCGCCTCTCCAAAGAGAAGGTCGACGTCAGCAAAGCCCAGAAGGGCGGCGGACAGAGCGCTTCCGGCAGCCGCGGCGGTTCGCAGGGCGGCGGCCAGAACGGTCAGGGCGGCCAGCACCG
>JAMPGH010000001.1:1347419-1352978 GCA_023664045.1 Alistipes senegalensis | reverse complement strand
TCGTCGACAGCAAAGGCACGCACGAGGAATACCGCGGCCAGCACCGCGGCGGCGGTCAGGGACCCCGCGGCGTGCAGAACCAGCCCCGCCCGGGCGAGGGACGCCGCAGCAAGAACAAGAAGAACGCCCAGCCCGTCATCCGCCCCGAGGTGAGCGACGAGGAGGTTTCGAAGCAGATCAAGGATACGTTGGCCCGCCTCACGGCCAAAGGTGCCAAGAACACGGGCGCCAAGCACCGCCGCGACAAGCGCGAGGCGGCCGCCGAGCGCATGAACGAGGAGATGGAACGTTCCGTTATGGAGCGTTCGACGCTCAAGGTTACGGAGTTCGTTACCGTCAGCGAGCTGGCCACGATGATGAACGTCCCGCCCACGGAGGTCATCACGGCCTGCATGAATCTGGGTCTGATGGTCTCCATCAACCAGCGGCTCGACGCCGAGGCGCTGGCCGTCGTCGCCGAGGAGTTCGGCTTCAAGGTCGAGTTCGTCTCCGTGGAGATTCAGGAGGCCATCGCCGACGAAGATGCCGACAGCGAGGAGAACCTCGTGCCGCGTCCGCCGATCGTTACGGTCATGGGACACGTCGACCACGGTAAGACTTCGCTCTTGGACAACATCCGCAAAACCAACGTCATCGAGGGCGAGGCCGGCGGCATCACGCAGCACATCGGTGCCTACAGCGTCGAACTGAACGGCCAGAAGATCACGTTCCTCGACACCCCGGGCCACGAGGCTTTCACGGCCATGCGCGCCCGCGGCGCCAAGATCACCGACGTGGCGATCATCATCGTCGCGGCCGACGACAGCGTCATGCCGCAGACCGTCGAGGCGATCAACCACGCGCAGGCCGCCGGCGTGCCGATGGTCTTCGCCATCAACAAGATCGACAAACCCAACGCCAACCCCGACCACATCAAGGAGCAGCTCTCGCAGATGAACTACCTCGTCGAGTCGTGGGGCGGCAAGTATCAGGACCAGGAGATCTCGGCCAAGAAGGGTCTGAACCTCGACAAGCTCCTCGAAAAGGTGCTGCTCGAAGCCGAGATGCTCGATCTGAAGGCCAACCCCGACAAGAAAGCCATGGGTACGGTCATCGAGTCGACGCTCGACAAGGGCCGCGGCTACGTCTCCACGATCCTCGTGCAGAGCGGTACGTTGCATATCGGCGACGTCGTGTTGTCGGGTACCTACACCGGCCGCGTCAAGGCCATGTTCAACGAGGACGGCAGGAAGGTTACCGTCGCCGGACCCTCGACGCCCGTGCAGGTGCTGGGTCTCAACGGCGCGCCGCAGGCCGGCGATACATTCAACGTCATGGAGGACGACCGCTCGGCCCGCGAAATCGCCAACAAGCGCGAGCAGCTGCAGCGCATGCAGGGCATCATGACCCAGAAGCACGTTACGCTCGACGAGATCGGCCGCCGCATCGCCATCGGTTCGTTCAAGGAGCTCAACATCATCGTCAAGGGCGATGTCGACGGCTCCGTGGAGGCCATGTCGGGTTCGCTCATCAAGCTCTCGAAGGAGAGCGTGCAGGTCAATGTCATCCACGCCGCCGTGGGTCAGATCTCGGAGTCCGACGTCCTGCTGGCCGCCGCTTCGAACGCCATCATCGTGGGCTTTCAGGTGCGCCCGTCGGCCGCCGCACGGCGCGTCGCCGAGAAGGAGGAGATCGAAATCCGCCTCTACTCGATCATCTACGACGCCGTCAACGACATCAAGGACGCTATCGAGGGCATGTTGGAGCCTGTGATGAAGGAGGAGATCGTCGCCTCGGTCGAGGTCATGGAGATCTTCAAGATCTCGAAGGTCGGCACCGTCGCGGGCTGTATCGTCCGCGAGGGCAAGTTGCAGCGTGCGACGCCCATCCGCGTCATCCGCGACGGCATCGTCATCTACACCGGCAAGTTAGGTTCCCTGAAGCGCTTCAAGGACGATGTCAAGGAGGTAGCTTCGGGTCAGGACTGCGGTCTGAACATCGAGTCGTTCAACGACATCCGCGTGGGCGACATCGTCGAGGGCTACGAGCAGGTCGAGGTCAAGCGCAAATAAGTAAAACCAACCCAAATAGCAGAACATGAACACCCAAATTCGTTTCACCACCCCCGAAGAGGCGGTCAAGGTGATAAAATCGGGCGATCACGTCCATCTGAGTTCCGTAGCTTCGGCTCCGCAGTGTCTGATCAACGCCATGTGCGCCCGCGGCGAGGCCGGCGAGTTGAAGGACGTACACGTCCATCACCTCCACACGGAGGGTCCGGCGCCCTATGCCGATCCCAAGTTCGAGGGCATCTTCCAGCTCGACTCGTTCTTCGTCGGCGCCAACGTGCGCAAGGTTACGCAAAGCGGCCATGCCGACTACATCCCCATCTTCCTGAGCGAGACGCAGAAGCTCTATCGTTGCGGCGCCGTGCCGTGCAACGTGGCCATGATTCAGGTCTGCCCGCCCGACAAGCACGGCTACGTGTCGCTCGGCACGTCGGTCGACGCCACGTTGGCGGCCGTCGAGTGCGCCGAGCACGTCATCGCCGTCGTCAACAAGAACGTGCCCCGCGCGTTCGGTCAGGCCATGATCCCCATGTCGAAGATCGACTTGTTCGTCGAGGACGACACGCCTCTGATCGAGGCCAAGTTCTCGGAGCCCAACGAGGTCGAGACGGCGATCGGCAAGCACTGCGCGGCTCTGATCGAGGACGGGGCTACGCTCCAGATGGGCATCGGCGCCATTCCCAACGCCGTTTTGAGCCAGCTGGGCGGCCATAAGAACTTGGGCATCCACACCGAGATGTTCGCCGACGGCGTGCTGCCGCTCGTCGAAAAGGGCGTGGTCAACGGCGAGGCCAAGAAGACCGACCCCGGCAAGATGGTTTCGACGTTCCTCATGGGTTCGAAAGCCGTTTACGACTTCATCGACGACAATCCGGGCGTGCTGATGATGGACGTCGGCTATACCAACGATCCCTACATCATCTCGCAGAACGACCGCTTCGTAGCCATCAACTCGGCCCTGCAGGTCGACCTCACGGGACAGGTGTGCGCCGATTCTTTAGGCACCAAATTCTGGTCGGGCGTCGGCGGTCAGATCGACTTCGTCTACGGCGCATCGCTCTCCAAAGGGGGCAAGGCGATCATCGCCATGCCGTCGATCACCAACAAGGGCGTCTCGAAGATCTGCCCCACACTGCTGGACGGCGCCGGCGTCGTTACCACGCGCAACCACATCCACTGGTTCGTTACCGAGTTCGGTGCCGTGGACCTCTACGGCAAAACCATGCAGGAGCGCGCCCGGTTGCTGATCTCCATCGCCCACCCGTCGGCCCGCGAGGAGCTCGACCGCGCCGCTTTCGAGCGCTGGGGTTCGCACCACCACTACATCAAGGGTTACATGAAGTAGTCCTTGCTTCCGATCCCCGAAAAAGGGAACGGCCGCTCCGTCGGTCGTTCCTTTTTTCGTTTTATCTTTGCAGCAAGCAGCTTCGGTCCGGAGTGGCGGATGTCTTTCAGGGCTTCCGCCAGCGCGGCCGCAGATCCAGCAATCCCCGGCCTAAAAGGCCGGTTTTAAGAAAGGGGTACTTTCAAAAAACCGGGTCCGACCTTAGGCCGGTATATATTCCAGTCTGCCGGAAAGCAACTTTAATGAATAGTGAATAATGTATAATGAATAATTAAGTTGCGAGATCGCGTTTTTTCAAAAAGCAACTTTTTTGTGGTTCTGACAATTATTCACTATTAACTATTCATTATTCATTAAGAAAGGTTTCCTTTCCGCCATTCATTCCAGCGATTGCTTTCAGCTCCTGCTTCGGGCTTCCGCGACTGTACGACGGGAGCTTTGTCGAACGTCGGCTCGATCGGAGACTATTGGTCCTCGTCTCCGTATGCAGCAGGGCATGCTAATGGAGGTGTCCTGTATTCCGATTCGGGGAATGTGAACCCGATGAACGGATTTGTACGCGCCTACGCCTTCCCCGTGCGCTGCGTCCAGCATCTGCGGGCTGCTTTTTTTGAAAAATAACTTATTTTTGCTTCGATAAAGCAGCTTCGGCCCGGAGTGGCGGGATGTTCTTCCAGAGCTTCCGCCAGCGCGGCCGCAGATTCAGCAATCCACCTGCCGACATATCGAATAGTGTCTGTAGGTTGTATACATCAAGTCTGTTGCCGAATTGGGACCTTGAAAGAAATCGATTTTGGGTGCGTGTAGCATCGATTCTCGGGTAAATCCTCGGTAGCATTCATTTCAGCGATTGCTTTTGCACCTGCTTCGGGTTACCGCCACTTTATGACGGGAGCCCTGACGGTCGTCGGGCAGAATGGCTATTATTGGAGTTCTTCTCCGTCGGCTGCAGGCAATGCCAATGGTGGCAGCTTGAGTTTCAGCCCGGAGGACATCAATCCGCTCCATGGGCTCCAGCGTGCCCGCGGCTTCACCGTGCGCTGCGTCCAGCATCTGCAGGCTGCTTTTTTCTGTTTTTTACCGAACGCTCTCAACGCCCGAAGGAATTTCTCCCGCCCCGCGGGCAGCACGACTTTCGGTCCGTCCGATCTTCCACGGTCCCTCACTCCTCTTTACTCCAACTCCCAGCCTTACCACTTCCGACATCTCGTCGTCTACGCTGCATGCTTCTTCGTTTTCGCAGTCGCGTCCCTTCCACTCTCCCGATATTTCCATTCCTTCACCTCCACACGCACCGCCTCGGCATTAGCCCCGATATCTTCATCGTCTCGACTCTTCGGATTCTCCCGATCTCCACAACTCCTCCGCTGCGTTCCTTAACTCCTTCTCCGATTTTCAGGTCTGCCGAAAATCCTTTCACTGCATGGATCGACCCGCAATCGTTATATTTATAACGCATTAAGACCTTTTGATTATTCATTTGGTCCAAAATTTGTGGGGGGGGGAATTTTCGTATCTTTGCACTACGCTTGCGATACGGAGCTCACGCTTCATCGTATCCGGGCGTTCCGAGCGAATGCTGGATGCTCGGAGCTGGGATGATGACGCAACTCACGACCCTGCGGGGGCATTGCCCGGACTTCGATCCGGGCAATGTTTTTTTTTGCATCCGATCCCCGTCTCTTTCGACTTGAAGACAAGCAGCCCGCAGATGCTGGACGCAGCGCACAGGGAAAGCGTAGGCGCGGTAACCGCCGTCCAATGGAGCTACCTTTCCTGCACGAAACCAGAGGTAGCCGACATGGACATCATCCGCTTCAAGCGGCGATGAAGACCAACAAGGGCCATATTCGCCGACGTAGGTCAGGTCTCCCGTCGTATTGCGGTAGCCCGAAGCAGGCGTGGTGAGCAATCGCTGGTATGAATGCCGAAAAGGAAACCTTTCGCAATGAATAATGAATAGTTAATAGTGAATAATTGGCAGAGCAACAAAAAGATAGCCTTTGCAAAATTCCGTGAACTCGCAAAATAATTATTCACTATTCATTATCAACTATTCATTAAGGCTGCTTTCCGACAGACTGAAATATACACCGACCTTAGGTTTGGCTCGGTTTTTTGAAAGTACCCCTTTCTTAAAACCGGCCTCTTAGGCCGGGGATTGCT
>JAMPGH010000001.1:1332785-1347319 GCA_023664045.1 Alistipes senegalensis | reverse complement strand
AGCCTGCCGCTAGCGTTCATCCTGAGCCAGGATCAAACTCTCCATTGTATAAAATGTTTTGTTTTAGATCTTTCGCTCTAATCTCAAAGGTATTGTTTGAAATCACTCTCCGAAGAGAGTGGGAAAACTTTAGCTGCTCAAATACTTCAAAGAACGCTGCTCGATATATTTCTATAAAGAACAATTTCTCGTTTCTGTCGGGGTCCGATCTTTCGATCTCTCCCTCGGTTCCGTCCGCCGATTTTTCATTGCGGAAAGTGGTGCAAAGGTAAAAACCTTTTTTGAAACCGCCAAATCTTTTCGGAAGATTTTTTCAGAAATTTTTCAGAACCTTTTCGTAAGCCGAGCGCAAAGTCGAATTTATTCGAGCTCTGCCGAGGCAAGAAAAGGTGCATGACAATGAACCTTGTTTCGCTTCGCTTCCGACGGAAGCCGTCTTGTTCGAAGCGGATGCAAAGGTAAGTCAAATTTCGATAACTCCAAAAAAATCGGAACCTTTTTTCAAAACTTTTTCAGAACGTGTTTCTGTGCGCCCCGATCGTCGTTTCTCTCTCGAAGCGGATGCAAAGATAAGCGTTTCGGAATGTTATTTCCAAATATTTTCCGCACTTTTTTGCACCATTTTTCCGCTGTTTCCGACACCCGGCTAAAAGTCAGCAAGTTAGTTATGAAAAATTTTTAGTATATTTGCAGACCGACCCGCGAAGCCTACGGCTCCGCCCCAAATTCATGAGATCACTAATATATATAGGTATGCTCTTCGGAGCATTCGCTTGCAGCCGCCCGAACCGACCGCTCCGCTCCGGCGATCTGCTCTTTCAGGTCGGAGAGGAATCGGCCATGAGCGGTGCCATCACGGCTGCAACAGGCAACGACACTCCGATAACCTTTACCCATGTGGGCATCGCCGTCTGCGGCGAGGGTGCCGATTCGGTGTTGGAGGCAACTTCCCCCGGCGGCGTGCGGATGACAGCACTGAACGATTTTCTGAATAAGTCGGCTATGCTCGATGGCCGACCGGTCGTCGTCGCCATGCGGCTGAAAGACACGACCGGCATCGCCGCGGCCGTCGCACGGGCCCGCAGCTGCATGGGGCAGCCCTACGACTATTCGTTCCGCCCCGACAACGGCAAGATGTATTGCAGCGAACTGGTCTGGGAGAGCTACCGCCGCCCCTCCGGCGAACGTATATTTCCGGCCCGGCCGATGAATTTCCGGGCGGCCGACGGCTCAATGCCGCAATTTTGGGTCGAGCTGTTCGAAAAACTGGGTGAAGCGATTCCCGAGGGAATCCCCGGCACCAATCCGGCCGAGATGTCCCGCGACTCCGCGTTGGTCGAAGTGTTCCGGTGGTTCTGAATTCGATCCGCTTCTCCGCTCGAACCGGCTTTTTCCGCCCATATCGTCCCCAGCAGGTTCATCTTCTCTGCGCCCGACTGCCGCTCCACCCTCTCCCCTTACGTCGCGCCCGATTCGGTTTTGCCGAGCCTTCGTTCCGCACCCCGACAAACACAGCCAATCTCTCCCGCCTCGACAAACACCACCCCGACCGAAGCCGCCGCCCCCCCCGGCCCATAGACACCTTCTCCACACCACCCGCCGGCTCTACCCCTCCTCCCTTTCTCTCCTCCTTCCACCCGCCCGCCAACAAAAACAACCGCCCCCTAAAAAACAAAAAAACCGTCGAAGCTCTCCCCGCCCCCCCCTGACAAAAAAACAGCCGGGACGACTTGCGTCGTCCCGGCCGGCCCAAGCGGTCTCCCGCTTATTTGTTTACTGCCTTAACTATTGCTGCGAATGCCTTCGGCTCGTTCATCGCCAGATCGGCCAGAACCTTGCGGTTCAGGGCGATGCCTTTGGTGTTGAGCTTGCCGATAAATTGCGAATAGGTCATTCCCTGCGCGCGGACGGCGGCGTTGATACGCGTGATCCACAGCGAGCGGAATGTCCGCTTCTTGAGTTGGCGGTGCGCATATGCGAACTGCAAACCTTTTTCGACCGTGTTTTTCGCTACGGTCCAAACGTTTCCCCTCGAACCGAAATTGCCTTTGGCAAGTTTCAGGACTTTCTTTCTGCGTGCGCGGGATGCGACTGCATTGACTGAACGTGGCATAGTCTGAATGTTTTTTGAGAGCTGTCAGCGACGCGGTTCTCCCGCGTTCTTGGGGGCTGATTCGCTCCGGTTGATAAAATTCCGCCCGGATTATTTCACGAGCAGGTTCTTGATTTTCGCTTCGTCGGCAGCGGAAACGGTACCTGCATAGCAGAGGTTTCGTTTCTGCTTCGTCGTCTTTTTGGTCAGGATGTGGCTGTGATAAGCGTGTTTACGCTTGATCTTTCCTGTGCCGGTGAAGGTGAAGCGCTTCTTCGCCGCGGCATTGGTTTTCATTTTCGGCATTGTCGTAAACAGTTAATTAGTTAAACATAGCGTGCAAAAGTACGAATTTTTTCGCATTCTGCAACGGAAATCTCTTTTTTTCCGTTCGCCGAACCGAATATTTTTCGTATCTTCGACTTCGCAAAGTCATACATCATGTCCATACTCTCTTTTTTCGGCTGCGGCCGCAGGAAACCGCCGGTCTACCCGTCCGACACGCTGACCGCGCACGACGGCACCGAATTCGTCATCACCTTCTTCGGCCACGCGTCGCTCGCCATCGACGTGGGGCAACGCCGCATCTACGTCGACCCCGTCGGGTTGTCCGCGCAGGCCGCGCGCCTGCCGAAAGCGGACCTCATTTTGCTGACCCACTCGCATAACGATCATTTCGATCTTCCGACGGTCGAGAAGTTGCGGACTTCGAAGACCGACATCTTGAGCGACCGCACCACGGCCGAGGCTTTCGGCATGGAGGGGCACGTCATGCGTCCCGGGAGCGTCGCCGCGCCGCGCGACTACGTGAAGATCGAGGCCGTCGCCGCCTACAACACCACCAAAGGGCACCTGCAGTTCCACCCCAAGTTGCGGGAGGACTGCGGCTACCTGCTCACCGTCGGGGGCACGCGCATCTACATCGCCGGCGACACGGAGCCTACGCCCGAAATGAAGGCTCTGCGCGACGTCGACATCGCCTTTCTGCCGGTCAACCAGCCCTATACCATGACCGTCGAGCAGGCCGTCGAGGTCATCCGCACCATGAAGCCCCTGATCTTCTACCCCTACCACTACGGGCAGGTCGAGGAGAAGACCGATCTGGAGCGGCTCGTCCGCGAGGTCGAGGCTCTCGACACCACCGAGATCCGCATCCGGCCGATGGAGTAACCCGCACCGATTACCGAGCAGCTTCGACCCGGAGTGGCGGGATGTTCTTCCAGAGCTTCCGCCAGCGCGGCCGCAGATTCAGCAATCCCCCGCCCGCTTAAGAAGCGGGGTTCTATGGGGAGATAGAGCCAGTTACTCCTACTCGCCCTCATCTCTCCCCGCATCGTCCGGGCGGGTTTTATATTCCAGTCTGCCGGAAAGTTGGCGAGCTAATGAATAATGTATAGAATGAATGATTGTCTGGGATGCAGAAAATATTTCTTCATTCTTAATTTTTCATTTTTCATTCTTAATTGCACCGCTCCCTTTCCGGCATCCATTCCAGCGATTGCTTTTGTGCGCCTGCTTCGGGCTACCGCAACCGCATGACGGGAGCTTTGTCGAATGTCGGCATGGAGGGCGAATGTTGGTCTGCTTCGCCTGCATCTGCTGGCAGTGCCAGTGGTGCCGGCATGGCATTCAATGCGAATGTCGTGTACCCGTTGCACGTTGAGGTTCGTTCTTACGGCTTCACCGTGCGCTGCGTCCAGCATCTGCAAGCTGCTTTTTTGAAAAATAACTTATTTTTGCTTCGACAAAGCAGCTACGACCCGGAATAATGAAGACCACGGTTTTCGTTAGCGCGGCCGCAGATTCAGCAATCCCCCGCCCGCTTAAGAAGCGGGGTTCTATGGGGAGATAGAGCCAGTTACTCCTACTCGCCCTCATCTCTCCCCTCATCCCGGGCGGGTTTATATCCCAGTCTGCCGGAAAGCCGCTCCCTTTCCGGCATTCATTCCAGCAATTGCTCTATGCGCCTGCTTCGGGCTACCGTACCCTGACGACGGGAGGCCTGACGGCTGTCGGCACGGGCGGTTGGTATTGGTCCTCTTCGCCCTACGCCGCCAGCCATGTCAATGCAGGCGATCTGGGTCTGAATTCCGGCAACGTGAATCCTCTGAACTCGGACGGTCGGGCCCACGGTTTATCCGTGCGCTGCGTCCAGCATCTGCAAGCTGCTTTTTTCGGTTAATAGTTAAAATGAATAGTTAACAATAATAAATCTTCCGCCCCCTTGTCGCAGCCGTCAGCGAAACGGATTTTTCAAGAAGTTCCAATAATCATTCATTATCCACTATTCCTCATTCATTCCGAGACATTTGCCTCCCGGCCTCACTCCGAAAAAGCGTAAAGTTCGACAGTAAAAATGTCGAACTTTACATTTGCCTCTTGACAAAGGCCTTTCTGCGTTGTATCTTTGTTCTGTTCCGCAGGCGGCGGATCGTCGTACAGGCGCGCTGTACTTTATCGATGCGACGAGAGCCATTCCGGGCAACGCCTCCTTTCGGAACAGCTGTTTTCTCACCGACGTCGGTCGTTTTCCCTCGTCCTTTCAGGACTTCGAAAATCGTCTTCGTTCCGCGAATTTCCTCCGTTCAGGTCTCCGCTCCGACCGTGCCGTTCCGGTTTTCCTGTGTTTTCGCCTCTTCAGGATGCACTTCGGATATACCCTACGACAGGTACCAGCACATGTCTCGCGAGGTAGAGCATGTCGCCCCGCTGCAGGATTCCGTCCGGAAGTTCTTTTCGGAACAAAATAGCTCCCGAGTCTCTCGGAGCAGCCCCATGCTGCTCCGGGGGACTTTTCGTGTTCTTGCCCCGACGGCCCGGCAGCCGAATATACTCCCGCGCCCGCCAAAAATCCCCGGCATCGACAGCCGAATCCCCGCCCTAAAAAAGCATCTCGCCCATCCCCATATACGAACGACGCCCACCCGAAAATCCCCGACTACCGAATCCCCCCCCCTAAAAGTCCCCATATACGAACGGCAGGAGCCCCGAAAGGCCCCTGCCGTCTCTTCGTCGTCCGGCGTCCTATTTATCCTCCGCCGGTTTGGGTTCGGCTTTCACTTTGAGCGACGCCAGCTTCTTGACGATGTTTTCGTCCGTGTTCTTCGTCGCATCGTAGGTTACCTTCACCTCTTTGGTCGCCACGTCAACCTGCACTTCTTCGATCCCCTTGCCCAGCGAGGGTACGTTGTCCATGATCTTTTTCGCACAGTGGTCGCAGTGGATGTCGGTGCAGAACACCGTCGTTACCGTCTTCTTTTCGGCTGCAGGCTTCGCCGCCCGCATCGTGCCGGCACCCATCAGGAGCACCAGACACAGCATCGCAATTTTCTTCATGATTTCGGTTTGTCTTTTGAATCGTTTCTTTGTCTTCGTGTTCAATTTATCGCGGTACCCGCACGGCCCCCGCCTGCGCTTGCCCGCATGGTTTCCGGCAGTTCCGCTTCCGCCCGGCAGCACCGCAGGCGCTCTCCGCTCCCGCTCGCTCGCCGAGCCGATTTTAATAGAGATTCAGCCGCATGCCGATGTAGAACTTGCGGCCCATCAGGGGACCCCATACGTTCATCGAGTTGAACTCGTAGGAGTAAGGGTTCTCCGCATGCAGAATCGGGTCTTTCTGACGGTAGTCGGCTATGTTCTCGCAGCCCGCGTAGATGTCGAACTTGCCCACCTTGCGGCTCACCTGCGCGTAGAACATCGGATAGCGGGGCGAGTAGCGCGAGTCCGCCAGATCGCCCGTCTGCGTCGGGATGCGCGAGGGTCCGTTCAGCTGGGCCGTGGCGTCGAATACCCAGCGGCGGAACTTCGTGGCGTACTGGATGTTGAGCAGCGTCTTGTACTGGCTCACCAACGGACGTTCCACGCGGGCCGTCGTGCCGTCCGGACGGTCGATCGTCATCTCGCTGTCCGTGTAGCGGAACGTCGCGAAGATGTCCAGCCGCTCCACGGGCGTCCACGACAAGTCGATCTGGTAGGTATCCGTGTAGGAGCGGCCGCGCGTGGCGTATACGTCGATATACTGCGGATTCCACTCCTGATCGGCCACCACCGAGTTGTAGAACTGCGTGCGGAAGTAGTCGAAGCTCAGCGTCAGGTTGTCCCGCCCCAGCGCCGAGAAGGTCTGCGTCAGACTGCCGCCTGCGGTCAGCGCCTTCTCCATGCGGTCGAGGGCCTTGAACGCCGCTTCGCCTTCCGTGCCCGACATGGCACCGTCGAAAAGGATCCGGCGACCCGTCGCCAGCATGCCGATGTTGTCCGTGATGACGTTCGTCGAGCGGTAGCCCAGACCGGCCGAGGCGCGCAGCGTCGTCGTCGGGGTGATGTTCCACTTCACATGACCGCGGGGCGTGAAGTAGAACTTGTCATAATAGTCGTTGTAGTCGCCGCGCACGCCGGCCACCAGCGAAAATTTGTCTGCGATCGTGTAGGTGTATTCCGCATAGGCTCCCGCTTCGTTCTCCGTGCGGTCCAGATCGTAGAGCGCTTCGGGCGTCTGGGCGATCCACGGCGCGGCGTTGAGCAGCTTCTCGCGCACCGACGAGAAATGACCCTGCACTCCCACGTTCAGCGACGAACGGTAGGTGAAGTAGTGCGCATACATCAGATTCGCCGACAGCGTGTTTTCGTTGCCCGAGTAGTCGTTGAGCCCGAAGTAGGCATCTTCGTTGAAGTGGTCGAAGTCCACCACGAACGCCAGATTCGAGCGCATCTCGTCCTGCGTCTCCTCGTCGTAGACCGACGGACCGAGGGGCGTGCCGATCTTGAAGTAGCCGTTGGCGCCGCGGTTGCGGATGTGCGAGCCGTAGAGGGGCATCGGGCGATCCGTCGCCCGCCAGTCCCAGTCCGCCGCCATCGCGTCGCGCATGGCCGCCGTGTTCTTGAAGCCGTACATGCCGCCCAGGCGGTTCTCCTGTACGAACTTCCAGCCCCAGCGGATCTGCGTGCCGTTGTCCGCCGCATAGAGCCACTTGTTGGCCACGTTGATCTGATCGGCTTTCGGCAGGTCGCGGAATCCGTCCCGATTGTGATCCATCTTGCGCACGTCGGTGTCCATCGAGCCGTGGAGCAGAATCACGGAGGTCAGTTTTCCGTCGCGCGACACCGGAAAAGCCGTCGTGATGTTGGCTTCGGGCCGCAGCTCGTCGTCCAGATAGAGGTTCACGAACAGGCGTTCGTTGTCCGTAGGCTTGCGGTGTTCCAGATTGATCTGACCCGTGATCGCCTCATGGCCCGCCGTTACCGACGAGACTCCTTTCGACACTTGGATCGAGTTGAGCCACATGCCGGGCGTGTAGCTCAGACCGTAGGGGGCCGACAGACCGCGCATGATCGGACGGTTCTCGTCGAGGATCTGCGTGTAGGTGCCGGCCAGTCCGAGCATCTTGATCTGCCGCGCGCCCGAAATGGCGTCGCTGTAGCCCACCGTTACCGAGGCCGAATTTTCGAACGACTCGGCCAAGTTGCAGCAGGCCATCTTGCACAGACCCGCAAAGGAGATCATCTCGCCCTTCATGATGCCGTCGCGTTTGACGAAGTTGCCGCTCATCGTGCCTTCGATCACCACGTCGTCCAGCGCCACGCCCTCGGTCTGCAGGGCGAATTCGGCCCGGGCGGCACCGGGTGCCACCTGCAGCGTATCGTTCACATAACCCAGATAGGTCGCGACCAGCCGGTCGTAATTCTTCACGCGGTGCAGGCGGTATGCACCGTCGGCGTCGGTGCTCGCTCCCACGTTCGTGCCGGCCCAGTAGACGGCGGCTCCGACCAGCGGCTGCCCTTCGGCATCGCGCACCGTGCCCCGCAGCTCCTGCGCCGACGCGGCGCCGGAGACGACAAGGGCAATCGTAAATAGAAAGATTTTTCTGTTTTTCATTGCATTCCGTTTATCAGTTAAAACTCGGTTCCGGACCGACCCGCTCCTGAGGGGCCGGTCCGCACGGTTTCAGACCGATGCGGGAGGAGCACGAAGGGATGAGATCCGCAGACAGGGCGCCTGCGGCAGGGGATAGGCCGGCTCCGCGATCCGCTCCTTGCGGAATTTCGGGGCCGCCAGCCGGGCGGCCTGCGCGGCCGCCAGACAATGGGGCAGCGCCAGCACGGCGCACCGGCACTCGCGCAGGTCGTCCTGCGAGGC
This sequence comes from Alistipes senegalensis, assembly GCA_023664045.1. GTDB lineage: Bacteria > Bacteroidota > Bacteroidia > Bacteroidales > Rikenellaceae > Alistipes > Alistipes senegalensis_B. The sequence continues at coordinate 1,339,094 of JAMPGH010000001.1, read as the reverse complement.
CGTGTAGAGCGCGATTTCGGTCGAATGGCGGTCGCAGGTGCAGGTGGCGCACAGCTCTTCCGCCGCCGCATCATGGTCATGCCCGACATGATGCCCCGCCACGCAGCAGAGGTGTTCTCCCTGCCGCTCCGCCTGACAGCGGCACGACAGCGAGAGCATCCACGCTCCGCCCGTCGCCAGCAGATAGACGGCGAGCAGCATCAGCGATATGTACCTTCTTCGAGCCATCGCGAACTTCCGCGTTCTTTTCGTTTCGCAAAATTATGAATTTTTCCCGTTCCGTCCAACATCCGAGCCGGAAAACTTATCTTAGGTAAAATTGAACATTACGCAGAAAATCCGGAATCCGCCATGTTGTCGGAGCCGTTTCGGAGGAGCGGCTAAAAGCGTCAGCGCAGGGGCCGGTTTGCTCGCAAACCCGCGAATAGGCGCCCGGAGCAGCGTTAGCCGCTCCGGAGTAGGCGAAGACAGTCGGGCGGAGAGGTTTTTGCGCCGCTTTTTGCCGGCACAAAAAGCGGCAAAAATCAAGTAGCACCGCTACAATCTTTCAACGGAAGAAAGGAAGAGAAGGACGGTAGCCTCTTTCTTCTCTTTTTCATTTTTAATTCCTATTTTTGTAAAATGCAATCCGGCGACGAGAAAATCCGCGACATCCTGCACCGCTACTGGGACTTCGACGGCTTCCGGCCCATGCAGGAGGAGATCATCCGCTCGGTTCTGGCCGGGCGCGACACCCTCGCCCTGATGCCTACGGGCGGCGGCAAGTCGCTGACTTATCAGGTTCCCGCGATGGCCCGCGAGGGGCTCTGCATCGTCGTTACGCCGCTGATCGCCCTGATGAAGGATCAGGTCGACCGCCTGCGGTCCCGCGGCATTCCCGCCGCGGCCGTCCACTCCGGACTTCCGCCCCGCCGCATCGACATCGTGCTCGACAACTGCGCCTACGGCGACATGAAGTTCCTCTACGTCGCCCCCGAGCGGCTCGCCTCCGAGGCGTTCCGCCTGCGGGTCGTGCGCATGAACGTCAGCCTGCTGGCCGTCGACGAGGCCCACTGCATCTCGCAGTGGGGCTACGACTTCCGCCCCTCCTACCTGCGCATCGCCGAGCTGCGCGAGCTGCTGCCGGGCGTCCCCGTGCTGGCGCTCACCGCCTCGGCCACCCGGCTCGTCGCCGACGACATCATGCAGCGCCTGCGCTTCGCCGAGCCGCACCTGCTGCGCAGCAGCTTCGCGCGCCCCAACCTCTCCTACAGCGTCCGCCACACCGACGACAAGAACTCGCAGCTGCTGCGTCTGGTGCGCAACGTTCCCGGCTCGGGCATCGTCTACATGCGCACGCGCGAGGGCACGGAGCAGATCGCCAAGCTGCTCTCCGACGAGGGCTTCGCCGCCCGGGCCTACCACGCCGGCATGCCTCACGCCGAGCGGACGCTCCGACAGGAGGAGTGGATCTCCGGCAAGACACGCATCATCGTGGCTACCAACGCCTTCGGCATGGGCATCGACAAACCCGACGTGCGCTTCGTCGTCCACTACGCCCCCTGCGACTCGCTCGAAAGTTACTATCAGGAAGCCGGGCGTGCCGGCCGCGACGGAGAACGGGCCTACGCCCTGCTGCTCGTCGCTTCGGACGACGGCAGCCGCATCGCCCGCCGCATCGCCGAGGAGTTCCCGCCGCTCGAACAGGTCAAGGAGATCTACGAGGCGGTCTGCTCCTACCTGCAGTTCGGCATCGGCGACCGGGCCGGCCTTGCCTGCCTCTTCAACATCCACGACTTCTGCGCGCGGCAGCACCTTTGGCCCGGCACGGTCGTCGGGGCGCTGAAGCTCCTGCAGCAGAACGGCTACCTCACGCTCACCGACGCGCAGGAGAACCCCGCGCGCATCCGCTTCATGATCGAGCGCGACGACCTCTACAAGCTGCGCATCCGCCGCGACGACCTCGACCACTTCATCCGCACGCTCCTGCGCCTCTACAACGGGGTCTTCTCCGAGCTGCGGCCCATCGACGAGGGCGAAATCGCCCTCTGGAGCGGCTACCCGATCGAGCGGGTCCGCGAGCTGCTCAAGCAGCTGTGGCAGCTGCGCGTCATCCGCTACGTCCCCGCCAACCGTTCGCCGATCCTCTGCTTCGACCGGCAGCGCACGCGCCGCGCCGACCTCTACATCGCCCCCGAAACCTACCTGCGGCGGCAGGAGCTGCAGCGCGGGCGCTTCGAGCGGATGATGGACTACGCCTCGAACGACAGCCGCTGCCGCAGCGTCGTGCTGGAGAACTACTTCGGCGACCAGGAGGCCCGGCCGTGCGGGGTCTGCGACCTCTGTCTGGCCCGGCGGCGCGACGAGAAGCGGATCCTCCAGCTCGCCGAAAAGCTCCTGCAGCAGCTCGCCGAAGCCCCCGCCGACGCACGCCGGCTGGCCGACCGCAACGCCTGCCCGCCCGACTTGGTGGCCCGGGCCGTGCGCCTGTTGCTCGACGAGGGTAAAATCGTCTCCGACAAAGAGGGTATTTTAAGAATTATTCCTTAAATTTGTAGGAACTTTTCTTCGATGATGTCTACGAATCCCTTTCCCGATAAGATCACCAACGACGACACCGCCCGCCTTCCGGCCATCGAGTTCCGGGGCGAAATCCGCATCGTGGAGCACGAGCGCGACATCGCCGAGGCGTGCGACTACCTCTCGCGGCAGCCCGTCATCGGCTTCGACACCGAGACGCGGCCTTCGTTCCGCCCGGGCGTCATGTACAAGGTCTCGCTGCTGCAGCTCTCCGCGCCGGACCGGTGCTACCTCTTCCGGATCAACCGCATCCCGCTCGCCAAACCCATCCTGCAGTTGCTCGGCGCCGAGCGGCCGCTCAAGATCGGGGCCGACGTGGCCGGGGACCTGCGGTCGCTGCGCCAGCTGCGCCGCTTTCCCGACGGGGGCTTCGTCGACCTGCAGCAGATCGCGCCCCGCTGGGGCATCGGCGAGAAGAGCCTGCGCAAACTCTCGGCCCTCGTGCTGGGACGGCGCGTCTCCAAAGCCCAGCGCCTGAGCAACTGGGAGGCCGCGACGCTCACCGACAAGCAGAAACTCTACGCCGCCACCGACGCGTGGGTCTGCATCCGCATCTACGAACGGCTGCTGCGCACGCCGCAAATCACCGAACATCAAGCACCATGATACCGCAAATCCATCTGCGCAAAGGCAAGGAAGAGTCGCTGCTGCGCCGCCACCCGTGGATCTTCTCGGGCGCCATCGACCATATCCTCGCCGAGGAGGAGTCCGATTTCGCCGAGGGGGCGCTGGTCGAGGTCTTCACCCGCGCCGGCGACTTCATCGCGCAAGGCCACTACCAGGTCGGCTCGATCGCCGTGCGCGTGCTCTCGTTCGAGCGCGAGACGATCGATCAGGCATGGTGGAACCGCCGTCTGGCCGTGGCCTACGACGTGCGGCGCACCTTAGGCCTCACGGACGACCCCGCGACCACCTGCTACCGTCTGGTCCACGGCGAGGGCGACTCGCTGCCGGGGCTCGTGGTCGACATCTACGGCTCCACGGCCGTCGTCCAGTGCCACTCCGTGGGCATGTACCGCGCACGGCAGGAGATCGCCGCGGCGATCCGCAGCGTCTACGGCGAGCGCATCGCGGCGATCTACGACAAGTCGTCGCAGACGCTCCCCTACAAGGCCGATCTGGGTGCCGTGGACGGCTACCTGTGGGGCACCTCGGACCACGAGTCGCAGGTGGTGCTCGAACACGGCCGCAAGTTTCTGGTCAACTGGGAAAAGGGCCAGAAGACGGGCTTCTTTCTGGACCAGCGCGAAAACCGCGAGCTGGTGAAGCGCTACGCCGCAGGCCGCACGGTGCTCAACACCTTCTGCTACACGGGCGGTTTCTCGGTCTACGCCCTCGCGGGCGGCGCGAAGGAGGTCTGCTCGGTCGACTCCTCGGAGCGGGCCGTGGAGCTGGCGACCGAGAACATGCGCCTGAACTTCGGCGAGGGAGCGCCCCACAGCGAGGTGGCGGCCGACGCCGTGGAGTATCTGCGCGACATCGGCGACCGCTACGACCTGATCATCCTCGATCCCCCGGCTTTCGCCAAGCACCACAAGGTCTTGGGCAACGCCCTGCAGGGTTACAAGCGGCTCAACGCCCGGGCGCTGTCGCAGATCCGCCCCGGGGGCATCCTCTTCACCTTCTCGTGCTCGCAGGCCGTGAGCAAGGAGCTCTTCCGCACGACGGTCTTCTCGGCCGCGGCGATCGCGGGCCGCAAGGTCCGCATCCTGCACCAGCTCACGCAGCCCGCCGACCACCCCGTCGACATCTACCACCCCGAGGGCGAGTACCTCAAGGGGCTGGTGCTCTATGTCGAGTAAGGGAGGAATTTATCGATAGAATGAACAAAAAAAGTCATACTGAATTTTCAGTATGACTTTTTTCATGTCGGGCGGCGACACCCTTTCGGCACCTCCTATTCGGCACCCTTTCGACACCTCTTATTCGGTACCGTTCAGCACCTCTTTATTCGGCGGCACCCGTTCAGCACCTCTTATTCGGCGCCACTCTTTTCAGCACCTCTTATTCGGCACCGCCCTATCCGCCCCTCGGGGGCCCCTCGCTATTTCTTGCGGGCGCGCTGCTGGGCCTCCTGCTGACGCAGAAGTTCCTCGTAGCGCTGCTGGAACTTCGACTTCTTGCCGTTGGACTTTTTGGCGGCATTGGCTTCCATGATGGCCCGGATCTTCGAGTCGTCGACCATGCGGCGGATCACGAGCGTCTGCCCGATGGTCAGGAGGTTCGACAAGAGGTAGTAGAAGCAGAGGCCGCTGGCGTAGTCGTTGAACCAGAAGAGCAGCATCAGCGGCATGAGGTAGACCATCATGAACTTCATGCCGGCCATCTGGGGCTGCGACGAGGCGGTCTGCTGGTAGTTATAATAGGAGTAGAAGAAGGTCGAGAGACACATCAGCAGGGCGAACAGCGAGACGTGATCGCCGTAGAAAGGAATCGAGAACGGCAGGTCGAGGACGCTGTCGTAGGCCGAGAGGTCGTGCGACCAGAGGAACGACTGTCCGCGCAGCTCGATCGACGCGGGGAAGAAGCGGAACATGGCGATCAGGATCGGCATCTGGATCAGCATCGGGATGCAGCCGCCCATCGGATTGATGCCCGCCTTCTTGTAGAGCTCCATCGTGGCCTGCTGCCGCTTCATGGCATCCTCCTGCCGGGGATATTTCTTGTTGAGCTCGTCGACCTGCGGTTTGATGAGCCGCATCTTGGCCATCGAGACGTAGCTTTTGTAGGTCATGGGCGAGATGACAAGCCGGATCAGCACGGCCAGAATCAGGATGATGATGCCGAAGCTGCCGATGTAGTTGCGCAGGAAGTCGAAGACCGGAATCACGCACCAACGGTTGATCCACCCGAAGATGCCCCACCCCAGCGGAATGAGGCGTTCGAGCGAAAGACGCTCGCCGTCGAAGCGGACCTTGCGCAGGATCGAGTACTTGTTGGGACCGAAGTAGAAAGCGAAGTCGTAGCCCTCGGTCTGCGCGTCGTAGGGCACGGTCATGCGGGCCGCGAACTCCTTGACGTAGCCGCTGCCGGGCTGCGCCGTGGCGAATGCCAAGTCGGCATTGGCAACGCTGCCGGGCGCGATGAAGACCGACGAGAAGAACTGCTGCTTGAAAGCCACCCAGTCGACCGCCGTCGAAATGCTCTTCTGCTTGCGGTCGTCGCCCATGCCCAGCTCCTCGATCGAGTTCTCGCCGGGGAAGCGCCACGCGACGGTGGTGTACATGTTCTCGTTCTTGAAACCCCGCTCGTTCTGGTAGGAGAGGTTGCTCCACTCGATGCCGATCGACGACTGAGCAGCCATTTCGGGCGCCATGCCGACCATCCGCACGTCGAAGTCGACGAGGTAGTCGCGCTGCGGCGTCCGCTCATTATATATAAGGTATTCGTATTCGAGGCAGGCGCCCTCGCCCACGCCCAGCCGCATGACCACCGACTGCGCGCCCTCGGCCGTGAGGCGGACGGGCTCGGCGAGGAACGTATAGTCCATCGTGTTGACGGGGACTTTGCGCATGCCCTGCTTGAGGAAGAACGTCAGGGCGAAGCGTGCGCCGGCGGGGTCGAACAACTCGACGGGTCGCCCCGTCTCGCCCTTCGGCGCGTAGACCGTGTAATCCTTGAGCTCGACGCCCGCGATGCGGCCGCCGCGCGTGGAGAAGCGCACCTTCATGACGTCGTTCTCCACCGTGAACTCCTCGGCTTCGGCCGCGGCGGCGGCCGCAAGCGTTCCGCCGACGAGCGACGCGCGCT
>JAMPGH010000001.1:1318747-1332685 GCA_023664045.1 Alistipes senegalensis | reverse complement strand
GGCCTCTGCGGCGGAGCTGTCGGCTTCGGCTTCGGCTTCGAGGGCCGGCACCTCGGGCTGCTGGGCCGCGGCGATCGAGTCCTGCTGCGCCTGCCAAGCGGCCAGCTTCCGCTGATATTTTTTCTGCTCGTAACTGTTGAACCACGTGAAGCCCACGAAAAGCAGGGCGATCGCCGCGATTCCGATGATCGATTTCTTGTCCATCTATGCGTTTCTGAAGTGATGAAAAACTACTGTTGCTGCTGTGCCGCGTGCTTCAGGGCGGCCCCCACGAAGGCGACGAAGAGCGGCGAGGGCGACTGCACGGTGCTTTTGTATTCGGGGTGGTACTGCGTGCCGACGAACCACGGATGTCCCTCGACCTCGACGACCTCCACGAGGTTGGTATCGGGGTTCAGGCCCACGGCCTTCATGCCGGCGGCCTCGAACTGCTCCAAGTAGTCGCTGTTGAACTCGTAGCGATGGCGGTGGCGCTCCGAGATCTGGAGCTTGCCGTAGGCCGCGGCGACCTTCGAACCCTTCTTCAACTGGCACGGGTAGGCGCCCAGACGCATCGTGCCCCCTTTGGCCGTGATGCCCTTCTGCTCCTCCATCAGATCGATGACCGGGTGGGGCGTAGGCTCCATCTCGGAGGAGTTGGCGTCGGCGATGCCCAGCACGTTGCGGGCGAACTCGATGACGGCGCACTGCATGCCCAGGCAGATGCCCAAGAAAGGAATGCCCTGCTCGCGGGCGAAGCGCACGGCCTCGATCTTGCCCTCGATGCCGCGGTTGCCGAAGCCCGGGGCGACGAGGATGCCGGCCATGCGTCCCAACTGCGCCTCGACGTTCGAACGGTCGATCTTCTCGGAGTTGACGTAGCGGAGCCGGACCTTGCAGTCGTTCATGGCCCCGGCGTGCACGAACGACTCGCAGATCGACTTGTAGGCGTCGGGCAGCTCGGTATACTTGCCGACCAGCGCGATCTCGACCTGCCGCGAAGGGTGTTTCACGCGCTCGACGAAGTCGCTCCACGCGGCCATGTCGGGCTCCTGCTCGGAGCGGAGATCGAGCTTGTCGAGGACCACCTCGTCGAGGTGCTGGGCGTGCATGCGCAGGGGAACCTCGTAGATCGTGGGAACGTCGATGGACTCCATGACGGCGTTGGCGTCGACGTTGCAGAACAAGGCGACCTTGCGCTTGAGGCTGGCCGTCAAAGGATGCTCCGTGCGCAGGACGAGGATGTCGGGCTGCAACCCGTTCTCCAGCAGCGCCTTGACCGAGTGCTGCGTGGGCTTGGTCTTCAGCTCGCCCGACGCGGCCATGTAGGGAATCAGCGTCAGGTGCACGAGGGCCGTATTGCGGTAGCCGAGCGAATAACGCAGCTGGCGCACCGACTCGATGAACGGCAGCGACTCGATGTCGCCGACCGTGCCGCCAATCTCGGTGATGATGACGTCGTACTGCTTGGTCTGCCCCAGAAGCTGGATGCGCCGCTTGATCTCGTCGGTGATATGCGGAATGACCTGCACGGTCTTGCCCAGATACTCGCCCTTGCGCTCCTTCTCGATGACGCTCTTGTAGATCTTGCCCGTGGTAACGTTGTTGGCCTTCGAGGTGGGATGGTTCGTGAAGCGCTCGTAGTGGCCCAGATCGAGGTCGGTTTCGGCGCCGTCCTCCGTAACGTAGCACTCGCCGTGCTCGTAGGGGTTGAGCGTTCCGGGGTCGACGTTGATGTAGGGATCGAGCTTCTGGATCGTAACGGAGTAACCGCGCGCCTGCAGGAGCCGCGCGATCGACGCCGAGATGATGCCCTTGCCGAGCGACGAAGCGACGCCGCCCGTAACGAATATGTACTTGGGTTTGGTGAGTTTCATATCGATGCTACTGATTATCGTTGTTTTCGTTCTGCGACTGCCGGTCCAGCAGGCGGATCTTCTCGACCGTCGAGGCGATCTCCTCGCGCATGCGCTCGATCTTCGACCTCACGTCGGCGATCAAGGTCTCGGCGCCCTTCGAACGGGCGAAGAAGCCGATGTTGTTTTCGAGCTGCGCGGCCTCCTGCTCCAGCTGCCGGATCTTGCCCGCGAGCCGCTCGCGCTCGGAGCGCAGGCGCGAGCCGCCGGCCGTCTTCAGGGCAGAGACCCTTTCGCGGAAGCGGTTCATCGAGCGGTCGCGCTCCGAACCCCGCAACGCGGCGAAGAGCGAATCGACGACCTCCTTGTAACGCTTGCGGATCGCCTCCTTCTGCCTGATGGGCACGAAGCCGATCTCGCCCCAGCGCCGCTGGAAGTCGCGGATGACCTCGAAGCCTCCGGCCTCGACGTCGGCGGCGGCCATCTCCTCCAGCAAGGCGAGCTTGCGCTGCAAGTTCTCCTCGTACTCCCCGTCGACCGAGGCGAAGTGGGCGCTCTTGCGCTCGAAGAAACCGTCGCAGGCGGCGCGGAACCGCTTCCAGACGGCGTCGGAATGGCGGCGCGACACGGCGCCGATCTCCTTCCACCGGGCCTGCAGGGCGATCAGCTCGTCGGTGGTTTTCTTCCACTCCTCGCTGTTCATCAAGGCCTCGGCGGCCTCGCACAGCTCCTGCTTGAGCTGCAGGTTCCGGTCCATCTCGCCCTTGAGTCCGGCGTAGAACTGCCGCTTGGTCTCGAAGAAGCGGTCGCAAGCCGTGCGGAAGCGCTCGTAGATATGCGTATTGTCCTTTTTGGGCGCGAAGCCGATGGTCTTCCAAGTTTTCTGGATCTCCAGCAGGCGCTCGCTGGCGCGGTTCCACTCCTTGCGGGAGGTCGCCGGGCGAGCGGACAGCTCCTCGGCGGCGGCGCACAGCTCGCTCTTGAGCTCCAGATTTTTGAGCTGCTCGGCCTTGAGGGCCTCGAAATACTCCTGATGCTGCCGGTTGATGCGGCCCGAAGCCTCGCGGAAGCGCTCCCAAAGCGTCTCCTTGAACTCGTTGGCCACGGGACCCGTCTCACGCCACTCGTCGTGGAGCTTCTGCAAGCGGCGGAACGCCTCGACGGGCGACGGCTCCAGCAACAACGCCTCGGCGGCCTCGCAGAGGGCGATCTTCGCCTCGTAGTTCTTCTTCAGGTCGAGGTCGCGCAGCTCCTTGTTGATCTTGATGAAGTTATAGAAATTTTCGACGTGGAGGTTATAGGTCTCCCACAGATCCTTGACGTGGGCCTGCGGCACGAGGCCCGTCTCCTTCCAACGGCTCTGCAACTCGCGGAAGCGGTTGAAGGTGTGGTTGAGCGTCTCGTCCGACGAGACGAGCTCCTTCAGCTCCTCGATGATGCCCGACTTGATGCGCAGGTTGTTCTCCTGTTCGGCCTCGACCGCGGAGATGAACTCGTCGCGCCGCCGCCGATACTCGCGGAACAACTCCTTGAAACGCACCTCGGCATCGTCGACGGGAGCCACGAACGCCTCCTCGGGCTCGCCCGACTCGACGAAAGCGCGCCGTGCGGCCTCGACCTCGGCCCGCCGCAGGCGGTAGAACGCGATCTTGAAAGCCTCGACCTCGCGCCGGATCGCCTGCACGGGCCGTTCCTCGATCAGGCGGGCGAAGGCTGCGATCAACTCCTCCTTGTCCTTGCCGACGAACTGCTCGCCCCCGGCATGCTCTCCGGCGGCCTCCTCCTCGGCCTCCTCGGCCGTTTCGCCCTCGATCTCCAACCCGGCATCGCGAGCCGCGAGCGCGGCATCCTCCTCCGAGAAATCGACCTCGGAGCGCGGGTCCGCAGACCCGGGAAGGGAATCGTCGGCCCCGTCGGATTTCCCGGCCGAATCGTTCGCGGGAATTTCGGCGGGATCGTTCGCGGAATCTTCGGCGGAAGCATCCGCGGAAAGGGAGGTGCCGGCAACGGCCGGGGCGGCATTCAGCACATCGTCGGCCGCAGGACCGACATGCTCCTCGGGAGCATGGAGAGTAGGATTTTCGGTAGCCATCTCGATAGCGTTTTTAGGCGTTTCCGACGTACGGAAACTGATGAATCCCGCAAATATAACCATTTTTCCTGTGCCGACGCACGATTTCTGCGGAAAATTCGGTATCTTCGCATACCGAGCCGCAACCCGGCGCAAAACCGCACGGACAACCGCCCATGAGCCACCGCATCCTGCTGGTCGACGACGAACCCGACATTCTGGAATTCGTCCGCTACAACCTCCTCCGGGAGGGCTACGAAGTCTACACGGCTCCGGACGGGAAGCGTGCGCTCGAAGTGGCGGCCGAGTGCCGGCCCCACCTGATTCTGCTGGACCGCATGATGCCCGTGATGGACGGAGCGGAGACGTGCCGCGCCATACGCCGCGATCCCCGTCTGCGGGAGACGATCGTGGTATTCCTCTCGGCCTTAGGCGAAGAAGAACAACAACTGACGGGATTCGGAGCCGGCGCCGACGACTACCTGGTGAAGCCGATCCGCATGAAACTGCTGGTGAGCCGCGTGAAAGCGATCCTGAAGCGGGTGGACGAGAACCCGGCGGCGGAAGCCGGCAAGGGGCTCCGCATCGACCGCGAACGCTACACGGTGGAGTGCGACGGCCGCGAAATCGCCCTGCCCCGCAAGGAGTTCGCCCTGCTGGAGCTGCTGGTCTCCTCGCCCGGCAAGCTGATACCCCGCGAAGAGATCTACGCCCGGATCTGGGGCACGGAGGTGGTGGTGGGCGACCGCACGATCGACGTCCACATCCGCAAGCTGCGTCAGAAGATCGGCGACGCCCGCATCACGACGGTCAAAGGCGTGGGCTACCGTTACGAAGCGGAGTGAAAAAAGCGGTCCCTGCGCTGACGCTTTCAGCCGCACCTTCGCGGACGGCGCCGACAACGGAGCGGAATTTAATTTTATAAATAAGCGGTCTCTGCAGATGCTGGACGCAGCGCACGGAGAAAGCGTAGGCCCGAGGATTGCCGTTCAGGGGATACACGCAACCCGAGTCGAGGCGCAAATGCCCCGCGTTGCCATCTCCTGCAACGTAAGGAGCCGAAGACCAATAACCGCCGTACGTGCCGACAGCCGTCAGGGCTCCCGACAATCGGTCGCGATAGCCCGAAGCAGGCGCTCGAAAGCAATCGCTGGAATGAATGCCGGAAAGGAAACCTTTCTCAATTAATAATTAATAGTTAATAATGAATAATTTCAGAGCAACAAGAATGACGGCTTTTCCGTAAAAGCTGTGAACTTGCAATTTAACTATTCATTATACATTATTCACTATTCATTAAGGTCGCTTTCCGGCAGACTGGGATATAAAACCCGCCTGAGGTGAGGGGACAGATCGGGTTCGATAGAAAGAACCGGCCCTATCTCCCCATAGAACCCCGCTCTTAGCCGGGCAGGGGACAGATTGAGTTCGATAGAAAGAATCGGCCCTATCTCCCCACAAAACCCCGCTCTTAGCAGGGCAGGGATAGATGAGGGTTCTACAGAAAAAACCGGCCCCATCTCCTCCTAAAACCCCGCTCTTAGCGGGGCGGGCGGGGGATTGCTGAATCTGCGGCCGCGCTGGCGGAAACCGTAGCTTCCGCCACTCCGGGTCGAAGACCGCTTGCGGCAAAGCTACGAATAAGCGGGGGCAATGCCAAATCGATTCGAACATTCCGAGACGGAGGATCTTCGACGCAGCCCGACATACGAAGAAATCGAATACCGCAACCGGGGCGGCGGAACTCCGGGGCGGAACATTTTGAAGATTTTTCCACCCAATCGGACAAAAATTGATTCGATCCGCAACTATTTTTTGAGTAAATTTGCATGATCGTAAAAAAAGCCCTACATTTATATTATCGATCGTAACCGCTAAAAACAAAATACGACATGGTAATACTGGTACTCAACTGCGGCTCCTCGTCGATCAAATATCAGGTGATCGACATGGAGGAGAACGCGAGCAAGCTGCTTGCGAAAGGACTTGTGGAACGCATCGGCCTTGCCGAAGGCGACCTGACGCACAAACCCGTAGGCAAGGAACCCTTCGAGATGCACCGCCCGATCCCCGACCACACGACGGGCATCGAACTGGTGATGCAGGCTCTGACCGACCCCGTGCACGGCGTGATCCGCTCGCTGGACGAAGTGAAAGCCGTCGGCCACCGCGTAGCCCACGGAGGCGAATACTTCCCCCAGAGCTGTCTGGTGAACGACGACACGAAAGAGAAGATCCGCTCGCTCTGCCAGATCGCCCCGCTGCACAACCCGGCCAGTCTGGAAGGCATCCGCGCCATCGAACAGGTGCTGCCCGGAGTACCGCAGGCCACGGTCTTCGACACCTCGTTCCACCAGACGATTCCGGCCGTGAACTACATGTTCGCCCTGCCCTACGAATACTATGAGAAATACCGCGTCCGCAAATACGGATTCCACGGCACGAGCCACAAATACGTAGCCCGCGCGGGCGCTGCGCTGGCCGGCGTGGACTACGACCATTCGAAGATCATCACCTGCCACATCGGAAACGGCGGCTCCGTTACGGCCGTGCTCGACGGCAAGTCGTACGACACGTCGATGGGATTCTCGCCGCTGGACGGTCTGGTGATGGGAACCCGCTGCGGTCAGGTGGACGCCAGCGCCATCACCTTCATCGGCGAGAAAGAAGGTCTGACGTTCGCCGAGCTGGACACGATGATGAACAAGAAATCCGGCGTGCTGGGGCTGACGGGCCTTTCGAGCGACATGCGCGACATCGACCGCGCCTACAACGAAGGAAACCCGCGGGCCATTCTTGCGCGCGACATGTACTACGGCCGCATCAAGAAATTCGTGGGTCAGTATGCTGCCGAGATGGGCGGCGTGGACCTGATCGTCTTCACGGGCGGCGTAGGCGAAAACTCGTGCGAGATGCGCGAAGCGGTCTGCTCGGGGCTGGAGTTCATGGGCGTGCGCTTCGACAAGGGAGCCAACGCCGGAACCCGCGGCGAAGACAAGATCCTCTCGGCACCCGACTCGAAAGTCAAGGTGGCGGTCGTGGCGACGAACGAAGAACTGGTGATCGCCACGGACACCTACAACCTGGTGAAGTAACCGGGAGGGGGCGAGAAGTGCTCCGGAACGGCCGGATACGAACGAACGAAAAACACACGAAAATAAAAAAACAACCATGATTCAACATCTTACGCAGATCGTCGAAGAGGCGAGAAAGAAAGGCAAGAAACGCTTGGCCGTAGCCTACGGGCAAGATTCGCACACGCTGGAAGCGGTATACGAAGCCTACAAGGAAGGGCTGGTGGAACCGACCCTCTACGGAGACAAGGGAACGATCGAACGAGTCTGCAAGGAAAACGGCATCGACATCGCGGCGTTCGAGATCGTAGACGAGAAAAACGATGTGAAGTGCGTGCAGCTGGCCGTGGCGGCCGTCGTGGCGGGCAATGCCGACGTGCTGATGAAGGGACTGGTGTCGACCGACAAGTACATGCGCGGCATCCTGAACAAGGAAGCGGGGCTCTTCCCCCCGAAAGGCGTGCTGAGCCATGTGTCGATCTCGGAGATGCCCTGCTACCACAAACTTCTCATCATGAGCGACGTAGCGGTCATCCCGCAGCCCGACTTCAAGCAGAAGCAGAAGCAGATAGCCTACCTTGCGCAGACGGCCCGCCTGCTGGGAATCGAGACCCCGAAGATCGCGTGCATCGCCCCCTCGGAGCAGGTACTGCCCAACGTGATCTCCTCGACGGAAGGAGCCCTGCTGGCCAAGATGGCCGACCGCGGGCAGTTGGGCGACGTGGTCGTGGACGGTCCCCTGTCGCTGGACGTAGCTCTTTTCAAGGAGGTGGCCGAACACAAGAAAGTCAAAGGTTCATCCGTAGCCGGCGACCCCGACTGTCTGCTCTTCCCCAACCTGGAGTCGGCAAACGTCTTCTTCAAGTCGACGACCCACCTCTGCGGCGGCGAACTGGCGGCGATGGTCATGGGAACCAAAGTACCGTGCGTGCTGACCTCGCGCGGCGACAGCAGCAAGACCAAGCTCTACTCGATCGCACTGGCCTGTCTGGCTGCGAAATAAGAGAACCGGGGTGCCCGACTTCCCGGAAACGGGAAGTCGGGGCCGGGGCCGGAAACCGCCGGCAGAACGAGGGCCGGAAGCGGCGGGCGGGACGGCAGTAAGTCGGCGGGCGGCGAGAAGTCGGCGGGCGGCGAGAAGTCGGCGGGCGGCGAGAAGTCGGCGAGACGACGAACCCGAATCCAACGGGCCGCGGCAAATCCGGAAATCGGCGGAACGAGACGAGGACCGGAAGCAGCGAGACGGCAGTAAGTCGGCTGGCGGCGAGAAGTCGGCGAGACGACGAAAAGTCAGCGAGACGACGAAAAGTCAGCGAGACGACGAACCCGAATCCGACGGGCAGCGGCGAATCCGGAAATCAGCGGAATGAGACGAGGACCGGAAGCGGCGAGACGGCGAGAAGTCAGCGAGACGACGAACCCGAACCCGACGGGCCGCGAATCCGGAAATCGGCGGAATGAGACGAGGACCGGAAGCGGCGAGACGAAAACCCCTATTCGGAGAAAACCGCCACTCCGAAGGAACGCGGCGACGAGGCGCGAACCCTGACACGAAATCAAATCACCTGTTTGAACCGAGACCTATGGCATTCAAAATATTAGCGATAAATCCCGGCTCTACCTCCACGAAGGTCGCCCTCTATGAAGACGAACGGCCCCTGCTGGAGACGACCCTGCGCCACTCGACCGAAGAAGTGTCGCGCTTCGCCAACGTGATCGACCAGCTGGACTGGCGCCGCGGCCTGATACTGCAGACCCTGCGCGACAACGGATTCGACCTCAAGGAACTTTCGGCCGTGATCGGCCGCGGAGGCCTGATCCGCCCGGTCGTGGCGGGCGTCTACGAAGTGAACTCGCGCATGCGCTACGACCTGCGCAACGCCCAGATGAAGCATGCCTGCAACTTAGGCGGCCTCTTGGCGGCCCAGATCGCCCACATGGCCAAAGTGAAGGCCTACATAGCCGATCCTCCGGTGGTGGACGAAATGGACGACGTGGCCCGCATCACGGGCATGCCCATGTGTCCGCGCAAGCCGATCTTCCATGCCCTGAACCAAAAGGCGATCGCGCGTCTGCACTGCGAGAAAACGGGGCTGACCTACGAAAAATCGAATCTGATCGTCGCCCACATGGGCGGCGGAATCTCCGTGGCGGCGCACCGGCAAGGCCGCATCGCGGATGTGAACAACGCGCTGGACGGCGACGGTCCCTTCGCCCCCGACCGGGCGGGCAACATCCCCTCGGCCGAGCTGATAAAGACCTGTTTCTCGGGCAAATACACCAAAGAAGAACTGCTGAAGTTCGTATCGAGCAAAGGCGGGCTGGTGGCCCTGCTGGGCACGAACTCGGTGATACAAGTGATGGAACGCATCGATGCGGGAGACGAACGGGCTGCGAAGGTGCTGGAAGCGATGTGTTACAACATTGCCAAACAGATCGGTGCGATGGCGGCGGCGCTCTCGGGTCGGGTGGACGGTATCCTGCTGACGGGCGGCATAGCCAACAACGAACCGATCGTACAGTCGATCCGCGAACGCTGCGCGTTCATAGCCCCCATAACGGTATATCCGGGAGAAAACGAACTGGAAGCGCTGGCGATCAACGCGCTGGTGGTATTGCGCGGGGTTATCCAACCCAAAGAATACAAATAAAAGAACCCGATCATAGATCTTAATGTACTCGCATTTTCGCTCCCTCGAATTCAAATCCGATTGCTGTTACTTGCGGCTTGAAGCCGCATATTCAGGTCTGACCCTCCCCTAATCCCCTCCTCGGAGGGGACTTCGGTCGGAAAGCCCACCAAATCGCATTTTCGGAAAGTTGGGACATCCATGTAGATAATCATCTAAAGAAAGGGGCCGGAGAGAGATGCACGGGTGCTGAAAGAAGAAACCGGACGAGAGAAAAGGGCGGCGCGGAAGAAAGGCGCAACAGAGAACCGAAGGCCGGGAAAAGAGGTGCGAGGAACTGAAAGAAGAAACCGGAGAGAGGAAAAGGCGGCGCGGAAGAAAGGCGCGACAGAGAACCGAGGGCCGGAGAGAGATGCACGGGTGCTGAAAGAAGAAACCGGAGAGAGGTAGCCTGCACGGGCGGACGGAAAAAGTTGCGACAGAGAACCGAGGGCCGAGAAAAGAGTGCGAGGAACTGAAAGAAGAAACCGGACGAGAGAAAAGGGCGGCGCAGAAAGGGATCCGAAGAGAAGAAAAAGTGCGAAGTACTGAAAGAAAAAGGGGCGGAGAGATCCGCCCTTAATTTTTATTCTGGAAGTGCAGCTGCCGCCGCAAGATGGAGAGGCACTCGGAGAAAGCCTCCAGTCGGAAGAGAACCGAGAAGAAGAGGTAGACGAAGATGCCGGTGCCGATTTCGCAAAGGAGGCGCAACGAAGCGCTGCCGGGCACGAAGAGAACGACGCCCCGGACGGAGAGATACATGGCGGCGGAGACGAAGACGACGGGCGCCAGAGACCGGATGAAACGCCCGGCGGAGAGCTCCGTAACGCGCAAGGAAGCCCACACGTTGACGACCATTTCGAAGCCGGCGAAAACGACCAGTCCCCACACCACGGCCTGCACGCTATGGGGGATGGTGAAGAGGAGGATCGCCGTCATGACGACCTTCTTGGCGACCTCCAGCCGCACGATCGTAGGGCCGCTGCACCGCACCTTCAAGACGTTGTAAGCGATCATCGCCACGGGATAGAAGAGCCCGGCGAAGCAGAGGGTGCGGAAATACGGGACCGTGGGCAACCATTTGTCGCCGAGCAACACGGCGAAGAGATCCTGCGCGACGGCCGACAAGCCGAGCATGGCGGGAAACAAGACGAAGGCGACGACGGCCGTCAGCTGTCGGTAACTTTCGGCGAACTTGAGGTCCTGATCGGCGATGCGCGACAAAGCGGGAAAAGTAACCCCCTGCACGGCGGTCATGGCCGACGTCAGGGGCAGGTCCTTGAGCTTGACGGCCTGATCGAAGAAACCCAACGTATCGGCGGAATAGAGCTTCCCGATGAAGAGCTGGGGGACCTTGTTATAGACGGCCGTGATGAGGTCGGAAGCCAACAGGCTGAAGCTGTAGGGAGCCATGCCGCGCAGTGCTGCGCAGCTCCATCCCCCGCCCCGGGGCCGCCAGTCGCTGGCCCGCCACAACGCAAGGGCCCGCACGGCCATCTGGGAGACCCGTTGGGCCACCAAAGCCCACACCCCGCAGCCGGCCCACGCCATGCCGACGGCGACGAGGCCGCTGGCCAACGACGAGAAGAAGGTGATCTTCGAGAGAAGATCGAAGCGGAAATGTCGTGTGAAGAGGGTCTGCTGGATGACGCACAAGGCGTTGACGGGAAGCAGGAGGAAGAAGACGGGAGCGATGCGCGTGATGACGGGCATGTCGTAGAACCGAGCCGCGAGGGGCGCGAGGGCCGTGAGCAAGAGGTACAAAGCCACGGAGACCGCGATGTTGAAGAAGAAGACCGCCCGATAATCGCGGGGCTCGGGCTCGGGATGCCGGATGAGCGTCTGCGAAAACCCGCTGTCGACGACCGCGACGGCGAAAGCCGCGAAAGCGGTCAGGACGGCGATGACGCCGAAGTCGTCGGGCATCAACAGACGCAACACGACGATCGACACCCCGGCCTGCAGGAGCATCGTGCCGATCTTCTCGGCCACGGACCACGCGACGCCGCGTGCGACGGAATCCCGGAGCTCGCCCCCCAAAGCCGCTACAGAGTCAGGCAGGCATCGGCCTGCCGGTTACGCATGCGCAGCCGCCCCACGTCGGCGATCTCGACGTAGGAAGCCCCGCCGTCGGGCCCGAAGCTGCCGCCCACGATAGCCAGCAGATCGCTCTCCTCCAACCGGTCGGACTCTCCGATGAGCTCCATCGCATCGGAGAGGAAGTGGTAGCGGTCGGCCAGCTCCTGCTTGCGCAAGATCGGCACGACGCCGTACGAGAGGGCGAGGATGCGCTGGGCGTGGAGGCTGTAGCAGACGGCGACGACGGTGCGCTGACCGCGAAAAGCGGCCAGATAACGCCCCGTACGTCCGGTCTTGGTGTCGAGGACGACGTAGCGGATCGGCAAGTTGGTGCAAGCCCGCACGGCCGAGCGGGCGAGCTGCGCCGTAACCTCGTGGTTGACGGAGACCATGTTGATGTCGATCATGGGCTTGAAGTGGTTCTCGTCGCGCTCGATCTCGCGGGCGATGCGCGCCATCGTCTCGACGGCCTCGACGGGGAAGTCGCCCATAGCGGTCTCGTCGGAGAGCATCACGGCGTCGACGCGCTCGTAGATGGCGCTGGCCACGTCGCTCACCTCGGCGCGCGTGGGACGCGGCGAACGGACCATCGAATAGAGCATCTGCGTGGCGATGATGACCGGACGCTTGGCGGCGATGCACTTCTCGACGATGCGCCGCTGGGCGTTGGGGATCGCCTCGGCGGGGAGCTCGACGCCCAGATCGCCGCGGGCGACCATGATGCCGTAGGAGGCTTCGATGATCTCGTCGATGTGGTCCAGACCCTCCTGATTCTCGATCTTGGAGATGATCTTGATGGGGCTGTCGTGGCGGTCGAGGATCGCCTGCACGGCCTCGAGGTCGCGGACGCTGCGAACGAACGAATGGGCGATGAAGTCGACGTCGTGCGAGACGGCCCACTCGATGAAACGCCGGTCCCGCTCGGTAACCGACGGCAGATCGATCGAGACGCCCGGCACGTTGACGCTCTTGCGCGAACGCAAGGCCCCGTCGCCGACGAACTCGCAGGTGAGCTCGCGCTCCGACTTCTCGACGACGCGCAGCTCGACCTCGCCGTCGGCGATGAGCAGCCGCGCCCCGACGGGGATGTCGCGGACGATGCCGGGGACGTTGAGGTAGACGACCTCGCGCGTGGTGGCGTGGGAGCCGTCGGACCCCTGCACCGAGACACGCTCGCCGGCGCGGAACTCGAGGCGGTCGCCCAACTCGGGGGCGATGGTCGTAACCCGGATCTCGGGCCCTTTGGTATCGATCATCACGGGGATGGAGGGATCGACGCGGTGGACCGTCTCGACGATGTGCGAAGCACCCTCCTCGGAGAGGTGCGCGGTGTTGATGCGCACGACATCCATGCCCGCGTCGGCGAGGCTGCGGACGAACTCCTCCGTACAACGGAAGTCGGACATGGTGGCGACGATCTTCGTTTTTTTCAAGCTATTCATGGAACGTGGTATTTGGCATTGGACAAAGAGCAAAGCGGATGCCGCGGCCTACCCCCTGAGGAGCAGCGCCTCGACCCCGAGCCGGTAGGAATCGAGCCCGAAACCCATGATCGAACCGACGACGACGGGAGCCAGCAACGAAACCCGGCGGAACTCCTCGCGGGCGAGGATCGACGAGATATGGACCTCGATGACGGGCACCGAGACGGCCGAGACGGCGTCGCGCAAAGCGACGGAAGTATGCGTATACCCCCCGGCGTTAAAGACCACGCCGTCGTAAGAACCCTCGGCCTGCTGCAGGGCGTCGACGAGCTCGCCCTCGATATTGGACTGGAAATACCCGAAGTCGCACTGCGGGAAAGACTCCCGGAGCGACCGGAGGCAGTCGTCGAAACTCCGCGACCCGTAGATGCCGGGCTCGCGGCGCCCCAGCAGATTGAGGTTGGGGCCGTTGAGAATCAGAATTTTCATGCTGCGGCGGATCGTTATGCGCGGCGCGGATGGCACCCCTGCGATTTATTCCTGACCGGAAGTCTGCTCCGGACCGGAAGCACTGCCCGGGCGGCGGTGGCGGTTGCGACCTCCGCGATGCCGCCGTTTGCGGTCGCGGGAACCCCGGTTGCCCTCGCCGCGGCCCGAAGCATGGTCGTTGTCGACGGGAGCGGCAGCCGGAGCTACCGGAGCCGTATTCGAAGTCTCCGCCTTGCGGTCGCCCCGCCGGCGGTTGCGACCTCCGCGATCGCGGCCGGAACCGCTACCCGAGCCGGA
>JAMPGH010000001.1:1242298-1318647 GCA_023664045.1 Alistipes senegalensis | reverse complement strand
CGGAGCGGCCGCCGCGTCCCCGTCCGCCGCGTCCGCGGTTCTCGGAAGGTGCGTACTTGGGGCCCTCGCCCACGGCGGCGGGCAGCTCGGCCTTGCGGATATCGCGCTCGATGAACTTCTCGATCTGGTGGAACTTGCCCTGCTCCTCCTCGCTGACGAACGTGATGGCGCTGCCCGTGGCGGCGGCGCGGGCCGTACGGCCGATGCGGTGGATGTAGTCCTCGGGATCGTGGGGCACATCGTAGTTGATGACCAGTCCGATATCCTCGATGTCGATGCCGCGGGCGACGATGTCGGTGGCGACGAGGATGCTGATCTTGTTGTTCTTGAAAGCGAGCATCACCTCCTCGCGCTGCGCCTGCTCCAAATCGGAGTGCATGGCGGCGACGTCGAGCTTCATGCGCTTGAGCGTATGGGCCAGCTCCTTGACCTTGAGCTTCGACGAAGAGAAGATGATGGTCTTGGAATCCGAAGGCGCGGCGAACAGCTCGCGGATGATGCCCAGTTTCTGGTTCTCGTAGCAGACGTAGGCCGACTGGTCGATGGCTTCGTTGGGCTTCGAGATGGCGATGTTGACCTCGGCGGGGTTGTGCAAAATGGTCTTGGCCAGCTCGCGGATCTTGGGCGGCAAGGTGGCCGAGAACATGACGGTCTGCCGCTCTTTGGGCATGTAGGAGACGATCTTCATGATGTCCTCGCTGAAGCCCATGTCCAACATGCGGTCGGCCTCGTCGAGGATCAGGCACTCGACGTGCGAGAGGTCGATGCCGCTGTTCTGCAGATGGGAGATCATGCGTCCGGGGGTGGCGATGACCACGTCGGAACCCAAGAGCATGCCCCGCTTCTGCACGTCCCACCCCTTGCCGTCGCCGCCGCCGTAGACGACGGTCGTGGAGACGGGCAGGTAATAGGAGAAACCCTGGAACTGCTGGTCGATCTGCTGCGCGAGCTCGCGCGTGGGCACGATGATGACCGACTTGATGACGTTGTCGGGGTTGCCCTCGACGAGCAGCCGGTTCAACAAAGGCAAGGTATAGGCCGCGGTCTTGCCCGTGCCGGTCTGGGCGCAGCCGATGATGTCGCGCCCCTCCAAGATGACGGGAATGGTGTGCTCCTGCACGGGAGTCATCTCGCTGAAATTCATATCGTAGAGACCGTCGAGGATCTCATCCTCCAGATCGAGTTCGTCGAATCGCATATGTCGTAGTTTTCTATTTTTTACAATATTCGGATTCTTCGCTGACGCTCAGAATGACGAACGGCGGATTCCCGGCCGACATTCGGAACGGAGAGTTTTCATACTGCCGTTTTTTAATTCTTAATTTTTCATTTTTAATTCTCTGCGGCGACCTCCTCGCCGAACAAAGTGGCCGACGTACAGCCGGTGATGCGGACGCGGACGTAGTCGCCGACGCGATGCGCACCGCGGTCGAAGACCACGACCTTGTTCTGCGACGTGCGGCCCGAGAGCTGGTCGGCATTGCGCTTGGAGGTGCCCTCGACCAAGACCTCGAAGACCTTGCCCACGTCGCGGAGGTAGCTTCTGCGTCCCAACTCGTTCTGCAGAGCGATGATCTCCTGCAGGCGCCGCGACTTCACCTCCTCGGGCACGTCGTCGGGCAGGTGTTTCGAGGCGAAGGTGCCGGGCCGCTCGGAATACTTGAACATGAAGGCGAAGTCGTAGCCTACCTCGCGCATGAGCGACAAAGTTTGGGCGTGCTCCTCCTCCGTTTCGCCCGAGAAGCCGGCGATCAGGTCGGTGGTGATGCCGCAGTCGGGCATGTAGCGCCGGATGGCGGCGATGCGGTCGAGGTACCATTCGCGCGTATACTTGCGGTTCATGCGGGCGAGCATCGACGAAGCGCCCGACTGCGCGGGCAGGTGGATCGACCGGCAGACGTTGGGCATGGAAGCCATGACCTCCAACAACCGGTCGCTCATGTCCTTCGGGTGCGACGTGGCGAACCTTACGCGCAACAAGGGCGAGACCCCGGCCGTGAGCCGCACGAGCTCGGGGAAGTCGACCTCCCCGGAGCGGTAGGAATTGACGTTCTGGCCCAAGAGGGTAACCTCGCGGTAGCCGTGGTCGAAGAGCGAACGCACCTCCGAGAGGATCGTCTCGGGATCGCGGCTCCGCTCGCGTCCCCGCGTATAAGGCACGACGCAGTAGGAACAGAAGTTGTCGCAACCCCGCATGATGGAGACGAAGGCGCTGATGCCGTTCCTGTCCAGTCGCACGGGAGCGATCTCGGCGTAGGTCTCCTCCGACGAGAGGAGCGTATTGACCCCCTTGCCGCCCGCCGTGGCCTCGCGGACCAAGCGCGGCAAGTCGCGGTAGGCATCGGGCCCGGCGACGATGTCGACGCCGGCGGGGCCCTCGGTCAGTTTCTCCTTCAGGCGCTCGGCCATGCACCCGATGATGCCGACCAGAAGCGAGGGTTTGCGTTTGCGCAGTCCCCTCAACTCGGCCAGACGCCCCCAGATGCGCTGCTCGGCGTTGTCGCGGATGGAGCAGGTGTTGATGAGGATGACGTCGGCCTCCTCCGCCCGCTCGGTATAGGCGTACCCCTCCTGCTGCATGATCGAGACGACGATCTCCGAATCGCCGACGTTCATCTGGCAGCCGTAGGTCTCGATGAAGAGCTTCCGGCCGCTGCCCGGAAGGGGACGCAAGGTATTCAATTCACAATTCACAATGCAAAATTCACAATTATCGAGCTTCTTTTTGTCAAACCGAGCGAAAAGAGAGTTCTGTGTCCGCTCGTCGGATTCCTCGGCTTCGCCTCGGAATGGCATTTCATAAATCCCCGTTCTTAACGGGGTTACTCGGCCTGAATGTCGTTTTTGTCGGGGAACTGCTTGAAGCCCTCGCCGAAAGTTTCGTAGGCGTCGGTAACGACGACGAAAGCCCGCGGATCGATCTCCTTGATCTTATGCTGCACCTGCCGCACCTCCTTGCGGCTGACGACCAGAAAGATCATGTCCCGGACCGAGTCGGTATACATGCCGCGCGACTTGATGTAGGTGGCGCTGCGGTCGAGGTCGCGGATGATGAACTGCTTGAGGAGGTCGTGGTGGTCGCTGATGATGAACAACAACTTGTCGTACGAAGCTCCGTCGAGCATGTAGGCCACCACGCGCGAGGAAGCGTAGATCAACAACAAGGAGTAGAGCGTGAGCGTCCACCCGCTGGCCGAAGCCTCGCCCGTGCCGACGCCGAAGCCGATGACGACGAGGCCCGACAAGACGACGAAGCCGTCGGCGAGGAAGATGCCCGTGGAGAACTTGATGCCGGCGAAACGCTGCAGGAGCATGCCGACGATGTCGGTGCCCCCCGTGGTGGCCTGCTGCCGCACGACCAAACCCTGACCGACGCCGCAAAGCACGGCGCCCATGATGCACGTGAGGAGCAGGTCGCCCGAGAGGTCGAGGTGGCCGCCCAGCAACAAGGCGGGGTCGAGCGATTCGACGGCCTGCGCGTCGGGGTAGACCAGCCGGGTGAGGATGTTCATGAAGCCGGGCGTATAGAGCGCGGCGACGACGGTGCGCGTGCCGAACTGCCCGCCGAAGACCAACAACGCGACGAGCATCAACGGGATGTCGAACATATACCCGAAAGTACCCACCTGAATCGAAGGGAAGATATTATGCAGGACGATACCCATGCCGTAGACGCCGCCCGGCACGAAATTGTAGGGGTTGATGAAGAGCACGAAACCGCTGCCCATGATCGAACAACCCAGAAAAATCAGAAACCACGAGCGCCACCACGCCCACGAGCCCATCGGTCGGAGCAAAGAACTGACATCCATAAAAGAAGAGAATTTGCGAACGCGAAGATACGAATAAGCGAGGGCAATGCCAAATTTATTTGAACATTGCCGGGCGGGAGTATCTAAAACGCAGTTCAGGAGATACGGAGAAAGGAGAAAAGCGGAAGGAGAAAGGCCGATTCATAAAACCCCGTTAAGAACGGGGGGGGCTTCGGCAAAGCCAAAATACGAATAAGCCGAGAGCAAAACCCGACTTGTTCGGATTTGGTTGAGGCGGAGGATCTAAGACGAAGCCGAAGATACGAATAAGCCGAGCACAAAAGCAAACTTGTTTGCATTTTGCCGAGGCGCAGTATCTAAAACGAAGTTAAAGATACGAAAAGTCGAGCGCAGAAACAAGCGATAGCTTGGTTATGCCGAGGCGCAGTATCTAAAACGAAGCCGAAGATACGAAAATAAAAATAGGGAAAACCAGAGAACATTCATCCTGCCCAGCCGTGGGATTCAGAAATGCCCGGACGGAAAGGCAAAAGTCAATCGTGTCGGATGTCGCAGGCGCTGCAGTTGCCGGAGCAACCGGAAAGCGGGCTGTCGGGAGCGCAAGCCGCGGAGCCGTCGGCCTCGCGCGTCTGCTGCACGGCGCATTTGATGCCGAGCCGCCGCATGTGGGGGTTGGTGGAGATTTCGGAATCGAGAGGATGTCCTTTGATCCAAAGAGTCAACGACATACCGACGACGAAGAAACCGACGGCGACAAAGGAACAGAGCAAGACGACACACCAATCCGGCATAAGGAGAACGATTTTTAGCAGCTGAAAATTTTGGCTTTCGGAGACAAATATATACATTTGTAAGGTAATTTGCAAAATAGCGTCCGCCGAGAAACGCGGGGGGAGCTCCGGAAGCGAAACCGAGCGGAAAACCTGCGAGGAACGCGAACCGAGCGGGAAGCGTGAAAAGCGGAAACCTGCAGAGGTGTGCGAGGTGCGGAACCCAGCGGAGAACCTGCGAGGAACGCGAACCGAGCGGAAAACCTGCGAGGGACGCGAACCGAGCGGAAAACCTGCGAGGGACGCGAACCGAGCAGGAAGCGTGAAAAGCGAACCGAGCGGAAGACGAAGAAAAAAAGCGAAAAAAACATCCCCATGAAAATCGTGATAGCGGGAGCGGGCGAAATGGGCAGCCATCTGGCCCGGATGCTGAGCGGCCACGGCCATGACATAACCGTCGTAGACGGAGACCAGAAACTGCTCTCGGAAGTGGGAAGTCTGGCCGACGTGATTACGGTCGAAGGCGACTCGACGGCTTTCGCCGTGCTGCGCAAGGCCTCGGTACGCCGCTGCGACCTCTTCATCGCCGTGAACCACGAAGAGAACGACAACATCGTGGCGGCGATGCTGGCCAAGAAACTCGGAGCCAAGAAATCGATCGCCCGCATAGACAACAACGAATACCTCGAACCCAACAACAAGGAGGTATTCATCGACATGGGCATCGACTACCTGTTCTACCCCGAGAAAGTGGCGGCGCGCGAAGTAATCAACCTGCTGGGACACACCTCGACGACGGAGTACGTGGATTTCTCGAGCGGCAAACTTTCGCTGGCCGTATTCCGGCTGGAACCGGGGTCACCCCTGATCGGCCGCGGACCGACGGAATCCGACGACCCGGAAACCCCTCCGGGCTACCGCACGGTGGCCATCACGCGAGGAGGACAGACGATCATCCCGGGGCCCGACGAACGCTTCATGGAAGACGACACGCTCTACGTGATCGCGCGGCAGGATGCGATGAACGAAGTGATGGAACTCTCGGGCCGCACGAACATCGAGATCAAGAACATGATGATTTTGGGCGGCTCGCGCATCGGCATACGGATTGCTACCGAGCTGCAGAACGAAGTGAACATCAAACTGGTCGACTACAACGCCGAAAAAGCCTACCGCCTGGCCGAAATGCTGGACAAGACCCTCATAATCAACGAAGACGGCCGCAACACGGAAGCCATGCTGGAAGAAGGTCTCTCGAACATGGACGCCTTCGTGGCGGTAACGGGCCGCAGCGAAACCAACATTCTGGCGGCGATGCTGGCCCGCCAGATGGGCGTGAAGAAGGTGATCGCCGAGGTGGAGAACCTTAACTACATCGATCTGGCCGAGTCGATCGGCATCGACACGATCATCAACAAGAAACTCGTTACGGCCTCGAACATCTTCCGGTTCACGATGTCGACCGACGTGCAGGCGATCAAATGCCTGACGGGCAGCGACGCCGAAGTGCTGGAGTTCATCGTCAAACCCAACTCGCCGGCGACCAAAGCCCGGATCCGCGATCTGGGACTTCCGGCCGACGCCATCATCGGAGGCATCGTCCGCGGCGACAAGGTCTTCATCGCGATGGAAAACATGGAAATCAATCCCTACGACCGTGCGGTGGTGTTCGCCATGCCGGCGTCGGTGAGCAAAATAGGCTACTTCTTCAACTGATGTCATTGCGCAGTACGATAGGCAAGGCGTGGTTCTCGCACCGCATGCGGGCCATCGACCGCTTCCGCCGAGATCCGGAGGAAGCACAGGAACGCATGTTCCGCGAAGCCCTGCGACGCGGACGCGGCACGGCATTCGGACGGGAACATGCGCTGGAGACGATCCGCACGCCCGAAGAATTCCGGGCGAAGGTCCCGGCATTCGACTACGAGAGCTTCAAGCCGTGGATCGAACGCATGATGGCCGGAGAAAGAGACGTGGCGGCCCCGGGGCGCGTGGACCTCTTCGCCCGCTCGTCGGGAACGACCTCGGACCGCAGCAAGTACATCCCCGTAACGCGCGAATCGCTCTGGCGGAACCACACGCTGGGCATGCGCGATCTGGCGACGCTGGTGGCGGAGGCGAACCCGCGGACGAAGCTCTTCGACGGCAAGACCCTGACCTTAGGCGGCTCGTGCCGCCGCGAAGGACGCAATCTGGTGGGCGACCTTTCGGCCCTGCTGATCCATCAAACGGCTCTGATAAGCCGCGGAATCCGGGCCCCGAAGAGCCGGACGGCGACGATTCCCGACTTCGACCGCAAAGCCGAAGCGATCTGCCGCGAATGCGTCGGAGAACGCATCGTGGCCTTTGCGGGAGTGCCCTCGTGGAACCTTGCGCTGATGCGCCGGGTATTGGAATACACGGGCAAAAAGAACCTGACGGAAGTATGGCCCGAGCTGGAACTTTTCGCCCACGGAGGCGTGGAGTTCGCGCCCTACCGCCGCTCGTTCGAAGCCCTGATCCCCGCGCCCGGGATGCGCTACATGGAGACCTACAACGCCTCGGAAGGATTCTTCGCGCTGGCCGACGACCCGGCGCGCGACGACATGCTGCTGATGCTGGACTACGGCACCTACTACGAATTCCGGACCGGCGATGAGATCGTCCCGCTGGAAGGAGTGCGCGCGGGCGGCACGTACGCGATGCTCATCACCTCGAACAACGGCCTGTGGCGCTACGAAATAGGCGACCGCGTGGAGTTCACCTCGGTGGCCCCCTACCGCATCCGCTTCGCAGGTCGCACGCGCCAATATATCAACGTATTCGGCGAAGAACTGATCGTGGACAACGCCGACCGTGCGCTGGCGAAAGCCTGCGACCGAACGGGAGCCGTCGTGGCGGAATACAGCGTGGCCCCGTGCTACATGTCGCTCCGGGAACGCGGAGCCCACGAATGGATCGTGGAGTTCGAACGCCGGCCGGACGACCCGGAACGCTTCGCCGAAGCCCTCGACGAAGCGCTGCGGGAGACGAACTCGGACTACGACGCCAAGCGCCGGACGACGCTGGAGCGGCAACGTCTGACGATCGTAACGCCGGGGACGCTGCTGGAGTGGATGCGCGACCGCGGCAAAAACAAGGTCCCCCGGCTCTCGAACGACCGCCGTGCGGCCGACGACATGCTGCGATTTGCGGCGCAGCACCGGAAAATCGAGACGGCGCCCTGACCCTTCGCATTCAACCTTTCACCCTTTACTCGGACCCTTCAACCCTTTCACCTCAGAGAATCATGTACATCGCCATTGCCGGCAACATCGGAAGCGGAAAAACCACGCTGACCCAAATGCTGACCCGACGCTACGACGCCCGGGCCTACTTCGAAGAGAGCGACAACCCCTACATCGGAGACTTCTACAACGACATGAACCGCTGGTCGTTCAACCTCCAGATCTCCTTTCTGGGAAGCCGCATCCAGCAGACGATGGAGATGCTCGAAGACAACCGGTCGGGAATCATATTCCAAGACCGCACGATCTACGAAGACGCCCACATCTTCGCCGGCAACCTCCATGAAATGGGCCTCATGTCGTCGCGCGACATCGAGACCTACATGAAGATCTTCCGGCTGATAACCACCCTCATACCCCGCCCCGACCTGCTGATCTACCTCAAGGCGAGCGTGCCGACGCTCATCTCCCAGATCCGCAAGCGCGGCCGCGAATACGAAATGAACATCGACGAAGCCTATCTGAGCCGGCTGAACGACAAATACAACCGCTGGATCGACACGATCTACGAAGGCGACATGCTGGTCGTGGACAAGGACCACGAAGATTTCGTGGCCGATGCCGCGGTATTCGAGAAGATCTGCGCCCGCATCGATGCGCTGGGCGCGACGCGATGAGCCGATGACGACGCTGCCTGCAGAGTTCACCGAACGCGTGCTGCGCGACCTGGGGCCGGAAGAAGGGCGTGCGTTATGCGCGGCGCTCGACGCCGAAGCCCCGGTGAGCATCCGTCTCAATCCGGCCAAGCGAGGCGACGCGGAGGAGCTGTTGCGGCAGCTGGAAGCGGAGGAGCGGGTGCCGTGGAGCCGGGAAGGATGGTATCTGGCCCGGCGGCCGTCGTTCACGTTCGACCCGGCGTTCCATGCGGGAGCCTACTATGTACAGGAGGCCTCCTCGCAATTCGTGGGGCTGCTGGCGGGCGATCCGGCGGGAAAACGCATCCTCGACCTGTGTGCTGCGCCGGGCGGCAAGACGACCCTCTATGCGACGCTGGCGGGGCCCGGAGGGCTGGTCGTGGCCAACGAACCGGATCGCCGCCGAGCGGCGGTGCTGGCCGACAACGTCCGCAAATGGGGCACGGGAAACGTGGCCGTAACGGTCTGCGAACCCCGCGCGCTGGGCGACTTCGAGGGGTGGTTCGACCTTGTGGCCGTCGACGCCCCCTGCTCAGGCGAAGGGATGTTCCGCAAAGACCCGGCGTCGCGAACGGAGTGGAGCGAAAACAACGTCCGGATCTGTGCGGCGCGCCAAGAGACGATTCTGCGCGAAGCGTGGCGGGCCCTGAAGCCGGGCGGACGGCTGCTCTACAGCACCTGCACGTTCAACCGCGACGAAGACGAAGGGGTGCTGGAGAGACTGCTCCTCTGGGCGGGCGACGAAGTGGCGGAAGCGGCCGAAACGGCGGTGGAGGCGGCATGGGGCATTGTCTGCGGGCGGGTGGGCCCGTTCCGGACCTACCGTTTCTACCCGCACAAGGCGCGCGGCGAAGGATTCTTTGCGGCGGTGGCCTGCAAGGCGCCGGAAGCCTCGGGCCGGATGCGGACGCCGAAAGGACGGCGGAAAATTTTCGGTCCGGCGGACAAGGCGACGACGGCGGAGCTGAGCCGCTGGGTAACGCAACCCGAAAACCTGCGATTCGCGGAGGTGGCGGAAGTGCTCTACGGCTGGCCGGCGGCGCAGGCGGAAGCGGTGCGGACGCTCGCGGAAGCGGTGCCGGTGATCTACTCGGGCGTAGCGCTGGGGCAACTTTTCAAAGGACGGTTGCGGCCCGACGCGGCGCTGGCGTTCTACGCCGGACTGAACCGGAAAGCGCTCCCGGTGGCGGAGCTGGCACGCGACGAAGCGCTGGAGTATCTGCGCCGCGGAGATGTACGGGTCGACGCGCTGGCCGAAGGGATGAATCTGATCTGCCACGAAGGCCGTGCCTTAGGCTTCGCCAAACGCATAGGCAACCGAGCCAACAACCTCTACCCCAACTCGCTGCGGATCCTGAAAAGCGAACCTCGCGAGTAGGCTTTCGGTCGGAATTGCCGAAAGCGACCCCTGCCGAGCGGGACCAAAAACGCTGCAAGGACAAAAAAACGCTGCGAGGACAGAAACGATACGAGGACAGGAAACGCTGCGAAGACAGAAAACGGTGCGAACCGGACGCGATACCCGACATATCGGAACATAGCCGCGGCCTTCGATCATTCGAACCGAAAGCGAAGCGAACGAACCGAATATCCGAACAAACTGCAATAAAAACAGACTCTTTTGGCTGAGAAAATTTTTTACTCGATGGGCGAAGTAGCCGAGATGTTCGACGTCAAGACGTCGCTCATCCGCCACTGGGAAGCGCAGTTCGACGTACTGAAACCCACGCGCAACAAGAAAGGCAACCGCCTGTTCTCGCCCCGGGATGTGGAGAACCTGAAGGTGATCTACCATCTGGTCAAGGAACGCGGCATGACTCTCGAAGGAGCCAAGCGGGCGATGAAACGCCGCACGACGGGCGCCGGCGACGAAATAAGCCGCGAAGCCGAGCTGATGACGCGGCTGAAACACATCCGTGCCCTGCTGGACGAAGTACGCGAAGACCTCAAGACGGCGGGCGAAGGGATCGTAGTGGACGAAGCGGCCGCGGCGACGGAGGCGACGCTGGAGCCGGTTTCGAAGCCGTCTTCGGAGCCTGCTTTAGAGCCGACGTCCCGCCGCCGGCCGAAACCGGCGGGAAAGATCGAGGAGCCGCTGTCGGAAAAATCTTTGCGGAAAGCGGAAGCATGGCCGGAGCCGCTATCGGAAGAAGAGCGGGATACGGTTGCGCAGGAGGAAGAGGCTTTGCCGGAAAAAGAACCCGATAGGGAGCTGCGCGAAAACGACGTTCTGCCGGAAGAAGAAACGACCGGCTGGACGGAAGCGCCCCTGCGCGAAGAAGAACCTTTGCGGGAGGCGGAAGCCGGCTGGGCGGACGAACCGATACCGGAAGAGACGCGAGCTACGCGGGCGGAAGCAGGAAGCTATCCGGGAGAAATAACGGCGGAAGCGGAAACACGCGGAGAAGAAGAATGGACGGCGGCGGCCGAAGAAGCGCAGGTGGAAGGAGTTCCGGAGCGGGAAGCGGAGGCCGGCTGGGCGGACGAGCCGATGCCGGAAGAGACGCAAGATACGCGGGCGGAAGCAGGAAGCTATCCGGGAGAAATAACGGCGGAAGCGGAAATGCGCGGAGCAGAAGAATGGACGGCGGCGGCCGAAGAAGCGCAGGCGGAAGGAGTTCCGGAGCGGGCGGCGGCCGGCTGGGCGGACGAACCGATGCCGGAAGAAACGCGAGCCACGCGGGCGGAAGCAGGAAGCTATCCGGGAGAAATAACGGCGGAAGCGGAAATACGCGGAGCAGAAGAATGGGCGGCGGCCGAAGAAGCGCAGGCGGAAGGAGAGCCGGCAGAAACACAGGCGGACGGAGAACCGGAGGGACCGAAGCCTCGGCCCGGCCGTCGCGGCCGTCGCAAAGGAGACGATGACGACAAAGAACTCTTCGCATTCTACGAACAATCGCTCTTCTGAAGCCGGACGGTCGAGCCAAGCCGGAGCGAAGAACCGGAAAGGTCCCCACGGCACGCGACGAAAAGCCGAAAAGAGAAAACAGACGATGAAGATCAGAGAGATAACCGACGCGATCGAACGATTCGCGCCGCTGGAGTGGCAAGCCTCCTACGACAATGCGGGGTTGATCGTAGGCCGTGCGGACGACGAAGTGCACGGCGCGCTGCTGACCGTGGACGTAACCGAAGAAGTGCTGGACGAAGCCCGAAGCGAAGGGTGCGATCTGGTGATCGCCCACCACCCCATCGTTTTCCATCCGCTCAAGCGATTCAACTCGGCCGACCCGGTGCAACGCTGCGTGGAACGGGCGATCCGCGAAGGCATCGCGCTCTATGCCTGCCACACCAATCTGGACAGTGCGCCCGGCGGCATGAGCTGGTATCTGGCCGAACAACTGGGCGTAGGAAATCTGCGGGTGCTGGAACCGGCGGGACCGGACGCAGCAGTGGGATTCGGCGTGGTGGGAGAACTCCCCGCGCCGCTGCCGACCGAAGAGTTTCTGCGGCGCCTGCAACGCGAGCTGAACGTCCGGGCCATTCGCCACAGCGACATCGCCAGTCCCGAAGCGAACCGCATAGCGGTCTGCACGGGAGCCGGAGCCTCGCTCATCGGAGCGGCCCGGGCGGCGGGCGCCGACATCTACGTAACGGCCGACCTGAAATACAACGACTTCATGGCACCCGACGGAGCCCTCACCGTAGCAGACGTGGGGCACTACGAAAGCGAATATTGCGCAATTCGCCTGCTATTTGACATTTTATCGAAAAATTTTCGTACCTTTGCGCTCCGCAGGAGCGAGTGCGCGCGTAATCCTGTGAACTATTGGATCTGAGCGAAATCATACAACAACACGATATGGCTACACACAAGAAGACGGCCGAAGTCGACTATTCGATGCAGGAGAAGATTCTGGCGCTCTACGAGCTGCAGCGCATCGACAGCAAGATCGACGAAATAAACAAGGTGAAAGGCGATCTGCCGCTGGAAGTGCAGGACCTCGAAGACGAGATGGCGGGCATGCAGACCCGCGTGGACAAGATCAACGCCGAAATCGAAGAACTCAACACGCTGACCAAGCAACGCAAGCGCGAGACCGATCAGGCCAAGATCATGATCGCCAACTACAAGGAACAACAAAACAACGTCCGCAACAACCGCGAATTCGACGCCATAACCAAAGAGATCGAGTATCAGGAACTGGAGATCGAACTGGCCGAAAAACGCCTCAAGGAGTATGCTGCGGCCATCAAGAACAAGAAACTCCAACTCGAAGAAGCCGAACAGCTGAGCAAGGAACGGGCCGCCGATCTGGAAGCCAAGAAAAACGAACTGGAGAGCATCGAAGCCGAGACCGCCCCGCAGGTAGCCGAATACGGAGCCCAAGCCGAAAAAGTCAAGGTCAAGATCGACGACCGCCTGCTGACCGCCTACGAACGCATCCGCGGAAACGTCCGCAACGGACTGGCCGTGGTAACGGTCAAGCGCGACGCCTGCGGCGGCTGCTACAACCGCATCCCGCCCCAGCGTCAGGCCGACATCCGGCAAGGCAAGAAAATCATCATCTGCGAATACTGCGGCCGCATTCTGGTCTCCGATCCGGAAGAGGTGCAAGAATAAACGAGGTGCCGAACAGGCGCCGAACGACGAGGCGGCAGCCGGAACCCCCAGAGGTTTCGGCTGTCGTTTTTTTTCGGGGGGGGGCTAAGGGAGGGGCGGAGAGAAGAACTGCGCAAAGTTCGCAAAGAAGATTCTCGGAAAAAAGTTCTGAGGGGAAAGAGGGAGCTGCGGAGAGAAGAGCTGCGGAAAGTTCGCAAAGAAGATTCAAAGAAAAGTTCTGAGGGGAAAGAGAAGTTGTGGAAAGAAGAACTGCGGAAAGTCCGCAAAGAAGATTTACGGGTAGTTCATGGAGGAGCTGCGGAAAGGGAGAGCGGGTCGGCATCGATTCTTAATTTTTTATTATCGAGGTACGGATTTTCCGACTTCCGCCTTTCATTTCAACCTTTCGCCCCAAAATGTTTCCGTCTTTTGCAAATAATCCTTACCTTTGCGAGGTTGTAATTAGCGGACCTAAAACTACCCATTCATGAAAATCGCCATAGCCCAGTTGAACTACACCGTCGGCGATGTGGACGGAAACGCCTCGAAAATCATCGACGCGATCAACAAGGCGAAAGCCGAACATGCCGATCTGGTGATCTTCGCGGAACAGGCCCTGAGCGGAACCCCCGGATTCGACCTGCTGCGAAAAACCACCTTTCTGGAACTGTGCGAAGAGGCGCTGGTCGAAATAGCCTCCTGCTGCGACGACATAGCCGCCATCGTGGGACTCCCGCTGCTTACCTCCGACGGCACGGTCAGCGCCGCGGCCCTGATCCAAGACCGCAAGGTCCTCCGCTACATCGGCAAGAAACACATCACGGCCCGTCGCGAAATGGGCTTTCTGGTCCCCTCGAAAGGCTACGAATACGCCACGATCAAAGGACACAAATGCGCCATCATCGTGGGCGACGACCTGAGCCGCGAACACGACTTCGACCGCACGGTGGAGACCATCGTCTCGATCAACGCCCGCAAATACGGCAAGGGCGCCATGACCCGCCGCTACGAAGCGATGCGCAACCTTTCGTTCGTGGAAGGCAAGAATCTGGTGCTCGTGAATCAAGTGGGCGGCGCGACGGAGATCGTCTACGACGGCACGTCGGGAGCCTTCAACAACCGGGGCGAACTGGTGCTGATGCTCAAGAGCTTCGAAGAAGATTTCCGCATCTTCGATACCGAAGCGGCCGCGGAACCCGTAACGATTCCCTCGAGCGGCGACCGCACGCGCATGGTCTATGCTGCGGCTCGCTGCGGCCTGAGGGACTTCTTCCGCAAAAACGGATACGAAAAAGCCGTGATCGGCCTCTCGGGCGGCATCGACTCGGCGGTGGTGGCCTGTCTGGCCGCCGACGCGCTGGGCAAAGAGAACGTGAGGGCTCTGCTGATGCCCTCGCCTTTCTCGTCGGACCACTCGGTGGAAGATGCGAAAGAACTGGCCGAACGTCTCGGGATTCAATACAACGTGATCCCCATCGCGGAGATCTACACGAGCGTAACGGACACACTCAAGCCGGTGATCGGCGGCACGGAGTTCGACGCCACGGAAGAAAACATCCAGACCCGCATCCGCACGATCCTGCTGATGGCCGTGCAAAACAAGAGCGACTACATCCTGCTCAACTCCTCGAACAAAAGCGAAAACGCTCTGGGATTCTGCACCCTCTACGGCGATACGGCCGGCGCATTCAGCCCCACGGGCGACCTCTACAAAGGCGAGATCTACGACATGGCCCGCCACATCAACCGCACGCAGGGCGACCCCATACCCGAGAGCATCCTGACGAAAGAACCCTCCTCGGAACTTCACCCGGGGCAGAAAGACACCGACATACTCCCGCCCTACGAAGTGGTCGACGCGATCCTCTTCCGCATGATCGAAGAGGGACAGCACCGCGAAGAGATCATCAACGCGGGATTCGACTCGGAAGTGGTGGAGAAGATCCACGCCATGATCATGCACAACGAAAAGAAACGCTACCAATTTCCGCCGGTGCTGCGTCTGTCGATGTGCTCGTTCGGACACGAACGCCTGATGCCCCTGACCAACAAATACGGAGACTGAAGTGGCGACGGAGCTGATCGAACACAGCGGCGTGGTGGAACGCACGGAGGCGGGGCGGGTATATGTACGGATCGTATCCCGCAGTGCCTGCGGCACGTGCAGCGCCCGCCGAGCCTGCGGGCTGGCCGAGACGCAAGAGAAGATCGTGGAAGTGCCGACGCCCGAAGCGGCGCAATACCGGCCGGGAGAGGAGGTGCTGGTGGGCATGAAACGCCGCGCGGGACTGCTCTCCGTGGCACTGGCCTACGGCGGAGCATTGGCCGTCCTGCTGGCCGTCCTGCTGCTGACGATCGGAGCGGGAGGCTGGAACCAAGCGGCCGGAGCGCTGGCGGCGCTGGGAAGCGTAGTCCTATATTATATGGTACTGTGGCTCTGCCGCCGCAAGATAGAACACACAATTCAATTTACAATAACTAAAAACTGATGGAAGTATTACTTTACACAATCCTGACGCTCTGCGCACTGGGAGTACTCTCCGCGGTGATCCTCTACTTCGTGGCACAGAAGTTCCGCGTGGAGGAAGATCCCCGGATCGACCAAGTGGAGAAGATGCTGCCCGGAGCCAACTGCGGCGGCTGCGGATTCGCCGGATGCCGCGGCATGGCCGACGCACTGGTGAAGAACGACGACATCTCGTCGCTCTACTGTCCGGTGGGCGGAGGCGACTGCATGAAAGCCATTGCCGGATTTCTGGGCAAGGCGGCGGCCGAGAAGGAACCTCAGACGGCGACGGTCCGCTGCGGCGGCACCTGCGCCAAGCGTCCCCGCACCAACGACTACAACGGAGCCCGCTCGTGCGCCGTGGCCTCGTCGCTCTATGCCGGAGAGACGGGCTGCACGTTCGGCTGCGTGGGATTCGGCGACTGCGTAACGGTCTGCGCGTTCGGCGCCATCGAACTGAACCCCGAAACGGGGCTTCCCGAAGTGGACGCGGAGAAGTGCACGGCCTGCGGCGCCTGCGTGAAAGCCTGCCCGAAAGGGATCATCGAGCTGCGCAAGAGATGGCCCAAAGACCGGGCGGTCTACGTGTCGTGCGTCTCGAAAGAGAAGGGCGCGGCGGTGATGAAAGCCTGCAAGGCGGGCTGCATCGGCTGCGGCAAATGCGAGAAAGCATGCCCCTTCGGAGCGATCACGGTGGAAAACAACCTGGCCTACATCGACCCGCAGAAGTGCAAGCTCTGCCGCAAGTGCGTGAACGAATGCCCGACGGGAGCGATCAAGCTGGTGAACATGGAGCCGCTGCCCAAAGAACCGAAAACCCCGGCGGCGACCAAGCCGGCGGCGGAAGCGACGAAGAACGCGGCCACCAAGCCGGCGGCAGAGGCGGCAGTGAAGAAGCCTGCGGCGGAAGCGAGTGCCGGGGCGGCGAAATCGGTCCCGGCCGAGAAGAAAGCCCCGGAAAAAGCGGAATAACCGACACGTCCGACGTCCGGGAATCCGGGAGCGGCGGCTGCCGAAGAAGCGGAGCAGCGAGAGAGCCGAGCGGACCGAAGCTGCGAGCTGAGCGAACTGGAACACTCCGCGAAAGCGAAGCGGCGAGACCGAAGCTGACACGGACCGAAGCGAGAGAGCTGAGCGAGCCGACCGGTGGAGCGAAATAACCGAGCCGATCGGAACATTCCGAAAAAGCTGAGCGGGCCGGGACACTCCGCGAAAGCGAAGCGGCGAGACCGAAGCTGACACGGACCGAAGCAGCGCAAAAGCTGAGCAACGAGCGAGCCGGCCGGTGAAGCCGAGCGGCCGAAGCGAGACGAAACCGCCGAGAAGAGCGGGTCGAAGCTGCGGCTGCCGGAGCGGACGGACGAGGAACATCAAGCCAAAACAAAGAGACAGAGCTATATGAAAACATTTCCAATGGGCGGAGTTCATCCGTCGGAAAACAAGCTGAGCGGCGGACGCCCCATCGAGGTGCTGCCCCTGCCCGAGAAGGTAACGATTCCGCTGGCCCAACACATCGGAGCACCCGCCGTGGCCAAAGTAGCCAAAGGCGACAAGGTACTCACGGGACAGCTGATCGCCGAAGCGGGCAGCTTCATGTCGGCCAACATCCACGCGCCCGTATCGGGCACGGTCGTGGCCGTGGATCTGCAACCCAACGGACAAGGCGTACGCCAGATGGCCATCACCATTCAACGCGAAGGCGACGAGTGGGTCGAAGGCATCGACCGCACGCCCGACCTGAAGAAAGAATGCACGCTGACCGCCGAAGAGATCATCGCCAAGATCAAAGAAGCCGGAATCGTCGGCATGGGCGGAGCGACGTTCCCCACGCACGTGAAACTTTCGATACCTCCCGGCAAGAAAGCCGAAGCCCTGATAATCAACGGTGTGGAGTGCGAGCCCTACCTGACCTCCGACCACCGCACGATGCTGGAGCACGGCGAAGAACTGCTGGCGGGCGTCGCGATCCTGATGAAAGCGATCGGCGTGGACCGCGCGTTCATCGGCATCGAAAACAACAAACCCGACGCCATAGCCCACCTGACGAAGCTGGTGAAGGAGTATCATGGCGTAGAGGTGGTGCCCCTGAAAGTGCGCTACCCGCAAGGCGGCGAAAAGCAACTTATCGCAGCGGTAACGGGCCGTCAGGTACCGCCCCCGCCGGCGCTGCCGATCGACGTGGGCGCCGTGGTCTGCAACGCCTCGACGACCTATGCGGTCTATCAGGCGGTGCAGAAGAACAAACCCCTGATCGAACGCGTGGTAACCGTAACGGGCAAGCGCCTCAAGGAACCCAAGAACCTGCTCGTCCGCATGGGCACGCCCGTCGAGACGCTGCTCGAGGCGGCCGGCGGTCTGCCCGAAGATGCGGGCAAGGTAATCAACGGTGGTCCGATGATGGGCCGCGCGATGATCGACCTGACGTCGCCCGTAACGAAAGGCTGCTCGGGTATCACCGTGATGAGCGGCCGCGAAGCCGTGCGCCGCGAAGCCTCGCAGTGCATCAAGTGCGCCAAGTGCGTGGCCGCCTGCCCGATGGGACTGGAACCCTACTATCTTTCGAAGATGACCCAGAAGAAAGGCTGGGAAACCCTCGAAGCACACATGATTACCTCGTGCATCGAATGCGGCTGCTGTCAGGCGAGCTGCCCGGCCTATCTGCCGCTGCTGGACTGGGTGCGGCTGGGAAAACAGACCGTCATGGGCATCGTCCGCCAGCGTGCGGCCGCCGCAGCCCCGAAGAAGTAAGGGATATCCACACATGTCAACAGAAAAAAGAAACAATATGGCAAACAAACTTATCGTCGCTCCTGCGCCCCACGTGCAGACCTCGCAGTCGACGGCCCGGATCATGCGCGACGTGGTGGTCGCCCTGATGCCCGCGCTGATTGTCTCGACGGTGGTGTTCGGCTGGAGCGCCCTCTGTGTTACGGCACTCTCGGTGCTCGCATGCGTAGTGTTCGAATACCTGATTCAACGATTTCTGGTCGGCGGAAAACCGACCGTAGGCAACTGGTCGGCCGTAGTAACGGGCGTGCTGCTGGCGTTCAACCTCCCGGCCTCGATTCCGTGGTGGATCGTGGTGATCGGAGCCTTCGTGGCCATCGCCATCGCCAAGATGTCGTTCGGCGGACTGGGCAAGAACCCCTTCAATCCGGCGCTCGTAGGACGTGTCTTCCTGCTGATCGCCTACCCTGTGCAGATGACGACTTTCCCTGCGGTGGAAGGACTCGACGCCCTGTCGGGCGCCACGCCCTTAGCGGCCGTGAAGCAGGGAGCCGCCGCCGACATCCTGCCCATGCAGGATCTGATGCTGGGACACATGCCCGGCTCCTTAGGCGAAGTGGCGGCGCTGGCCCTGCTGGCGGGATTCGGCTACCTGCTGTGGCGCAAGGTCATCACGTGGCACATACCGGTAACGATTCTGGCGACGATGGCCGCATTCGCCTTCGTCGTGGCGCTGGCCGGCAAAGCCGAAGGTGCCGCCCTGTGGCAGTATCCGCTGTTCCATGTACTGGCCGGCGGCGCGATGCTGGGCGCGATCTTCATGGCCACGGA
The DNA here is from genome assembly GCA_023664045.1 of Alistipes senegalensis. GTDB lineage: Bacteria > Bacteroidota > Bacteroidia > Bacteroidales > Rikenellaceae > Alistipes > Alistipes senegalensis_B. The sequence continues at coordinate 1,299,596 of JAMPGH010000001.1, read as the reverse complement.
CTACTCGACCTCGCCCATGACCGTCTGCGGCGGCGTGATCTTCGCCGCGGGCATCGGAGCCATCACGATGTGCATCCGTCTGTGGGGAGCCTATCCGGAAGGCATGTCGTTCGCGATCCTGATCATGAACTCGACCGTGCCCCTGCTCAACAAATATGTCAAACCCAAGCGCTTCGGCGTGAAATAAGGAGGAGCGTACGATGAAAAGCACACTTCTGAACATGACGGCCGTCCTCTTCGGCATCACGCTGATCGCCTCGGCGGGCGTGGGCGTCGTCAACATGATTACCCTCGACCCGATCGCCCAAGCCGAAGCGACGGCCAAGACCGAGGCCCTGAACGGAGTGCTCCCGGAATTCGACGATCAGGAAATCGACGACCTGACGATCGACGAGATGCCCATCACCGTCTACACGGCGACCCTTGCGGGCGAACGCGTAGGCTATGCGGTGGAAACGATGTCCAAGCAAGGATTCGGCGGCCCGGTCCACCTGATGGTCGGATTCACGCCGGCGGGCGAAGTGATCAACGTCAGCGTCCTCAAGCAGACCGAGACCCCGGGATTGGGCACGAAGATGGCCGATGAGGGGAATCCGCTCATTACGAGCATTCAAGGGCAACAGCTCGACCAGAAGAAACTGGTAGGCGGCAAGCTGGCCGTAACCAAAGACGGCGGCGACGTGGATGCCCTGACGGCGGCGACGATCTCGTCGCGCGCATACGTAGACGCGATCAACCGCGCGTGGATGGCATTCCGGAACGTAGCGTCCGGCGAAATGCTGCCCGACACGACGACGGGAGCAACGCAAACCAACGAGCCCTCGGCTCAGGAAGGAGGTCAGAATGAATAAGCTGAAAATAGTATTGAGCGGCATCGTCAAGAACAACCCCACGTTCGTACTCGTACTGGGCATGTGCCCCACGCTGGGAACCACGACCTCGGCCGCGAACGGCATGGGCATGGGTCTGGCGACGATGGCCGTGCTGATCATGTCGAATCTGGTGATCTCGCTGGTGAAGAACATCATTCCGGACAAAGTACGCATCCCGGCGTTCATCGTCATCATCGCGTCGTTCGTAACGATCATCCAGATGCTCATGCAGGCCTTCGTGCCCGCGCTCTATGCCTCGCTGGGCGTATTCATCCCCCTGATCGTGGTCAACTGCATCATTCTGGGCCGCGCGGAAGCCTTCGCCTCCAAGAACTCGCCCTTCGACTCGGTGCTGGACGGAATAGGCATCGGCCTGGGATTCACCCTCTCGCTGACGGCCATCGGTGCCGTACGCGAAGTGCTGGGCGGCGGCTCGATCTTCGGTGCGAGCCTCGGAATCGGAGACTACACGCCCCTGATCTTCGTGCTGGCGCCGGGTGCGTTTCTGGTACTGGGCTACCTGATGGTTCTGTTTAACAAATTAGCCAAGAAATAGTCATGGAGCTTTCATATTTCGCAATCATCATCGGCGCCATCTTCGTCAACAACGTCGTACTGGCGCAATTCCTCGGCATCTGTCCTTTCCTGGGCGTATCGTCGAAAGTGGAAACCTCGCTGGGTATGGGCGCTGCCGTAACGTTCGTGATGGCGATCGCCGCCGTGGTGGCGTGGCTGATACAGACCTACGTACTGGTGCCGCTGGACATCGTATACATGCAGACGATCGTCTTCATTCTGGTGATCGCCGCGCTGGTGCAGATGGTGGAGATCATCCTCAAGAAACTCTCGCCCTCGCTCTATCAGGCGCTGGGTATCTTCCTGCCCCTGATTACGACGAACTGCGCCGTGCTGGGCGTGGCGATTCTGATGATTCAGAAAGAGTTCGACCTGCTGCAGAGCGTAACCTACTCGGTAGCGACCGCCGTAGGCTTCGCGCTGGCGCTGGTGCTCTTCGCCGGCATCCGCGAGCGGCTGGAGTTCGAAGACGTACCCAAAGCATTCAAGGGAATACCCATTGCGCTGATCACGGCCGGCATTCTGGCCATGGCCTTCATGGGATTCTCGGGCCTTGTGAAGTAAGACGCGGAAGGGGGGGGAAGAACCGTCCCCCGACGAACGGTTTCGTCCCGGAGAGCGAGCGGCTTTCCGGGACGAAATATTTTAAGGCGAATTTTGCATTTCTTGCGTCTAAATAGTTACTTTTGCAACAATAAAAACATCCCGACACCCCATGAAAGAGGTAATACAACTCCACGACAAGAAGTTCCGGATCATGATTCCGGCCGAGAAGATCGACGAAGCCGTGAGCGCCGTGGCGCGCCGCATCAACGACGACTATGCCGACAAGGAGACCCCGCTGTTCGTCGGCGTGCTCAACGGCTCGTTCATGTTCATGAGCGACCTCATCAAGAAGATCGAATTCAACAACGAACTTTCGTTCGTGAAGCTCTCCTCCTACGAAGGAACCGCCTCGACGGGCGAAGTGAAGAGCCTGCTGGGCCTCAACAACCCGATCGAAGGCCGCCATGTAATCATCGTCGAAGACATCGTCGACACGGGCGAGTCCATAGAACACATGGTCCGCGATCTGGAAGCCCGCAAACCGGCCTCGATAGCCGTCTGCACGCTCTTCTTCAAACCCGGCTCCTACCGCAAGCAGATACCCATCGAATACCGCGCGATGGAGATCGGAAACGAATTCATCGTCGGCTACGGACTGGACTACGACCAGCTGGGCCGCAGCCTGAAAGACATTTACGTCGTAACGGAATAATGGCCCTGCATCCCGACATCGAAGCGCTCGACGGAGGCCGCCGGCTGCCCCTCGCGGAAGATTTCTACACCATACAGGGCGAAGGCTGCCACGCCGGGAAACCCGCCTACTTCATCCGGCTGGGCGGCTGCGACGTGGGCTGCAGCTGGTGCGACGCCAAATACACGTGGGACCCGAAGCGCCATCCGCTGGTCGAAGTCGAAACCGTAGCGGAGCGTGCGGCGGCGAGCGGAGCGCAGGCGACCGTCCTTACGGGCGGAGAACCCCTGCTCTACCCGCTGGAGGCGCTGACGGAGGCGCTGACGCGACGAGGGCTGAAGATCTTTCTGGAGACCTCGGGATCGCACCCTTTCAGCGGCCGATTCGACTGGGTATGTCTTTCGCCCAAGCGCCGGCGGGCCCCGCTGACGGAAGCCTACGACCGGGCGGACGAACTGAAAGCGATCGTCGAGGGAGAGGCGGATTTCGAGTGGGCCGAAGCGAATGCGGCGCACGTGAAAGAGGGCTGCCGGCTCTACCTGCAACCCGAATGGAGCGTGGCGGAGCGGATGATGCCTGCGATCGTGGAGTATGCCAAAGCGCATCCCCGCTGGAACATCTCCATACAGACGCACAAATACATGCGCATACCCTGACGATGAAAACGCCGCCCCTCAGCTCGCACTTCAGCAAGAAATTCTGGCTCACCGTAACGGGCTCCATCGCGCTGTTCACGCTCTTCATCATGGGCCGAAACGCCGTGCATGCGATCCGGATCAAACGCCAAATCAACGTCCTGCACCGTCAGGAAGAGACCTACCGGGCCAAAATTGCGGCCGACAGTGCGCTGCTCGAACAACTCCGCTACGACGAATATCTGGAAGAATACGCCCGCGAACACTTCCGCATGCGCCGCACCGACGAACACGTTTACATTGTGGAATGAGGAACCGACGTTCTGACGGCGGCGGGACGGAAAATCTAATAATGCGAAAAACCCTTCCAGTCGAGCGAAACCTCGCGGCCGCGGTGCGACCACCGGAGCCGGTCGCCCGGCTCGATCCGTCCGACGAGATAGAGCGGCGAACCGAAGCGGGCGCGGAAGTCGTCGTCGAGCTGCCGGGCAGCATCTGAAGCGACCGAAAACAACAACCTGTAATCCTCGCCCCCGCAAGCGGCGGTCTGCAAATCGGCGCCCTCGGCAACGGGAATGCGATCGAGGTCGAGGACGGCCCCGACCTCCGATCGCTCCAAGATATGCCTTACGTCCGAAGCGAGGCCGTCGGAGAGGTCCATCATGGCGTGCACCTCCGGCCGGGCACCGAGCCACGCGCCCTCCTCGACCTGCGGCACCGGATTGCGGTGGAGGGCAGCCGCGGGAGTATCGAACCGCCCCGCCAAAATATCCTGCAACCCTGCGCCGGAAGCCCCCAACGGACCGGAAACGAACAACGCATCGCCCGGCCGGGCGTCGGAACGCCGCTTGAGGTGCGCATCCTCGGCACGCCCGATGGCCGTAACGTTGATCGCGATGCCCCCCTCGGAACGGGTCGTATCGCCGCCGATCAACGCGGTGCCGTAGCGAGCGGACAGCTCGTGGTAACCCTGCGAAAAGCGGAGGGCCCACTCGTCGGTGGCGTCGGCGGGCAAAGCGAGCGACAACAACGTAGCCACGGGCCGCGCACCCATAGCGGCGACGTCGCTCAAGTTGACGGCCAACGCCTTGCGCCCGATCTCCTCGGGCGAAGCGGCGGCGCGCAGAAAATGCACCCCCTCGACCAAGAGATCGGCCGTGAAGACGAGCGATTCGCCCGCCCCGACGGGCAAGACGGCGCAGTCGTCGCCGATGCCCTCGAAGCCGTTGGCGGGCAGATCGGCGCACAAAGTCCGGAGCGTATCGATGAATCCGAATTCGGTCATGGCAGGAAGATTTGTGCGAAGATACGAAAATAAGGTAAGAATCGGAACGCGAAAGGAGAAAGGAGTGTGCGATCGGGGGCGGAAGGAGGTGGACGGAGGCCCCGCATGCGGAGCCGCGACGGTCGGATTTGCAAATGAAGATGAGAAATGTCGGCCCGAGAAAGCATATAATCTGGGAATTTAACTATATTTGCATAACGAACCATACCGAATCGACCATGATACTGACGATTTATACAGCCACGACGATGATCGTACTGGCCTATCTGCTGGGCTCGATACCGAGCGCCGTGTGGATCGGCAAGAAGTACTACGGCATAGACATCCGCGAACACGGCAGCAAGAACGCCGGAACGACCAACATGCTGCGCGTACTGGGCCGCCGGGCCGCAGCCCCGGTATTCGCGCTGGACTTCCTGAAAGGATTCGTCGCCGTAACGGTCATCGAACTGCTGCAATACGACCCGATCATCGGACAGAACGACATCATCAACCTCAAGATCGGAGCCGTGGCGGCGGCCGTGCTGGGCCACATATTCCCGATATTCGCGGGATTCCGGGGCGGCAAAGGCGTGGCGACGCTCGTGGGAGCCGTAACGGGCATCTACCCCCCGGCGGCGCTGCTCTGCTTCGGCGTATGGATCGTCGTGCTGATGATCTCGCACTACGTATCCCTCTCGTCGATGATCGCCGGATGCTGCTTCCCGGTATTCACGCTCATATCGCCCAAAGTGAACGGCTCGAAAGCCTTCGTGGTCTTCTCGTTCGTGATCGCCGTGCTGCTGATCGTAACCCACCGCAAGAACATCCGCCGTCTGAAAGAAGGCACCGAATCGAAGATCTACATCTGGAAACCCCGCCGTCTGCGCTCAAACGGCAACGACGCTCCGAAAAACGGGGGCACCCCGAAATAACGGAGGGGCCCGACCAGGGGGGGGGCAAGGAGGAGAGGCAGGCAAAGAGAGCCCGGCAAAGAGAGCCCGACAGAGAGGAACCGACAAGGAGAGGCAGGCAGAGGGCAGGCGAAAGGACCGCCCCGAAAAAGAAGCCGCGAGAAAGGCGGAAAGAACCGGTCTCCGAGAAACCCGAGAACCGAAAATCCACAACTCCAGAGGGAGAAAAAACGAGAGGAAACCGGAAGGGGCACGGCGAGAATCCAGAATAATTTCGAGAAATCCGCAACCCCAGAGGGAAGAAAAACCGGAGAGAACTTGCGAGAAAGGCGGAAAGAACCGGGAAAAACCGATCCTCCGAACGGTCCGATTTTTGCACCGAAGAAACCGACGCCATGCTACAGGAAAACCTACTGAAAATCTACGAAGCGAGTTTCCGCGAAAATCGCGAGATGTCGGCGCTGACGGACTATTTCAAAAACGAGACCTTCTCGTACTACGAAATGGCCAAAGAGATCGCCAAGCTCCACCTGCTCTTCAAGAAAGCGGGAATCAAGCAAGGCGACAAGATCGCCCTGATCGGCCGGAACAACCCCCGCTGGTGCATCACCTACATCGGAACGATCACCTACGGAGCCGTGATCGTACCGATTCTGCAAGACTTCACCCCCGCCGACATCATCCACATCGTAAACCATTCGGAGAGCCGCCTGCTCTTTCTGAGCGACAACTTCTGGGACGTGATCGAAGAAGAACAGATCCGTCAGATCGAAGCGGTATTCTCGCTGACGGACTTCCATGCGATCTACGAACGCGACGGCAAGTCGCTGACCAAGTTCCAACGCGACATCGTGAAGAACTACCGGGCCAAGTACCCGCGCGGATTCAACATAAACGACATCAAGTACCCGGAGATTCCCAACGACCGGGTGATTCTGCTGAACTACACCTCCGGCACGACGGGCTACTCGAAAGGCGTGATGCTGACGGTGAACAACCTGACGGGAAACGTGGTATTCGCCCGGGAAGCGCTCAACACCCAGACGGGACAACGCTACTTCCAGAAAGGAGGCCGCACGCTCTCGTTCCTGCCGCTGGCCCACGCCTACGGCTGCGCGTTCGACTTCCTGGCCCCGCTGGCCGTGGGCGGCCACATCACCCTGCTGGGCCGCATCCCCTCGCCCAAGATTCTTATCGAAGCGATGTCGGTGGTGCGCCCGACGATCATCTGCTGCGTGCCGATGATTCTGGAAAAGATCTACCGCAAGCAAGTGCTGCCGATGCTGGAGAAAGGCCCGATGAGTCTGGCGGTGAAGATTCCGCTGCTCAACGCGGCGATCTACACGGCGATCCGCAAGAAACTGATGGACGCCTTCGGAGGCAACGTCTCGATATTCATCGTGGGCGGAGCCCCGATGAACCAAGAGACCGAAGCCTTCCTGATGAAGATCCGCTTCCCGATCACCATCGGCTACGGCATGACCGAATGCGCGCCCCTGATCAGCTTCGCCCCCGACAACGAATTCAAGGCCGGATCGTGCGGCTGCTACCTGAAAAACCTGCTCGAAGTGAAGATCGACTCGCCCGATCCGGAACATACGACGGGCGAGATTCTGGTGCGCGGCGAACATGTGATGGCGGGCTACTACAAGAACGACCAAGACACGCGGAAAGTCCTCGACGCCGAGGGCTGGCTCCACACGGGCGACATGGGCACGATGGAACCCGACGGCACGCTCTACATCCGCGGCCGCTCGAAGACGATGATCCTCTCGGGAAGCGGCCAGAACATCTACCCCGAAGAGATCGAAGACCGCCTGAACAACATGTACATGGTACTCGAATCGCTGGTGATCGACATCGGCGAAGGCCGCCTGCGGGCGCTGGTGGTGCCGGACTACGAACAAGCCGAAAACGAAGGAGTGGACAAGGACGAACTCCCGGGAATCATGCGAAACAATCTGGTGGAGCTGAACGCCCAGCTGGCGGCCTACGAACGCGTATCGGAGATCGTGCTCTACCCTACCGAATTCGAAAAGACCCCCAAGCGGAGCATCAAGCGCTATCTTTACACTGCCTCGGTGCTGGGGAAATAAGTCGGGCCGAGGGGGGGGGCGAGGAGAGAAGCGGACGACGAGAGACACCGGCGGACGAAAAGGAGCGGACGACGAGAGACGCCGGCAAGCGGAAAGCAAAAGAGCGACCTACCCTACGGGAGCGAGGGGGAGGGCTACTACCCTACGGACGACGAAAACGAGGAGCATCCGGCGATCGGACGCTCCTTTTTTATGTTTCGGGCGGTGCGGGCAATCGAACCGCAAACTCCGAAAGAGAAGTTGCGGCGGGCCGAAGCGGCCGAAGTTCGCATTGCGAAGAAGCGCGGAACGCATTGCCGGAAGCGGATAAATGACTATATTTACAACATGAAAATCCAGAAGAAACAGACCATCGGCGAAAATCTGCTCTACGTGATGGTGTGGTCGGCGCTCATTCTGGTGCCGGTGCTCAACTCGCAGATGATGGCCGAGCTGCATGTCGACATCGAAAACGTCCTGATCGCATGGTGGCAGATAGCCCCCTACCTGCTGATCTTCCTCATACACAACTCGGTGCTGGCGCCCCGCTACATGCTGCGCCACAAATACTGGAAATACCTGGCGGGCAACATCGTGCTGATCCTTGCGGTATTCACGCCGGTATATCTTTACACCGACCTGCCGGGCAACCTCCTGCCGACGGACGACACGGGCGAAATCCGCCGCGTATCGTTCGCCAATCTGGAGATGTACTGGAACGTGGTGCTGGCCCTCTTCATGAACGGAGCCAACTCGGGAATCAAGCTGATGTACCAGTCGATCCGCGACGAACAACAGCTGGAAGCCCTCAAACAACAGAACATGCAGGCCGAGATCGACTACCTGAAGTACCAGATCAACCCGCACTTCTTCATGAACACGCTCAACAACATCCATGCGCTGATCGACATAGACCCCGAATCGGCCAAGAATGCGGTGATCGAACTTTCGAAGATGATGCGCTACGTACTCTACGACTCGGGAAGCGAACAGATCTCCCTCGAACGGGACATCCAGTTCGTCAAGAACTACATCGAACTGATGCGCATCCGCTACACGGACGCCATAGACATCCGCGTGGAGTATCCCCGCGACCGCTCGAGCCGCGTGTCGATTCCGCCGCTGCTGCTGATCGTCTTCGTGGAGAACGCCTTCAAACACGGCATCGCCAACAACCGCCCCTCGTTCATCCACCTGCAGATCGAATGCGCCGACGGCAAGGTGAAGAGCACGATCGTAAACAGCCGCCACGCCGTGCGAGACGGCCGCCGCACCCAAGCCGGCATCGGACTGGAGAACGTGCACAAACGGCTGGAGCTGATCTACGGCCCGAAAGGCTACACGCTCGACATCCGCGAAGAAGCGCAGACCTACACCGTGAAACTCGAAATCCCCGTACTCCATGCTTAAATGTATCGCCATAGACGACGAGCCGCTGGCCCTCCGCCAAGTAACCTCCTACATCGCCAAGATCCCCTATCTGCAACATGTGGCCTCGTGCGACAACGCGCTGGAGGCGCAGCAACTGCTGGCGTCGCAACCCGTCGACCTGATCTTCGTGGACATCAACATGCCCGACCTGAGCGGCGTGGATTTCGTGCGGACGCTCACCGAACGCCCGATGGTGATCTTCACGACGGCCTACTCGGAATACGCGGTGGAGGGATTCCGCCTCGACGCCGTGGACTACCTGCTCAAACCCTTCGGATTCTCGGACTTCAGCCGTGCGGCGGCCAAAGCCAACTCGCTCTACGAACTGCGCTGCAACCAACGCACCGCGACGACGGACTCCGCCCCCGAAGCCGAACCCAAAGACAAGGAATACATCTCGGTGAAAGCCGACTACAAGGTGTCGCTGGTGAAGATCGCCGACATCGTTTATCTGGAGAGCGAGGGAGAATACGTGCGGCTGCATCTGGCCGACGGCAGTGCGATCACGACCCTCTTCCGGCTCAAGAACATGGAGGCGGCGCTCCCTTCCGAACAATTCATGCGCGTACACCGCTCCTACATTGTGAACCTGCGCTGCATCAAAGCCTACGTCAAAGGCCGCATCTTCCTCAGCGACACGGAGTACGTGCCGATCGGCGAAAACTACAAGGAGGCCTTCCAACGCTACGTGGACACCAATTTCCGGAATCTGTAGGCGGCGGCAGGGACTTTTACGAAGGCGGCCGAAACGGGAGTTTGCGGAGAAATTTTGCGGAGAAACGGCAGGAAAAGGAGTTTGCGGAGAAATTTTGCGGAGAGGCGGCGGGGCTTTACCAAACGGCAATTACGGCGCGGCTTTCAGAGAAGCGGCTACAGGTCGGCGGCAATGCCCTGCAGAACAGCTATTACGGCGCAGCGGCGACTGCAGAAAAGCCGATTACAAATCGGCGGCGAGATTCGGGAAGCCGGAGAGCTGCTCGTAACGACCGTCGCGCAGCTCCCAACAATAATGCCGCAAGCCGTTGGTGAGGACGATCCAGCGGGCACCGAGCACCGAATTATACCGCACGGCCTGCGCGAGAGTTCGCTCGCCGAGGGGAATGTCGGGAGCCTTGCACTCGGCCAACAAGAGCGGTTCGGCCCAGTCGCCCACGACGACGACGTCGGCCCGCTGCGGCTGTCCGTTGAGCGCCACGGCGTACTCCTCGACGATCCGCTTGGCCTGCACGCCGCAAGCCGACACGAGGTAGGCGATCAGATGCTGCCGCACCCACTCCTCGGGAGTGAGAAGCAGGTAGATCCCCCGCAGCCCGTCCCACACCTCGACCGCATCGCCGCGCCGCCGCGCACGCAATCGCACGGGCGGGAAATTGAGCCGGGGCATGCCGGGATTTTCGGAAGAAGGATTCATCGGCAACGATTTTGCAACTGCAAAGTAAGGGATTTTTAACGAATAACGAACAACCGGCGACCAAGAAATCGCGAATCGGGGACGATGCGCCGAAGATGAAAAACACCCTACGTCTTTCGCATTTCCCGGAATAATGAGTATCTTCGCCACATGAACACCCGGGTCTACACCCCGAAACAAGAGACGAAAACCATGCGGATTCTATTTTCGACCCCGATTCTTCTGCTCCTCTGCGGCACGCTCCGTGCGCAGGAATACGTCCCCTCCTACGGACGCGAACTGCCCGGCAGCGAAACGATAGCATACCCCACGCAACGCGAAGCGGCCGACGCTGCCGATGCGGACAACCTCTACCGAACGAACCTCGACGAATGGACGCAGGCGGGAAACCGCTTCGAGACCGTAGTTACGGTACCTTTCGCATGGGCGAACCGGCAGGTGCTGCTGCATGTGGAAAAAGCCTCGGCGGAGTATGAAATCCGCGTCGACGGCCGCCCGGTAGCATACAACGAAAATGGAAGCTCGCCGGCGGAATTCAACCTCACGCGCGTACTCGAAGAGGGAGCGAACAGACTTGAAATCGTCGTGGCGGAGCCCTCGGCCACGACCCGGCTGGAGAGCTGGCGGGAGTCGCCGGCACCCGCCCTCGGCCGCACGTGGCTGACGAGCCGCCCGGCGATGTACATCCGCGACATCACGGTGGAAAGCCGCCGCAACGCAGCCCTCGACGACTTCCTGCTGGCCGAAGTGGGGATCGTAGTCAAGACCGGGACCCTCAATCCTCGGACCTCGCGCATCCACTACGAACTGCTGACGCCCGACGGTCGGACGGCCGCCGTGGGCCACGACGACCTGACGCTCGACATGCGCCGCGAAGACACGCTGCGTTTCCTTGCACGGATTCCCGACTCGCTGCAATGGAGCGCCGCCCATCCGGTCCGCTACACCCTGCGGCTGAAGACGCAGCATGACGGCCGCTACGGCGAATACCTTGAATTCCGCACGGGATTCCGCACGGTGGAGACGAGAAACGGCCTGCTGTCGATCAACGGAGAACCGGTGGAGCTGCGGACGGTGGAAATAGAACCGCAAATCGGCCGGGCGGAAATCGAAAGTCTGCGCGAACGAGGCTACAACACCCTGCGACTGAAGCCGGGACCGGCACCCGAATCGCTCTACGACACCTGCGACAGTTTGGGCATCTACGTGATCGCAACGGCCCCCATCGATACCCGTCGCGACGGAGAATCGCGCCGCAAGGGAGGCAATCCGACGAACGACCCGGCATGGGAAGGAGCCTTTCTGGAACGTGCCGAAGACGCATACCACACGACCAAGCTGCACCCCTCGGTGGTGGCGTTCGAGCTGGCGCGCCGATCGTCGAACGGCATCAACCTGTACGAGACCTATCTAAAGATGAAGCGTCTGGACGAATCGAGGCCCTTCATCTATCCCGATGGCGCGGGCGAATGGAACAGCGACCGCCTGCTGATGAAATAACAGAGAAGGTGTTTTTCCGACCGGCCTGCGGTTTTCGTAAGGCCTGCGGAGAAGTTCGGACAGTTTACGGCGCGGGCTTCAAGGGTTGGCTGCGCGGCGGCGACGAGACGGAAAGGAGCGAGAGCGGGCGGAATTCGGGCGGGCTTTTAGGGCGGCTGCGACAGCGACCAAACAGAAAGAGCAGGCGGACTTCAAGGGTTGGCTGCGCGGTGGCGAGACGGAAGGAACGAGAGCGGGCGGAAGTTCGACGGGCTTTTAGGGCGGCGGCGACCAGACAGAAAGAGCAGGCGGGCTTCAAGGGATGGCTGCGGCCGGAATGCAGCCGAAAAAAACGGGGCGGACGAAGAAACGCATAATTTTTTTCGGCATTTTTTTTGGAGTTCCGAAAATTGTCTCTATCTTTGCACTCGCAATCCTAAGGATTGATGCCTCTTTAGCTCAGTTGGTAGAGCACGACACTCTTAATGTTGGGGTCCAGGGTTCGAGCCCCTGAGGGGGTACGAAAGGTCGCTTTGCAGCGACCTTTTTTGTTTTTGCGGGAGGAGGGAGCTTTTTACCGGCGAAGATAAGAATGAATGCAACGATGAAAGCGAGAATCGAAAGGTTCTTGCTTTTTTAATGGGCGGAAGCGAGCAGGGACGGCGACGGGATCGAAACAAAAAGCTACGGCGAACTCGACGAAACGGATTGAGAACGATAGCAAGCCTGAAACAAAGCAGGGTCTTGTCCCAAAACGAGACTTCGGCCCGAACAAACGCAGGAAAAACCGCGCCGCCCGACATCGGAAACGATTTCGGAAAAACGACACCGCCGGGCGTATGATCGAACGCCCGGCGGTGCTGCCCGAAAAGAAGAGTGTCAACGCAGTCGTTTGAGGCCGCGGAGCATGGCGGGATCGGAAGTCTCGAGCAAAGAGATGGCATAGCCCCCGGCGGCGGCGCAAGGCTGCGAGAGGTGCGACTTGGAAGTAACGACGACGCGCCGGATGACATAGGCCTGCGGGTTGGTGCGGTAATCGGCATCGGGAGCATCGGCGTAGATGGTGGCGACGTAGGTTTTGCCGGGATCGAGAAAGTCGAACGAGATGCGCGAGAGATGTCCGTGCTCGCCGGCCGTGGAGCCGACGAACCACTGACCGGAACCTTTGGCCCGACGGGCGACGGTAACGTATTCGCCCGGTTCGGCCTCGAGATAACGGCTCTCGGACCAGTCGAGGGCCACCTCCTCGATGAAGCGGAACGCATCGGGGAAGCGCTCGTAGTTCTCGGGCAGGTCGGCGGCCATCTGCAACGGCGACGACATGGTAACGTAGAGTGCCAGCTGGTTGGCGATGGTGCAGTTGGCGTGGGAGCGGTTATCGGGGTTGATTTTGGAGATGTCCTGCTCGAAGATGCCCGGCGTATAGTCCATCGGCCCGCCGATGAGGCGCGTGAACGGCAACGTGCAGACATGTCCCGGTTTCGAACCTCCGAAAGCCTGATACTCGGTGCCGCGCGCCGACTCGTTGCCGATCAGATTGGGCCATGTGCGGCAGAGACCCGTAGGGCGCACGGCCTCGTGGGCGTTGACCATGATGCGGTGGTCGGCGGCTTTCTTCACGGCGTAAAGATAGTGGTCGACCATTCGCTGGTTGTAGTGGTTGTTGCCCTTCGGGATGATGTTGCCCACGTAGCCCGACTTCACGGCGTCGTAGCCGTGTTCGTTCATGAAGCGGTAGGCCGCCTCCATGTGGCGCTCGTAGTTGCGCACCGAACCCGAAGTCTCGTGGTGCATGATCATCTTCACGCCTTTCTCCCGGGCGTAGCGGTGCACCTCCTCGACATCGAAGTCGGGATAGGGAGTCAGGAAGTCGAAGACGTACTCCTTCATGTGGCCGAACCAGTCCTCCCAGCCGATGTTCCAACCCTCGACCAACACGCCGTCGAAACCGTGCTCGGCAGCGAAGTCGATGTAGCGCTTCACGTTCTCGGTGGTGGCGCCGTGTTTGCCGTTGGGCCGCACTTTCGTAAGATCGTCGGTGTCGAGGCGGACGCTGCGCAACTCGTCGGTATAGGCCCAGGAGCTCTTGCCCGTAATCATCTCCCACCAGACGCCGACGTACTTGCAAGGATTGATCCATGACGTATCCTCGATCTTGCAAGGCTCGTTGAGGTTGAGCGTCAGGCGCGAAGCGAGGATGTCGCGGGCGTCGTCCGAGACGATGACCGTGCGCCACGGCGTGGTGCAGGGAGTTTGCATGTAGGCCTTGTCGCCGTTGGGATCGGGCGTGAGGTGCGAGGTGAAGACCAGCCGCTCGTCGTCGAGATCGAGGTGCATGGCGGGATAGTTCACTAAGGCCGCCTCGTGGAGGTTGACGTAGAGGCCCTCGTCCGTCTTGAGCTGCAGGGCCGTCTGCACGCCCGTAGGCGAGAAGACGGTTTGCGACAGGTTGCCCGTAACGGCCTTTTCGAGGTGGGAGCGGATTTCGGAGAGGCGCGAACGCGTGTAGTCGTACTCCTGCGTGTCGTAGTCGCCCGGGATCCACCACGCCGTGTGGTCGCCCGTCATGGCGAACTCGGTGCACTCGTCGGAGATGACGAAGTAGACCAGCTGCGGCTGATCGGGAAACTCGTAGCGGAAGCCGAGGCCGTCGTCGTAGAGGCGGAAGCGGAGGATCATCGTGCGGTCGTCGTCGGGACGGCGCAACGTTACGGCAAGCTCGTTATAACGGTTGCGGATGTCGGTCTCCTCGCCCCAGACGGGCTGCCACGTCTCGTCGAACGCCGAAGTCGCGGCACCGGACAGTTCGAAGCCGTCGCACAGCGACTCGGTGGCGCGAGGTGCCGTCTCGGCGTCGATGGCGGCGTTGAACTCGGCGATCGGGCCCTCGCCTTTCAACAACAAGCCCAGACGGCTGGGCGCAACGACCTCGCGCCCCTTGAAAGTCAAGGCATAGCGGGGAACACCCCCGTCGAGCGTGAAACGCAGGGTCAGATTGCCGTCGGGCGAAGAGAGCGTCTGCGCCGCAAGCGTACCGGCATCCGAGAGTGCATCGGCGCCGAAAAGCGTGCCGGCGCCGCAGAGAGCAAGAAAAGAGATAAGCAGTTTACGCATAAATCGATAGATTGTCGGTTGATACGGATTCGGATATAAAAGTACGAAATTTTTCGATTCCGTCATGTCGGTACGTAAATTTTGCTAATTTTGTATGCCGGATGAGACCGGCGACGGCAGAAAACCGATCCGATGTACCGATTCGTACCCATACTCAAGACGCGCCTGTGGGGCGGCGACCGCATCGCCGCCTACAAAGGCATGGCTACCGACCGCAGGCAGATCGGCGAGAGCTGGGAACTCTCGGGGCTGGCGGGCGACGTCTCGGTAGTAGCCGAGGGAGCGGATGCGGGCAAAACGCTCGAAGAAGTGATAGCCCGGGACAAGGAGCGGCTGCTGGGCGCCCGCAACTATGCCCGCTTCGGCACGGAATTTCCGCTGCTTGTGAAGTTCATCGACGCGCGGCAAGATCTTTCGATACAAGTACACCCCAACGACGAAGTGGCATGGAAGCGCCACCGGACCAAAGGCAAGGCCGAGATGTGGTACGTAATCGCGGCGGACGAAGGAGCCCGTCTCTACTCGGGATTCCGCCGGCGCACGACGCCCGAAGAATATGCTGCGAGCGTAGCCGCGAACCGCATCACCGACCTGCTGGCCGAACATGCCCTGCGCCCGGGAGACGTCTTTTTCCTGCCGGCGGGGTGCATACACTCCCTCGGAGCCGGCACGCTGGTCGCCGAGATTCAACAAACCTCCGACCTGACCTACCGCATCTACGACTTCGACCGCCGCGATGCGTCGGGGCGGCTGCGGGAGCTGCACACCGAGCTGGCTGCGGAAGCCATCGACTTCGAGGCGCAACCCGCCGGCCGCATCCGCTGCGAACGGCGCGAAAATGCCGAAACGGAACTGATAGCCTGTCCCTATTTCACCACGTCGCTCCATGAACTGACCGCACCCCGCACCCTCGACCTGACGACGCTGGACTCCTTCCTGATAGCGATCTGCATCGAAGGCGCCGGAACGCTCGACGACCTGCAGGGCGAACCGGCGACGATCCGCCGGGGCGAAACGCTCCTCGTGCCGGCCTGCGCGCCGATGCTGAAGATCGCACCCGCGGACGGCGGCATGAAGCTGCTGACCAGCCGCATCGGCTGAAAACGGACCTTTTCCTGCATGTCGGCATCCGAAATGTTCCGGCAGAAGCGTTGCCGGAGCGCCGAAAAAATTATACTTTTGTAAAAAAATTGATGTATCGGAAATTCCGGAGCGGGCCGAACCGATCCTCGGAGCCCTTCGACCGATAAACGAATCCGCGATTCCGAAAACCGACTCCGATCATGTCCGCACCCTTAGCCGAACGCCTGCGCCCCCGCACGATAGACGAATACATCGGGCAGGAGCATCTTGTGGGCGAAAACGGAGTATTCCGCAAATTCTTCGAGACGGGAAACGTCCCCTCGTTCATCCTCTGGGGTCCCCCGGGCGTAGGCAAGACGACGCTGGCCAAGATCGTGGCCACGCAGCTGGAACGCCCGTTCTTCACGCTCTCGGCCGTAACGTCGGGCGTGAAGGAGGTACGCGAGGTGATCGAATCGGCCCGCAAGCAACGCTTCTTCGACCGGCGGCCCCCGTTTCTGTTCATCGACGAGATCCACCGGTTCAACAAATCGCAGCAGGATTCGCTGCTGGGGGCCGTCGAGCAAGGAGTCGTAACGCTGATCGGAGCCACGACGGAGAACCCCTCGTTCGAAGTGATCTCCCCGCTGCTGAGCCGCTGTCAGGTCTACATCCTCAAGTCGCTGGAAGAGAAAGACCTGCAGACCCTGCTCGACCGGGCGCTGGCGACCGACACCGAGCTGAAAGAACGCAAGATCGAAGTGGAGGAGACGGCAGCGCTGTTCCGCTTCTCGGGCGGCGATGCGCGCAAGCTGCTCAACATACTGGACATCATGGTCGGGGCCACGGAAGGCGAAGTGAAGATCACGGACCGATACGTAACCGACTGCCTTCAGCAAAACATCGCCCTCTACGACAAGCAGGGCGAACAACACTACGACGTCATCTCGGCGTTCATCAAATCGGTGCGCGGCAGCGATCCCAATGCGGCGATCTACTATCTGGCGCGCATGCTGGCCGGAGGCGAAGAACCCCGCTTCATCGCCCGCCGGCTGGTGATTCTGGCCTCGGAAGATATCGGACTGGCCAACCCCAACGCCCTGCTGCTGGCCAACGCCTGCTTCGACACGGTGCACAAGATCGGCATGCCCGAAGCCCGCATCACGCTGGCCGAGACGACGATCTATCTGGCGACCTCGCCCAAGAGCAACTCGGCCTACATGGCCATAAACAAAGCCCTTGCGCAGGTGGAGCACGACACGACGAACCGCCCCGTACCCCTGCATCTTCGAAACGCCCCGACCAAGCTGATGAGCGGTGCGGGCTACGGCAAAGGCTACAAATACGCCCACGACTACGAAGGCCACTTCGCCGAACTGGAATTCCTGCCGGAAGGGCTCAGCGGCACGAAGTTCTACGAACCCGACACGCAGAATGCCGCCGAGACGAAGATCGCCGAACGCATGGCGCAACTGTGGAAAGAGAAGTACCGATAACCCGGAGCGGCCTGCGGGCCGCATCCCAAAGAATAATAACCATGAAGAAACTGTGTACATTGGGAATGCTGGCGGCGATGCTGCTGGCGACGACGGCGGCAATCGCCCAAGAAAAGAAAGAGAAGAACGCCGACCCCGAATACAAGGGCTGGTGGATCGGCGGAGAAGTGGGGCTATGGCACTCGACGGACGCCGAAGACTGGGGCACCGTCTCGGTAGCCCTTTCGCCCGAAATAGGCTACGACTTCAACAAACGCTGGGGGCTCGGCGTGGCGATCGGCTATGCGTACGCCTCGACCGAAACGGCGGAACCGGGATACGACGGATATATCAAGGCGAACGTCTTCCTGTTCAACCCCTATGCCCGCTGGAAGTACTACAACCCGGGCCGCGTATCGCTCTTTCTGGACGGCGGCATCGGCGTGGCCGGCGGCGACATGGACGGCTTCAAGATCGGCATCCAGCCGGGCGTGGCCGTACGCATCAACAAGCATGTCCGCTTCCAGGCCCATCTGGGATTTCTGGGCTACTGCACCAACTACTTCAACGACGGGACCGACGACAGTCAGGGATTCGGATTCCGCTTCTCGTCGTCCGACCTGAAGCTGGGCTTCTGCTACACGTTCTGACCCTCCCCGGATGAAACGCATCGGCATCCTCTCCGACACCCACGGCACGTTCGACGAGAAACTGCGCGAATTTCTGCGCGACGTGGACGAAATCTGGCATGCGGGCGACATCGGCTCGCTGGGGCTGGCCGACGAGATAGCGGCCTACAAGCCCCTGCGAGCCGTATCGGGCAACATCGACGGCGGGCTGACGCGCCGCGTATACCCCGATTTCGCATCGTTCCGCTGCGAAGGCGTGGAAGTGCTGATGACCCACATAGGCGGCTACCCGCGGCACTACGATCCCCGGGCCGTGGCGCGCATACAAGCCCTGCGGCCGAAACTTTTCATTGCGGGACACTCGCACATACTCAAGGTGATGTACGACCCCGTATACGACCTGCTGGCCGTGAACCCGGGGGCGGCGGGCGAATTCGGATTCCACCGGGTCCGCACGGCCGTACGCCTTGTAGTCGACGGCACGGAGATGCGCGACATGGAAGTCGGAGAATGGGAAAGGAGGGGGTAAACCCAATGAAGAATTAAAAATGAAAAATTAAGAATCGAAATATCCGCTCCTATTTCGGTTGCCGAAAGCGGTTCTTGAAACCGAGGGGTTGCGGTCTCCTCCGGCCGTAGCCCGTAAACGGCCCGCATGTTAAAGTATCATTCTGAATTTTTCATTTTCAATTCTTGTTCAGCGCACTGCGCCGGACCGGAATGCCGACGGACGGGGCCCGATACAATATCGACCCCGTCCGCGTCGTTTTCCTTGCGAATTCAAAAAAACGACGCAACATGCAAATGAAAATTTCGAAGACGCTCGAAGGCGTCCTTGCTCGCGCCGCGTTCAACACCGCCAAAGCGGGCATCACCCGGTCGCTCAAAGACCACCTCGCGGTCGAACTGCTCCGCGAAGAGGGCTCTCTGGCGTTCCAGCTTCTCGCTTCCCGGCTCAAAGACTGGGAAGTTTACCAGATCCGTCTGCGCATCGAACATGAGATAACGACCGACACGAAACAGGGCGAAGAACTCGACCCCGAGACGTTCTACCGCACGTTCGCCGACGAGCTGCGCATGCAGCCGGGCGCGGGGCGCAGCGTCTCCACGGCCCACGCGCTCTACGCGATCGCTGCGGACCCGACGACCGCCACGGCCCGGGCGCTGGAGATGTACGGCCTGACGGCCGAAGTCGTGGCCTCCGAGCTGCAGAAGTTCGCCGTGGGCGACGACTTCCGCACCGAGATACAGGTGCACATGCTCGACTTCCCGTCGGGAGGTCGCCCCGAGGAGAAGGAGGAACCCCACCTTCTGGACAAGTTCGGCGTGAACCTGACGCGCATGGCCCGCGAAGGGCGCATCGACCCCGTGGTGGGGCGCGAGCAGGAGATCGAACGCGTGGTGCAGATCCTCTCGCGCCGCAAGAAGAACAATCCGATTCTGATCGGCGAAGCGGGCGTGGGCAAGAGCGCCATCGTGGAGGGACTGGCGCTGCGCATCGCCGCGGGCGAGGTGCCCTACACGATTGCCGACAAGACGCTCTTCTCGCTGGACGTCTCGTCGCTGGTGGCCGGGACGAAGTTCCGCGGCGAGTTCGAGGAGCGCATGCAGCAGCTTCTGGACGAACTGCGCCAAGCCAAAGACACGATCATCTTCATCGACGAGATCCACACCATCGTGGGTGCGGGCTCGACGCAAGGGAGTCTGGACACGGCCAACATCCTCAAACCGGCCCTTGCGCGCGGCGAACTGCAAACCATCGGCGCCACGACGCTCGACGAATACCGCGAGAACATCGAGAGCGACGCGGCCCTCGAACGCCGCTTCCAGAAGGTGGTGGTCGAGCCCACGACGCCCGAAGAGACGCTGCAGATCCTGCGCAACATCGCGCCCCACTACGAACGCCACCACAAGGTCCGCTACACCGAAGAGGCGCTGCGAGCCTGCGTATCGCTGACCGAGCGCTTCATCACCGACCGCTTCTTCCCGGACAAGGCGATCGACGTACTGGACGAAGCGGGCTCGCGCGTACACCTGCGATCGGCCCACGAACCGGAGGAACTGCGCGAAATGGAGACCGCCGTCTGCGACGTGCAGCGCGAACGCCGCGAAGCGGTCGAGACGATGGTCTACGAAAAGGCCGCTTCGGCGCGGCTGCGCGAAATCGCCCTGCGCTCGAAGATCGACGAGACGCGCTCCGCGTGGCGCCGCTCGCTCGAGAACAACCCTGCTCAGATCGGCGAAGAGGCGATCCGCGAAGTAATCACCTCGATGACGGGCATTCCGGCCGAGCGGGTGAGCGACGGCGAAGCGGGCCGTCTGCGCACCCTCTACGACCACCTTGCGGGCCGCGTGGTGGGTCAGGAAGATGCCGTGAAGAAGATTTCGCGCACGATCCGCCGCTCGCGGGCCGGCCTCAAGGACGAGAAACGCCCGATCGGCGTATTCCTCTTCGTGGGACCCACGGGCGTGGGCAAGACGCTGCTGGCCAAAGAGGTCTCGAAGTGGCTCTTCGACGAGCGCATGGGCCTGATCCGCATCGACATGAGCGAATACGGCGAGAAGCACAACGTGGCGCGCCTGATCGGCTCGCCTCCGGGCTACGTGGGCTACGGCGAGGGCGGCCAGCTAACCGAAGCGGTGCGGCGCCGTCCCTACTCGGTGGTGCTGTTCGACGAAATCGAGAAGGCGCATCCCGAGGTCTTCAACACGCTGCTGCAGCTCTTCGACGAAGGGCATCTGACCGACGGCTCGGGCCGCAAGGTGGATTTCCGCAACACGATCATCATCATGACCTCCAACGTGGGGTCGCGGGCCGCGGCGCAGAAGCAGGTGCAGGTGGGCTACAGCACCACGTCGAAGAGCGCCGTGGAGAACGTGGCGCCGCAGATCGAATACCGCAAGGCGCTGGAGCAGACCTTCGCTCCCGAGTTTCTGAACCGCATCGACGACATCGTGGTCTTCCGCACGCTGGAGTCGGCGGACGTCGAACGGATCATCGAGCTGGAGCTCGAAGGGCTCTTCTCGCGGACGCGCCGGCTGGGCTACAAGGTGAAGATCACCGACGGGGCGCGCCGCCGGCTGGCCGCGATGGGCTACGAACCGCGCTACGGAGTACGCTCGCTCAAGCGCACGCTGACGGATCAGGTGGAAGACCCCCTCTCGGCGCTCATCATCGACGGGCAACTGCACGAAGGCGACACCGTGGTGGTCGAAGCCGACAAGTCGCACGGCGTGAGGCTGCGGGTAGCGTAGCGCCCGCTTAATTAAGAATGAAAAATGAAGAATTAAGAATTATCATTCCGAAGGAAATCCGCAAGACCGACGAACGCAGCGAAAGCAGAGACCTCCGCTCCCAAGCCAGTCGGGAGGAAGCAGACCATGCCGAGCAAGGAAAAGGGAAACAGGCGCAGCGAAGAATGGCAAAGCGGAGGAGCGATACGCAATTTTTAATTCTTGATTCTTCATTTTTCATTTTTAATTTCTATCTTTGCCCTCCCGATCGGAAGACGGGAGATGTGGAAAGATTTGACTGATTGCAAACCACAATAAAAAATCGCTAAAACAGCACGTTTTTTATTTCCAAACAGCCAATTTTTCCCATTTTATACTATGAACCGGAGCGGCGGCGCGAGGCGGCGGCTCCACAAAAAACGTATAAACATGGGCTTTTTATTTACCTCGGAATCGGTGTCCGAAGGGCACCCCGACAAAGTATCGGATCAGATTTCCGATGCCGTACTCGACGAATTCCTGCGTCGCGATCCCAACTCCAAAGTAGCGTGCGAAACGCTCTGCACGACCGGTCTGGTCGTGGTGGCGGGCGAAGTGCGCTCGGAAGCCTACGTCGACGTGCAGGGCGTGGCCCGCGGCGTGATCGAACGCATCGGCTACACCAAGAGCGAATATCAGTTCGACTGCAATTCGTGCGGAATCCTCTCGGCCATCCATGAACAGTCGTCCGACATCAATCAGGGCGTGGAGCGCGCCACCGAAGAGGAACAGGGCGCGGGCGATCAGGGCATCATGTTCGGATATGCCTGCAACGAAACCCGCGAGATGATGCCGGCGACGCTGATTCTTTCGCATGTCATCCTGAAAGAACTGGCCGTGATCCGCCGCGAAGGAGAACCGATGCCCTACCTTCGGCCCGACTCGAAGTCGCAGGTAACGATCGAGTACGACGAACGGACGGGACGTCCCCTGCGCGTGCACACGATCGTGGTCTCCACGCAACACGACGAATTCATAACCCCCGGAGAGGGCCTGACCGCCGAAGATGCCGAGCGGCAGATGCAGGAACGCATCCGCGAAGATGTCCGCACGATTCTCATCCCGCGCGTCAAGGCCCGGCTGCAGCGGGCCGGCGACAAGCTCTCCGAGCTGATCGGCGACGACTACATCCTCCATGTGAACCCCACGGGCAAATTCGTGATCGGAGGTCCCCACGGAGATACGGGCCTGACGGGCCGCAAGATCATCGTGGACACCTACGGCGGCCGCGGAGCCCACGGAGGAGGCGCCTTCTCGGGCAAGGACGCCTCGAAAGTAGACCGCTCGGCGGCCTATGCGGCGCGCCATATCGCCAAGAATCTGGTGGCGGCGGGTGTGGCCGACGAGGTGCTGGTGGAACTTTCGTACGCCATCGGCATTGCAGAGCCCCTCTCGATCTATGTGGATACCTACCGCTCGCAACGTCCCGAGGCGCTGAAAGGAATGACCGACGGCGAGATCGCCCGCCGCATCGGCAAACTTTTCGACCTGCGGCCCGCGGCCATCGTGCGGCGCTTCGGTCTGAAGAACCCGATTTTCGAAGCGACGGCCTCCTACGGCCACTTCGGAAACCGCCCCTACACCCGCCCGGTCAAGGTTTTCGAAAACGGCCGCGAAGTCGAACGCGAAATCGAATTCTTCGGCTGGGAGAAGCTCGACGCCGTGGAGGCGATCCGCAAGGAGTTCGGGCTGTAACGAACTCTGCGCTCCGGAAGGCGGGCTGAAAGAAGCCATGCAGAGAAGGAGCGCAGTCGAGATTTCCGCCCCGCTGTCGGAGTCGCCGGCGGGGCGGAATGATTTTCAATTTACCCGATTTCCGCATACTAATTTTACTGCCGGGTCCGTTTATCCTGCAAACCGAAAAAAAAGCCTATGGGAAACATCGCCTACGAACCAATATTCTGACACGTATGAAAAAGGCATTTTTGTTTATGGGAATCATCGCCGCCTCGGCCCTTGCCGGCGGCGTATCGGCGTGGGCGGTCGCCGGACGAAGCGACGGCGCGCACGTGGAATACGTAGAACGCGAAGTGGAACGCACGCCGGCACTCGGCACGCAATTCACGACCTACGAAGCGGGCCAATACCCCGATCTGACCTACGCTGCGGAAAACGCCGTGAAAGCGGTGGTGAACATCGAAGCGATCCAGCAGGTGGAGGTGCCCCGGCGCGGCCAGTACGGATACGACCCGTTTCTGGAGTTCTTCGGAATCCCGCAGGAGCGGCAGCGCGGAAACGGCGAACCCCGCTATCAGGAACGCCGTGCGGGCGGCTCGGGCGTAATCATCTCGGCCGACGGCTATGTGGTAACCAACAACCATGTGGTGGACGGAGCGACGAAGCTGCGCGTGAAACTCAACGACGGCCGGGCCTTCGATGCGAAGCTGGTGGGCAAAGATTCGGCGACCGACCTCGCCCTGCTGAAGATCGAAGCCGACGCCCTGCCGACGCTGGCGTTCGGATCCTCCGACGCCCTGCGCTTAGGCGAATGGGTGCTGGCCATCGGCTCGCCCTTCGACCTGCAGTCGACGATCACGGCGGGCATCGTGAGCGCCAAAGCCCGCAACCTGGGAGCCATACCCAACGATTTCAGCATCGAGTCGTTCATTCAGACCGACGCGGCGGTGAACCCGGGCAACTCGGGCGGTGCGCTGGTCAACACCCACGGTGAACTGGTAGGCATCAACACGCTCATCAAATCGCAGACGGGAAGCTACATCGGCTACTCGTTCGCCATACCCGAAGCGATCGTCCGCAAGGTCGTGGTCGACCTCAAGGAATACGGACTGGTACAACGGGCCCTGCTGGGCATCATGTATCGTCCGATCGACCAAGACTTCCTCGATGCCGACGGCAAGGAACTGGGCATCGACCAAATCGGCGGAGTATACGTCGCGGGCGTAACGGAAAACGGTGCGGCCTCGGAAGCGGGCATCCGCAAGGGAGACGTGGTACTCGACATCGACGGAGTAGCCCTGAACTCCTCGGCGACGCTGCAGGAACAGATCGCCCGCCACCGTCCCAACGACAAAGTGAAGCTGTCGGTAAAAAGAGACGGCAAAGTGAAACAATTCGAAGTGGTTTTGCGTAATAAGGCAGACAAACCCGAGCTGCTGGCCCGAGAATCGGTCGACGTGATCGAAGCGCTGGGCGGCAAACTGCAGGATGCCGGCGAGAAGCTGTGCCGCCAATTAGAGATCAAAGGCGGAGTACAGGTCCTGAACATCAAAGCCGACGGCATACTCTCCCGGGCCCGCGTGAAACAAGGCTTCGTCATCACGCACATCAACGACAAACCTGTCCGGACGCTCGACGACCTGCGCCGCATGAGCGACAAGGTCCGTGCGATCGACGGCATCTACCCCGACGGTCGGGCCGCGAGCTACGTACTGGTGGAGTAAATAAAACCGGGGCGAGTCGTAACCATTGAGGAAGAAACAAAAAGAAGATAAACCTATGCGTCAGTTAAAAATTACGAAATCCATCACCAACCGGGAGAGCGCCTCGCTGGACAAGTATCTCCAAGAGATCGGCAAGGAAGAACTCATCACGGTAGAAGAAGAGGTGGAACTCGCCCAGCGGATCAAGAAAGGAGATCAGGAAGCGCTCGAAAAACTTACCAAAGCCAACCTGCGATTCGTGGTCTCCGTAGCCAAGCAATACCAGAATCAGGGCCTCAGCCTCCCCGACCTGATCAACGAGGGAAACCTCGGACTGATCAAAGCGGCGGAGAAGTTCGACGAAACCCGCGGCTTCAAGTTCATATCCTACGCCGTGTGGTGGATTCGCCAGTCGATACTTCAGGCGCTGGCCGAACAATCGCGCATCGTGCGTCTGCCCCTGAATCAGGTGGGCTCGCTCAACAAGATCAACAAGGCTTTCGCCCGCTTCGAACAGGAACACGAACGCACGCCCTCGCCCGAGGAGCTGGCCAACGAACTGGAACTCCCGAAAGAGAAAGTTACGGACACGCTGCGTGTGGCCGGCCGCCATGTCTCGGTGGACGCCCCGTTCGCCGACGGAGAAGACAACTCTTTGCTGGACGTGCTGGTGAACCCCGATTCGCCCAACGCCGACCGCGGGCTGATCAACGAATCGCTCTCGACGGAGGTGGACCGGGCGCTGGAGACCCTGACCGAACGCGAACGCGACATCATCAAGTACTTCTTCGGCATCGGCTGCTCGGAGATGACCCTCGAAGAGATCGGCGAGAAATTCGACCTCACGCGCGAACGCGTGCGTCAGATCAAGGAGAAAGCTATCCGCCGCCTCCGCCACTCCTCGCGCTCGAAGCTGCTGAAGTCCTACTTGGGCTGAGCCTCGGCTCCGGAGACGAAAAAAGGGGACCCGCTTTTCGGCAGGTCCTCTTTTTTTAAGCGAAAAAACAGTAACTTTGGCGTATGGATATTCTGGAATTCCGGGACTACTGCCTGTCGCTCCCGCTGACCGAGGAGACGACGCCCTTCGACGAGACGACGCTGGTCTACAAGATCGGCGGCAAGATGTACGCCTGTGCCGACATGGTCGACTTCGATCATTTTGCGGTGAAGTGCGACCCGGAGGAAGCGCAGCGCCTGCGCGACCGGCATCCTGAAATAAGGCCGGCATACCATTTCAACAAACGCCACTGGAACGACGTGCTCACGGGCAGCGACCTGCCGGATGCGTTCCTGCGCGAACAGATCCGCAACTCCTACCTGCTGGTGCTGCGGCGAAACGTAACCCCGAAATCGTTGCGCGAAGAGATTCTGGCCTGCGTGGAACGGCACGGACTGCCGGAGTGATCCGCCACTTTCCCCGGTGCCCGTCGAACGAAGCGGCCCGCCCCACGAATGGGGCGGGCCGCATGGTTATGGAATCGGGGCTTATGCGTGCGAAGCCATGCGGCGCCACCGGAGGTACCCCGCGACGGCCAACGCGGAATAGAGGGCGTAGAGGCCGGCGGTGATGGGGATGCCCTTATAGAGGTAGAGCCCCACGGTCGTGAGGTCGACGACGAGCCACACGAGCCACTGCTCGACCCACTTGCGCGAGAGCATCCAGTAAGCCACGATGCAGAGCGCCGTGGTGAAGCTGTCCCAAACGGGAACGGAGCTGTCGGTGAAGCGCACGAGCACGAACCAGATCGCGGCATGCAAGAGAACGTAGGCGCCGAAGAGGAGCGGAAGCATCCGCAAAGGCGTATGGCCGATCGTGGCATCGGCAGGCCGGCTCTTGGGAGCGCGATGCCATGCGAACCACCCGTAGAGCCCGGCCAGCACGTAGTAGAGCTGCATGGAGCAGTCGGCATAGAGGCCCGAGCGGAAGTAGAGCGCCCCGTGGACGACGGGCATGACGAGCCCGACGATCCACAGCCGGATGTCGGCCCGATACTCCAACCAGAGGTACAGGAGCCCGAGCGCGACGCCGACGATTTGCAACGACAGTTTCCAGTCCATTTCGGTAAGGTCAGAAAGAAATCGTTACGTTCGCCAGCACGTGCAACGGCGCCTGCGGGAAGTAATAGGCGGCGTCGACGCGCTTCGGAGCGCCGTTGTCGTCCTTGTCGAAGTAGGAGTATCCGTAGCCGTTGCTTTCGTACTCGGCATCGAAGAGGTTGTAGACGATCACGCCGAAGCGCACGCTCCGCGACCGGGCGGTCCGCAAGGTATAACCCAGATGCAGGTCGGAAACGCAATAGGCCTCCATCGAGAGGGCGTCGATCTGCTCGTTGGTGAAATACTGCTTGCCGACGTAGCGCGTACGCAGCACGGCCTCGAATCCCCGCGCGTGGAAGTCGAGGAACGCCCCGGCGATCCAGTCGGGCGAATAGGAGAGCGTGCGGGTGCCGAGGTCCTGCCCGAAAGTGGGACTGTCGGCCAGGCGATCGACGAAGTGGCGGAGCTTGTTGCGGCTCCACGTGGCGTTGCCCCCGAAGGAGAACCAACGGGTCGCCTGCCACGAAGCCGAGAGCTCGACGCCGCAGCGGTAACTTTCCGGGATGTTGATATTCAGCGCGTCGCCGCCGTCGTTGACCATGCCGGTGGGAACCAGCTGGTCCTTGTAGTCCATGTAGTAGAGGTTGATGCCTGCGGCCAGCCGCGGCGAGCGGTAGTTGTAACCCAGTTCGTAGTCGTAGAGCCGCTCGAAGGAGGGATAGGCCTCGTCGCCCGAGAACATGTAGCGGTCGGTGAAGTCGTTGCGCGTGGGCTCCTTCTGCGCGACGGCGAACGAAGCATAGAGCGAATGGCGTCCGCGGGTATAGTTCAGACCGACGTGCGGGTTGAAGAAGCGGTACTGCCGGTCGACGTCGATGGGCTGCATCTCGTAGCGGTTCCAGTCGTAGTTGTCGTTGGTGCCCCATGCCTTGTAGCTGACGTAGCGGTATTGGAGGTCGGCGAAGAGGCCGAGCCCCCGGGCCACCGTCCAGTTGGCGCGCGCGAAGAGGTTGGCGTCGTGCTTGTCGACGTCGTTGTCGTACCAGCGGCCCCCGATCGCCGAGGGATCCATGCCGTCCACCCAGTCGAGCGTACCCCAGTGAGGGCACGAATAGTAGCTGTAGGAACCGCCGAACGAGAGTTCGAGACGCTGCGAGGCATAGTGCGCCGCTGCGTGGAGGCCGCCCAAGTGGTTGCGCATGATCTTCTCGCGGATCAGGTCGGCCTGCTCGGGACCCTCCAGATTGTCGTAACCCATGATCCAAGCGTCGTCCTTGTACTGCTTGTAATAACCGTAGCCATAGGTATAGAAAGCCGTGGCGTTCATGGTCCAGCGGTCGTCGAAGCGGTGGCTCAGGAGCAGCTGGTTGTTGATCTGCAGGTAGTTGTCGGTCTGATCGTCGTAATAATCGACGTGCGAGCCGTCGGCCAGCACGTGGGGACCGTCGGAGGTGTAGTACTGGCCGCCGGTGTGGTAGCGGCGGCCGTAGAGGGCCATCTCCTCCTTCGAAACGCCGTTGTAGGTGAGGTAGGTTCGGCTTTTGCCGCCGAACGAGACGAGCTTCAACATGGTGTTGCCGCCGTAGTACCCGGCCTGGAACATGTAGGATTTCAGGTCGGTGGCTCCGCGGTCGATGTAGCCGTCGGAACCGATGTGCGTGAGGCGTGCATCGAGAGCCCAATGGCCGCCCAGAAGCCCCGACGAGAGTTGCACGGCCTGCTTGTTGGTGTTGTAGGAGCCGTAGGAGAGCGACGCCGAGCCCCCGAACTCGGTGGAGAGGGCCTCGGTGGTCATGTTGACGGCGCCGCCGAAAGCCCCCGTGCCGTTGGTGGAGATGCCGGCGCCCCGCTGGATCTGCATGTCGCCGACGGCCGAAATCAGGTCGGGCGTGTCGTACCAGTACATCGAATGCGAATCGGGATTGTTCAACGAGACGCCGTTGATGGTAACGCTGAGGCGCGAAGCATCGGTGCCGCGCAGCCGGACGGAGGTGCCGCCGATGCCGATGCCCGTTTCGTTGGTGGCGACGACCGAAGGTGCGAGAGCCAGCACCGAAGGGATGTCGCAGCCGAAGCTGTTGCGGGCGATCTCCTCGCGGGCGAGCTGCGAGAAAGCCACGGGCGTGCGGTCGGTGGCGCGGGTGGCCGTAACCTCGATCTCCTGCAAGTGGAACATGCGCACGGAATCCTCGGGCGAGGTCTCCCCGGCGCCCGGCGCCGGGCTCTCGGAGAGTTCGGGCGATCGCCCGCTGCGGGAATCGAAGAGATTCCCGGCCTGTGCGGCCGCCGACAGAGCGAGGGCCGCGATGGGTAGCAGATACCTTTTCATGTTTGAAACCTTTAAAAAAGTTAAGTAACAGAAAAGGGGTATGTGTGTCGATTTACGCTTTTCCCGGTCTCGGCATTACCCGTCTCCGGTTCTATGGGTATAATCTCAGCCTGACAGTAAGGCACCCCTTCGGAATATCGGGGGCAAAGGTAATGAAAAATCGAGAATGAAGAATTAAAAATGAAAAATTTGTCGCTCCGGGGATTCAGGGGAGGGTCCGACCCGAATATGCGGCCTCGGACCGCAAACGACAGCGGTCGGATTTGTAACCGGCAGTGCGAAAACGCGGGTACGTGGAGAGATGCGATCGGTTTTCATTCTTCATTTTCCCCGCTTCGGGGGTTTGGCACACGGATTGCTGGAGGCGGGGAGTAAAACCAAAAACGAGGTAAACAATGAAAAAAATTCTCCTCTGCATGCCCCTGCTGGCTCTGCTGGCCGCGGGATTCATCGGCTGCTCGCAGCGCCGCGAATGGAAGCACGAAGAACGCAAGGCCATGCGCGAAGCCCTGCGCAGCTACCGCCAGATGGTCTATCTGGACGATCTGACCGACGACGAATACGTGCTCTTCACCGACGGCGTGGCCGACGATCTGGAAGCAGCCTATCCGGTATACACCGCCTTCGTCGCCATGCCGGGCGCAAGCGATACGGTGGATATGGTGGTGGTAACGGCGATCGTCGACGAACTGAACGCCGATGCCCGCAACATGCGGCACATCTACCCCTATCCCTATCTGGTGGCGCAGGGCGTGCTGCCTGCGGGGCTCGATCATCAGCAGCAGCGCCAGTTCTACAACTGCTTCGCCTACAAGGTGAACAACGCCTATCAGACCATGACGCAGTTCTTCAACGCCGTACTGGCCGACACGACCGACACGTCGGGCATCCGCCGCATGGAGCTGCAGTGCGCCGACGACCTCTTCGACTGGACGGTAACCGAAATCGACGTCCTCGAAGTCGACTGACGGACGCCGAACCAAAACGGAATCGGGCGGGACTTTTCAAAAAGTCCCGCCCGATTCGTTGCGTCCGACCGGTCCGGCCGGAATCAGGAGTGTGCCGCACCTTTCGGTTCTCCGGCCGCCCCCGCCCTCTTCTCCGCCTCCCTTTCTTCGGCCTCGGGAGCGTGGGCCCGGTAGAAATCGGCGCCCACGACGATGCGGATCGCGCGATGCAGCACCGAGAACTCCAGCGGCGTTTCGCCCAACAACTCCCCGTCGGCCTCGACCGAAACCTCGGGCGAGGACTCGATGCGGATATGGCTGCCGCGCGCCTGCAGAATGTGGCGGATGCGGTAGATGCCGCCGTTGAAGAGGTAGTGGAAGCGGAACAGCACGTGCCAGAAATGAATGGGCCGGATGAGCGAGAGGTCGAGCATCCCGTCGTCGGCGACCGCCTCGGGCAGCTGCTGCATGCCCCCGCCGTTGTATTTGCAGATGCCGATGGCGATCGAGAGCAGCAGGTCGTTGTAAACCAGCTTGCCGTCGACCCACACCTTCATGCCGGTGGACTTGTAACGGAAAAACGACCGGACGAGGCACCACGTATAACGCCAGCGGCTTTTGCGGCCCTTCTTTTTCAGATGCGTCAGCTTGCGGATCACCTGCGCGTCGAACCCGGCGCCCGCGACGTTGGCGATATAGCGGCTCTGGCGGTAATGCGACTCCTCGTAGGAGACCACGCCGACGTCCTGCAGGAACGAATAGCCCTCGCGGATCGCCTCGACGGCATCGCGGTAGCGGTCGGAGATGCCGAACGTGCGCACCCAGTCGTTGCCCGTGCCCACGGCAATGACGGCCACGAGCACCTCGTCGGGCCGCACCTCCTGCTGGATGAAGAGGCCGTTGACGACCTCGTGCAGCGTGCCGTCGCCCCCCACGACGATGATGCGGCGGTAGCCCTCGCGCACGGCCGAGACGGTGAGTTCCGTGGCGTGGAACTTATGCTCCGTGAAGACGGGCTCGCAGACGATATGCGCATCGCGCAGATGCTTCGAGATGCGGGGGAAGTGGTCGAGCCCGCGGCCGCCGCCGGCCACGGGGTTGACGATCGCGAACCACCTGTTGTCGGGAGACTCCACAGGCGGCTATTTTTGAGGAATGTTGGCCAGCGTACGCACCAGAAAATCGTAGAACTTCGCCACGGAGGCGATCTCGACCCGCTCGTCGGGCGAGTGGGGATAGAGGATCGTCGGACCGAACGAAATCATGTCGAGACCGGGATAGTTGCTGCCGATGATGCCGCACTCCAGTCCGGCGTGGATCGCCGTAACGGCGGGCTTGCGGCCGTAGAGCTGCTCGTAGGAAGCGGTCATGGCACCCAGAATCGGCGACTTCATGTCGGGATTCCAGCCGTCGTAGCTGCCCGTGAGCTCGGTCTTGGCGCCGGCCAGCGCGAAGACGGCGGCGATCGCCTCGCCCAGCGCCTCCTTCTCGGAACGCACGGAGCTGCGCAGCAGGCATTGCAGCGCGATCGTCGAGCCGTCGGAGACGACGCGGGCCAGATTGGTCGAGGTCTGCACCAGTCCGGGCATGGCCGTCGACATGCGGACGACGCCGTCGGGGCAGCCGACCACGGCCCGGATGAGTTTCGACGCCACGTCGGCGGGGATGATCTCCGCGAGCATGTCGCACGTCGCGAGGCGGATCTCGATCGAATCCTCGATGCCGTCGAACTCGGCGACGACGATCTTCTCGTAAGCCTGCACGGCCTCCTCGAAGGCTCCGACACGGGCCACCGGAACCAGCAGGACCGCCTCGGCCTCGCGCGGAATGGCGTTGCGCAGGCCTCCGCCGTCGACCGACGCGAGGAGGGCACCGGCCCGCTCCGCCTCGGCGTTCAGGAAGCGGAACAAGACCTTGTTGGCATTGGCGCGCTGGGCGACGATCTGGATGCCCGAATGTCCGCCCTTGAGCCCCTTGACCGTGAGCCGCAGGGCCTTGTAGTCGCCCTCCGGAACCGCGGCGGCGTGATAATCGAAGCGGATGTTGGCATCGAGGCCGCCGGCGCAGCCGACGTAGAGTTCGCCCTCGGTTTCGGAGTCGAGGTTCAGCAGGATGTCGCCCTGCAGAAGCCCGGGCTGCAGGCCGAAAGCGCCGTCCATGCCGGTCTCCTCGGTGGCGGTGAAGAGCGCTTCGAGAGGTCCATGCACGAGCGTCTTGTCCTCCAGCACGGCGAGGATGGCCGCCGCGCCGATGCCGTTGTCGGCGCCTAAGGTCGTGCCGTCGGCCGTAACCCACTCACCGTCGACATAGGCGTCGACGGGATCGACAATGAAGTCGAAGATCTTGTCGTTGTTCTTCTGCGGCACCATGTCGAGGTGCGCCTGCAGAACGACGCCCTTGCGGTTCTCCATGCCCGGCGAAGCGGGCTTGCGGACGTAGATGTTGTGGGCCCCGTCCTCGCGGCATTCGAGCCCCAGCGCCTTCGCGGTGCGGAGCACGTAGTCGCGGATCTTCTCCTCGTGTCCCGAGGGACGCGGAATGCGGACGATTTCGGCGAAATGTTTCCAGACGAGCGCCGGCTTGAGCGCGGCGAGATTTCTATCCATAACGGTATCGGTTTGATGATTATTCGTTGTTGACCCGGTCGAACGCCTCGACGATCCGCTTGACCAGCTCGTGGCGCACGATGTCGCGGCGGTCGAACTCGACGATGCCGATCCCCGGGACGGACCGCAGGATCTCCATCGCCCGCACCAGTCCGCTGTCGCTCCGGTGCGGCAGGTCGATCTGCGTAACGTCGCCCGTGATGATGAAGCGGGCGTTGCGGCCCATGCGCGTGAGGAACATCTTGATCTGCGACAAGGTGGTGTTCTGAGCCTCGTCGAGGATGACGAAAGCGTTGTCGAGCGTGCGGCCGCGCATGTAGGCCAGCGGTGCGATCTGCACGGCCCCCTCCTCCATGAGCTTGACCAGCCGCGCGGGCGGGATCATGTCGTTCAGAGCGTCGTAGAGCGGCTGCAGGTAGGGATCGAGCTTCTCCTTCATGTCGCCGGGCAGGAAACCCAGTTTCTCGCCCGCCTCGACGGCCGGCCGCGTGAGGATGATGCGCCGCACCTGCCGCTCCTTCAGAGCCCTGACGGCCAGTGCGATGGCGGTATAGGTTTTGCCCGAACCCGCGGGACCCACGGCGAAGAGCAGGTCGTTCTTCTCGAAGAGCTGCACCAGCCGCTGCTGGTTGGGCGTACGCGCGCGGACGATGCAGCCGTTGTTGCCGTAGACGATGACGTCTTGGTCGACGGGCTCCTCCGCGCGGAGCGACGATCCGGCGAAACACTGGTCGACGACCTGCGAGGAGACGTGCCCGTACTTGAGGTAGTAGGCCGCGAAACCCTCGAAGCGGCGGCGGAACTGCTCCGTCTCGGCCTCGGAACCCAGCACCTTGAGCGTCGAACCCCGGGCGACGATTTTCAACGACGGGTGCAGCGAGCGGATCCGGTCGAGGTAGACGCTCTGCGGACCGTAGAGCTCGCGGGGATCGACCCCGTCGACGGGAATCTCCTTAGCGATGTCGGTCATGCCTCAGAAGAGATAACCGACGTTCAGGGCGACGTTGTAGGTGCGCAGCTTGTCGAGCGTGGAGCCGTCGGGCAGCACGACGTCGGTCTTGGACTTGAACTGTCCGTTGTAACGCAGATCGATGGCCAAATGCTTCAGCACGGTAACTCCCACGCCGACGGAATAAGAGAGCGTGGGGCGCACGCGTCCGAAGTCGAGCAGATCGCCGCCCGACTTCTGCTTGCAGCTGTTCAGCACGGTGAAGACCGGGCCGGCGAAGATCCGCAGCGGCTTGAGCATGCGGAACGACACCAGCACGGGCACGTCGATCGAATTGGACTTGAGGTTGAGCTCGTCGCCCCCCTCGGGACGGATGCGCAACCCCTGCCGCACGTAGAAGATCTGCGGGTCGAGCGACACGATGCCGAACTTGAGCGACGTAACGATACCGGCCTGCCAGCCGAGCTTGTTCTTGACGTCCGTGGCCGACATGTTGGTCGAATAATCGGGCACGTTGATACCGCCCATCAGACCCCACTCGACCTTCAGAGGCTGGGCCGCCGCTGCGGCGACCGTCGAGCAGAAAAGCAGCGTAAAGAATAGTTTGCGAAACATGTTGAAGTGATTTTTGACTTGCGGAATACGGGTTCTTCGGCTTGCGCCTCGGAACGACTTTTTTTTAATTGTTCATTCTTATTTTTCAGTTCGCAGCCGGCATGCCGCCCAGAGCATGTAGCCCACGCATACGGCGACGAAGAGCATGCCTGCACGGGGATTGCCCGCCGAGCGGACGATGGCCCCGCAGACCGGGCCGGAGAGAGCCCCGGCGGAGATGGCCATGATCATCAATCCGGCCACGCCGTTGGCATGGTCGGCCTCGGCTTTGGTCGCCACGGCGTAGAAGGTCGCGAAGACGCAGGCCATCGCGAAGCCCAGCAACCCGACGGCGGCGTAGATCGCGGCCTCGTTGCGCACGAAGAGCAGCGCGACGACGAGCGCCAACGCAGCGGCCATGTTCCAGCGCAGGTACTTCACGTCGGAGTAGCGGACCAAGACCCAGGCCCCGACCAACGTACCGACGATGCGGCAGGCGTAGAAGCCCGTGGTGGTGAGGATCGAAGAGGGGTTGTCGATCAACCGCACCGAGAGGAACCCGATGCCGACGTCGGCGGCGATGAAGCAGGCCACGCCGAGGGTGGCGAGGAGCACCGACGGATTGCGCAACAGGCGGAAAGAGTCGGCCGCTCCGGCGCTCCGCCCGCCTTGCGACGGCTCGGGGACGGTCGTCAGCTGCAGCCACACGCCCCCGGCGACGGTCAGCACGGCATAGATCGGCAACAGCAGGCGCCACGATCCGGTGGCGGCGACGAGCCCCGTAACGAGGGGTGCGAGCAGAAGCAGGGAGGTGTTGCGGAAGATCTGCCCGACGGTAAGGTAGCTGGTCATGCGCTCGCCGGGCACGATGGTAGCCAGCAGCGGGTTGACGGCGACCTGCACGACGGTGTTGCCGATGCCCAACAGGCCGAAGCCCACGAAGTACCACCCCAGCGCGCAGCCCTCGCCGGCGAAAAACGGCACCGACAGACCTACGCACGTGAAAGCGTAGCCCAAAAGCGCCGTAGACTTGCGACCGATGCGGTTCATCAGCGAAGCGACGGGCGCGGACAACAAGAGGAACCACAAAAAGACCATTGTGGGCAAGAAACTCACGGCACCCTGCCGGGCCGCGGGCAGCCCGGCGGCGATCCGCCCGGTGATGGGGGCGACGATGTCGCAGAATCCCATAATGAAGAAACCGGCCAGCACGGGGGCCAGCAGACGTTTGTCGACTTTTTCCATTTGCATTTTGACAAAGTTACACATTTTTCGGGAAACCGGATTCGAGCCAGCCGAAAAAAATGCGGCCGCCCCTCTCCGCCCCGCCCTCGCCACCCAAAAATCCGGCCGCAACCGTCGAAAAAGCGGATCGATTCGTTTTTTGCACTCGGCTTAACCCATCTTTGGCTGCACCCAAGATGCTCTCGCCCGGCACCCCCGTGAAGAACGGAGATTCGGGAAACGAGGTCCCTGCTCTATCCGCAAAGTTCACCTTCCGCCTTTCAACTTTCATCTTATTTCCCTATCTTTGTAACGATGATACTCGCTTTCCTATCGCCGATCACCCTGCCGCTGGAGGATCCGATCCTCAAGTTCATGCTCATCATGGCCATCGTGCTGGGGGCGCCGCTCCTGCTCAACCGCCTGAAGATCCCCTATCTGCTGGGGCTCATCATCGCGGGCGCGGTGATCGGGCCCCACGGTCTGAATCTGGTGCTTCGCGACAGCAGCATCATTCTTTCGGGCACGGCGGGTCTGCTCTACATCATGTTCCTCTCGGGACTGGAGATGGACATGAACGACTTCCGCCGCAACGGCTGGCGCAGCCTGGTCTTCGGACTCTACACCTTCTCGGTGCCGATGGCGTTCGGCATCGTGGCGGGCTATTATATGCTGGGCTACCCGCTCCGCTCGTCGATCCTGCTGGCGGGGCTCTTCGCCTCGCAGACGCTGATCGCCTACCCGATCGTCAGCCGGCTGGGCATCACGCGCGACAAGGCCGTAACGATCGCCGTGGGCGGCACGATCATCACCGACATGCTGGCCCTGATGGTTCTGACCGTGGTCGTGGGGCTCTCGACGGGCGAAGCCGACAACGGCTTTTGGGTGCGCTTCGGCTGCTCGGTGGCAGCCTGCGTGGCGGGCATCCTGCTGCTCTTCCCGATCATCGGGCGCTGGTTCTTCAAACATTGCAGCGACAACATATCGCAATATGTTTTCGTGCTGGTGATGGTCTTTCTGGGAGCCTACCTCGCCCAGCTGGCGGGGCTCGAGCCCATCATCGGAGCTTTCCTTGCGGGGCTGGCCATGAACCGCCTGATCCCCGGCACCTCGCCCCTGATGAACCGCATCGAATTCGTGGGCAACGCGATCTTCATCCCCTTCTTCCTGATCGGCGTGGGCATGCTGATCGACTACCGGGCTTTCTTCGAGAGCTGGGAGAGCATCCGCGTGAGCATCGTGATGATCGTCATGGTTACGGCGGCCAAGTACCTTGCGGCCTGCCTGACGCAGAAGACCTTCCGCCTGAGCCGCGACCAACGCACGCTGCTCTTCGGACTGAGCAGCGCCCATGTGGCGGCGACGCTGGCGGCGGTGATGGTGGGCTACAACGTCATACTGGGACACACGCCCGACGGCGAGCCGATCCGCCTGCTCAACGAAGCGGTCCTCAACGGCACGATCCTGATGATTCTGGCCACCTGCACGATCTCGACCTTCGCCTCGCAGCGCGGAGCCCACAATCTGGCGATCGGAGGCGCGCAAGGCACGCCCGAACGCGGCACGGGCGAACATGTGCTGATTCCGATAGCCCACCGCGAGACGATCGGCGAGCTGGTCGGGCTGAGCATCGCGCTCACGAAACAGAAATACCGCAGCCTCTATGCGCTGAACGTCATAGACAACCGCACGGACGACCCCGAGCTGAAGAAACATGCCGAGAATCTTCTGGAGACGGCCGCAACGACGGCGGCGGCGGCCGACATCCACCTGCACAGCCTGCTGCGCTACGACGTGAACATCGTCAATGCGATCGTGAGCGCCGTGCGGGAACGCAACATCACCGATCTGGTGCTGGGCATGCACCGCGCGGCACCGGGTCCGAACCTGCAGATTCCGGGTATACCGGGCGTCGCGCCAACCGCCGCCTTAGGCAAGACGCTGGCGGCCGTGCTGGCGCAATGCTCCGTAACGACGTTCATCTACCGCTCGGTGCAGCCGCTGCCGACGGTCAAGCGCCACGTGGTGGTGGTGCCGCGCCGTGCGGAGCTGGAAGCGGGATTCCAAGCCTGGCTGCTGCGCATCCGCCACTTGGCCCACGACACGGGAGCCCAGCTCATATTCCATGCTCCGGCGCAGACCGTGCAACATCTGCGCGGCCGCCGCAAACGCAAAGACATCGCCCGCTACGAAGTGCGGGAAGAGGGCTGGGAAAATCCGGCGCTCCTGCTGCCCGAAGTACGGGACGACGACTGTCTGTGGGTGGTGATGAGCCGCCGCGACCGCATCTCCTATCAGGCGGGCATGAACCGCATTCCGGCCTATCTGGACGAGACGCTCCGCGCGAACAACTTCGTGCTGGTCTACCCGGTGCAGGCGGGTCATGACGACCAGCAAGGCATCTTCAACATGAACGCGGGATAGTGTCTGCGGACCGAGCGGAGGAGAGCACAGGCCGGGCAGGAGACAGCGTGCCGGCCGAAATTTTACGGAACATTTCGCCTTTCGGTTTTTGCCTTTCGCCGAATAAGCGTATCTTTGCCCCCGGAACCGCAATAACAACCACTGCAGCATGAGTCTCGTAGCAATCGTAGGACGCCCCAACGTGGGCAAGAGCACCCTCTTCAACCGGCTGGTCGGCCAGCGCAAGGCCATCGTGGACTCGACGGCCGGCACCACGCGCGACCGCCACTACGGCAAAACCGACTGGAACGGCAAGGAGTTCTCGGTGATCGACACGGGCGGCTATACGGTCAACTCGGAAGATATCTTCGAAGACGAGATCCGCCGTCAGGTGCTGCTGGCCATCGACGAAGCCGACGTGATCCTCTTTCTGGTGGAGGTAACGACGGGCATCACCGATCTGGACGCCCTGATGGCCGACCTGTTGCGCCGCAGCGACAAGAAGACGATTCTGGTCTGCAACAAGGTGGACAACAACGACCAGATCTACTCGTCGCACGAATTCTACGCCCTCGGGCTGGGCGATCCCTACTGCATCAGCTCCATGTCGGGAAGCGGCACGGGCGATATGATGGATGCCATACTGGCCGCACTCCCGGCCGAGACCTCCTCGGAAGAGGAAGACGACCTGCCGCGCATCACGATCGTCGGCCGTCCCAACGTAGGCAAGTCGTCGATGACCAACGCCCTCTTGGGCGAAGAACGCAACATCGTAACCTCCATTGCCGGGACGACGCGCGACTCGATCCATACGCGCTACAACAAATTCGGCATGGACTTCTATCTGGTGGACACGGCGGGCATGCGCAAGAAAGGCAAGACGATGGAAGATCTGGAGTTCTACTCCGTCATGCGCTCGATCCGCGCCATCGAGAACTCCGACGTCTGCGTGCTGATGCTCGACGCCCAGCAGGGGCTCGAATCGCAGGACCTCAACATCCACAACCTGATCGTCCGCAACCGCAAAGGCTGCGTGATCGTGGTGAACAAGTGGGACCTTGTGGAGAAAGAAAACAACACGATGAAGGAGTGGACGGAGTTTCTGAAGAAGAAGCTGGCGCCCTTCAACGACATACCCATCATCTTTACGTCGGTGCTCTCGAAACAACGCATCTTCGACGTGCTGCAGACCGCCGTCCGCGTATACCAGTCACGCAAACGCCGCATCGCGACCTCGGAGCTGAACGAATACCTGCTGCCGCTCATCGAGAACTACCCTCCCCCGGCGACCAAAGGCAAGTACATCAAGATCAAGTACGTAACGCAGCTCCCGACGCCCACGCCGCAGTTCGCGTTCTTCGTGAACCTGCCCCAATACATCAAGGAGCCCTACCGCCGCTTTCTGGAAAACAACATCCGCAGCCAGTGGGACTTCTCGGGCGTGCCGATGCAGATCTACTTCCGACAGAAATAAAAAGCAGCTTGCAGATGCTGGACGCAGCGAGCATTTGCCGCTTTTTGTTCCGGCAAAAAGCGGCGGAAAAACCTCTCCGCCCGACTGTCTCCGCCTGCTACGGAGCGGCTAACGCTGCTCCGGGCGCCTATTCGCGGGTGTGCGAGCACACCGGCCCCTGCGCTGACGCTTTTAGCCGCTCCTCCGCGGACGGCTTCGACAACGGTGCGGAATTTTTGAAAGTTCGAATAATTATTCACTAAAGAATAGCAGCTTGCAGATGCTGGACGCAGCGCACGGTGAAGCCGTAAGAACGGTTATTGTTATCGAACGGTTTCACTCGGCCTGCATCGAAAATCAGGTCGCCGCCATTGACGCTCCCGGCATCGAGAGGCGACGATGACCAGCAGACCCCTGTAGTGCCGACATTCGTCAGGGCTCCCGACTGGTAGTTGCGGTAGCCCGAAGCAGGCGCATGGAGCAATCGCTGGAATGGATGCCGGAAAGGAAACCTTTCTTAATGAATAATGAATAGTTAATAATGAATAATTATCGTATCTGATTTGTGGACTCGTAAATAATTATTCACTATTCATTATTAACTATTAATTAAGATCTGCTTTCCGGCAGGCTGGAATATAAACCCGCCCGGGGGTGAGGGGACAGATGAGGGCGAACAGAAGCAACCGGCCC
Source organism: Alistipes senegalensis (assembly GCA_023664045.1). GTDB lineage: Bacteria > Bacteroidota > Bacteroidia > Bacteroidales > Rikenellaceae > Alistipes > Alistipes senegalensis_B. The sequence continues at coordinate 1,259,534 of JAMPGH010000001.1, read as the reverse complement.
TATCTCCCCATTAAAACCCCGTTCTTAACGGGGCGGGGGATTGCTGAATCTGCGGCCGCGCTGGCGGAAGCCCCGAAAGGACGCCCCGCCACTCCGGGTCGAAGCTGCTGTATCAACGAACTGAAAGCGGGGAGCGTTCAGACCTTGCAGAACCCCGAACGGCAGACGAACCACGGATTGTGCAGGTCCTCCTCGTTGTAGAGCAGGCTTCCGCCGTCGGGCAACGTGCGCGTGGAACCGCCCGCCTCGGCGAGGATCAGCTCGCCGGCCGCCGTATCCCACTCGTAGGTATGCGTGGTACGGACGTAGTAGTCGGCAGATCCCTCGGCCAACATGCAGAACTTGTAGGAACTGCCCTGCTCGACGACCTCCAGATCGGGAAAGCGCTCGCGCAGGCGGGCGATATGCTCGTGCGTCTCGGGAGTCTGGTGCGAGCGGGAGACGGCGACGCGCAGATGCCCGTGCGACGGTCGGTCGAGCGGCAGCCGCCGGCAGTCGCGGACGATCTCGTCGTAGGTATGCTCCGCAGCGGAGTCGGGCACGACATGCTCCTTGAGGTAGGTGCCCTCGCCGCGACCCGCAAGGTACATTTTTCCGTAATAAGGCACATAGATCACCGCACCGATGCAGACGTTGTTCTCCATCAGGGCGATATTGACCGTGAACTCGTTGTTGCCCTTGATGAACTCGACCGTACCGTCCAGCGGATCGACCAGCCAGTAGAGCTCCCAGTTGCGGCGCTCCTCGTAGCGCATTTCGCGCCCCTCCTCGCTCAGCACGGGAATGCGCGTCGGCCCGAGGTATTCGCGGATGGTCTTATGCGCCAATCGGTCGGCCATCGTGATGGGCGTACGGTCGCTCTTGAGACTGATGTCGTAGTCGTCGAGATTCTTGTAGACCTGCATGATCGAAGCCCCGGCACGCACCGCCGCATTGAAAAGCGGGGGCAGCAGGTACATCCTCACCTTGTCGTTTATCATCGTAGCGCGTGATTTAAGGTCGGTATGGGAAATCGGCATGGTAAAGATAAGCTAATTTTACGAGACTGTGAAATTTTTCACACTAATTCGATATGCCCGCATCTCAAAGGTCCGACAAGCGGTTCCGGCCGGCCATTTCGTCGGACAACAACCGGCCGCACGCCGCGGCACACCACCCGACGGCCGCCATGAGCAACACGCAGACGAGTGCCCAACGCCCGGTCCAACCGGCTGCGGCGATTCCGCCGACGAGGAGCGCCGACACCCACGGACGCCACCGCCGGCCCGACGACCGCCGGAACTCCGAGCGCCGGAACTCCGAGCGCCAGAAAAACGGCTCCCACAACCTGCGGCGGGCGCGTCGCGGAATCCGCCGCTCCGGGTGTCGGCCGAACCCGCCGGCCGCGACGACCGCCTCGCGGCTGAAGAGAACGAAAGGCTCGCCGATCCGCGAACGGATCACTCCGACCGAACCGGGAGCCGACTGTCCCACTTCGACCGCCAGTCGTTCGAGCGCCCCCGGCAATAGATAACGCCCGTTGCGGACGGGAATCAACCAATCGTAGGTAGCGACCGATGCCGCGGCATCGAAATCGCCCTCGGGGCTCTCCCCGGAACAATCGAGCAACACCAACCTTCGGAAACAACGCTTGCGCGACCGCCACATGCTCCGCACGCGATGCACGGGAAACTCGTCGGCGGGGAGATATTCGACGCGGATCAACTTGTAACGGGCCACCAGCGACTCGAAGAAGACGGGACGATGCCAGGCATCCGCCACCACGATCACCTCGCAACGGGCATATTCCGACGAAAGGAGGTTCTCGATCTGGCCGCTCCGCCGCACCCCGCTGCACAGCAGCGAGAATCCGACAACGGCCGACGCATCGCCGGCCATACCGTACATACAGGAGGTCAGCGACCGTCGGTTGCGGGCCCGAACGAGCGGCAGCACGTACAGGCAAGCTCCGGCGATCGCCGCCCCCGCGAAAATCCAAACGACGACAGCCATCATACCAGACAACGTTTATAAGATCGCACGATCGTTTCGTAATACGCGCATTCGCCCGGATCGAAGAGCCGTCGCAGCAACCGGGGCGAATAACCCATTCGGGCCATGTAACGCATCAAGGTCCGGCGCTCGCCGGGATTCAGGCGGGAGACGAAACCGACGACCTCCGGCCGGACCAACGGCCGTCGCAGCGCGCACAACGCATGCAACGCATCGGCGCCCTCCTCCTCGGCGAGCATCCTCCACAAGAAAGGTTCGGCCTGCTCGATGCCGAACTGCCGCACGATGCTCAGCCCCACCCTCCGCAGATTGGACGACGAGGAAGCGACCAGAGGCTCGTAGGCGAGAGGCAACAACCCGCGCCGCAACAGAGCCGTGATCTCGGCGACCTCGGCTTCCGAAAACGGCTGCGGGAACCCGGAGATGCAACGCAAGGCAGCCGCGGGCTCGGCCGTCATCCGGATCAACAAGGCGTAGAAGCGAACATAGCGGTTCCGGCTGCGCCCGTAGCGGGCGGCACGGCGGGCGACCTCCCGGCCGACGGGCAAAGCCGCCAACAACGCGAGGCAACGGGCCCGCCGGTAACCCTGCGCATACCGTGCGCGCCGCAACAACCACTCGTCGATCCGGTAACGCCGCACGATGCGCCGGAGCAAAGCGACGTCAAGTCCGTAAGTCATGGTAACGATTCCTGCCAACGTTTCGGCGAGCAACAGCCGGGCGCCGCGCCTCCGCAACATGGGAAAGCGCGGCACGAGGCGTTCGCCGGCGAACAACGCGGTCATGACGATCCGCAGATACCGCCGCCGCAACACGCTGTCGCAACCCCGGCGCCGCAACCGCAAGGATTCGACGCCGAACAAGACCGAGAACCCGGCGGCGGCGAGGGCCGAAAAGAGAGCGCAAACCGAAAGAGAAGAGACCATACCTACCTTACTGCGGACAACACATCGACGACTTTGGAACGGAGCCGCTGCAAGCTGACGGGAAAAGTCAGGTACTGGTCGACGCCGCACTCCAACAAACTCAACACGGTCTGCTCGCTCTGCTGCCACGAAACGACGAAGAAGACCGGATGCCGCAGTCCCTCGGGCCGCAGCCGCCCGATCAACTCCCGGCCGCAAAAAAAGGGCGCGCAACGCAACACGATGACCAGATCGAAGACCATGCGCCCGCACAACCGCTCCAACTCCGAACCGCACCCGCAACATCGCACCTCCGCCCCGACGCCCGAAAGCGCGAGACGTATCAACTCGCGGGAAAACCCGTCGTCGGAAGCGATCAATATCCTTTGCATGGCCAACCAAGCACCGGCACGACCCCGGAACCGCAGCCGCCCCGGCCCAAAACCGTGCCAGAGGATCGGCCGGCAAAAAAAAGTTCCCGCGGATGTTGTTTATACGATAAATATGCGTATATTTGCACCTCGAATTATGTACCTATTATACATAATAAAACGCATTCATGTACGTTATAGTAGAGATCGCAGGTCAGCAATTCAAAGCTGAAAAAGGTCGGAAACTTTATGTTCACCGTCTTCAGGGCGAAGAAAATTCGTCCGTAAGTTTCGACAAAGTCCTGCTCGCAGACAACGACGGTCAGGTCAAAGTAGGCGCACCTGTAGTAGAAGGCGCCTCGGTAAAGTGCAAGATCCTGAAGCACCTCAAGGACGACAAAGTTCTGGTCTTCAAGAAAAAGCGTCGCACGGGATACCAGAAATGCAACGGTCATCGCCAGTATCTGACGCAGATTCTTGTCGAGGAAATCGTTGCGTAACCTTTTAAAACCGAATCAACATGGCACACAAGAAAGGTGTAGGTAGTTCGAAGAACGGCCGTGAGTCGGAGAGCAAACGACTCGGCATCAAATTGTTCGGCGGGCAGTTCGCAAAGGCGGGCAACATCATCGTACGCCAGCGCGGCACGGTGCACAACCCCGGCGAAAACGTAGGCATGGGCAAGGATCACACCCTCTTCGCACTGGTAGACGGCACGGTAGCCTTCTGCAAAAAAGGCGAAGGAAAATCCTATGTGAGCGTAACCCCGCTGGCCGAATAGGCAGCGAAGAGAAAAAGCGGCCGGGGCGAAAGAGAGGGGGGGGCTCGTAAAGAGGACCTCGGAAAAAAGAGAGGGGACCCCATAAAGGAGCTCGGAAAAGAGCCCTTGAAGAAAGGGGAACTTGAGAAAGAGGGGCCTCATAAAGGACCTCGAAAGAGAGAGAAGCCCCCCATAAAGGAACTCGGAAAAGAGCCCTTGAAGAAAGGGAACTTGAGAGGAGAGAGGATTGACAGAGCTAAAAGGCCTTGAGAGAAGAAAAACTCCGAAGAAGCCTGAAAACTCCTTACGATCGAAAAAATCCCCTGCCACAACCCGCCGCAACGAAGAAAAAAAGACTTCCGGAAAACCGGAAGTCTTTTTTTTGTATACCCGAAAGAATCTTTCGAGAAACCTGCCCCGAATACGAGAAACGTTTGCGCCCGGCGAACCTTTCGAAAACGGGGACCCGGCCCTTGAGTACGAAAGATCGGATTCCTCGAGGAAAGCGTTTGCTGCCTGCGGAAACCGAATCTTTCGAAAACGGGAACCCGGTCCTTGAATACGAAAGGCCGGATTCCTCGAAGAAAGCGTTGGCTGCCTGCGCAAACCGAACCTTTCGACAGAAAGAACCGCCCCCACGAAAGTCGGCTTCCACTGAGAAAAGCGATGGCCGGCGGAAACAGGCTCTTTCGAGGGGGCTGTTCTCTGAGAAAAACTACTCCTCGTCCTGCGGCAACTCGATGGCCTCGAACGAAGCGAGGGTTTCGCCGTCGCCGAAAAGCGTCAGACGATCGCCGTCGATGGCGAAGCCGTCGACCCGCCCCAGCATCTGCACGAAAGCATCCTCGAACTCCATATCGGGGCAAGCCATGCGCGTCATGCCCATGTCGCCGAAAGCCAACGTACCGTCGATCGCCTCGTAATTGGAGAAGAAGCGGTTGCAGTTCGTACGTCCGGCGACCATCATCTCCTCGCCGTCGAACGACAAGGTGAACGCGTCCTCCTCGCTCCCGATCGCCGAAGCGGGAATTCCCTCCATCGCCGAGAGCTTCCAGACGGTACCCTCCAGTGGTTTGTCGTTCGCGGCACCTCCGCAAGCGGTCATTGCAGCAAGCAGCGCAGCGGCTGCGAAAAACTTTTTCATAATCTTTCCGTTTTAAATTGACAATTCTCGGAAACGGCAAATAACGAGCCGTCCTCCCGATGATACAAAGATAAAAGAAATCCGGGAACCGACAAAAAAACCGCGCCCCTGTTCAGGGGCGCGGTTCGAAATCCGACGCTCTTCGCGCTTAGTACTCGATCGCGGAGAGACGCTTGTAACCGTTGTAACGCCACTTGGCATTCTCCTCGGCGGCACGGAACAACTCCTCGGCCTCGGCGGGGAACGCCTTCTGGAGCGACGTGTAACGAACCTCCTTCTTGAGGAAGTCCTGGAACTTCGACCAGTCGGGCTCTTTGGAGTCGAGCACGAAGGGGTTCTTGCCCTGCTCCTCGAGCTGCGGGTTGTAGTGCCACAGGTGCCAGTAACCGCAAGCTACGGCCTCCTTGCCGACGGTCTGCGTGCGGGTCATGCCGCCCTTGATACCGTGGTTGATACAGGGAGCGTAGGCGATGACCAGCGACGGGCCGGGATAAGCCTCGGCCTCCTTGAGCACGTTGAACAACTGCTGCTGCGACGCGCCGATCGAAACCTGGGCGACGTAGACATAGCCGTAGGTCATGGCCATCGCGCCGAGGTCCTTCTTGCGGATGCGCTTGCCGCTCGATGCAAACTTGGCGACGGCACCCACGGGCGTCGACTTGGACGACTGACCGCCGGTGTTGGAGTAGACCTCCGTATCGACGACCAGAATGTTGACATCCTGACCCGAGGCGAGGACGTGGTCGACGCCGCCGTAGCCGATGTCGTAGCCCCAGCCGTCGCCGCCGATGATCCACTGCGACTTCTTGACGAGCCAATCCTTCATTTCGAGGATCTTCTTGCAATAGTCGCAGCCGCAAGCCTCCATCATGGGAATCAGACGGGCCGAAACCTCGGCCGAAACGGCCGACGAACCGCGCGAGGCGATCCACTCTTTCATGGTGCCCTTCAGCTCCTCGGAACACTTGGTGCAAGAAGCGATGGCAGCTTCCATCGTCTCCTGAATGCGGTCGCGGAGCTTCTCGATACCGACGTGCATACCCAGACCGAACTCGGCGTTATCCTCGAAGAGCGAGTTGGCCCAAGCGGGACCCTGACCCTTCGCGTTGGTGCAATAAGGCGTCGAGGGAGCCGAACCCGAGTAGATGGAGGTACAGCCCGTGGCGTTGGCGACCATCATCTTGTCGCCGAAGAGCTGCGAAATAGCCTTGATATAGGGGGTTTCGCCGCAGCCGGCGCAGGCGCCCGAGAACTCGAACAAAGGCTGTGCGAACTGCAGGTTCTTGACCGACTTGGTCTTGTCGACGACCTCCTTGTAACCGATGTTCTTGGTAATGTAGTCCCAATTCTCGGCCTGCTTCATCTGCGATTCGAGCGGCTTCATGACCAGCGCCTTCTCCTTGGCGGGGCAGACGTCGACGCAGTTGTTGCAACCCGTACAGTCGAGCGGCGTTACCTGAATGCGGAACTTGTACTCTTTGGTCTCGCCCAGACCCTGCTTCCACTCCAGACCCGAAGCGGCAGCCTCGGCCTCCGTGGCGAGGAACGGCCGGATGGCGGCGTGGGGGCAGACGTAAGCGCACTGGTTGCACTGGATGCAGTTGTCGATCTGCCACTCGGGGACGCTGACGGCGATGCCGCGCTTCTCGTAGGCGGCCGTGCCGTTGTCCCACGTACCGTCCTCGCGGCCGTTGAAAGCCGAGACGGGCAGGTCGTCGCCCTTGAGGGCGTTGATCGGATCGACGATGTTGCGGACGAACTCGGGACGCGACATGTCGACGTTGTGCGCAGCGGCCTTGACCTCGATCGAAGCCCACTCGGCCGGCACGTCGATCTTGACGACGGCGTTGCCGCCGGCGTCAACGGCCGCGTAGTTCATGTTGACGATATCCTCGCCCTTCTTGCCGTAGGACTTGAGGATCGCGTGCTTCATCTCCTCGACGGCCTTCTCGAACGGAATGACATTGGCGATCTTGAAGAACGCCGACTGCATGATGGTGTTCGTACGCGAACCCAGACCCAGCTCGGCGGCGATCTTCGTGGCGTTGATGATATAGAAGTTGATGTCGTTCTTGGCAAGGTAAGCCTTCATGTGGTCGGGCAGCGTCTTGCAGGTGGTCTCGGCGTCGTGCACCGAGTTCAGCAGGAACGAACCGCCCTTCTTGAGGCCCTTCAGCACGTCGTACTTGTCGACGTACGAAGGTACATGGCAGGCGACGAAGTCGGGCGTGGTAACGAGGTAGGGCGAAGTGATGGGCAGATCGCCGAAACGCAGGTGCGACGAGGTATAGCCGCCGGACTTCTTCGAATCGTAGGAGAAGTAGGCCTGGCAATACTTGTCGGTCGTGCCGCCGATGATCTTGATCGAGTTCTTGTTGGCACCCACCGTACCGTCGGCGCCCAGACCGAAGAACAGAGCCTCGAACGTACCGGGCTTGGCGAGCGAAATCTCCTCGCCGACGGGCAGCGAGAGGTTCGTAACGTCGTCGTTGATACCCACCGTGAAGTGCTCTTTGGGAGCGGCGGCGGCAAGGTTCTCGAAGACGGCGAGCATCTGGGCCGGCGTGGTGTCCTTCGACGAGAGGCCGTAGCGGCCGCCGAGGATCATGGGCTGGAGCTGCTTGCCGTAGAACATCGACTTCACGTCGAGGTAGAGAGGTTCGCCCTCGGCGCCGGGCTCCTTCGTACGGTCGAGCACGCAGACGCGCTTCACCGTAGCGGGCACGACGTCGAAGAAATACTTCTCGGAGAAAGGACGGTAGAGGTGGACGGTGATCAGACCGACCTTCTTGCCCTGCTTCTGCAGGTAGTCGATGGTCTCCTTGATGGTCTCCGTTACGGAACCCATCGCGACGATGACATGCTCGGCATCCGCAGCGCCGTAGTAGGTGAAGGGCTTGTACTCGCGGCCCGTGATCTTGGAGATCTCCTTCATGGCGTCGTTGACCATGTCGGGCACGGCCTGATAGAACTTGTTGGCCGCCTCGCGGGTCTGGAAGTAGATGTCGGGGTTCTGGGCCGTACCGCGCGTTACGGGATGCTCGGGGTTGAGCGCCTGGGCACGGAATTTCTTCAGGGCGTCGCGGTCGAGCATGGCCGTGAGGGCGGCCTCGTCGATGAGCTCGATCTTCTGGATCTCATGCGAGGTGCGGAAGCCGTCGAAGAAGTGCAGGAACGGCACGCGGGCCTTCAGCGAGACGATATGCGCGATGCCGGCGAGGTCCATGACCTCCTGCACGGACGAGGTGGCGAGCATGGCGAAGCCGGTCTGGCGCGTAGCCATGACGTCCTGATGGTCGCCGAAGATCGACAGCGACTGCGCGGCCAGCGCACGCGCCGAGACGTGGAAGACGCCCGGCAGCAGCTCGCCCGAGATCTTGTACATATTGGGGATCATCAGCAGCAGGCCCTGCGACGCGGTGAACGTCGAGGTGAGGGCTCCGCTCTGCAGCGAACCGTGCACGGCGCCGGCGGCACCGGCCTCGGACTGCATCTCCACGACCTTCACCGTCTCGCCGAAGATATTCTTGCGACCCTGGGCGGCCCACTCGTCGACGAGTTCGGCCATGGTCGAAGAGGGCGTGATGGGATAGATGGCCGCAACCTCCGAGAACATGTAAGCCACATGCGCCGCAGCATAGTTGCCATCGCACGTGATGAATTTCTTTTCTGCCATTTTGTTAAAATTTAGGAGTATTTGATGTGTGTATTTTTCGAACGGACCTTCTTTCGGCGGCATCCGCTCCTCCGACCGGACGCGCGATGCAAAGATAACGAATTCGCAACAAAAAATACCCCGAATTTTGTACAAATAAATTGCATTTTTTGATAATCGCCCGCACCCCTGCCGTGCGGTTCCGCGAAGCATCGCCGTACCCTCCCGCGAGCCGGTCCGGCAAGAATTACGGAACACGGAACGGGATTTGCGGATTCTTTCGTACCTTTGGCTCATGATACCCTATCGCAAGAAAATACTCGCCAACGGACTGACGGTCGCCGTGAACCGCGATCGTCAGTCGAAGCTGGCCGCCGTGAACATCCTCTACAAGGTGGGAGCCCGCAACGAGGATCCCTCGCGTACGGGATTCGCCCACCTGTTCGAACACCTGATGTTCCGCGGGACGCGCGAGATCCCGAATTTCGACCTGCCCGTGCAGATGGCCTCGGGCGACGACAACGCCTTCACCAACAACGACTACACGAACTTCTACATCACCCTGCCCGTCGACAACCTCGAAACGGCCCTGTGGCTCGAAAGCGACCGCATCGAAGGGCTCGACATCACGCCCGAGAAGCTGGAGCCCGAGAAAAAAGTGGTCATCGAGGAGTACCGGCAACGCTACCTCAACCAACCCTACGGCGACCAGACCCTGCTGCTGCGGGCGCTGGCCTACCGGGTCCACCCCTATCGCTGGGCGGCCATCGGCCTGACGCCCGACCACATCGCCCGGGCGACGCTCGACGACGTGGAGGCGTTCTACCGCACCTACTACCACCCCTCGAACGCGATTCTGTCGCTCTCGGCGGACATGGACGAAGAGCGAATGTTCGACCTCGCGGAGAAGTGGTTCGGCGCTCTTCCGGACCGTCCGACGCCTCCGGCGGCCATTCCTCAGGAACCGCCGCAGCACGAGGCGCGCCGCCGAGAAGTCGAACGCGACGTCCCGGCGACGACCGTAACCGTAGCCTACCCGATGGGCGGGCGGCTGTCGCCGGACTTCTACACGGCCGATCTGACGTCGGATCTGCTGTCGGGCGGCGACTCCTCGCGCCTCTACACGCGGCTGGTCAAGGAGCGGAAACTGCTCTCGTCGGTCAACGCCTACATTCTGGGAAGCCTCGATCCGGGGCTCTTCATCTTCACGGGGCAGCTGCTGCCGGAGACGACGCCCGAGCAGGCCGAGCAGGCGTTCCGGGACGAAATAGACCTCCTCTGCCGGGAAGCGGCCTCCGACTACGAAATGGAGAAAGTGAAGAACAAGTTCGAAGCGAACACGCTCTTCGGCGAACTGAACGTAATGAACAAGGCGATGAATCTGGGATTCTACGAGATGCTGGGCGACCTCGACCTCATGAACCGCGAAGTCGACGTCTACCGGGCCGTAACGAAAGACGACATTCTGGATTTCTGCCGCCGCACGCTGCGCGAAGAGCGCAGCTCGACCCTAATCTACCGAGCGAAATGACACCTCCTCCCCTGACCGTTCCCTCGTCCGTCGAGATCCGAGGCGCCGACAAGGAGCTGCTGCCCAACGGCGTAGCGCTCTACGCGCTGCCGGCCGACGACTTCGAAGTACTGCGCGTAACATTCGTATTCCATGCCGGCTCGGCCGTGCAGGAAAAACCCTTCGCGGCGTCGACCACGGCCAACCTGCTGGCCGAAGGCACACGGAACCTCACGGCCCGCGAAATCGCCGAGCGGCTGGACTATTACGGCTCGTGGTTCGATGTCAATCTGGACCGCGACTACGCCTACATCAGCTTCGCGACCCTCTCGAAGTTCTGCCGCCCGACGCTCGACGTGGCCGAAGAGATTCTGCTCCGTCCCGTATTCCCGGAAGAAGAACTCCGCACCTACTGCGCCAAGCGCAAACAACGGCTGCGGATCGACCGGCAGAAAGTGGACGTCCAAGCCCGCGAAGCCTTCGCCGAAGCGCTCTTCGGAGCCCGCCACCCCTACGGCATTTCGTTCGACGAAGCGCTCTACGACACCCTGACGCGCGACGACGTGCAACGATTCTACCGCACGCACTACACGGCCGAAAACTGCTTCGTGGTCTGCAGCGGCCGCATCGGCGACGACGAACGCCGTGCCGTGGCGGCGATCGCCGGCCGGCTGCCGCACGGCGCGGCGGCCCGGGCGATGTTCCCCGAACCGGAGACGCACCGCAAAGTCCTTATCGACCGCCCGGGAGCCGTGCAGTCGTCGATCCGCATCGGACGGCTGCTCTTCGACCGCCGGCACCCCGATTTCGTGGGCATGCAGGTGGTGGCGACCGTGCTGGGCGGCTACTTCGGGTCGCGGCTGATGCAGAACCTGCGCGAACGCCACGGTTACACCTACGGAGCGATGGCGGCGATGGTCAACTTCGACCGTGCGGGCTACCTTGCCGTCGCCACGCAGGTAGGCGCCGAAGCGACCGGCGCGGCACTCGGCGAAATCTACGCGGAGATCGAACGTCTGCGCGAAGAACCGGTGCCGGAAGAGGAGCTGTCGCTGGTGAAGAACATCCTGACGGGCGAGATGATGCGCATCCTCGACGGGCCTTTCGGCATTGCCGACGTAACGATCGAAAACATCCTCTGCGGAGCCGACAACTCGATCATCGACGAGAACCTCAGCGACATACGCGCCATGACGCCCGCCGACGTACGACGCTTGGCGCAGAAGTATCTGAAACGGGAAGACTTGGTAACGGTGGTCGTGGGAGAGACTTCGGAAATGAAAAATGAAGAATGAAAAATTAAAAATCGAATTCCGGGAATTTCGCCCCGGAGTTGCGCCGCACCCGCATTTTTAATTCTTGATTACGGCATGCTCCTGCGTCCAGTTGGTGAGTTCGACGAACTCGGCGACGGACAACTGCTCGGCACGGCGGGTGAAGAACGGATGCTCCGCACCCCCGAAGTCGCCGAAGACAGCCCGCAGGGAGTTGCGGATCATCTTGCGCCGCTGCCCGAACGAAGCCTTGACGACGCGGATGAACAACCGCTCGTCGCACCCGAGGCGTTCGACGCCGTTGCGTCGCAGGCGGATGACGGCCGACTTGACTTTGGGCGGCGGATTGAAAACCGATTCGCCGACCGTGAAGAGGTATTCGATGTCGTACCACGCCTGCAACAAGACCGACAGGATGCCGTACTCCCTCGACCCGGGAGGCTCGGCCAGCCGCACGGCGACCTCCCGCTGGATCATGCCGACGCACTCGGGCACGAAATCGCGGTGTTCGAGGATCTTGAAGAAGATCTGCGACGAGATATTGTAGGGGAAATTGCCGATGATCCTCAGAGCCGCGACGTCGGGAAATGCCGCCCGCAAGTCCATCTTGAGGAAGTCGCCCTCCGAAAGCCGCGGCGCGAAGTCGGGAAAATGGCTGCGGAGGTAGTCGACGCTCTCCGTGTCGATCTCGGCACCGTAAGTCGTCAGGTCGTCGCGCTGCAGCAGGAACTGCGTCAGGACGCCCATGCCGCAGCCGACCTCCAGCACCGTGGCGGGCGCCGCGGCCGTACCGCCCGAAAGCGAGTCGCAGATCTTGCGCGCGATGTTGAGGTCGACCAGAAAATGCTGACCCAACGCCTTCTTAGCCCGGACCTCGGTCATCGGCGGCGTTTTTTATTGCGGGGAACCGGCTGCCGGGAGTTGCGCGCATTGCGCCGCCGGGCGAGGCGGAAAGAGACGAGCGACCCGACGAATCCGATGCCGAGCAAGGCGACCCAGAACCAGAGGGCGATGCCGCCCGGCAAGAACTCCAGCGCGTAGATGATTCCGGCGATCGCCAGCACCATCGTCGCCAACCTTACGGCCTGCCAGAAAGAAGCTGCATTCATAAGCTATTCGTTCTGAGAATCCTGCCCCCGGAAGCGCAGCGACCCGAAAATCATGGAGGCGGAAGCCAACGCCAGCACCACCGGAACGTACCAGATCCCGTGGCTCCCGGACATGACGACCCGCCATGCCGCCACGAGGGCCAGCACGAAGAAAACGACGGCCATGACAGCCATGAATCGGCTCAACGCTTTCATAGGCTCAGGGAATCTGATGTTTGTTGACATCCTCCAGATGCCGGCGTTTCTTTTTGCGGAACTCGTGCACGGTCATGCCGGCGGCGACGGCCACGAAGAGCACGGCGACCGCCAGATCGAATCCGCTCACGCAAGCCGGACGCACCGCACGCCAATAGACGTTGGCGCCCAGCCACACGAGCGTGATGCACAAAAACATCGAAGCGAGGATGAAAGTCTTCTTGTTCATAGCACTCGAGTTTTATCGGATCAGTTACCCTGTTCGCACATGAAGCGGATGCGCACGAGGCGGATCTCCTCCTCGGTATAGTCGGCGCCGAGCTCCTCCAGCGCATCGTCGAGCGAATCGCTCTCGGCATCCTCCTTGAAATAGAGGTAGATGTCCTCGGCCTTGTCCTCGTCCATGAAATCGCGGATGTAGTAGGAGATGTCGAGCTTCGTACCCGAGTTGACGATGCCTTCGATCTCGGTGAGCAGCTCGTCGAAGTCGAGGTCCCGGGCCCGGGCGATGTCCTCGAAATCCATCTTGCGGTCGATGGACTGGATGATGAAGATCTTGTTGCCCGACTTGCTGGCGACCCCCTTGACCACCATGTCCTGCGGGCGGATGATCTCCTTCTCCTCGACGTAGGCTTTAATCAGGCGCACGAAGTCCTCTCCGAACTTCCTGGCCTTGCCCACGCCCACGCCCGTGATATTCTGCATCTCCTCCAACGTAACGGGGTACTGCACGGCCATGTCTTCGAGCGAAGGATCCTGAAAGATGACGAACGGCGGCAGGTCGTGTTTCTTGGCCACCTTCTTGCGCAGGTCCTTGAGCATCGAGAAAAGCTCCTCGTCGGCCGCGCCGCCCTTGCCTACCGGCACTTCGGCCTCGGCCTCCTTCTCCTCCTGATCGTAGTCGTGGTCCAACGTAACGAAGACGGGGAACGGCATGGCGATGTAGTTCTCGCCCTTTTTGTTGATGGAGATCAGGCCGTAGTTCTCGATGTTCTTGTCGATCAGGCCCAGAATCAGCGCCTGCCGGATCACGGCACCCCAGAAGCGGGCGTCGTGCTCCTCGCCGGCCCCGAACCACTTGGACTTGTTGTGTCCGTAACTCTTGATGAGGGCCGTATTCTTGCCCGTGAGCACCGCTACGAGGTAGTCGGCCTTGAACTTGTCGCCGATGTCGCGCAGGGCTTCGAGCACGGTGCGGAGCGCCGTGCGGGCGTCGACCTTCGGACGGGGATTGCGGCAGTTGTCGCAGTTATGGCAGTTCTCCTCGGTATATTCCTCGCCGAAGTAGTGCAGCAGCGTCTTGCGGCGGCACATCGAGCTTTCGGCGTAGGAGACCGTCTCGACGAGCAGCAGCTTGCCGATCTCCTGCTCGGCGACGGGCTTGCCCTGCATGAACTTCTCCAGCTTCTGGATGTCCTTATAACTATAAAAGGTGAGGCAGTGGCCCTCGCCGCCGTCGCGGCCGGCACGCCCGGTCTCCTGATAATACCCTTCGAGCGACTTGGGAATGTCGTAGTGGATCACGTAGCGCACATCGGGCTTGTCGATGCCCATGCCGAAAGCGATCGTGGCGACGATGACGTCGACCCGCTCCATGAGGAAGTCGTCCTGATTGCCGGCCCGCGTGGCGGCATCCATGCCGGCATGGTAGGCCCGGGCCTTGATGCCGTTGGCGATCAGCAGCTCGGTGAGCTCCTCGACCTTCTTGCGGCTCAGGCAATAGACGATGCCGCTCTTGCCCTCCTTCTGCTTGATGAAGCGGATGATCTCGCGGTCGACGTCGTGTTTGGGCCGGATCTCGTAGAAGAGGTTGGCCCGGTTGAACGACGACTTGAAGACCGCGGCGTCGGACATGCCCAGATTCTTCTGGATGTCGAGCTGCACCTTCGGCGTAGCCGTAGCGGTGAGGGCGATCAGCGGAGCGCTGCCTATTTCGTTGATGATCGGGCGGATACGCCGATACTCGGGCCGGAAGTCGTGGCCCCATTCGGAGATGCAGTGGGCCTCGTCGATGGCGTAGAACGAAATCCGGATCTTGCGCAGAAAAGCCACGTTGTCCTCTTTGGTGAGCGATTCGGGCGCGAAGTAGAGCAGCTTGGTCTTGCCCGCCATGACGTCGGCGCGCACCTGCTGCACGGCCGTCTTGTTGAGCGACGAATTGAGGAAGTGGGCGATGCCCGGCTCGGCGGCGAACGTGCGCATCGAGTCGACCTGATTCTTCATCAGCGCGATCAGCGGCGAGATGACGATGGCCACGCCCTCCATCAGCAGTGCCGGCAACTGGTAACAGAGCGACTTCCCGCCGCCCGTAGGCATCAGCACGAACGTATCCTTCCGCTCCAGCACATTGCGGATGACCGCCTCCTGATTGCCCTTGAACGAGGAAAATCCGAAGTATTCCTTCAGCTTTCCGTGCAGCAGGGATGAATCGAACCGTTCCATTTCGCCGTTTTGCATGCTTTTAAATCCGAAAATTCAACGTAAAGATAAAAATTTTTTCCGAAAAAAGCATAACTTTGTGAAAAATTTTATTTGCAAACCGCATGCGTCTCTACACCAGCCAGCTTGTCAAGAAATACAAATCCCGCACGGTGGTCGACCACGTGTCGATCGACGTCAATCAGGGCGAGATCGTCGGTCTGCTGGGCCCCAACGGAGCCGGCAAGACCACGACTTTCTACATGATCGTAGGCCTGATCAAGCCCAACGAAGGGCGCATCTTTCTGGAGAACGACGAAAAAGAGGTCTCCGAGCTGACGGCGCTGCCCGTCTATCGCCGCGCCCAGCTGGGCGTGGGCTATCTGGCGCAGGAAGCCTCCGTATTCCGCCGCCTGACCGTCGAGCAGAACATCCGCGCCGTGCTGGAGATGACCGACTACAGCAAGGAGTACCAGAACGAACGCGTCGAGGCGCTGATCGAGGAGTTCCGTCTCCAGAAAGTCCGCAAGAGTCTGGGCATCCAGCTCTCGGGAGGCGAGCGCCGCCGCACGGAGATCGCCCGCGCCGTGGCCATCAACCCGGCGTTCATCCTGCTGGACGAACCTTTCGCGGGCGTGGATCCCATCGCCGTGGAAGACATCCAGTCGATCGTGGCGACCCTCAAGCACAAGAACATCGGCGTCATCATCACCGACCACAACGTCGACGAGACGCTGGCCATCACCGACCGCACCTACCTCCTCTACGAAGGCAAGATCCTCAAGACCGGTTCGGCCGAAGAGCTGGCCGCCGACCCGATGGTCCGCAAGGTATACCTCGGGCAGCACTTCGAGCTCAAGCGCAGCCACCAGATCACGCAGGAGATGAAAAACCGGGGAGGACGCGAATAAATTAAAAATGAAAAATTAAGAATTAAAAATCACGCGGCGCAAAGCAGGACGACGAAAGTTTCCGCACGCCGCGAATCTCCGGAAAGCGGATCCGACCCGATTTTTAATTTTTCATGCTCGATTCTTAATTTGGAAATGGAGATCACCCTGCCTCCGGGACGCGTCGCAGGCGCGCTGACGCCTCCCTGTTCGAAGAGTTACGCCCAGCGCGCCCTCGCGGCATCGCTGCTCTCGGAAGAGAGCTCCGTGCTGCGCAACGTCGAACTCTGCGACGACACCCGCTCGGCCCTGCGCTGCATCGAAATGCTCGGTGCCGAGGTGCGCTGCGAGGACGAACATACGTTCGCGATCCGCGGCGGGCTGCGACCCCGCGGCGACATCCTGCATGTCGGAGAATCGGGGCTCGCCGCGCGGCTCTTCACCCCCGTGGCGGCGCTCTGCGGCGAAAAAATCCGCATCGAAGGCGAAAAGACGCTTCTGCAGCGCCCCATGCAAGCGATAATCGAACCCCTGCGGCAGCTGGGAGCCGAGGTTTCCGACCGCAACGGATTCCTGCCTCTGGAGGTGCGCGGACCCCTGCGCGGGGGCATGGTGCGCGTCGACGGCTCGGTCTCCTCGCAGTTCATCACGGGGCTGCTGCTCGCTCTGCCCCTTGCGGCCGAAGACAGCACGCTGCATGTCGCGCAGGCCGTCTCCGCTCCTTATTTAGATATGACCGTCGACACGGCCGCCCGCTTCGGCGTGGAGATCTGCCACAACGACTACAGCGAATTCTACGTCCCCGGCGGGCAACGCTACCGCGGCATCGACTTCGCCATCGAGGGCGACTGGAGCGCCGCGGCCATGCTCTTGGTGGCAGGCGCCACGGCCGGCGAAATGACCGTCCGCAACGTCTCGATGCTCTCCAAGCAGGCCGACACGGCCGTCTGCGAAGCGCTGGTGCGGGCCGGCGCCGCGATCATCGACGAGCCGCACGCCATCACCGCCGCCAG
>JAMPGH010000001.1:1179020-1242198 GCA_023664045.1 Alistipes senegalensis | reverse complement strand
GGCTTTCGAGTTCGACGCGACCCACTGCCCCGACCTCTTTCCGGCGCTGGCCGCACTGGCCGCCGCGGCCGACGGGGTCAGCCTCCTGCGAGGCACCTCGCGTCTGCGGCACAAGGAGTGCGACCGGGCCGAGGCGATCCGCGAAGAGTACGGCAAGCTGGGCATCGAAGTCGATCTCTCGGAAGAGAACGTCATGCGCATCCGCGGCGGCGAGATCCGTCCGGCCGTCGTGCGGAGTCACGGCGACCACCGCATGGCCATGTCGCTGGCCGTCGCCGCGCTGAGGGCCTCGGATCCCGTGAAGATCGAGGGGGCCGAGTGCGTAGCCAAAAGCTACCCCGGCTTCTTCGAAGAATTGGCAAAAATCAAGCTATGAACCGTTTCGGCGAACATTTCCGGATAGCCCTCTGGGGCGAGTCGCACGGGCCGCAGATCGGCGTTACGATCGACGGCCTGCCGGGGGGCATTCCCCTTGCGGAAGAAGATTTCGCCGCCGATCTGGCGCGCCGGAAATCCGGAGCCGCCGGCACCACGGCGCGCCGCGAAGCCGACGCACCCCGGATCGTCTCGGGGCTCTGCGAGGGCCGCACGACCGGAGCCCCGCTCACCGTGATTTTCGACAACGACGACGCTCGACCGCAAGATTATGCCGCCATCACCGGACATGACCGTCCCTCGCATGCCGACCGCGTGGCGTGGGAGCGCTTCGGCGGGTACAACGATCCCCGCGGCGGCGGACACTTTTCGGGCCGCCTGACGCTGGCGCTCGTCGCGGCAGGCGTCGTAGCCAAGAAAGTGCTGCCCCCGACGATCCGCTTCGCGACGAGGGTCGCCGAGATAGGCGGCTGCGACGATCCGACGCGCTTCGACGAAATCCTGCAGGCCGCGGCGGCCGACCGAGATTCCGTAGGCGGAACGGTCGAATGCCGCGTCGCAGGCGTACCGACGGGCTGGGGCGAACCCTTCTTCGACCCGGTCGAAAGCGTGATCGCCCGCCTGCTCTTCGCCGTACCCGGCATCAAGGGAGCGGAGTTCGGCAGCGGATTCGCCGCCGCCCGCATGCGGGGCTCGAAACACAACGATCCGATTCTCGACGCCGCGGGCCGCACGGCGACCAACCATGCCGGAGGCATCGTCGGCGGCCTGACCAACGGCAACGAACTGGTCGTGCGCGCAGCATTCAAGCCGACGGCCAGCATCGGCCGCGAACAAAACACCTACAACCGGCTCTCCGGCCGGATCGAACCGCTCGTCATCCGCGGTCGCCACGACGTCTGCATCGCCTTGCGCGGGGCCGTCGTCGTCGAAGCCGCCGTAGCCGTGGCGCTGGCCGACCTGATGCGAAGATGAAGACCCGCCGCGACATAACGAACCGCATAGCGGCTGCATTGACACCGCTTTACGATGCGCGCGAAGCCCGCAGCATCGCACGGCTTTACATTGCCGAAGCGGCGCGACTGCCGGTCTCCGCCCTGCTGACCGATCCCGACGCGCCGCTCGAGATCGAAGGGCTCGACCGGGCGGTCGACCGGCTGGCGGCGGGCGAACCGGTACAATACGTCGTCGGGGCGACCGAATTTCTCGGCCGCCGTTTCGCCGTACGCGAGGGGGTGCTGATACCCCGTCCCGAGACCGAAGAACTGGCGGCTTGGGTGCTGGCCGACGAACGGCAGGCCCGCCGCATACTGGATGTGGGGACCGGCAGCGGCTGCATCGCCGCGACGCTGGCTCTCGGGCTGCCCGACGCCGGGCTCTTCGCCGCCGACATTTCGGACAAGGCGCTGGCCGTCGCAGCCGAGAACTTCCGGACGTCGGGTGCCGCCGTAACGCTGCGCCGGGCCGATGCGTTGCGCGATCTGGTCGAGAAGTTCCCGGAACGGTTCGACGCGATCGTCTCCAACCCGCCCTACGTCCCCGAGCGCGAACGCGCCGCCATGCACCCCAACGTCCGCGATTACGAACCGGCCGAAGCCCTGTTCGTCCCCGACGACGATCCGCTCCGCTTCTACCGGGCCATCGCCCGGGCGGGACGGCAGCTGCTCGTCCCCGGCGGCCGCCTCTACTTCGAGATCCACCATCAGGCGGGCGAAGCCCTCCGCCGGATGCTCGCCGCCGAAGGTTACGATGCGATCCGCCTGCGCGACGACCTCAACGCCAAACCCCGCATGCTATGCGCACGACTCGTGTAAAACCCGCCGCCACGACCGCCCCGAAACCCCGCCGCGACAAGACGCCCGAACAGGCGCTCGCCGCGCTGATGCGCCTCTGCGCCCGGGCCGAGAAGTCGGAGAGCGACGCCCGGCGCCTGATGCGCGGCTGGGGAGTGAGCGCCGCCGACGCGGAAAAAGTGCTCTCCCGGCTGGTCGGCGAACGCTTCATCGACGACGCACGCTACGCCGAAGCGTTCGTCCGCGAGAAGATGCGCCTGAGCGGCTGGGGCGAATACAAGATCCGCGCAGCGCTCCAGCGCAAGGAGATAGCCCGCGAGACGATCGACGCCGCGCTGGCCGCTGTCGACCGCACGGGCATGGCCGCGCGGCTGCGCACGCAACTCGAACGCAAAATCCGGCTGCTCCACACCGGAACGGGATACGAACTGAAAACCAAACTTCTGCGCTACGGTCTGGCCCTCGGCTACGACTACGAGACCGTGCGCGACACGATCGGCACCCTGCTGACCGACACCGACTTATGCGACGATTTCTGATACTTCCGATCCTCGCGGCCCTTGCGGCCGGCATGCAGGCACGGGCCCAGGCGCTCGATCCTGCCGACTACATCTACCCTATCCGCGGCGTCGACGGCACCTGCTCGGCCAACTTCGGCGAGATGCGCCCCGGGCACTTCCACGCCGGCGTGGACATCCGCACGGGCGGCAGCGAAGGCAAGGAACTGGTCGCCGTGGCCGACGGCTATGTCTCGCGCATCGCCGTAACGCCCGGCGGCTACGGACGGGCCATCTACCTGACGCTACGCAACGGCACGACGGCCGTATACGGCCACCTGCAACGCTTCCGCGACGACATCGAACGGCACCTTGCCGCCGAACGCCGAGCCCAGCGCAAAAACAGCATCAACCTTTTCTTCGGACCCGAAGCATGGCCCGTGCAGCAAGGCGACGTGATCGGCTACTCGGGCAACAGCGGCTCCTCGTCGGGGCCCCATCTGCATTTCGAAATCCGCGACACCCCGACGCAACGCCTCTACAACACCGTGCACGAAGGGATCATCCGTCCGGTCGACTCGCTGCCGCCCCGCATGGCCAAGATCCACTACATCGAGATCGACTCGCTGCCCGACGGGCTCTGCGTCCAGCGCAAGGCCGAGAGCTACGCGGCGGTCCGCACCTCGGAAGGGCACTACCGGCTGACGCGCGAAGAGGCCGTCGCCGTAGGCCGCAAAGGCTACTTCGTGGCTGAAATCACCGACCGCCGCAACGGCGTGAACAACACCTTCGGGCTCTGGCGCGTAACGGCGTGGCTCGACGACGAACCCTACTTCGAGTACCGCATGGACGGCTTCACGTTCGACCAGTCGCGCTGCTGCGACGCCGTGAGCTGCTATCCCATGCAACTCGCCACGCGCAACGAAGCGATCCGGCTGGCGCGGCTGGAAGCGGCGCCCGAATGCTTCTATCCGATCATGGTAGACCGCGGAGTAGTCCGCACGGCCCCCGGCGAAGTGCGCCGCATCCGCATCGAAGCCGAAGACGACAGCGGCAACCGCTCGCGGATCGAGTTCGATATCCGGGGCCGCGAAGAGGAGTTCCGGGCGCAAGCCGACACGCTGGCCCGGATCCTCCGGCCCGCAGAGGCCTCGACGATCGCCGTCGATCGCCGAACGATCGCCCGGATTCCTGCCGGAGCGCTCCACGAAACCATAGCCTGCAGACCCGAAGAAGTCGCAGCCCCGAAAACCGACACGGGCGTCGTGGTCCTCTCGCCGGCCTACCGGATTCTGCCGGCCGCCACGCCCCTGCGCCGCACGATGGAGGTTTCGATCCGCACGGAGGTACCCTCGAAATTGCAGCTGCATGCCACGCTCGCACGCCGCACGCCGCAAGGCAAAGCGGCCTACGTAGGAGGCAAATACGGCGACGGAGCCGTAACGGCGTCGACCTACACGGCCGATCCTCTTTTCGTGGTGGCCGACACGCTGCCGCCCACGGTCGCGGCCCGCTTCAAGCGGGGCGCCGACCTTTCGAAAAGCTCCTCGCTGAGCTTCCGTGCTGCGGACAACTTCTCGGGAATCGCCTCCTACGCGCTGCGCATCGACGGCGAATGGGTTCCCTGCGACCGCTATCCGATGACCGGACGGCTGGTGCATGTGTTCGACACGCCGCCCACGCACGGCACCCACACCGTGCAACTCACCGTCCGCGACGGAGCCGGCAACGCCGCGCACTGGGAGGGGACATTCTACCGATAGAAAAGCGCAATTCGAAATTTTTTCGTATCTTCGCAGCCGCGCAATCCCTCTCTTCGAGAGTGCAAAGCGATGGTTCCGTAGCTCAGTTGGATAGAGCAACAGCCTTCTAAGCTGTGGGTCGAGCGTTCGAACCGCTCCGGAATCACTCTTTTTACGACAGGCGACCGAGTTCTTCGGTCGCTTTTTTTGCGGAGTCTCTTGCGGAAGCGAGCTTCCGACGGTCGTACGGAAGCGGAAGACGGCCGGCAATTTACCGTTGCGGTAAATCGTCGGCCGTCCATCGGGCACGCAGTTCCGAAACGCTACTCCTCTATCGGAAAAATACGGTCGGCATAAAAGGAGAATCCGCGGGCTGTTTTGTACGCCTCTACCGAAGAGGCCGGGACGTAGATTTTTGCGGCAGGATTGTTCGTAAGCCAATCATCCGATGTCGGATTCCATTGTCCTCCTGAAGAAAAAATAACAGACGGTGTAGGGCTCAAGAATGTAATGGACAACACGGATGACGGCTCGGTCTGGGTCAATATGTTAGAACCCATAAATCTTACACTGCTCGGAAAGGTTATTTTGCTAAAACTACAACCCAAAAACGCTGATATCCCTATTTTGACAAGTTTTTCGGGTAAATCTATCGATGTCAGATTACTGCATCCGCGAAACGTACCGGTGCCTATTTCGACAAGTTCTTCGGGTAATTCTACCGATGTCAGATTACGACAACCTCCGAATGTGTCCCATCCATCGAGAACGGTGATATTTTCAGGCAATTTTATCGACGTCAAACCGGAACCCATAAAGCAGAAACCGCCGATTTTTTCCAAACCATCCGGAAGAATGATGCTCGTCAACGAGGTACAAAGCTCGAAAGCATCCCATTCGATTGTTCGCAGACCGACAGGCAAAACGATGTTTGTCAACGAACTGCAACCATAAAAAGCGTACGAACGGATTGTTATGACGCTCTCCGGAAGTATGATCGATTTCAACTCGCTGCATTTTTCGAATAACCCTTCGGGAAGTTCTGTCAGACCTGTAAAATGCTGTAATTCATCGAATGAAGCGATAGACGAGTTTGCGAAAAACCTCTCTTTCAACTCGGTGATGGCGGCAGCCTCCCGATAGGACAACGAACCGTCCCCGTTCAGATCGTAATCCTTTACAAGAAGTGCTTCGAGCGTCTTGTCGGCGAACCGGATAATCTCGGCTTCATCCGCAGGAGCGGCACGTTGAATGAGCGTAAACATTTGAACCACCTCACCATCTACTGTGAATGCGATTTTTGTTTGACGCAATTTCCAATCGGAATTGCGGGCGATGGAGAATCGTGCGGTTCCGGTCTCGACGGCAGTCGGGTCGGTCGTCCACTCGACCCACGCAGCATCGTCGGGTATGACCGCCTCATACGGTATGTTGGTCGTTACAGCGATTTCGAGTTCCTGCTCCGTTGCATCGAGGTAATAAAAGTCTTGTTCGAGTTTTTCGAAAAAACCGCCGACGAAATGCAAAGTCTGTTGGGTAAAATCCGACTCGTCATTGCTTGCCCTCATCGTAACATCGCCATCGACAACCTGCGACGGGGCTGTTACGTGAAGATAGCCCGAAGATGCCGATGTCGCATGAATTTCGACCCTCCATCCGTTGTCTGCGGAACACTCGAACTGCGTACCGCTGTTTACACCGGTGAGGGTGTAGGCCACATCTATGCTTCGGCCGGGCCATACCGCTATGTTGTCCGTCCGCTCGAATGAAATCGCCAGTTCGGGCGTCTCCGGAGTTTCGGGTTCCTCGGGCGTTTCAGGAGTTTCGGGCGTTTCGGGAGGAACCGGAGGCTCGGGTTCGAAGGATTCGGTACTCGGGGAGCAGGCGACCGCTACAGCCGCTGCTGCCAACAGAATAATCAGTTTTTTCATGATTCGAAAAATTTTTAATTGTCGCAGTCTTCCGTTTCAGGTTCAGGTTCGGCGGGCACCTCCGTGGGAGCCTCCTCGTTCTTGGGCAGGAACCGGATCCGGCCCTCCTTGATGAGCCGCCGAGCCTCGGAACGGGCGACCGCCGAGGGTACGTCGTCGCCGGCGATGACATCCTGGTTCCAGTCCATGATGCTGTTGGGTTTGTAGAGTTCCCAACTGATGGCGCGGATCAACGCCTTGACGCGAGCCACCAACGCGTGGGAATCGTCGCGCTTGTCGGTAATGAAAGCGCAATGCGTAGGCAGCAGGGCGTAGTTCCACAGCGAATTGAAGTAGAGCGGATTGTCGGTCTTGGCCCAGATGTGCGCGATGGTGTAGTTGACCACCGTGCTGCGCTGGCCCCAGCTGACCAAGTGGTTGGTGTAGCGCTGAATCGTGCACTTGGGGGCGTAGTTGCCGTCGGAGTCGATCTTGACGCGGATTTTCGTCTCGTGGTGGAAGAGACATTTCGTCTCGTCGACATGTCCGTCGGGATCGCATTCGTACTTGGTGAAACGCACCGCCTCGCCCTTGTTCTTGAAACGCGGCGCGGTGGTCTTGACCGCATGCTTCAATCGGAAATTGGCGTTGGAGGTGAAACGCGCCGGAATCGCCTGACCGGTAGGAATCCAAACACAGATGTCGTGCGCCTGCCGTCGGACCATGTCGCGGTCGAAGAAGAGCGTGTGCGTCAGAATGTGTTCGATGAAGGCATCGTCGCTCCCGAAGAGCGAGCGCAAGGCATCGAGGCCGTCGATTTTTGCCATTTGCAAATAGGTTTCGGCATCTCCGAGCCCCGAGGAGAAGATTATACGAAAAATGAAAGCGTGGGGCTGTCAACCTATTTCATCGGACTGGCTCTGGTAAACCTATGGCGTGAAACAAGCGACAGTCCTCACGCCTGTACAAGTACAGGGCGCGAGAGCCGTCAGCTTATTCTCCGCCTTTTGAAATTTACCAGATTTCGTCCGAGAGAACTAAGCTAAACACTTTCGTGCAACTATCGATATGTCTGCCCGCAATGCGGGCATGACAAAAATAGGGATTTTTTCTTATACTATCAAACTTCTACTTTTATTCCTCCCGTGCTTCGGGAGACTTCCGCCTTAAAATTTTGCGATTTATTTTGCCGGGAACGATATTTTGTCTACATTTGCAGGCTGATAACCCGAGAAAGGGTGAGCGTTAATTAACCAAACAAACAAATTTTAAAGCAAAATGGCTGTTAAAATTCGTCTGGCACGCCACGGTAAGAAAGGCTACGCTTTCTACCACATCGTTGCCGCAGATAGCAGAGCGCCACGTGATGGTAAATTCATCGAGAAGCTGGGAACCTACAATCCCAACACGAATCCTGCTACGATCGACCTGAACTTCGAGCAAGCACTGGGTTGGTTACAGAAAGGCGCACAACCTACGGACACCTGTCGGGCTATCCTCTCGTACAAGGGCGTACTCTACAAGAAACACCTGCTGGGCGGCGTCGCCAAAGGCGCTTTCACCGAAGCCGAAGCCGAAGCCCGCTTCAACAAGTGGATCGAAGCCAAGAACGGCAAGATCGACGCCAAGACCAACAAGCTGGCCACCGACGCCAAGTCGGCCGAGAAAGCCCGTCTGGCGGCCGAAGCCAAAGTAAACGAGGAGCGCGCGAAAGCCATCGCCGAGAAGAAAGCCGCCGCCGAAGCTGCTGCCAAGCAGGCCGAGGAAGAAGCTACGGCCGAAGCTGCCGAAGAAGCACCCGCCGCTGAAGAGGCCGCTCCCGAAGCCGAGACCGAAGCTCCCGCCGCCGAATAAGGCACGGACCGCATAGATTGATTCCCGGTAAATTTCCCGCAGCGGGAGATTTACCGTTTTTTTTATTTAAGAAGTAATCGCGATGCAAGGCATCGCCATCTTCGGCGGCTCGCGCTTTCAGCACGACCGGCCCCGGCCGCCGAAGATGAACCCGACGGTTACGCGGGCTGCGAACATTTCAATCATCAAACACGGATATGACCTCTCCCGCAGGCAGAATCAACCGACTTTTCGGCACCGACGGCGGTGTGATGCTCTCGCTCCACGCCGCATTCCCCGACGATTTCGACCCCGAAACCACACCGCTCATGGTAACGATCGACGGACTGGAGGTACCCCTGTGGTGTGAGCGCTTCGAACGCCGCGGACAAACGGGAGCCGTGGCGGCATTCGCCGATCTGAATACCGACCGCCGGGCGACCGAGCTGCTGGGACTGGAGTTCCGCATCGAACGACACGAAGAACCCGACGACGAATTTTACATGGAAGATCTGATCGGCTTCACCGTGGAAGTCGAAGAAACCGGAACGGAAGAAACGGCGCCCCGGCACAGCGCAGGCACCCTGACGGACTACTACGACAGCGACGCCAACCCGCTTTTCGAGTTGGAGATCGAAGGTCGCCGCGTGCTGGTGCCGGCCGTCGAAGAGTTCATCGCCCGCATCGATTTCGAGGAGCGGCGAATCAAATTCGTCCTGCCCGCAGGACTGCTGGAACTGGAATGATATGGCACGCGTAGTGATCGGACTTTCGGGCGGCGTGGATTCGTCGGTGGCGGCGTGGCTCCTCAAGCAGCAGGGGCACGAAGTGATCGGACTTTTCATGGTCAACTGGCATGACACGACGGGCACTCTGGAGGGCGACTGCCCGTGGCACGACGACCGCGTGTTCGCCGAGCTGGTGGCCAAGAAACTCGACATTCCGCTGCACGTGGTCGACCTCTCGGCCGACTACCGCACGCGCGTGGTCGACTACATGTTCGCCGAGTACGAACGCGGCCGCACGCCTAATCCCGACGTGCTGTGCAACCGCGAAATCAAGTTCGACGTCTTCCTGCGCGAAGCGCTCGAATTAGGTGCCGACTACGTGGCGACGGGCCATTACTGCCGCAAAACCGAAGAAGTCGCGGCCGACGGCACCATACGCTACAAACTGCTGGCCGGCACGGACCCCGACAAGGACCAGAGCTACTTCCTCTGCCAGCTCTCGCAAGAGCAGCTGCGCTACGCCCTTTTTCCGGTCGGCGACCTCCTGAAACCCGAAGTGCGACGCATCGCCGAGGAGCAGGAACTTGCCACGGCCAAGCGCAAGGATTCGCAGGGCATCTGCTTCGTGGGCAAGGTCGACCTGCCGGTATTCCTGCAACAGAAACTGGCGGCCAAATCGGGCAACGTGCACGAAATACTCCCCGCATGGCCCAAGTTCGGGCAGCGGATCGCGGTGCCCGAGGGCGAACCCACGACCGAAGAACTGGCCGCGCTGGCGGCGCCGTGGCGCTACACCGTGCGCGACGGCAAGAAGATCGGCACCCACAACGGCGCCCACTTCTACACCATCGGCCAACGCAAGGGTCTGGGCATCGGCGGCCGCAAGGAGTCGCTGTTCGTTCTGGCGACCGACGTGGAGACCAATACCATCTACGTAGGCGAAGGCGACGCCCACCCCGGACTGTGGCGCCCGGCGCTCCGCATCGCCCCCTCGGAGATCCACTGGATAGACCCGGCACGCACGATCCCCGCGGGCGGCGAAGCCCGCTTCCGGGTGCGCATCCGCTACCGCCAACCCCTGCAGGAGGCGACGCTCTATGTCCGCAACGAGGGGGCGTTCATCCTCTTCGACACTCCCCAGCGCGGCATCGCACCGGGACAGTTCGCGGCGTGGTACGACGGCGACGAAGTAGTCGGCTCGGGAGTAATCGCGGAATAAACGACATCCACCGACATGGCGCAACGACCGACGGACTTCCCCGGAAACTTTCTGCGGACCGTTCTTCTGCTTCTGCTTTTCGGAGCCCGGCCGGGTGCCGCCCAGCCGCTGGGAATCGCCTGCTGCGACGCCGATTATCTTTACGACACAATCCCCTCGCTCTTCTACGACGACACGGACTACACGCCGCAGGGACGCCTGCGCTGGAACACGACCCGCTATCGTCATAAAGTCGCCCGCATGGCGGCGCTCGTCGACTCGCTGGGCCTGCCGATCGTGGCGCTGCAGGGCGTAGAGAACGAAGCCGTGGTCCGCGATATTTCGGCCGCCTGCACAGGCGACTACCTCTATCTGCATCGCACGCTCAATACGCTGGACGGCATGGATTTCGCGTTGCTCTATCATGGCGACCTCTTCTTCCCGCACTACGTCGAGCCGGGACGCCGCTACCTCTACGTCGAAGGTACGCTGCGCCGCCCCGCTCAACCAAAAGCGGCGCATCGGTTCCGCCGCGACACCCTCGGGCTGCTGCTCTGCGGCGACGCCCGCACGATCGGCCGCACGATCGGAGAGCTGCGCGACGAACGCCCCGGAGCCCGGATGATCGTCATGGGACGGCTGCCCGACCGCGGGTTGGAGCGATACGGACTCCGGGACGCCCACGCCCGGGCCGAACGAGCGGGCCGGGGCAATGTCCGCAGCCGCTCGGGCTGGCGCATGCGCGACCGCATGGCGGTCGATACCCTGCTGCGCATCGTGGCGGGCGAAGTCTACATCCGGCGCTTCCTGCTCGACGATGCAGGCGTCCGCCCGCTGCCTGCATACGAACGCCGACGCTACGCCGGAGGAACGAGCCGCGCCCTGCCGATCTACGTCTATGTGGAGCGGAAGAATTATTTGGAATAACGGAAAAATTTCGTTATATTCGCAATCCCGACGACAAAAAGAACAAAATAACACAATAAAATTCAACACGATCGAAAACTATGGCAGACGTTAAACGGGTCTACACCTTCGGCAACAAGGAGGCCGAAGGAAACGGCAAAATGCGCGAACTGCTCGGCGGCAAGGGTGCCAATCTGGCGGAGATGAATCTCATCGGCATCCCCGTACCCCCGGGATTCACCATCACCACCGAGGTGTGCGCCGAATACTACAAGCACGGCAAGCAGGCCGTCATCGAAATGCTGCGTCCCGAGGTGGAGAAAGCGATGAAGAACATCGAACGCCTCACGGGCATGAAGTTCGGCGACAAGGAGATGCCCCTCTTGGTATCGGTCCGCTCGGGCGCCCGCGCCTCGATGCCCGGCATGATGGACACGATCCTCAATCTGGGCATGAACGATCAGGCCGTCGAGGCCGTGGCCAAGCGTACGGGCAACCCCCGCTTCGCATGGGACTCGTATCGTCGTTTCGTACAGATGTACGGCGACGTGGTGCTGGGCATGAAACCCGTTTCGAAAGAGGATCACGACCCCTTCGAGGAGATCATCGACGCCCAGAAGGAGAAGCGCGGCGTGAAGAACGACACCGACCTGACGACCGACGACCTGAAGGAGCTGGTCAAGAGCTTCAAGGCCGCCGTCAAGAAACAGACCGGCGAAGAGTTCCCGGCCAATCCGTGGGATCAGCTGTGGGGCGCCATCTGCGCCGTCTTCGGCTCGTGGATGAACGAACGCGCCATTCTCTACCGCAAACTCAACAACATCCCCGCCGAATGGGGCACGGCCGTATCGGTGCAGGCGATGGTCTTCGGAAACATGGGCCAGAACTCGGCGACGGGCGTGGCATTCTCGCGCGACGCCGCGACGGGCGAAAACATCTTCAACGGCGAATACCTCATCAACGCACAGGGCGAAGACGTCGTGGCCGGCATCCGCACCCCGCAGCAGATCACCGTCGAAGGCTCGAAGCGCTGGGCCAAAGCGCAGAACATCTCCGAGGAGGAGCGCAAGTCGAAATATCCGTCGCTCGAGGAGGTGATGCCCGAAGTATACAAGGAGCTCGACGACATCCAGCACCACTTGGAGAAGTATTTCACCGACATGCAGGACATCGAGTTCACGATTCAGGACGGCAAGCTGTGGATGCTCCAGTGCCGCAACGGCAAACGTACGGGCGCCGCGATGGTCAAGATCGCGATGGACATGCTCCGCGAGGGTCTGATCGACGAAAAGACCGCCGTGCTGCGCTGCGAGCCCGCGAAGCTGGACGAACTGCTCCACCCCGTCTTCGACAAGAAGGCGATCGCCGGAGCGCAGGTCATCACCAAAGGTCTGCCCGCCTCGCCCGGCGCCGCCACGGGTCCCGTGGTTTTCTTCGCCGACGATGCCGAAAAGACCTTCGCCAAGACGGGTCAGAAAGCCGTGCTGGTACGTATCGAAACCTCGCCCGAGGATCTCAAGGGCATGCTCGACGCAGCCGGCATCCTGACGGCCCGCGGCGGCATGACCTCCCACGCGGCCGTCGTAGCCCGCGGCATGGGCAAGTGCTGCGTCTCGGGCGCCGGCGAGCTGGAAATCGACTACAAGGCCCGCACGATCAAGGTCAACGGCTTCACGGTCAAGGAGGGCGACTGGATCTCGCTCAACGGCTCGACGGGCGAAGTCTACCTGGGCGAAGTGGCCACCAAAGCCGCCGACCTGAGCGGCGACTTCGGCAAGCTCATGGAGCTGGCCGGCAAATACTCGGTGCTGAAGGTCCGCGCCAATGCCGACACGCCGAAAGATGCCGCGCAGGCATTCGAGTTCGGTGCCGAAGGCATCGGCCTCTGCCGCACGGAACACATGTTCTTCGAGGGCGACCGCATCAAGGCGATCCGCGAGATGATCCTCGCCGACGACGAAGCCGGCCGCCGCATCGCGCTGCAGAAGCTGCTGCCCATTCAGCGGGGCGACTTCGAAGGCTTGTTCAAGGCGATGAACGGCTATCCTGTAACGGTCCGTCTCTTGGATCCCCCTCTGCACGAGTTCGTGCCCCACGATGAAAAGGGGCAGAAAGAGATGGCCGAGGAGATGCACGAACCTCTCTCGAAGATCGTGGCCAAAGTGGAGTCGCTGGCCGAGTTCAACCCCATGCTGGGACACCGCGGCTGCCGTTTGGGCAACACCTACCCCGAAATCACCGAGATGCAGACCCGCGCCATCATCGAAGCGGCCATGAACGTCAAGGCTTCGGGCCTGCCCGTGCACGTGGAGATCATGGTGCCGCTGGTGGGCAACCACAAGGAGCTGCGCTACCAGAAGAACATCATCGACCGCACGGCCGAGCAGGTATTCACCGAGCGCAACGACAAGATCGAATACATGGTCGGCACGATGATCGAGGTGCCGCGCGCCGCCGTAACGGCCAACCAGATCGCCGAAGTGGCGCAGTTCTTCTCGTTCGGCACCAACGACCTGACGCAGATGACCCTCGGTTTCTCGCGCGACGACATCTCGAAGTTCCTGCCCGTCTATCTGGAAAAGGGCATCCTGAAGAACGACCCTTTCCAGATTCTGGACCGCAACGGCGTAGGCCAGCTGATCCGCGAAGCGGTGTTCAAGGGCCGCGGCACGCGCGAAAACCTCAAGTGCGGCATCTGCGGCGAACACGGCGGCGAACCCTCGTCGGTGGAGTTCTGCCACTATGCCGGACTGAACTACGTGAGCTGCTCGCCCTTCCGCGTGCCCATCGCACGTCTGGCAGCCGCACACGCAGCCCTCAACCAAAAGTAATCCCTGCAGGGGAGGGGCGAAAGGGCATCGGATCCGCCGGATTCCGAATCGGAACGAGATCCCGATCGAGGTCCGAACCGCGAAAGATGCTCTCCGCCGCTGCTCCGTCCGTTTTTCGACACCCGGCCCGAAAGGTCGGGCGTCGTTTTTTCAGGGACGGCACGAGTGTTGCTTGTTCTGTTCGTCGTCGAAAGATGCGACCTCGTCGAATCAGCTTGCCCGATGCGGGATTTTTCTCTATATTTGGCAGGCGAACGGACTAAGACTTAACATCGTACAATTAAAATAACCGGAAATGAAAAAGATTCTTCTTACGGCTTTCGCCGCTATCCTCGCAGTAGGAGCCGTTTCGGCACAGGACAAAGGCAAATGGGCGTTGGGACCGCAGATCGGCATCTACACCAACACGGGAGCCGACGGCGCCATTTTCGGCATCGGAGCCGTCAGCCGCTATTCGATCAGCGACGCATGGCGCGTGCAGCCGGCCGTAACGTTCCTTTGCAAGAAAAACTGCTCGGTGGACATCAGCGCCGACATCCAGTATCTGTTCCACCCGGCCCGCTTCTGGAATCTCTATCCGCAGGTAGGTCTGAGCGCCAACGACATCGGCGACTGGTCGTGCGGCATCAACGTCGGCGCCGGCACGGACTTCAACATCACCCGCCGCTGGGATGTCTCGGCCGGATTCAAGTGGATGATCCAGACCCACAAATACTGGAAAAATCCGATCATCATCAACGTCGGCGCGACCTACAAGTTCTGACGCCGCCGATGCCCGAATGAAAAGGGAGAACCGATTTCGATCGGTTCTCCCTTTTTTATCTATGCGCCCCGCTGTCGGAACGCAGTCGCGAATGCACGGTTTATTCTCCCCCCCCCTCCTTCTTCCTTCACGGGATGCTCCCCCGGCTATCCGCAGCAAGGCACCGCTCGCCCATCGGCACTCTCCTCCGGGCCCGATCTGCCGCCCTCCTCACAGCTACCGGGCTTCGTTGAGCCGGATCATCTCGAAGATCTTCCGACCGACGGGCGCATAGGAACGCCACGCGGATTTTTTGACCTCGTAAGGATGAGGCACGCCCCCGGAATAGACGATGACCCGGGGCACTGCCGTCTCGTCGAAGAAAGCGCGCACGAGTTCGGCATCGGTCTGCAGGGAATAACGATGTTTCCAGCTTTTCTTGTCCGGCTCGATGTAGAACCGCTCCGCAGGACCGGCCAGCGAGATCCGCCCGGCGTCGAACGACACGGAATCGGCAGGCGTGGGAGCCGAGGCGAAATACGTGAAATTGAGGACGGCACGCCCCTGCGGCCCCGCCTTGTAGGTAAGGTCGAACGTCAGGTCGCCCTCCGAACGGCTCTCGAAAAGCGTAACGGGCAGGAGATGGTAGATCGTTCCGTCGTCATCGGCCCGGGAGACGTAGCGGCCGCGGATGTTCTGACCTGCGGCCGAACCGCAGGCCAGAACCAAAGCGGCGAAGAGAATCAGGCCTCTACTCACCGTAAACGATGGTCGTATAGACGTTGTAGACGCCCAGATAGGACTTGCTCTGGTAGTCGACGTGGTGGATGCGCGTGATACCGGCATCTTTGGCTGCGGCCTCGATGCTGGCATCGCCCGTAGCGACGAGACACAGGATGCCGATGGCCTCGGCTGTACCGACCTTGCTGGAACCTGCATTGGCGGTTACGGCGACGCCGTCCTTGACGTCGGTGTAGAGAACGCCCGCGACAGGGCTCTTGATTCCGCCGCAGCTTACGAAGAAGAGCGCGGCGCACAGGGCGACAAAAATCTTTTTCATGATCCGATTGTTTGAAAAGGTTAGAAAATAAGTTTTCGTCGGAAATGGCAGACTCCGATAGGGCGAAGATACGAAAAATAAGGACAATATCCGCCTTTTCTATCGGGTTTTGTAGCCGCAGCGGAACTTTCCTTTGGCCAGATTGAGCAGCTTGCCCTTGATGAGGTTGCGGCGCAGCGGCGAAATGCGGTCGACGAAGACGCGGCCCTCGATGTGATCGTACTCGTGCTGGATGACCCACGCCTTGAGCCCGGTGAACTCCTCGTCGTGAGGTTTCAAATCCTCGTCGAGGTAACGCATCCTGATGGCCAGCGACCGCTGCACGTCGGCATGGATGCCCGGAAACGAGAGACAGCCCTCGTTGTAGGTCCTGGTCTCCTCGGACATGGCGTAGATCTCGGCGTTGATGAAGGCGCGGCGATAGTCGACGCACGAGGGATCCTCCTCGGCCCACGGGGTGCAGTCGACGATGAAGAGCCGGAGGTTCTTGCCGATCTGCGGTGCGGCCAGCCCCACGCCCTCGGCCTCCCCGAGGGTGAGGAACATGTCGTCGATCAGCTTCTTAAGATCGGGAAAATCGGTCGGGACGGGCTCGCACTGCTTGCGGAGCACTTCGTCGCCATAGATGACAATCGGATAAATCATTTGCGGGAATCCATGTAACTTTGTAAAATGATCGTGGCGGAAATCTTATCCACCAACGCTTTGTCGCGGCGGGCCATCTTGCCCAGACCGCTGTCGAGAATCGTCCGATGCGCCAGCACCGAGGTGAACCGCTCGTCGTAGAACACCACCTCCTTGTCGGGCCACGCCCGCTGCAGCCGGAGTGCCAGCGGCTCGATGAAGCGCCACGTCTCGGAGGGCGTGCCGTTCATCTGCGCAGGTTTGCCCACGACGATCGTGCCGACCTCCTCGCGAGCGAAATAATCCGCCAGCCACTTTTCCAACTGCCGGGTCTCGACCGTCGCCAAAGCGCCGGCAATCAACCGCAGGGGATCGCTCACGGCGATCCCCGTACGCTTGGTACCGTAGTCTATGGCCAGAATGCGCGACACGAATCCGATGAATAATCAATAATGGATAAGGGTTCCTTCATCCGCGAACCATTATTCCTTATTAACGATTCATTGAATCAAAGGTTCTGTTTCTTGAACAGCTTGCGGTAGGAGCACTCCTCCTCGACCATCGCATGCAGAGCCTCGATCTTGACGCGCTCCTGCTGCATCGAATCGCGGTGGCGCACCGTAACCGTGCCGTCCTCGGCGGTCTGACCGTCGACCGTAATGCAGAACGGCGTGCCGATGGCATCCTGCCGGCGATAGCGCTTGCCCACGGAGTCCTTCTCGTCGTAGACCACATTGAAGTCGTACTTCAATTCGTCGACGATCTTCTGCGCGATCTCGGGCATGCCGTCCTTCTTCACCAAAGGCAGCACGGCCGCCTTGACGGGCGCCAGTGCTGCGGGCAGACGCAGCACGACGCGCGAATCGCCGCCGTCGAGCTGTTCTTCGGTATAGGCCGCCGACATCACCTGCAGGAACATGCGGTCGACGCCGATCGACGTTTCGACGACGTAGGGCACGTAGCTCTCGCCCGTCTCGGGATCGAAATACTGGATCTTCTTGCCGGAGAACTTCTGGTGGTTGCCCAAGTCGAAGTCGGTGCGCGAATGGATGCCCTCGACCTCCTTGAAGCCGAACGGGAAGTTGTATTCGACGTCGGTGGCGGCGTTGGCGTAATGGGCCAGCTTCTCGTGGTCATGGAAGCGGTAGTTGTCGTCGCCGAAGCCGAGGGCCCGGTGCCAAGCCATGCGGGTGTTCTTCCACGTGTTCCACCACTCCATCTCGGTGCCGGGGCGCACGAAGAACTGCATCTCCATCTGCTCGAACTCGCGCATGCGGAAGATGAACTGCCGCGCGACGATCTCGTTGCGGAAAGCCTTGCCGATCTGCGCGATGCCGAACGGCAACTTCATGCGGCCGGTCTTCTGCACGTTGAGGAAGTTGACGAAGATGCCCTGCGCCGTCTCGGGACGCAGGTAGATGGTGTTGGCACCCTCGGCCGTGGAGCCCATCTGCGTAGAGAACATCAGGTTGAACTGCCGCACTTCGGTCCAGTTGCGCGTGCCCGAAATGGGGCAGACGATCTCGCAGTCGAGGATGATCTGGCGCAGCTCGCCCAGATCGTTGGCGTTCAGCGCGTCGGCGAAACGCTTGTGCACGGCGTCGCGCTTGGCCGCGGTCTCCTGCACGCGAGGCGAGGTCTCGCGGTACTTGGCTTCGTCGAACGACTCGCCGAAGCGCTTGCGGGCTTTCTCGACCTCCTTCTCGATCTTCTCGTCCTGCTTGGCCAGCCACTCCTCGACGAGCACATCGGCGCGGTAACGCTTCTTCGAATCGCGGTTGTCGATCAACGGGTCGTTGAAGGCGCCGACATGGCCCGAAGCCTCCCACGTGCGGGGGTGCATGAAGATCGCGGCGTCGAGACCCACGATGTTTTCGTGGAGCTTGACCATCGAATCCCACCAGTAGCGCTTGATGTTGTTCTTGAGCTCCACGCCGTTCTGACCGTAGTCGTAGACGGCACCCAGACCGTCGTAAATCTCGCTCGACGGGAATACGAAACCGTACTCCTTGCAATGGGCGACCAGTTTTTTGAAAAGTTCTTCCTGCGTCATCGTATTTTGTGTTTTTTGATTTTTCCGATCGACAAAGATACGAAGAAATCGCGTAAAAACGGGCAATCGGAGCGTAATAATGTAAGTGATTGAAGCGTAGAATCGTAACGGATAGAACTTCTGTTGTTTGCCGAATGGCGAAAAGCAGGATTTCGAGAAGTTAAGCAAAGGATTCGTTACTTATCCGTTGCCTTTTCAGAGGCAGGAAATAGGTCGCAAAAGACTTTGCTTTCGCTCTCGGAACCGGTTCTGCACTTCAAGGAACGTCGGTTTTCTTGCGAAACTTCACGGCAAAGATAGTCGTTTTTCGGAGAGTTTCGAGAAAAGACGGATTCAGAGGAGATGACATAGTATCTTATTCTATGTTCCGCTTCGTTTTTCATGAGTTCAAATAACTCTATATCAGTTAATTTTATAAACGGTTAATAGAGTTATGAATCAAGAAGCTGTAAAGGTCTCGTTCTACCTCAAAAAGAACGTTTTCGGTAAGCCGAGAGCAGAGGCCGCTGGCGGACTATGCCGAGGCGAGAAAAGGTGCACGAATGTGAACGAATCGAATGCCGCAGGTCGCTGTCCTGTCATGGGACGTTTGACCGTCGGAGGGTCGGAATGCGTGTTCAGCGCAAAACTGTCCATTCCCGCATCGTTATGGTCATCAGGTCGTGCCAAAGGCAAAAGTGCCGAGGCTGTTGCAATCAACCGCCAATTAGACGAATATCGTGCTTCGGCACTCGCCATATACCGCGAGCAGTCGGCCGTTCGTGAACGGGTAACGGCCGAGGAAATCAAGTGTCTGTTGTTAGGTATGGCTGCCGGACAAGAGACGTTGCTCGACTATTTCCGCATGTTCATCGAGCATTTCGAAAAGCGAGTAGGCATAAACCGCACATCCAAATCGGCACGCACCTATCGTTGCACCTACGAGCATGTCGAACGATTCTTGTCGGAGCGGCTGCAGCTTTCAGATATTCCGTTCTCCGCATTAGACAAGTCGTTTGTAGATAAGTTCGATTTATATCTTCGTACCGAACGGCGACTTGCTCCGCGCACTATTGTTCTCTACATGTCGCGTCTGCATACGGTAATCAATAGGGCTTTTGCCGCCGGAATCATCACCGCCGATCCGTTCGCTGGTTACGAGCCGCCGCGTCCCGAACGCAAAAGGCGTTACTTGACACGCGAAGAACTGAAACGACTGATGACTACGCCACTCCCTGCATCGCGGCTTTATCTCGTCCGAGACTTGTTTCTGTTCTCCTGCTATACGGGCATCAGCTACGGCGACATGTGCCGTCTGACCGTCGAAAACCTCGAAACGGCCGAAGACGGAACGGTTTGGATCAAAGCAACACGGGAGAAAACAGGCGTGGAGTTCGAGATACCGCTGCTCGACCTGACGCGGCATATTATCGACAAATATCGGGACACAATGCAGGGCGGTAAGTTGCTCCCGATGTACGGAAACTCGGAGTTGAACAAGGGGCTGAAACAACTCGCCGCAGCCTGCGGCATCGACCGGAAGTTGACCTTCCACATGGCCCGCCATACATATGCTACGGAAATCGCCCTTTCGCACGGCGTGCCGATGGAAACGGTCAGCCGGATGTTGGGACACAGCCGTGTCGATACGACACAGATATACGCACAAGTAACCGACAACAAAATCGGAACCGACACGCAGTCGCTCAACGAGAAAATTTCACAACGTTTTACAATTGCAATCTGATGGAAAAGAATAAAGATATTAGGCGACGAAGTACATTCGCCATACTGTTCTATATCAATCGCACGAAAGTCCGCAAGGACGGCATGTGCCAACTTTTGTGTAAAGTCAGCATTGACGCCGAGGCGGCACAAATCGGAACCAAAGTCGCGTTCGATCCTGCTATCTGGAATCCCACGACGGGACGTGCCGACGGGCGCAGCCGCAATGCCAACGAAGTGAACCGGGCAATAGATGCCCTGACGGATGAAATCAAGGCGCATTACAAGCGCATCAATTTGTCGTTAGGTTTTGTAACGGCCGAATTGGTCAAGAATGCCGTGGGCATCGGACAGAAGCCGCTGACGCTGCTGGTTCTGTTTCGAGAACACAACGAAGAGTTTTCCAAACGAGTGGGGATAGACCGCACGAAAGAAACCTATGCGTGCTATGTTCGGTCTTACAATCATCTGCGGGAGTTCGTGCAGGAGAAATGCGGACAAGAAGACATATTATTACGAAGCCTCGACCAAGAGTTCTACGACACGTTCGACCTGTTTCTGCGAACGGATTGCAAGATGAGCCAGAAAACCGTGCACGAACATTTGTATCGGTTGAAGAAGATGACCGTGCGGGCGGTCAATCAAGGAACGCTGCGCCGTGATCCCTACTGCAATCTGCATCCTGAATTACCCAAACGCAAAAGTCGCCATCTGAAACTCGACGACCTGAAACGTCTGCTTGCCGAACAAGTCGCCGATCTGGTACTGCAACGGGTGCGGGATTGGTTTATCTTCTCCACCTTCACGGGACTGGCTTATGCCGACTTGAAACGGTTGTCGGCAAAACACATCTCGCAAGATGACGAGGGTGTATGGTGGATACATATCCGACGACAGAAAACCGATACCGAATCGGTTATACGACTGTTGGATATACCTATGCGGATTATCGAGAAATACCGACACGAACGAAAGAACGACAAGATTTTCAATCTATACAGTCGTGCACGCCTTATCCAACTAACCAAGAAGTTGGGGCAGGCTTACGGCATCGACCTGACCTTTCATATGGCGCGGCATAATTTCGGAACGCACATCACGCTTTCATTGGGCGTACCGCTCGAAACCGTCAGCCGCATGATGGGACACAAACGGCTCGTAACGACACAGATTTATGCCCATGTTACGGACAAGAAAGTAGATGAAGACACGAAGCAATTACGGCAACTGTCTGCCAGCCGCAAACTCGAACTTTATGAAGAACCGCAGAATATAAAAATGCAAGCACCCTATAAACACAAGCATCTATGAAAACTCCACCTATAACTATTGAGCACGGGCAGGTAACGATCCGTCCCAGTGCAACCGGCGTTTGGTTTACGCAGGCTCAAATTGCAGACCTGTTCGACGTATTCACACCCGCTGTAAGTGCGAACATCCGAGCAATCCTCAAAAGCGGCATTCTGGATGAAGAGCGTGTTTTCCGCCGCACCCGCAGCCAAAACGGAAATCTGGTCGAACGCTATGACCTTGAAATGATTACGGCATTGGCATTCCGACTGAAATCCGAAAAAGCAGAGGTATTCCGTAAATGGATTATCGAGCGGGCAACTAAACCAACGATTGTATGGAAGATACCTGCGGCAAACGACGGAGTGCTGAATTGAACACCGAACAAAAAGAAAAGACGGATTCAAGGGGCGTCTTAATATTTGCTTGGGGGCATTACTTGTCAGTTGCATCAACACACTATCTCTGTGAAATTTTGTTTATTTTTGCATTATAATATGAATTGGCAAAATGATGAATTATATAGACGAATTACAGAAACGTTATATGGAAGATATCAAACGACAGCAAGAACAACAGCTTAGTAGATATAAACCAGATTCAGACCGTTTTGTAAATAGATGCAAGCAACAATTTGGGATAGACGTTGAAATAGCACCTTCGTATGGCATAGGGGTGACAGCCTCTTATCCTAATATTATTAAAATTTTATTGCCTGACCTTACGCAAGATAAAGATGGTCTTGTATCGTTGTCGCAGTTGGATGAGTTAGGTGAGAGATATTCGATTAAGGAAGGTTATTATGTGATAGATGACTACATGGTATTTGCCCACCACTATTTCAGACGAGGATATTGCTATAATGCTGTGTTTGCCCCTTTGTTTCTCCATAAACTATGGAAATTGAATAATCCGAACATCATAGTAAAAATTGCTATGGATATGGATCGTGTGCGTGTCCACACAGACAATCGTTGGATAATTGAAGAAGATACTTGGTATGGAGCACCATTCAATCAAAATATTGACCAAATCAAAGATGGAGTATCTAAACTTGTTCCGCCAGTAGCATTGCAAGATGGTCTGAGAAATTGGTTTTATCCCAATATATACGCTTTTTATCCTTGTTGGCCTACGGATAACAATGGGATAAGAGTATTCAAAGCAGAAGACTTTATGACTGAGGATGTGCAGGTGGAAGTAGAAAGTTGCAAATATCATCCCGGAAGATACGTGCATGCAGAATATGACCCACAAACTAAGACGTTCAGGCATTTAGACGGCGCGATACATTTGTACAATAATGTTGAATATGCTGCTCGTAAAGACTTAGATCTGAATTATGACAATAAGCTGTCGAAACAAATTAAAGCCCAGTCTGTAAAGTTATTTCGAATGGATGGGATTATCCCTGTCGATATATGGAGCGAGTTTGTTTCGCAGTTCTATACAGGAGATAGTTTGGTACGAGAATACTTCTTGAAAGACTATATCCCTGAAGTGAAAAAACTGCTGAATTTTAATCACTGATGTTCTTTAAAAGAAACCAATAAAGTACTATATTCGTATAGCCCTTAAAATATGCAGCGAATGTATTGAACATCACGCAAGAGGATATGGAGAAAGGGTTGTCATAGCCGACGACAATGAACTTTCAGCAGGATTCGCTTCCAACATGAAGGCCCAAAGCAAGATAGCCGAAACAATAATGTAGCTCTCGTCGACCAAAAACAATGTAGTATTCTTTCAATGTCTATTACCTGTTTGATTGCAAACTAAATCTGCGAATATACAGCCCCATAAATCAATAAAAAATTAGGAGACAGTTGTTCAAGCTGTCTCCTAATTTTATTCATATGCCATTACATCAAATTCCGACTATCGAAAGGCGCTCGGTATGCCCTCTCCAACATCCGCTGAACATCGGATTCTTTGTAGAGCGCCTTGCCGGAAATAAGGTAGTAAGGCAGTATACCGGCACTCCGATACTCTTGTAATGTTCGGCGGCTGATTCTCAATACACGGGACAGTTCGCTGTCAGAAATG
This sequence comes from Alistipes senegalensis, assembly GCA_023664045.1. GTDB lineage: Bacteria > Bacteroidota > Bacteroidia > Bacteroidales > Rikenellaceae > Alistipes > Alistipes senegalensis_B. The sequence continues at coordinate 1,218,866 of JAMPGH010000001.1, read as the reverse complement.
AACCGTTCACCGTTGAACGTCCGCTTGGTGCTTTTGCTCAACCTGTCGAGCACCTTGTCCGTGTGTTTCAACCGTTGAAGAATATCCTTGATGCAGGGGTCTTGCTGCCCCATCAGATAGTTTTTCATTTCGTTTGATTTTGCTGATGATATGACGATTTCAAAAGGGCCTCTACATCTTCGGGCTTGTAGAAGATTTTGTGCTTGATGCAGCTATACGCCAACAGCCCTTTTTCCCGATAGGTTTGCAGAGTACGCACGGATATTCCCAATATCTGGCATACCTCCTGATTGTCCAGCCATTTCTTCAACCCCAAATCTTCCTGTCGGCGGTATAGCGAAACCGCTTTATCTTCGACGGATTTCACCTGTCGGATCATCTCGTCGAAAATCCGCGTATCTATACTTACGATTTCCATATTCTGATTCGTTTTTGCTTCCCGGACGCTCAAATATAGCCAAATAGACGTTGCCCGATGAACTTCGATTCGCTTATGGTAGCCTGTGGCGCCGAAGTGGCGGCACGTGGCTCCGTGCTTTGCCGTATGCAGTTCGGTAGCGTCGTACTTTGGCCGTGAACGTTCCGCATCCGTTCACGGTATTGCTTTTTCTCTCCGAGCTTCTCTTCCATAACCTTTTCCTCCATCTTTTTACCATCCGACGAAACCGGTATAGAGCGGATGAACCTGTTGCAGTAGCAAAGGTATTTTCGGGCTTCACGCTCGTGCAAGATCGGGCCGCCGGGCGGTTTTGCGGAAAATCTTCCTTGCGCCCTGCGGTCGAAGCGTATTTCCCGCAAAAATCTTGTCGTGAGCGAATCCCGAACCTTTGAAGCTACTGAAACAGATTCCATCCATACCGGCTCCGCTACGGCATATAAAAAAAAGTCGAAGGTTATGAGAAGCACAGAGAAAAATAAACGGAAACAGAAATCCTCCACCCTTCCACTTGGCATAACAAGGGCAGGTCATCGGATGCTGGCATGCAAGCATACTGTTGCGTAAACAGTCGATTATCCATTCATCCGGCTAACTGGCCATACAACCATACGTATGACTGTATGATCATTGGGCCAACTATACATATGGGCAGGCAACTACTCGTACAGTTGATCGTGTATTTGCGCAGTCAGACATACGATCAATCGACATTACAATCATCCGACCTGACATACGACTGCCGAACTATCCTACCTTTATCCTTGCATTATGAATTTATGGTCACTTGTGGCATCGAAGTGGTATCGAGTGGCGCAATCAACTGTTGTGCAGATTGTTGAATAGGTCAGTATCTTTGCTCCGTAAAACGATTCCGACGTGGATTGAAGCCGCCTTGCCCGTTTTTACGGCGGCTTGTTCAATAGCTCGTCCGACGGGCGGACGGACATGTTTGCAAAAGGCAAACAGCAAGCTGTGTTTTCTGCTGCACAAAAAGTTTTTTGCATCGGAGAACAGCTTGCCCACAGGGGGGGGGAAAGCACCTCCGAAGTCGGCGCTTTTCGATAGGCGGCTCCGCCACGAAAGAATCGAAATATTCACGACTGAAAAATCTCGATGTATGGAAAAGTATAAATCGCCCCGCAGGGGAAAAGGCGGTCGGCCACCAAAAATCGACACGGCCAAATACCGGTATTCGGTCAATCTTTCGGCAGAGGAACACGCCCGATTTCTGATGATGTACGAGCAATCGGCAGCTTTTATCAAAGCGCGGGTCTTCGGCGACGTGTTCCGTGTAATTAAAACCGATCGCGGAACGATGGAATACGTAGCCAAGCTGACGCAGTTCCACGCTCAATTCCGAGCCATAGGAACGAACTATAACCAGATCGTGAAGCTGCTGCACACCCATTTCTCGGAGCGAAAAGCACTCGCTATGCTCTACAAATTGGAGAATGAAACGCGCGAACTGGCTGTGGTCGGGCAACGGATCATTGCGCTTTGCGAAGAGTTCAGAGAACGATGGTAATCTTTCCCGTTATTTCTTGTTCTTCGGCCTCCATGTCTGCATCCGTTGCAGCAGGGTCTGTTTCGCCTTGTCGATCCACGGAGTGGGATTGTTGCGCAATTTCATATCGCAGAACGTGCGCGAAAGGTTCGTATCGATCTGGATGTTGAAAACGTTAGCGATATAAGCCGCCAACTGCGTGAGCGGAACATTACCGAAACTCCGCTTGCTGTCGAGCATGTAAATCAATTCTGTCAAATCCGTTTTGCTGTCCTGCCACGTCAGTCGGACAGCAGGTAGCGAATCGTCGGAGGTTTTGTGTCTTACATATTCCAGTGCTTCCAATTCGCCTTTCAGATAGACCGACAGCATTTCATTGGCCAACAACTTCGCCACCTTGAAATCGGCATTGGTCGAGAACTTCGGATCGCGCTCGTAATGGAAAGATTCGAGATAAAGAGCCGTATCGGCCCGGCCGCGCAGATAGTAGAGCGAATCCAGATGGGTAAGTCCCGAACGGTAGTAGTGAATGAAATCGGAGCGCTTATTGTTGTATCGGTTGATAGCTACCAACTCGTCGTTCAAATAAGCCCGTTGAGAATCTATGCCAACGGGACGATTCATCTCGATGTTGTAGACCTTGCGATAATAGATCAACCGATGATACAACCGAGGTTTGACCGTTTTGAAAAACTCGATCTCTTCGGCTTCGTTCTTGAATGTGTAGGTAGCAACGAAATCCCGCATTCGCTGAAAGGCATCGCCCAGAACGAGCGATGCCTCCAACGACTTCTTCAAGATATTCAAATCAGAACCCTCTATCTTTTTCAGTTTCTTCTCGACATCCTTTTCGAGTGTGCGGATAAATTCTGTCATTTATAATTTTGGTTATGGAATCTGGACTGTGCGCATTTCCGGTACAAATATACTGCGCGGTGCATCATATGGATTTCAGTATTCGATACCTCAACCATACGACCCCGTAAGGCATTTGTCGCACGGACACTAATTCCAGACTTTGCCCCGTTGCGGGACGTTCGTCCGGCATGCCGGGACATTCGAAAATCGAGGGCACGCCCGCCAGTCCGTCGATACCCGGATATACGACCAGACTCAGTTCGTCGAGCAGTCCGGCTTTCAGGAATGCCCCGTTGATGATGCTGCAAGGACAAAGACGTAATGCCGAAACGGTCGTGGAGGCTTTCGAGTGCTTCGCGCAGGTCGCATCCGTCGTCTCCGGCAAAGGTATAGGAGATCCCCGCCGAGCGCAGATGCCGGAGGTAATCCTCCGACACCCGCCGTCCCAGCAGTGCGATGATGCCATCACCCCGTACCGTGTTCTTGTCGTAGCGGATCGTACCGTCCGGATCGGAAACGACGAACCGGCGTTCCGAAATTTCGGGAGCGCAGAACGTCTCGGATGCGTGGGCGGGAATGCCATCTGCCGGGCGGTAAATGTCCGGGAAGAAGGCCCGTGCCGTATTGAGCCCGAACATCCAAGCGGAGGTTCCCAGCTCCTTGCCGATTCCGGCATATACGGCAAGCAGATCGCTTTGGGGGCGTCCGTCGCACGGCGGGGTCCAACGTTTGTTCATCAGGCGTCCGTCTACGGAGCCCATGATATGGCAGATGACTTTCGGTCGCATATTTCCTTTCTGTTTCGATAAGTAATACTATTCGACCATGCCGATCCCGCGCAGCCAGTTCTCTACGCCGGAGGTGCTGCCCGTCGATCCGAAACCGTAGAGATGTTCGGCCGCGGGCGTCAGGTCGACGATTTTCTGCAACGTTTCGTCCCGGTAGGTTGCGGCATAGGTGCAGAACGGCACGACGGTCTTGCCCGCGAAATCGTAGCTCTCGGCGAAGGTCGAGATAATCATCGGTGCGGTGTGCCACCACACGGGGCAGCCGATGAACACCATGTCGTAGTCCTCCCAATTCTCAACCGTCGCCTTGATGGCCGGCCGGGCATCGTTGTCGCGTTCTTCGCGTGCCACTTCGGTACAAGGAGTATATTCAGTAGGATAAGACACGACCGGTTCGATGCGGAACACGTCGGCTCCGGTCTGACGGACAATCTCCTGCGCCATGCGCTGCGTCGTGCTGCCCCACGAGAAATAGGCGACCAGAATTTTGCCGTCGCCGACGGGAATGTCGGGCGTACCCGGATTTTCAGGATTATCCGTGTCGCCGTCATCGGGTGTATCCGGGATTTCCGTTCCCGGTGTTTGAGGTTCATTTTCATCTTCGGGCGAGCAAGCCCCGAATGCCACGACGGCCGCAGCCATCATCAGATAAATCAAATACTTTTTCATATCGTGCGAATCGCTGATTATAATTTGTTTCCGAAAAATTCCGTGAGTTTGTTCGTTACCTGCTCTACGTACTCCGGCACGTAATAGGTCTTGATGTGCGTGGCGCCGGGGATGAGGAACAGCTCCTTGTCTTGCGTGCCGGTCGCACGGCTGTAACACTGCTCGGTCATGTAGAACGTATCGGCGATGCTGCCGGCAATCATCAGAAGCGGTTGGCTGATAAGATACATATCCGCAGAAGCATCGAACGCCATCAAGTCCACGAGGCTGCTTTTGGTATAGCGGAACGTCGAGTTGGGATGGGCGTAGGTGCGGATGTAATAGTCGTAGCCGTCGCGATAGAGGTCGAACGGCAGTTTCGCAGCCTGTTCGGGCGTCACACCGCTCATATCGCCCACATATTCGGGCGTGCCCGTATCGGCCTCCCGCTGGCGGGCGGCACAGGCGTCGGCAAGACGCTCCTGCACAGAGTTGATTTGCGTATCGAGGAATCCGTTGCGGCGCACCAGTCCCGAGTTGAACATGCTGAGTGTGGCTACCGCCTTGAACCGTTTGTCGGTCTGTGCCGCAGCCAGCGTATAGCCGCCTCCGCCGCAGATGCCGAGAATACCCATGCGCTGCGGGTCTACACCGGGGTATCGGGCCAAGATGTCGGCGGCACGGCGGATGTCCTCGATACGGTTGGCGGGCTTGTCGGTCTGGCGCGGCTGGCCCTCGCTGGCTCCCTGATAGGCGGCATCGAATGCCAGACAGATGTAACCGCGCTCGGCCATCAACTGGCTGTAATAACCCGATACCTGCTCCTTCACGCCGCCATTGGGGTGCGCCACGACGAGTGCCGGATAGCTTTTCTCAGGGTCGTAGCCGGCGGGCGTATAGACGTTGGCGGCGATTTTCAACCCGCCGAGATTATAGGTAATCGGGTGGATGTTCACCTGTCCCTCGATGTTTTCCGTCAGGGCATGGTCATAGACCAGCCCCCACGGGTTACTATTGTGGCTTTTGACTTCCGCATTCGTGAACGGAACCTGTCCGTCGGTCTGCGCCATGCCTGCGGCGGACACGGCAAGTGTACAAAGTGTCATGATAAATGCTTTTTTCATGGTGTTATACTTTTTATGTTTATTCGATGTGATTGCCGTACTCTTCATCGGTCACGGGGGCGTACCATTCGGCTCCGCCCTTGCTCGTCTGCGTTCCGATGGCGATATGCGTGAACTCGCTGTCGGGTGCCGCTCCATGCCAGTGGATTACGTTGGGAGCGATTTTCACCACGTCGCCCGGGCGGAGCACACGAATTGCCTTTCCCTGCTCCTGATAGAGTCCCTTGCCCGTGGTGCAGAGCAGAATTTGTCCGCCGGGGTGCGAATGCCAGCTGTTGCGCACGCCGGGTGCGAAAGTCACGTTGCCCACCGTGCAGTCCATCGAATCGGCGGCCGTGACGAAGGTTTGCAGCCAGGCGTCGCCCGTGAAGTTCGGATTGTTTTGCAGCAGTGTCCCTTTGGCGAATACGTCCGTAACAGTGATTGCCTCCGTCGTATTCCGGTCGTTCTTTTTGTCGTGCGATGCGTTGCCGCACGAAGTCGTCATGATAGCCATGATTGAAAAGATGATAAACTTGTTCATAGGATTTATCTTAGTTAAATTCAAAAATCATTTGTAAATCTCGTCGAGTACCCGATTGACGGTTTGTCCCTCTTCGTCGCCGATTTTGCGGGCGACGAGCGACCCGAAGTCGCGGAGCTGCTCCTCCGTGAAGCCGATGTTGCGGCAGATGGAGAGGTGCGAGCGCAACTGCCCCGCCAGGTTCATGCCCGCCAATGCGCCTACGGTAGCCAGTTCACGGTAGGCATGGCTGAGGTTGTCGCGGGCGAAAATGTCGCCGAACAGGTGGGAGCGCAGGTATTCGTCAATGACGGGGCAGAACTCATATACCTTACCCGTCACGGGACGGCCGACCAGCGCAGTGCGTACCCGTTCGCCCGCTTCGTACATATCCGTCCCCTCGGCGATCGGCGAAGCCTCGCGGCCGATGGCATCCTGCTTGCCTGCCGCCTTGCGCCGCTCGACCGTCGTCATGAAACTGTTGAGCGCATTCAAAGAGCGCGGAAAACCGCAGTAGGCGTACATCTGCACCAACACCTCCTTGATTTCGTTGACGGTCAGACCGGCGTCGAGTCCGGCTTCGCATTCGGCGGCCAAACGCTCCATGTCGCCCCGCGCCGTGAAGGCGGCGATTGCGGCCACGGCCTGTTCTTTGGCATCCAGTCCGCTGGGAGACTGTGCCGACACGGAAAGTGTCATAACGGTGCCCATAATCCAGAGGGCGGTGCGTCCGATGATTTTCGTATGCTTCATAATGATTCTTTATTTTAAGGGTTCTACATTTCGTCTTTTTCGACTTTGCAAAATTACGATCCCGCCATCAAACCATAGGCACATGAATTACGGATGGGATAACCGTTTTTACGGATTCTTTTCTCTGTATATCATCGTTATAACACGAATTACAGATTGAATAACCCTTATTACGGAAACCGTCGGACGCATGGTTCGCATCTCGTCTTTTATCCCTATCTTTGACGTCGGTAACAACAAACGAAACAATATGGAAAATATCATCCGCTTAGAAAGCGTACAGGACTATAATAGGTTGCTGGGAGCCGAGACGCTGCATCCGTTGGTCAGCGTTACCGACCTCTCGACGCTCAAATCGATTCGGCACTGCCGCAAGAACTTCGGATTCTATTGCGTATTCTTCAAGGAGCTGGAGTGCGGAACGATTCAGTACGGCCGCAGCAAATACGACTATCAGGAGGGTACGATGCTTTTCATTTCCCCGGGACAGGTGGCGGGCGTGGATGACGACGGCGAGACGCTCAACCCGAAAGGGCTGGTGCTGATGTTCCACCCCGACCTGCTCTACGGAACGCCGCTCGCCCGGCGCATGAAGGACTACTCGTTCTTCTCCTACTCATGCGACGAGGCGCTGCACATGTCCGAACGCGAGAAGGCAATCATCCTCAACTGCTTCCATGAAATCCGCGAGGAGCTGGAACACGCCATCGACAAGCATACCAAACAGATCGTCGCTTCCAACATCGAGACGCTGCTCAACCATTGCGTGCGCTTCTACGAACGTCAGTTCGTCACACGCGAGGTGAGCAACCGCAGCGTGCTCGACCGGTTCGAGGAGATCCTGCGCGACTATTTCGAATCGGAGCGGCCGAAAACCGAAGGGTTGCCCTCCGTGCAGTATTGCGCCGACAAGGTGTGTCTGTCGCCCAACTACTTCGGCGACTTGATTAAAAAAGAGACCGGCAAATCGGCGCAGGAATATATCCGGCTCACGGTGATGTCGAAAGCGAAAGAGTTGCTGACGGAAACCGATAAGACCATCAGCGAAATCGCCTATGAATTAGGATTCAACTATCCGCATCACCTGAGCCGCGTATTCAAAAAGGTGGTGGGCATGACGCCCAACAATTATCGGATGCAGGCAAGTTGAGCATCGTCCGGATAGGCTATTACGAGAAAGGAGACGAATTTCGCCTCCTTTCTCCAATTATGCGGATGTTACAGGGTCGACTCGACCGCTGCAAATCAAAAGTCTGCTTTCTCGATCCATGCTTGTACCGCCTTTTTGGCTTCGTCCCGTTTGTTCTGGGCGGTGGCGCCGCGCACGGCAAGGCCTTTACCCACGGTAGCGCCCTTGCAGGCATCGGTGATGCGGTGCTCGGTGCCTGACAGTCCGCTGCCTTCGTGGGTGCAGAACGGCAGAATGGTCTTGCCCTGCCAGTCGTGCTTTTCGAGGAACGTATAGACCGCCATCGGCATATCGCCCCACCAATTGGGGTAGCCAATGAACACGACGTCGTAGTCTTCGACGGCGATGTCGCCCTTGATAGCCGGACGTGCGCTGCGCTCCTTTTCCTGCTTGGCGATCTCGACGCACTCCTGATAAGTCTCGGGATATGCCTTTTCGGGTACGATCTCGAAGAGTCGGCCACTCGTCGCCTCGGCGATCATCTCGGCCACGATGTGGGTGTTTCCCTTCGTGATGTCGCCCACTGCGTAGTTCTCGCCCGTGCGGGAGAAAAACACCACCAATACTTTCTTGTCTGTTTTCATTTCGGTGTTTTGCATGGAATCGGTTTTCGGTTCGCTGTTTCGGGCATGCAGGGTCGCCGGCGAAAAGGCCAGCACCAAAAGCCCGAGCATGGAGAAAATGGTTTTCATGGTTGTTCTATCGGGTTTCAGGGTTCAAAGGTCCATAGAAATAGGAGGCTGTGGCGCCGCCGTCCACCAAAAAGTCCGCTCCGGTAATGAACGCTCCCTGCGGACGCATCAGCAGTTCGGCTACATTAGCCACTTCGTCGGCCGTGCCGGGACGCCCGGCCGGACACTTGGCAAACATGTTCTTGTAGAAATCGCCCCGCGGGCCGTTGAACTCGTCCAAGGCCAGCGGCGTAACGATGATGCCCGGCGATATGGAGTTGATGCGAGCGCCGCGTTGGCCCCATTTTACGGCCTCGGCCATCACGCGCTTCACGTTGCAACGCTTGGCCAACTGGTAGGCGTGCAGCGTGTCGCGGATGTTCTGCGGTTGCAACATATCGAGCGACAGCAGCTCTTCGGTCGGAGCGGTAGCCAGCAGGCGGTCCTCGTCTGCCGTCAGGGCAGGCATGCGGTGCCCCGACTGGCTGGAAATCGTCACGCCCGTTCCTCCGGGAGCGATGGCCTTGCCCACCTCTTCGAGCAATACGGCCGTACCGTAAAGGTCGACTTTCAAGATGGTTTCGACGGATGCCTGGCTGGGCGATACGCCTGCGGCATTGACCAACATCGCGATTTCGCCGTATGTTTGCGCTTCGGAAATCATAGCGAGAATGGATTCGCTCGACGAAATATCCGTCTCCCGCGCCACGGCGTCGAATCCCGCCCGGTTCATCGACTCGGCAACAGATTCGGCATTTTTCAGACTTTTATCGCCGATGACGATCTTCATTCCATAGCCCATGCGGCGGGCGATCGCCGTGCCGATCCGACCGGCTCCGGTAAGAATCATTACTTGTTTTGCGGTATGGATCATCTCCGTAGATTTTATCTTGTTCCCGATGCAAAAGTAGTGCTTTCCCGTCGGGCGCAAGATAGACGGATTACGGATTGTCTCCGGCTTCGCTTCGTAAAATCATCGACGTTAAACAGAGAGTGGGTGAATCCATGCGGTCAAGAAGAATGTATACATCATGCGATCTTTCCGCAAAAAACACTATATTTGCAACATCATTGAGTTGTTTGACAGCATGAGAATGAAGTGATCCGACCGCTTCGCAACTTACTTATCCGTTGCCCTTTCTCTTGCGAAATTCTTCTACTTCGCTGGTTGTGAAATCAATACCACCAGACTATCTCAAAGATACGAAGAATAAAGTGAAAAACGAAGGTCGAAAAGTCAATTCATAAAACCCCGTTCTTAACGGGGTGCCGAGCGGGAGTATCTTCGGCACAGCCAAAAATACGGAATAAAAAGGAAATATCCTATTTAATCGCTCGACGGACTTGCATGCGATCCTCTTTCTCCCTATATTTGTACGGACATCCCCGAACGGGGACGACCTGCATACGAAGAACATCGGCTTATCTTCTTACAGGCGGGAAACCGGAAACTTCCCGGGAAGTAAGAATCCGAGCCGATTTCTTTGTTGTTTTCAGCGCGAACCCATCCTCCGATGGACCTTTTCCGTATGGCAACATACAACGATCGCCCCGGAATTTCCCGGGGCGATTCGTTTATGGAATGACGGGAATCACCTTAGTATCTACATACGATCGGCACCTCCGGCCGAGGGCTCCGATTTTGCCGCGACCAGACAGGGAGCGGCACTTCTCCCTCCCTGAGGGAGGGTCGGGGTAGGGTCAGAACCTGAATACGCCGCCACCGGCGGCGAGCCGTTACCGTCCGAAGCGGGAACCGGAACAAAAACCACAGTTCGGTACAAAGCGATATATGACAACCATTACTTCCCAAGCAACTTCTTGACCTCGGCGGCTACGGTGGCACCGTTGTACCCGAACTTCTCGTCGAGGACCTTGTAAGGTGCGGAGAAGCCGAAGTGGTCGAGACCGTGGATCATGCCGTTCTCGCCGACGAGACCCAGCAGATTGACGGGCAGACCCGACGTGAGGCCGTAACGGACGATACCGGCGGGCAGGACGCTCTCCTGATACGACTTGGGCTGGTCGCGGAACAACCCCTCGCTCGGGACGTTGACCACGCGCACGGCGATGCCCTCCTGAGCCAGCAGCTCGGCGCCCTCGACCAATGTCGAGACTTCGGAACCCGTAGCGACGAGTACTGCGGCGGGCTTGGCGGCATCCATGACGACGTAACCGCCCTTAGCGACCTGCGCGGCCTCCTCGCGGCGGGCATGGCCCAACGTCGGCAGATTCTTGATATTCTGACGCGAGAGGATCAGCGCGACGGGACGATGCTCCTCGACGGCCGTTTTCCAAGCCATCAGCGTCTCCTCGCCGTCGGCGGGACGCAGCACGACCATCGAACGCTCGCCGTGGTGATTCTTCAGATGCTCCATCAGACGGATCTGCGCCTCGTGCTCCACGGGCTGGTGCGTAGGACCGTCCTCGCCGACACGGAACGAATCGTGGGTCCAGATATAGATCACATGCAGCCGCATCAACGCCGAGAGACGCACGGCCGGTTTCATGTAGTCGGAGAAGACGAAGAAGGTGCCGCAAGCCGGAATCACACCTCCGTGCAGCGCCATACCGTTCATCACGCAGGCCATCGTGAGCTCCGAAACGCCCGCCTGAAAGAACTTGCCCGAAAAGTCGCCTTTCGAGAAGGCTTTGGTCTTCTTCAGATAGCCGTCGGTCTTGTCCGAGTTGGAGAGGTCGGCCGAAGCGACGATCATGTTCTCGATCTTCTCGGCGAAGACACCCAGCACCGTAGCCGAAGCGGCACGCGTAGCTGCATCGGCCTTCATGTCGATCGACTTGTAATCGATCTCGGGAACCTCGCCGCTGAGGAACACGTCGAGCTTGTGCGACAGCTCCTTGTGCTGCCGACGCCACGACTTCTCGACCTCGGCCTGCCCGGCAGCCCACGCCTTGAGCTCCTCGCGCCGCGCGGCGAACGCCTCGCGGCTCTCCTCGAAGAAAGCGAACGGCTCCTCGGGATCGCCCCCGAGGTTCTTGATCGTGGCGGCCAGATCGGCGCCGGCGGCCGAAAGGGGCTGGCCGTGCGTCGAGACCTTGTTCTCGTAGCTGGAACCGTCGGCTGCGACGGCACCCTTGCCCATCGTCGTACGACCGATAATGAGGGTCGGACGCTCGGTTTCGGCATCGGCGGCGACGAGCGCCTTGCGGATCTCGTCGACATTCTGGCCGTCGACCGAGAGGACGTTCCAACCCCACGCCTCGTATTTCTGCGCTACGTTCTCGCTGTCCACCTCCTCGACTTTGGTCGAGAGCTGGATGTTGTTGGAGTCGTAGTACATGATGAAATTCGCCAGACCCAGATGGCCGGCGATGCGGCCCACGCCCTGCGAAATCTCCTCCTCGACGGCACCGTCGGAGATGTAGGCGTAGGTCTTGTGAGCCATCCACTCGCCGAAGCGGGCGACCATGAAACGCTCGGCGATCGCAGCGCCCAAAGCCATCGCATGTCCCTGACCCAGCGGGCCGGAGGTATTCTCCACGCCGCGCAGCACGTCGACCTCGGGGTGTCCCGGCGTTACGCTGCCCCACTGGCGCAAGGATTGCAGATCCTCGGCCGAGTAGCGGCCGGCGAGCGCCAGCGTCGAGTAGAGCATCGGCGACATGTGGCCCGGATCGAGGAAGAAGCGGTCGCGGTAGGGATAAGCCATGTTGTCGGGATCGTAGCGCAGGAACTCGGTGAAGAGCACGGCCATGAAATCGGCACCGCCCATCGCACCGCCCGGATGCCCCGATTTGGCTTTCTCGACCATCGCAGCCGACAGAATGCGGATGTTGTCGGCGACACGCGTAAGTTTGGAATTCGTAGAAGACATTGTTTTGCTATTTTTTTCAGTTTCGCTGTTTCTCTATTCGCAGTCGAAGATACGAAAAATCTTCGGTTATCCGACCTGTTTGAGCGGACAAATATTCGCCTGTCCGATCTTTTGCGAGGCATAAGGCTGCGTAACGGTGAATTTCGCGGCATCGCCCGACGGCAGGTCGAACATGGCGTCCATCATCACGGCCTCGCAGATCGAACGCAGACCCCGGGCCCCCAATTTGAACTCCACGGCCTTGTCGACGATGTAGTCGAGGGCCTCCTCGTCGAAGCGCAGCTTCACGCCGTCCAGCTCGAACAGCCGTTCGTACTGCTTGACGATCGCATTCTTCGGTTCGACGAGGATCCGCCGCAAGGCCCCGCGGTCGAGCGGCTGCATGTAGGTGAGCACCGGCAGACGCCCCACCAGCTCGGGAATCAGCCCGAACGACTTGAGGTCCTGCGGCGTGATGTACTGCATCAGGTTCGAGCGGTCGATCTTCTCGCCGGCGCCGCGCCCGTAACCCACGGCCCGCGTATTGAGCCGCTGGGCGATCTTGCGCTCGATGCCGTCGAACGCCCCGCCGCAGATGAAGAGGATGTTGCGCGTATCGACCTGAATGAATTTCTGGTCGGGATGCTTGCGCCCGCCCTGCGGCGGCACGTTGACCACGGTGCCCTCCAAGAGCTTCAGCAGCGCCTGCTGCACGCCCTCGCCCGAGACGTCGCGCGTGATGGAGGGATTGTCGCCCTTGCGGGCGATCTTGTCGATCTCGTCGATGAAGACGATGCCCCGCTGGGCCAGCTCGACATTGTAGTCGGCGACCTGCAGCAGCCGCGAGAGAATGCTCTCGACATCCTCGCCGACATACCCCGCCTCGGTAAGCACCGTGGCGTCGACGATGGTGAAAGGCACCTTCAGAAGACGGGCGATCGTCCGGGCCATCAGGGTTTTGCCCGTACCCGTAGGACCGGCCAGCACCACGTTCGACTTGTCGATCTCCACCTCGTTCTCCTTCGAGGGGTAAAGCAGCCGCTTGTAGTGGTTGTACACCGCCACGGAGAGGTAGCGCTTGGCGGCATCCTGTCCGATGACGTACTGATCCAGAAAATCCTTGATCTGCGCGGGTTTCAGCAGATCCTCCCGGCGGAACGAGGCGTCGGCCGCGCGCCGGCGGATGAGCCGCTCGTTTTCGAGCAGCATGTCGTGTCCCCGCTCGATGCACTTGTCGCAGATGTTGGCGCCGTTGGCACCTTGAAACATCAGCTCTGCGTCGTCGCGGCCGACACCGCAGAAAGAACAGCTGTCGTTCGGGTCGTCGCCGCCCCGGCGGCGGCCGTCGTGTCGGTTTTGCGTCATTGTTTTTCGCGTTTGGTGAGCACTTCGTCGATCAGTCCGTAGTCGCAGGCTTCGCGGGCCGAGAGCCAGTAATCGCGGTCGGCATCGCGCTCGATCTTCTTGATCGGCACGCCCGAGTGCGCGGAGAGAATCTGATACAGTTCGCGCTTGGTCTTCATGATCTCGCGGGCCGTGATTTCGATGTCGGATGCCTGGCCCTGCGCTCCGCCCAAAGGCTGGTGGATCATCACCCGCGAATGGGGCAGCGCCGAACGCTTGCCGGCAGCCCCGGCCGTCAGCAGCACGGCGCCCATCGAAGCGGCGAGTCCCGTGCAGATGGTCGCCACGTCCGAGGCGACGAGCTGCATGGTGTCGTAGATGCCCAGACCGGCCGACACCGACCCGCCGGGCGAGTTGATATAGATCTGAATATCTTTCTCGGGGTCCACGGACTCCAGAAAAAGCAGCTGCGCCTGAATGATGTTGGCGGCATCGTCGTAGATCGGCGCGCCGAGGAAGATGATGCGGTCCATCATCAGACGCGAGAAGACATCCATCGTGGCGATGTTGAGCTGGCGCTCCTCGATGATCGTCGGCGAGACGTAGGCCTCGGCCACCGACTTGAAATCGTGCAGCTTCAGCGAACTGATACCGCACTTTCCGCGTGCGTATTTTTCGAATTCGGACATAACGCTTTGCTAATTAGAAATGAAGAATCGAGAACCGAGCGCGACGGAAAATACCCGCCCGTGGCGGATTTTTCTTCACAGGCTCTCCGAGAGAACGGAAAGCAACGATTCTTAATTTTTCATTCCAGGTTCGTTCACACTCAAAAAAAGGACTTTGCAAACATCACGCCTGCAAAGTCCGAATCGAGGAATTTCCGGCCGAATATTAGAGTTCTTTGGCCAACTTGGCGAAATCGTCGGCAGAAACGGCCTTTTCCGTTACCTTGATCTTGCCCTTGACGGCTTCGACGACCTTCACCTCGTAGAGTTTTTCGTAGATCTTCTGACCCTGCTCCTTGTCGGCGAGAATCTTCTCGGCGTAGCCGGCCAGCATATCGTCCGGTGCCGAGGGCATGCCGTACTGGGCGAACTGCGCGGCGGCGAGCGCTTTGGCCTCGGCCGTAGCTTCGTCTTTGGAGACGGCGATCTTCTCCTCCTGAATGAAGTGCTTCTGGAGGTAGTTCCACGTGAACATCTTCAGGAACTGGTCGAAGTCCTTTTCGATATCCTCCATCGAGAACTTGCCCTCGTTGATGGTGTAGAGCCAGCGCTTGAGGAACGCCTCGGGCATCTTCAGACCGGCTTTCTTGATGAGGTAGTCGCGCAGCTGGAGCGTGAAGAGGTAGTCGCTCTCGCGCGACAGCTCTTTGGAGATCTCCTCGTCGACGAACGTGTCGAGCTCGGCCTCCGACTTCACGTTGCCGGCCGGGAACGCCATCTTGAAGAACTCGTCGTTGAGTTCGGGTTCCGCGAACTTGCGGATCTTGGTGATCTCCAGCGAAAATTCGGGTTTGATACCCTCCAGCTCGTCCTGCTTGACCTGCAGCACGGCGGCACGCTGCGAAGGATTCTTGTAGAGTTCGTTGATATCGACCTGCATCTTGGCGCCCACCTTCTTGCCGATGAAGGGCTTGCGCTCCTCCTCCGACATGGAGATCAGTCCCACGTAGGCATCGGCGATGTTCATGTCGCCGTTGTCGAGCGTTACGCTCAGGGCCTCGTCGGCCGTAACTTTCTCGGTGTCGACCAGCCGGCCAAAACGACGCAGGAAGTTCGAGCGGTAGTCGTCGTGCATCTTCTTGTCGACCTTGATGCGGTTGTAGGTCAGCTTGTCTTTCTCCGAAAGATCGAGCTTGATTTCGGGAGCCTCGCCGAACTCGAAGACGAATTCGAACTCCTTGCCGTTCTCGAAATCGAAGTCGCCCTGCTCGTCCGAGGGGATGACGTCGCCCAGATAGTCGATCTTCTCTTTCTGGAGATAGTCGAAAGCAGCGTTCGAGGCCGTGCGGTACGACTGTTCGGCCAGCACGCCCTTGCCGTACATCTTCTTGACGATGCCCATCGGCACCATGCCGGGACGGAAACCGGGAATGTTGGCCTTGCGACGGTAGTCGCGCAGCACCTTCTCGACCTCCTGCGCGTAGTCGGACTCGCCGACCTTCACGCGGAGCAACGAGCTGTTTCCCTCGCGTTGTTCTCTTACGATCTTCATAATAATGAATGAGTTATATTCGTTTTTTCTTTTTCTGTTCCGCAGAATCGGGGTCAAAGATACGAATAAGTGAGGGGAGAACAAAATGAATTTATTCATTTTTTATCCCGAACGATAATATCTTCGATGAAATCAAAGATACGAATAAGCCGAGAGTAAAACAAATGAAATTTGATTTTACCGAGGCGAAGTATCTAAAATGCAGTTAAAGATACGAATAAGTGAGGGGAGAACAAAATGAATTTATTCATTTTTTATCCCGAACGACAGTATCTTCGATGAAATCAAAGATACGAATAAGCCGAGCGCAAAAACGAATTCATTCGTTTTTTTTGCCGAGGCGCAGTATCTTCGATAAAGTCAAAGATACGAATAAGCCGAGCGCAGAAACAAGCGATAGTATCTAAAACGCAGTCAAAGATACGAAAAAAGGTGGAAAGCAAAAGGTTGAATCCAAAACCCGGCTCTTAGCAGGGTGCCGAGGCGCAGGATCTTCGGCAAAAACCCATGTTACGAATATATTCCGGTCAAAAACGAAATCTTCGACGGATTATCCTTACCTTTGTACCCTATTTATAATAGAAGATGAATATGAAAACGTTTCTCGCCTTTCCGGCCGCGTTGCTGCTCGCCTGCGGGGGAGGCAGCGCCCGACATAACGCCTCGGCGAGCACCGAAGCCGCTCCCGCGCCGACCGAATATACCTATCGCGTCAAGGCCTCCTATCCCCACCCCACCGACGCCTATACGCAAGGGTTGCTTTATGCCGACGGCATGCTTTGGGAGGGCACGGGACAATACGGGCAGTCGCTCCTCCGCAAAACCGACCTCGCGAACGGCCGCAGCGAAACCGTAGCCCGGCTGCCGCACTCGCAGTTCGGCGAGGGCATCGCGCTGCTGAAGGGCAAGCTCTACCAGCTGACATGGCATGCCAACACCTGCCATGTCTACGACGCCGCAACCAGACGGAAGATCCGCGAGTTCCGCTATCCGGGCGAGGGCTGGGGGCTGACCACCGACGGCGAGAAGCTCTACATGACCGACGGATCGGCCAAGATCTACACCGTCGACCCGGCGACGTTCCGGCGCGAGAAGCGCACGACGGTAACGTTCGAGGGCCAGCCCGTCGACTTCCTCAACGAGCTGGAGTGGATCGAGGGTAAGATCTGGGCCAACGTCTACACCACCGACCGCATCGTCATCATCGATCCCCCGACGGGCCGCGTCGAGGGAGTCGTAGACCTCGCCGGTCTCCTCCCCCGGGAGGAACAAGGTCCCGAGACCGACGTGCTGAACGGCATCGCCTACGACGCCGCAACGAAGCGCATCTTCGTAACGGGCAAGAACTGGAGCCGGATTTTCGAAATCGAAATCATCGCGAAGTAACATGGCAACGACGCTCTACGAAGCGCTGGAAACACGCATTCTGCTGCTGGACGGCGGTCTGGGCACGATGATCCAGCAATACGGATTCACCGAAGAGGAGTACCGCGGCGAGCGCTTCCGCGACGGGACGATCCGCCTCTGCGGCTGCAACGACCTGCTCGCGCTCACGCAGCCCGAGGCCGTGCGGGCGATCCACGAAAAATACCTCGCGGCCGGCGCCGACATCATCACCACCGACTCGTTCAACGCCAACGCCGTCTCGCTCAAGGATTACGGACTGGAGACCCTCGCCTACGAGATTTCGCGGGCCGCAGCCATGCTGGCACGCCGTGCGGCCGACGACTTCACGGCCCGCAACCCGCTCAAGCCCCGCTTCGTCGCCGGCTCGATGGGTCCGACGAACCGCACGGCGTCGATGTCGGCCGACGTGGCCGACCCCGCGGCCCGCGAAATCACCTTCCGGCAACTGGCCGACGCCTACGCCGAGCAGGCGCGCGGACTGCTCGACGGCGGTGCGGACATCCTGCTCGTGGAGACGGTCTTCGACACGCTCAACGCCAAAGCGGCGCTCTACGCCATCGACCGGCTCTCCGAAGAGCGGGGCCGCGAAATCCCGACGATGGTCTCGGGCACGCTCGCCGACGCCAGCGGCCGCACCCTCTCGGGGCAGACCGTCGAAGCGTTCTGCGCCTCGATATCGCATGCGCGGCTGCTCTCCGTCGGCTTCAACTGCGCCTACGGAGCCAAGCAGCTGCTGCCCTATCTGGAGCGGCTGGCCGCCGTGGCGCCGTTCCGCATCTCGGCCCACCCCAACGCCGGACTGCCCAACGTGATGGGCGGCTACGACGAAACCCCGGCCATGTTCGCCGAAGATGTGGGCGAGTACCTGCGGCGGGGCTTGCTGAATATCGTGGGCGGCTGCTGCGGCACCACACCCGAACATATCTACGAACTGCAGAAGATCGTGGGCCGCTACGCCCCGCGTCCGCTGCCCGCGCCGAGGCATGAAACCGTGCTGAGCGGACTGGAGCCCCTGCGCATCGTCCCCGAAGCGAACTTCATCAACGTGGGCGAGCGTACCAACGTGGCCGGCTCGGCCCGCTTCGCACGGTTGATCCGCGAGGGCGACTACGAGGAGGCCCTCTCCGTAGCCCGGGCACAGGTCGACGCCGGGGCGCAGGTGATCGACATCTGCATGGACGACGGACTGATCGACGGCCCCGCGGCGATGCGGACGTTCCTCAATCTGGTCGCCTCCGAGCCCGAAATCGCCCGCGTGCCGGTGATGATCGACTCCTCGAAGTGGGAAGTGCTGGTCGCAGGACTGGAAGCGACGCAGGGCAAGGCCGTCGTCAACTCCATCTCGCTCAAGGAGGGCGAGGCGACGTTCCTGCAGCGGGCCCGCGAAATCCGCCGCTACGGAGCCGCCGCCGTGGTGATGCTCTTCGACGAGCGCGGACAGGCCGACACCTTCGAGCGCAAGATCGAGGTGGCACGCCGGGCCTACGACCTGCTCACGGCCGACGGATTCCCGCCCGAGGAGATCATCTTCGATCCCAACATACTGGCCGTCGCCACGGGCATCCCCGAGCACGACGGCTACGCCAAAGCCTTCATCGACGCCACGCGCTGGATCAGGCGCAACCTGCCTCACGCCAAAGTCTCGGGCGGCGTCTCGAACCTCTCGTTCGCATTCCGCGGCAACAACGCGGTGCGCGAGGCGATGCACTCGGCATTCCTCTACCACGCGATCCGGGCCGGCATGGACATGGGCATCGTCAACCCCCAGATGCTGCGGGTCTACAGCGACATCGAGCCCGAGCTGCTGGAGCGGGTCGAGGACGTCATTCTCTGCCGCCGAACCGACGCGGCCGAACGGCTCGCCGAATACGCCCAGCAGGTCCGGCAGACGAGCGACACGCAGCCGCAGGCGCCCGACGCATGGCGCGCAGGGTCGCTGCGGGAGCGGATCGGCCATGCCATGCGCAAGGGCATCGCCGACTTCATCGAAGAAGATGCACTGGAGGGTTACCGCACCTTAGGATCTCCGATGGCGGTGATCGACACCCTGCTGATGCCCGCGATGGAGGAGGTAGGAGCACTCTTCGGCGAGGGCAAGATGTTCCTGCCGCAGGTGGTGAAAACGGCCCGCGTGATGAAACGCGCCGTAGCCGCGCTGACGCCCTACATCGAACGGGAGGTCGGCACGGAGCGCTCGGCCGGCAAGGTGCTGATCGCCACCGTCAAGGGCGACGTACACGACATCGGCAAGAACATCGTCTCCGTGGTGATGGCCTGCAACGGCTACGCGATCCGCGATCTGGGCGTCATGGTCGAACCGCAGCGCATCGCCGACGAAGCGGTGGCCGAAAAGGCCGACTGCATCTGTCTGAGCGGACTGATTACCCCGTCGCTCGACGAGATGATCCGCGTCTGTGAAGAATTGGAGCGCCGCGGAGTGCGCATTCCGGTCATCGTCGGCGGCGCCACGACCTCCGACATGCACACGGCGGTGAAGATCGCCCCGGCCTACTCGGGCCTCGTCGTCCGCTCGGCCGACGCGAGCCGCAACACGCAGCTGCTCGCCGAACTGCTCGGTCCCGGCCGGGCCGCATTCGAAGAAAAAATACGCGCTCAGCAGGAAGCGCTGCGCGAAAAATACCGCACGAGCGAACGACAGCGATCGCTCCTGCCGCTGGAGGAAGCACGCAAGAATCGCCCGGCCGTGAGACATACGCCCGTCGAGCCGCAGCATCCGGGGCGCATGGTCTTCCCCGACTTCGACGTCGCCGACGCCGAACCCTACATCGACTGGAGCTTCTTCTTCGCGGCATGGGGACTTCCGGGCCGCTATCCTGAAGTGTTGGACCACCCCGAAAAGGGAGCCGAAGCCCGCAAGCTCTTCGCCGACGCGCAGGCGCTGCTGGCCCGCATCCGCGACGAGCGGCTGTTGAAGCTGCAGGGGGTAGCAGGGATCTTCCCGGCCCGGGCGGAGGGCGACGACATCGTCGTCGCCGACCCCAAAGGGCGCGAATACCGGTTGGCGATGTTGCGCAACCAGACGCGCGGCGCCGAAAACCGCTCGCTGGCCGACTTCATTGCACCCGAGGGCGACTGGATCGGCTGCTTCGCTTTGACGGCCGGCGTCGGACTCAAGGAGCTCGCCGCCCGTTTCCGCGAGGCGGGCGACGACTACTCGGCAATCATGGCCAAGCTGCTGGCCGATCGACTGACCGAAGCCTTCGCCGAGGCGGTGCATCTCTTCGTGCGGCGACAAATGTGGGGCTACGAAACGGGCGACATGCCGACCCCGGCGCAGGCGATCCGGGGCGACTACCGCGGCCGGCGCATGGCTTTCGGCTATCCGGCGACCCCCGATCATTCACTCAAGCGCGAGGTCTTCGACCTGCTGGCCGCGGAGATCACCACCGACATGCGGCTCACCGAGAACCGGATGATCGATCCGGGCGAAGCGCTCTGCGGTCTCCTGCTCGCCGACGCCGACTACTTCTCCGTGGGGACGATCGACGAGGAGCAGCTTCTCGACTACGCCCGGCGCCGCGGACTGACGCCCGACGAGATCCGCAAAATCATTCCAAACAACGTATGATCACGCTTTTACATACCGAGAACGGCGATTCGGCTGGCGCCCCACGGCAAACCCGGAGGCCTGCGGTCCGAAGCCCCCGCCAAGGCGGGGGGGGGTGGGTCCAACCTGCAAACGCCGCCCCGAGCGGCGAACGACGACGGACGAACCCGAAAACCGAATGAAAAGATGAGTATTCGGCACAAAGAACCCGAACGGTCATGAACGTAACGGACATCATCCATAGCGCGCTGGCACAGGGCAAGACCCGCTTCGCCTTCGAACTGCTGCCGCCCCTCAAGGGCGACGGCATGGGCGGCACTTTCGCGGCGATCGACCCCCTGATCGAATTCGGCCCGGCCTACATCAACGTAACGTTCCATCGCGAAACCCTCAAGCAAACCCCGCTGCCCGACGGAACGACGGAGCGGCACGTCGTGCGCCGCCGTCCCGGCACGGTCGGCATCTCGGCGGCCATTCAGAAAAAATACGACGTGGAGACCGTGCCGCACCTGATCTGCGGCGGACTCTCGCGCTACGACATCGAAGATGCCCTCATCGACATGGATTTTCTGGGGCTGCACAACGTGCTGGCCCTGCGCGGCGACAAATCGCAGACCGAAGAGCGCTTCACGCCTCACCCGCAAGGCCACGCCCATGCGGCGGATCTGGTGCGGCAAATCGCGGCGATGAACCGCGGCGAATTCGTCGACGGCGAGGTGGAGAAGTCCCACCACTCGAAATTCTCGGTCGGCGTGGCGGGCTATCCCGAGACGCATGCCGAGGCCCCGTCGGCCGACGAGGATCTCGGCCGCCTCAAGGAGAAGATCGACGCCGGCGCCGACTACATCGTAACGCAGCTCTTCTACGACAACGCGCGCTTCTTCGACTTCGTGCGCCGCTGCCGCGAAGCGGGCATCACGGTACCGATCGTCCCGGGGATCAAACCCCTCTCGACGCTGCGCCACCTGACGCTGCTGCCCGAAACGTTCGGCTGCCGCATTCCCGACGACCTGCGGCGCGAGGTGCTGGTCCACCGGGAGGATCCGGCCGCCGTCCGGCAGATCGGCACCGAATGGGCCATCGCCCAAAGCCGCGAGCTGAAAGCCGCCGGCGTGCCCGTGCTCCACTACTACCCGATGGGCCGGGCCGAAAACATCATCGAAATCGCCAAAACGATCTTCTAATGGACTCGATCGCATTCCGCCGCCACCTGCACGTCCACCCGGAGCTCTCGTTCCGGGAGCAGGAGACCGCAGCCTTCATCGCCGGGCAACTCGATGCCGCGGGCATCCCGCACCGCCCGATCGCCGACACAGGCATACTGGCCCGGATCGAGGGACGCCGAACCTGCGCCGACCGCCGGGCCGTCGTCCTGCGGGCCGACATCGACGCCCTGCCCGTCGCCGAACGCACCGGCCTGCCCTATGCCTCGCAGAACCCCGGCGTCATGCACGCCTGCGGCCACGACATCCATGCGGCGGTGCTCTACGGCGTGCTGCTCGATCTGGCCGCGGCACCCGACTTCTGCGGCACCGTTTTCGGCCTCTTCCAGCCGGGCGAGGAGTGCAACCCCGGCGGAGCGTCGCACGTGCTCGCCGAAGAGCCCTTCGCCGGCTACGAGGTCCGCGCCGTGATCGGCGAACACGTGGAGCCGCAGCTGGAGGTAGGCGTTTTCGGGTTCCGGGCCGGAAAGTACATGGCCGCCAACGACGAACTGCGCTTCCGCATCCGCGGCACGGGAGGCCACGGAGCCCTGCGCGGCCAGCTGAAAGATCCCGTTGCGGCAGGTGCCGAACTGATTACGGGGCTGCTGGCGCTCAACGAACCGGAATGCGTGCTGTCGATCGGCCGCGTGGAAGCCGCCGGCGCCACGAACGTCGTGCCGGACGAAGTATATATGGAGGGTACGCTCCGCACCTTCGACGAGGAGAAACGGGCCCGGCTCCACCGCCGGATCGCGGAACTTGCCGCCGCGGCAGACGCCCGCCACGGCGTAGGGACCGACGTCGACATCGACCGCGGCTACCCTCCGGTGGTCAACGACGCCCGGCTGGTCGAAACGGCCCTCGCGCAGGCCGCAGCCGCCGGCCTTAAGACCGAGATGCTTCCCCTGCGCACCACGGCCGAAGATTTCGGCTTCTACTGCGAGCGCTATCCCTCGCTTTTCTACCGCCTGGGAGTAGGCGCCGCAGCCGGCCGCACCCACACGGCGACCTTTGCGCCCGACGAACGGGCGATCGAAGCGGGCACGGACTTCATGCGACGTCTGGCCCTGCAAATTCTCAACGAACGATGAAACAGACTAGAAAACAACGCTCGACCAAGAGCACGAACACGAAAAAACACGACCGGGCATCGATGATTCTGAGCCTGCTCCGCGAATTCCCCAACAACAAATTCTCGCTCAAGCATCTGGCCTCGGCCTCGGGCGGAGCCTCGAAAGAGGGACGCCGCGAAACGCTGGCCATCCTCGACCGGCTCTACGACGAAGGGGTCGTCGAGGAGTGCGCCCGCCAGAAATACCGCCTCACGCGCAAACACCTGCCACACTACGAGGGCCGTGCCGACATGACGGCCGGCGGCTCGGTCTACGTGCGGGTCGAAGGGCTGGAAAACGACATCTTCGTCCACCAGCGCAATACCGCCAACGCGCTGGACGGCGACCGGGTGGAGGTGCTCGTCATACACCGCAGCCACGACGGCAAGCTGGAGGGCGAGATCGCCCGCATCGTCGAGCGCAGCCGCAAGCCCTACGTCGGCGTCGCCGAGGTGGGGGCCCACCAGATATTCGTCCGGGCCGACTCGCGCAAGATGCCGATGGACATCTACCTCCCCAAACGAGACTATCCGCAAGTCCGCGAGGGCGAGAAGGTGGTGGTCCGCATCGTCGACTGGCTTCCGGGCAGCAAGAGCCCCGTAGGCGAGCTGGTTGAGGTGCTGGGCATGGCGGGCGAGAACGACGCGGAGATGCACGCCATCCTTTCGGAATACGAACTCCCCTACCGTTTCGAAGCGGAGGTGGAGCAGGCGGCCGCGGCCATCGACGCCCGGATCACGGATCAGGAGATCGCCCG
This sequence comes from Alistipes senegalensis, assembly GCA_023664045.1. Classification (GTDB taxonomy): domain Bacteria; phylum Bacteroidota; class Bacteroidia; order Bacteroidales; family Rikenellaceae; genus Alistipes; species Alistipes senegalensis_B. The sequence continues at coordinate 1,194,962 of JAMPGH010000001.1, read as the reverse complement.
CCGCCGCGACTTCCGCCAAACGGTAACTTTCACGGTCGACCCGGCCGACGCCAAAGACTTCGACGACGCCCTCTCGGTGCGCCGCCTGCGCGAGGGCGTCTGGGAAGTGGGCATCCACATCGCCGACGTAACGCACTACGTCCGCCCCCACTCGACCATCGACGACGAAGCCGTCGCGCGCGGCACGTCGGTCTACTTGGTCGACCGTACGGTGCCGATGCTGCCCGAACGCCTCTCGAACGAACTCTGCTCGCTGCGTCCCGACGAAGACAGCCTCTGCTTCTCGGCCGTCTTCACGCTCAACGAGAACGTGGAGATTCTCGACGAATGGTTCGGCCGCACGGTCATCCACTCCGACCGCCGCTTCACCTACGCCGAAGCGCAGGAGGTGATCGAGACGGGTCGCGGCGACTACGCCGAAGAGGTGCTGACGCTCGACCGGCTGGCGAAGGAGCTGCGGCGCCAGCGCTTCAAGAACGGCGCGATCGCCTTCGACCGCGAGGAGGTGAAATTCGAACTCGACGACGCGGGCCGCCCCGTAGGCGTCTACTTCAAGGAACAGAAAGATTCGAACCGCATGATCGAGGAGTTCATGCTGCTGGCCAACCGCCGGGTCGCCGAATTCTGCGGCCACCGCATGGGCGACGCGGGCCGCAAGACGCCCCGCACGATGGTCTACCGCGTGCACGACGCGCCGAACGAAGAGAAGCTGGACCGCTTCCGGCAGTTCATCCTCCGCTTCGGGCTGGTATTCAAGGCCTCGAAAGGCCGCGCCGTGGCCCGCGAGATGAACAAGCTCTTTACGAAAGTCAAAGGTGCGACCGAGGAGAACGCCGTAACGACGATGGCCGTGCGGTCGATGGCCAAAGCGTTCTACACCACCGACAACATCGGCCACTACGGACTGGCATTTTCGAGCTACACGCACTTCACCTCGCCGATCCGCCGCTATCCGGACATGATGGTGCACCGCCTGCTGGCCCGCTATCTGGAGGGCGGGAAGTCGGCCGACAAACAGACGATCGAGGAGCTGTGCGCCCGGGCCTCGGAACGCGAGATCGTCGCCTCGGAAGCCGAACGGGCGTCGATCAAATACAAGATGGTGGAGTTCATGAAAGACCGCCTCGGCGAAGAGTTCGAGGGCCACATCTCGGGACTGACGGAGTGGGGCGTCTATGTCGAACTCGACGATACGCACATCGAGGGCATGTCGTTCCTGCGCGACATCGAGGGCGACTGGTTCGACTTCGACGAAGAGCACTACGAAGCCGTCGGCCGCACGACGGGATGCCGCCTGACGCTGGGCGATCCGGTCCGCATCCGTGTCAAGCGCGCCGATCTGCAGAAACGGCAGCTGGACTTCGAACTGCTGCTGCCCGGGAAAGCGGCGCAGCCGAAAAAACGCACGACGAAGAAAGGCCCGGCCGCACGGAAAAGACACTGAAAAACGACTCCGAGGAGGGCGGTCGCACGCTGCCCCTCCCGAAATTTCAAGCAGCCTCGGCCCGGAGTGGCGGGAAGTCTTTCAGGACTTCCGCCAGCGCGGCCGCAGATTCAGCAATCCCCCCGCTAAGAGCGGGGTTCTATGGGAAGATGGAGCCGGTTCTTTCTGTTCGACCTCATCTGTCCCCGCCCGGCCAAGTGGGGTGTATATCCCAGTCTGCCGGAAAGTTGGCGAGCTAATGAATAATGTATAGAATGAATGATTGTCGGGGATGCAGAAAATAATTCTTCATTTTTAATTTTTCATTCTTAATTTTTAATTGCACGCTCCCTTTCCGCCATTCATTCCAGCGATTGCTCCATACGTCTGCTTCGGGCTACCGCGATCTCGCGTCGGGAGCCCTGACGGTTGTCGGCACGCAAGGTGGCTGTTTCAGCTCGTCTCCGGCCGCTGCGGGCAATACCAATGCGAGCGGTCCGTGGTTCACGTCGACGAACGTGAACCCGATGAACAGCCACAACCGAGGCCACGGCCTCACCGTGCGCTGCGTCCAGCATCTGCAGCTGCTTTATCCGCTCGGCCAGGCAAAATCCCGAACACGAAAAAACCGCGGATCGAGATCCGCGGTTTTTCGATTCCGTAACGGCCCCGTCCCTATCGGATGATGTTGGAGATAAGGAACGTGGCGGCGACGGTCAGAATGGCGTAAAGCTCGGGGAAAGCGGCAAGAATCAGCGTCTTACCCATCACGTCGTGGCCGTTTCCGATAGCGGCGATACCGTTTGCGCAGACTTTGCCCTGAAAGACGGCGGCAGCGAGGTTGACGATACCTACCAGAATACCGGCGCCCAGCACGGCCGCACCCTGCAACATGGAGGGGTTCTGCAGGAACGACTGCACCATGAAGAAGCAGACGAAACCGTAGAGACCCTGCGAACCGGGCAGCGCCGAGAGGATCATGTAGCTACCGAACGCGCCGTTGTTCTTCTTCATGGCGCCGACGGCCGCCTGACCGCAGATCGAAGTACCCACGGCGGATGCGATGCCCGCCAGACCTACCATCAGAGCTACGCCCACGTAGGCCATTACCAATGCTGTTGTTTCCATAAGAGTGTGTTTTTTGTTTGTTATTGATTATTTTGTTTTGTTATGCGCTTCGTTCGGGGTCTCTCCCGTACCTCGCCCGGGCCCCTTCACTTTTCGATTTTCACCTTTTCCAGCGGTTCGAAGTTGCGCGTCGCCATCTCGAAGCCCGCATTCTTGTAGAACTCCACGAAGGTCAGACGCATGGGATGCACGAACGACGAGATCGCCGACATGAAGAGGTTGATGCCGTGGCCTATGAGGAGTATCGGCAGCATGATGAGAATCCGCACGACGATATTGGCGCCCTCGGGGACGAAACCCTCGGCCAGCGAGTTGAAGACCAGTGCCAGCACGCCGCCCGACAGGCCGATGGCGAACAATCGGATGTACGAGAGTACGTCGCTCAGCAGAGCCGTGATGTTGTTGTAGAGGTTCCACACGCCGGAGCCGATGTTCAAGAGCGGGTTGCGGCCGGGCGTATTGAACAACAACATCAACGCGGCACCGATTCCCACGACGACATAGAAAGCGACGGACGAGGTGGTGAATCCGGGGATGACCCAACTTTCATCGAGCATCGGAAGTCCGCCCGCCACTGCCGCGGCAAGCAGGATCAGGAACCACCCCAGCGAACCGAACGCATAGCGGATGCCGAACGTGCGGGTCGTAACGCAGATGCCGATCAGCATGCCGAAGAGAATCTGCACGACGCCGATCGCCAGCGCAATGGAGAAGAATTTACCCTGGAAGTCGAAGAACGGCACCGAGGGGAAGTACTCCTTGAGATTCAGCCCGAAGAACGAACCGCAGAACAATCCGAAGAGGATCGTCGCCGCGGCGCACATCGTGGCGAACCATGCGGCCTGACGCATCATCCCGGGCTCGGGGTTCTTCTTCAGGAGCCACAGCCCCATCGCCAGCAGGATCAAGCCGTAGCCGGCATCGTTGAGGCAGATGCCGAAGAAGAGCATGTAGAACGGTGCGAAGAAAGGCGTGAGGTCGAGCGTCCCGTAACGGGGCCGGGCGTACATGTCGCCGACGAGCTCGAAGATGCGCGAGAACCAACCGTTCCTCAGTTTCACGGGCGTATTGTCCTCGGGCGTGGGGTCGCTCTTGATGTAGACCACGTTGGGGTACTCCTCCAAGAGGGCATCTACTTTCGCCGAAGTTTCGGTTTCGGCCCACCCTTCCATGACGACCAACGTACCGTCGGCCTCCTGCCGGGCCGTAGCCTCGACCTTGACGCCCTGCAGACGCTCCCGGAGCGACGCTACGTAAGCCGCGAGCGCCTTGTAGGAAGCTGCCGCGCGGGCGATCTCCGCCTCGTAGGCCGCCAACTTCCGCTGCTCGGCGGCGATCGCCTCCTCGGTCTGCCGGACGTTCATCTGCGGAGCTTTCATCTCCTGCGCATCGAGGTTGATTTCGGCACCCGGAGCAGCCACGACGACGAACCACACCGTCGCGTCGGACCGATCGACCTCGGAAATCGTATACTCCTCCGACCAAACCGGAAGCGACTTGTCGTAGGTGCCGCGCTGAGCAGAGAAATAGCGCAGCACGATACCCTGCTCCGCGAGCTTCTGCATCCTCTCGACGTCGAACTCGCCCCACGGGCGCAGCTCCTCGGCCGCCTTTTCGAACCTTGCGATCTCAGCACGCGAAGCAGCGATCTCCCGCTGCACGCGCAGATACTCGGCGAACGCCTCGCTGCCGGAGGCATAAGGCCGGGCCTTGCCGGCCGCCGCCTCGTGCTCCGGATCTTCGCGCCACCCCTTCAGGAAGTCGAGGGCCTTATTGCCGGCCTCGATATCGAGGAGCAGCTGGCGGTCCTCCTCCGAAGGCTCCCAGCCTGCCGTGGTGATGTCGACGAGTCCCAGATCGCGCAACCGGTCGATGAAATCGGCGCTCTGTGCCGCGAAGAGCACGAAATCGTATTTCGACATTCTCGCTATCATAACATGGCGCCCTCCCCGGCCTGCTGCTGTTTGGTTTTGACGATCTTCTGGGCCGACTTGGAGAGGTTCTCCTCGTCCTCCATGAAGCGTTTGATCTTACGTATGGCGTCCTCGTATCCGGGTATCTGCACCTTCTCGTAGAGGTTCACCTTCTGAGTGGTTTTGCGGCGCGCGAAGTCCAGAAGCTCCATCTTGCGGTCGTAGACCTCCTGTTCCAGCGCCAGCCGCGCCAGCCGCTTGAGCAGCTCGATGCCGTCGGCGAACCACACGGGAGCCGAGAAGAGGTCGTAGGGCCGCTCCTCGAACTTCACCTCCCGCAAGACGGGTGTACGCACGCCGGCGATCTTCTGCGTCGAGAGCTCCACGTCGGCGATGCGCACGAGCCCGGCATCGAACTCGCCCCACAAGGCCGCCATGTAGTCGTACTCGGCTTTCAGGGCGTCGAGCCGACGGCGGTAATCCGCAGCGGAGTCTTTCGCTTTCTTGACTTCGGAACGCAGCGCCGACTCCTTGCTCTTGATGGTCGGAAGCGCCTTCTGACGCATCTTGAGCTGCTTGCCCAACTCGCCGAGCGAAGTCTTGTTATATTGGAACTTGATTGCCATTGCGAGTTATGCTTTCCAATATTTCTTGATAAGCTCCTCCTTGATAGCCACCTCCTCGCGCGAGAAGTACTCGGCGAAGAGCGTCCACGCGGTGTCGAGCATCTCGGTGATGTCGATGTTGACGTCGATGGCCAGCAGCTTCTCGGAGTAGTCGTGGGCGAACTTCAGGGTGCGCTCGTCGTAATCCGAGAGGTCGAAACCGTTTTCGAGCTTGGTCTTGGCATTGGCGGCATCGGCGTAGAGGCGCACGCAGGCGTTCATCACCTGCGGATGATCCTCGCGGGTCTTCTTGCCGATCACGAGCTGCTTGAGACGCGACAGCGAGCGGAACGGGTCGACGATGACCTTGCCCGTGTCCGAATCGTTGCGCAGAAACAGCTGACCCTCGGTGATGTAACCCGTATTATCGGGAATGGCGTGCGTGATGTCGCCGCCCGAGAGGGTCGTTACGGCGATGATGGTGATCGAACCGCCGTTGGGCAGCTGCACGGCCTTCTCGTAGATCTTCGCCAGATCGGAGTAGAGCGAACCGGGCATCGAGTCCTTCGACGGAATCTGGTCCATGCGGTTGGAGACGATAGCCAGGGCATCGGCGTAGAGCGTCATGTCGGTCAGCAGCACCAGCACCTTCTCGCCCTTGTCGACGGCGAAATACTCGGCGGCCGTGAGGGCCATGTCGGGAACGAGCAGTCGCTCCACGGGAGGATTCTCCGTGGTGTTGACGAACGAGACGATGCGGTCGAGAGCGCCGGCGTTCTCGAAGACCGACTTGAAGTAGAGGAAGTCGTCGTTCGTGAGACCCATGCCGCCCAAGATGATCTTGTCGGCCTTCGCACGCAGGGCCACGTTGGCCATCACGGCGTTGTAGGGCTGGTCGGGGTCGGCGAAGAACGGAATCTTCTGACCCGTAACGATCGTGTTGTTGAGGTCGATGCCGGCGATACCCGTGGCGATGAGCTCCGAGGGCTGGATGCGCTTGAAAGGGTTGACCGTCGGACCGCCGATCTCGCGGGCCTCGCCCTCGACGGCTTCGCCGCCCTCCAGCGGTTCGCCGTAGGCGTTGAAGAAACGTCCCGCGAGGTTATCCGAGACCTTGAGCTTCGGGGGTTCGCCGTGGAAGACGACCTCCGAGTCGGTGGCGATGCCCTCCGTGCCGGCGAAAACCTGCAGCGTAACGTTCTCGCCCATGATCTTCACCACCTGCGCGAGCTTGCCGCCCACGGTAGCCAGTTCGTCGTTGCCCACGCCCGACGCGCGGAGCGTAACGGTCGCTTTGGTGATGTTGTCGATTCGGGTATATATTTTCTGAAATGCGCGTGTTGTCATGGCTTATTCGGTTTTGGCAAGTACATACTGCTCGATCTGCTTCTTGTAGTCGCGGAACTTCTCCGACTGCCACTCGGAGTAGTTCATCTGACGGAAGAGGTTTATCAACCCCTTGAAGAACTGCGAGCACTCCTCGAAATCGGCGAACGGGAACTCCTTGCGGCAGATGTCGAGGACCATTTCGTACATCATCTTCTGACGCTCGATCGGACAGTTGGCGTCGATGTCGTCGAAGGCGTCCTGCTGCAGGATCACGAAGTCGATGAGTTCCGACTTCCAGAACCGCTCGTGGTACTCCACGGGCACGCCGTCGTCGCCCAGAATGTTGATCTGGTCGTTGGCCTCCTTGCCGCGCTGGACGATCGTCTTGCCGGCGTAGACCTGCTCGACCCATCCCTTGCCGATATGCTCGTCGAGGTAGCCGGCGATTTCGGGATATTCCAGATACTTGGAGTAGGAATCCAGCGGATCGATGGCCGGGTAGCGCTTCGAGTCGGCACGGCCCTGCGAGAGAGCGTAGAAGCAGCGCGCCGCCTTCTTGGTCGACTCCGTAACGGGCTCCTTGAGGTTGCCGCCCGCGGGCGACACCGTGCCGAGGAACGTTACGGAACCGGTCTGCCCGTTGTTGAGCTTGACCAGTCCGGCCCGCGAGTAGAAGTTCGAGATGATCGCCGACAGGTCCATCGGGAAAGCGTCCTGACCGGGCAGCTCCTCCAGACGGTTCGACATCTCGCGCAGCGCCTGCGCCCAGCGCGACGTGGAGTCGGCCATGACCAGCACCTTCAGACCCATCGCGCGGTAGTACTCGCCGATGGTCATGCCCGTATAGACCGACGCCTCGCGCGCGGCGACGGGCATGTTCGAGGTGTTGCAGATGATGATCGTGCGCTCCATGAGCTTGTGGCCCGTGCGGGGATCGACCAGCTCGGGAAACTCCTTGAAAATCTCGACCACCTCGTTGGCGCGCTCGCCGCAGGCGACCATGATGATGACGTCGGCATCGGCCTGCTTCGAAATGGCGTGCTGCAGCACCGTCTTGCCGGCGCCGAACGGCCCCGGAATGAAGCCCGTACCGCCCTCGGCCATCGGGTTGAAGGTGTCGATGGCGCGCACGCCCGTCTCCATCACGCGGTCGGGACGCGGCTTCTCGGCGTAACAGCGCACAGCCTGCTTGACGGGCCATTTCTGCACCATCGTGATGTCGTGGTCGCGACCCTCGGCGTCGGTGATGACGGCGATCGTGTCGGTAACCTTGTATTTGCCGGCTCCGGCGACCGACTTGACCGTATAGGTGCCGGTCATCGTGAAGGGCACCATGATCTTGTGGGTGAGCCACTGCTCCTTCACCTCGCCCAGCCACGAGGCGGCCGAGACTTTGTCGCCGGCCTGCGCCAGAGGCGCGAACTCCCACTCGGCGCCGAAATCGATCGGATCGGTGATCGAACCGCGCGCGATGAACAGCCCGTCCATCTTCTCGAGGTCGTTCTGCAGACCGTCGTAGTTGCGCGACAGCAGACCCGGAGCGAGCGTCGCTTCGAGCATGTGCCCCTCGAATTCCACGCGGTCGCCGATCTTCAGCCCGCGGGTGCTGTCGAATACCTGCACATAGGCCGCGTCGCCTATGACCTTGATGACCTCGGCCATCATCTTCGTATCGCCGGTATAGACGTAACATATCTCGTTCTGGCCGACGGCGCCGTCGGCCTTGACGATGACAATGTTCGAAATGATACCGTTTACACGTCCTGTTGTTTTCATGCTATGTTCTATTGTTTTTCTATCAATTCCTTACCGTCCAGCTCGGCCATCAGGCGGGCGAACATCTCGCGTCCGCGCGCAGGATCGAGCAGCGTCCAGCGAGCCACGATATGGACCCGCACCAGATAAGCGAGCACCGCGTCGATGTCGAAATAGTCGAATGCCGACAATTCGAGTGCTTCGTTCCAGCGGACGAGGTCGATGCGACGCTCCTTCTCCAGCAGATTGGATTCGTCGCCCACGGCGGCGATCACCGCGTCGATGTAAACCAGCTCGCCCCGCAGTCCGAAGTCGGCGGCCGAGCTGCGCTGCAGCTGCTCGACGACGTCGCCCCCGCCCACGGTAACCTCCTCGACGGGACGTCCTGCGGCCCGGGCCGCGATGGCGGCGGTGAGGTTGCGCAGGTTGCGGTCGAATGCGGACCATGCGCGCAGGAAGCGGCAGCCCCGGCGCTCGCAGAGGTCGTAATAGGCCGCGAAGAGCGACTTCTCGAACCGCTGGGCGGTATCGACCGTCTCGGCGTCCTCGCCCTCGGGATCATCGTATGCACGCACCACGCGGGCCAGCTCCTCGGGCAGCCGCGACGGCGACTTCAGCTCGGCTTCGAGCTCCTCGCGCGAAAAGTTGCCCAGCGGCGAAAACGAAGTGCGTCCGGCACGCAGAGCGGCCAGATTCTCGCAGTCGTAATATGCGTCGAGCAGGCGCACCTGCTTCGCATCGCGCTCCGTGAGCGCCTCGAAAATTTCGGAGACGATGGCCCCGGCGTCGAAGCCTTTGGTATCGGCGTCGAGCGCATATTCGCGAAGTCCCGCGACGAGCGTATAATAATTGGTCGCGAACATGGGTTACGCCTTGAATAGCATTCGGGAGACCTTCTCGCGGAGGTATTCGCCCAGCAGGGCCTCGATGTCGGCATCGGAGAAGGAGATGTAGTAACCGCCGTCCTTCGCCCCGACCCTGAACCCGGTGCGGACCTCTTCGGAATAACCCACCTCGATACCGGCCGCAAGCAGCTCCTGAGCGCTCTGCGAGAACGCAGCGTCGAGCTTCTCCCGTTCGCCCTCGGGCAACAGAGCCTGCAGCTCCACCTTGCCGGCGTCGGCGCCGTTCCAGTTCTTGGCCACGGCCAGCAGCATCTCCTTGATGAACGCGGGGTCGACGGCAGCCTCCCCGACGCCGGCACCCGTCGCGCGGGCGACGATCAGCTCCGCGATCTCCGACTTGATGCGGGCTACGGCCTGCTTGCCGGCCAGCGCGATCTCGGTGAGGGTGTTCTTCTCGACATCCTCGGCCTTGACCTGCGCCTTGCGGACGATCTCCTCGGCCTCGGTGCGGGCGTCGGCCACGATCTTCGCGGCCTGCGCTTTGGCATCGGCAACCAACCGGTCGGCCTCGGCGCGACCTTTCTCCAGCCCCTCGTCGTAGAGTTTCTGGGTCAACTGTTGAAGTTTGTTTTCCATATTGCTTTATTCGATTTGATTTTGATTTTCCGCTTTGCGCAACAAATATATAAAAGATTATCAGAACAACAAGGCGCGAGGTCTACAATTTATCCGCAATTCGCCAACAATCGACCGAATTTGAGGAACGGCAGCAAAAAAGAGGCACCAAGTTCCGTTCCGCAACGACGCGGAATCCGGAACGGGGCCCCGGAAAACAAAGCCCCGCTCCGCATTTCGCATTTGAACCCGCACCTCGAAAAGCAGCTGCAGATGCTGGACGCAGCGCACGGTGAAGCCGTAGGAACGGTCGAAGTTGTTCATCGGATTGACATCGCCCGGTCGAAGTCGGAAACCGCTCGCATACATATTGCCCGCAGCGTACGGCGCAGCGGACCAGTACCAACCGCCCGAGCCGACACTCGCCAGAGCTCCCGTCGGGAAGTCGCGGAAGCCCGAGGCATCCATAAAAAAGCAATCGCTGGAATGAATGGCGGAAAGGGAGCTGCAATTAAAAATTAAGAATGAAAAATTAAAAATGAAGAATTATTTTCTGCATCCCCGACAATCATTCATTCTATACATTATTCATTAGCTCGCCAACTTTCCGGCAGACTGGAATGTAAAACCCGCCTGAGGGCAAAAGGACAGATGAGGGTGAACAGAAGTGTCCGGCCCTATCTCCCCATAAAACCCCGCTCTTAGCGGGGGGATTGCTGAATCTGCGGCCGCGCTGACGGGAGCCATGAAAGACTTCCCGCCACTCCGGGCCATAGCTGCTGGAGAATATTTCATCAAAAACTTCCCCGCAGGAGAGATGCCCGCGGGGAAGAATCGAATCTGAAAAAACTATTGATGCTGGGGCCGCAGCAGGTCCTGCACCACCTTCACGGGCGAGAACGTCGACACGGGCACATCCACGAATACCGTATTCCACCGCGCCATCGCACCGTTCCACAACCCGGGCAGCTCCTGCGCCCGCAGCTCGCGGCCGCCCGACGACTTGGACGAAATGAATCCCGTCGCCGGATCGGTATAGCCGCGCAGGTCGAACTTGCCGCCGTCGGCACGCCGCACGCCGCACACCAGATCCACCGGATTGAAATGCGTCGCCGATTTCATCAGCGGCAGATCCTCGGGCGCGATCTGGCTCGACTCGGCGATCTGCAGCGACTCCGTGCCGTCGGGATTGGCCACCCAGAACGGACCGCCGCCCGGCTCGCCCTCGTTGCGCACCATGCCGCAGACGCGGATCGGGCGATCGAGGATGCTGCGCAGCAGAGCCGCATCGTATTTCTCGGGCAGGCGGACGCAGAGTTCCTTGCGGATGAACTCGGCGACGGCCGACAGGTCGGCGGTACCGGCATCCAGCGCCTTCAGATAGCCGAACGTCCGTTCCTGCAATCCGAGCAGCACGCCCGCCAGCACTTTCTTGAAACGGATCGTATCGCCGCGCAGGGCGTCGGTCGTTACGTTGTCGATATTCTTGATGAAGATCACGTCGGCAGCGATCTCGTTGAGATTCTCGATCAGCGCGCCATGTCCCGCCGGCCGGAACAACAGCCTCCCGTCTTCCTGCCGGAACGGCGTGTTGTCGGGATTGACGGCAATGGTGTCGGTCGACGACTTCTGCACCGAAAACGAGATGTCGTAACGGATGCCGAAGCGCTTTTCGTAAACGGGTACTTTCTCGGCCAACAGCGCTTCGAAACCGGCCCGGTGTTCGGGCGAGACGGTGAAATGGATCTTCGCCGTGCCGTCCGACGCAGCATAGGCGGCACCCTCGACCAGATGCTCCTCCACGGCCTTGCGGGCACCCTCGGGATAGGCATGGAACGTAACGAGCCCTTTGGGCTTGCTGCCGTAGTCGAGTCCCCGACCTACGATCGCCCCGACGACGGCTTTGTCATCGGCGCCCTCGGGCAGCACGGCTTTCAGTTCGGGCCAGAATGCGAATCGCTCGATATGTTGCAGCAGGGTGTCGATACCCTTGCCGCGCTTGTCGTCGTTGACGAACTCGAAGAGCTCCTTGAACATGCGCGTGGCGGCACCCGATGCGGGCACGAACTTCACCACCGAGAGGTCCGCGGCCGCCCGCTCGTACCGGGCTGCGGCGGCATCGGCGGCCGCCGCGTCCAGCATCGTTACGCCGTCGCCGGGCGATGCGGCGCGCACGACTTTCAAAAAGGGGAATCCCCGTCGGAAATTTTCGATCTGCGCCTCGACGGCCTCCGGCGTGAGGCCGTGCCGGGCGATCTGTTGAAGATCTTCCTGAGTGAACATGATTTTTTAAAGTATTTAGGTTTTGTCGGTATCGAGTGTAACCAAAGATACGAAATAATTCCTAACTTTGCGCATCATGGCGAAAGAATTTCGATCGGTCGACCTTCGCGACCGCAACAGCTTCCACGTGGTGCAGCGCGCCGCGCGGCTCGTCGAATTCGAAACGACGGAGGAGCTGCGGGCGATCTTCGCCGCCGGCATTCCGCAACGGTGGACGGTGCTGGCGGGCGGCAACAACGTGCTTTTCACGCAGGACTACGACGGCGTGCTCCTCACCCCCGTATCGCAGGGAATCCGCATCCTCGCGGACGACGGCCGAAAGGTCCGCGTGCGGGTCGATGCCGGCGTCGAGTGGGACGATCTGGTCGCATGGGCCGTCGACCGCGACCTGTGGGGCATCGAGAATCTTTCGCTCATACCGGGCAAGGCCGGAGCCGCTCCGGTGCAGAACATCGGCGCCTACGGCCGCGAAGCCAAAGATGCGATCGAACGGGTCGAAATGTACTGCCCGGAAAGCGACTCGATGCTCATGCTCGACGCCGCGCATTGCGCATTCGGCTATCGCGAGAGCATCTTCAAGCGGGAGCTCAAGGGACGTGTCGTCATCACGGCGATCGAAATCGCGCTGTCGCGCACGCCGCAGCCCCATCTGGGTTACGGCGACGTGGAACGCGAGGCGGAGGCCCGCGGCGGCGCCACGCTGCGCAACATCCGCGAGGCGATCATCGCCATCCGCCGCGCGAAACTCCCCGACACCTCCGAGCTGGGCAACGCGGGCAGCTTCTTCAAGAATCCGGCGGTCGAAGAATCGATCGCTGCGGAGCTGAAGGCCCGGTGGCCCGAGATGCCGCTCTACCCTGCCGCCGAGGCAGGCAAGGCGAAGCTGGCAGCCGGCTGGCTGATCGACAAAGCCGGAATGAAAGGTTATCGCGAAGGGCGCGTCGGCGTACACGAGCGGCAGGCGCTGGTGCTGGTCAATCTGGGCGGCGCTACGGGAAACGAGGTGCTGGCGCTGGCCCGGAAAGTGCAGTCCGCCGTCCGGGAAAAATTCGGCGTGGAGATCGACACGGAGGTAAACATTCTGTAACCGATTAAAAATGAAAAATTAAAAATTAAAAATCGTGAAGTCGCCCCACCCGACAAAAAAACGGACGAAACGGAATGCGGCAGTCGAATCGATTTACAGATGTGCATTTTTAATTTTTCATTCTTAATTTTTAATTTCGAAGAATCATGACTCTTCCGGAAGCGTTCCGACGATATATCGAGGAGAACGGGTTGCTCACGCCCGACGACCGGGTGTTGCTGACCGTCTCGGGCGGCGTGGATTCGATGGTCATGCTCTCGCTCTTCACCGGGAGCGGCTACGACGTGGGCGTGGCGCACTGCAACTTCCGGCTGCGGGGCGCCGAGAGCGACGAGGACGAGGTATTGGTGGCCGACGAGGCGGCCCGCGCGGGCGTTCCCTGCTACAACCGCCGCTTCGACACGCTCTCCGAAATGGAGCGCACGGGCGAGTCGATGGAGATGGCGGCGCGGCGGCTGCGCTATGCGTGGTTCGAGGAGCTGCGGGCCCAGCACGGCTACACGGCCATCGCCGTGGCCCACCACGCCGACGACTCGATCGAAACTTTCTTCATCAACCTGCTGCGCGGCACGGGGCTGCGCGGCCTGACGGGCATCTCCCGGCAGATCGGACGCATCGTCCGGCCGCTGATGTTTGCCTCGCGCAAGGAGATTCTGGAGTACGCCGTAGCCAACAAGATCCCCTTCCGCGAAGACTCCTCGAACCGCTCGACCAAATACCTGCGCAATAAAATCCGGCTGGGGCTGATTCCCCGCATCCGGGAGATCAACCCCCGCTTCACCCACATCATGCAGCGCAACATCGGCCGACTGACCGATGCCCAGCGCTTCATCGACCACGGCATCGAGCGCATCCGCCGCGAGGCCGTAACCTCCGAAGGCGGGATCGACACCATCCGGCCCGACCGGATCGACCCGGCCTTTCCGCGCGGATTCGTCATCTACGAACTTCTGGGCTCGGCCTACGGATTCAAGGGCGAGGTGATCGACTCGCTCTGCCACGCCCTCGACTGCGGAGCCACGGGCCGCCGCTTCTACTCGCGCGAACGCATGGCCTGCATCGACCGGGGCACGATCGTCGTGGCGCCCATCGCCGACGACGACCCCTGCACCTCGCAGGTCGACCGCGACACCCCGCGCAGCTACTGCGGCAACTCGGTGCTGCACTACGAATATACGGACATCGACGACATCGCCAATTTCGGCGTGCCGGAACAGATCGCACAGCTCGATGCCGACAAGCTGCAATATCCCCTCACGCTGCGCCGCTGGCAGGAGGGCGACTGGTTCGTCCCTTTCGGCATGACGGGCCGCAAGAAGGTGAGCGACTTTCTGGTCGACGCCAAAGTTCCGGCGGCCGAGAAGCAGCGGCAGTTCGTGCTGCTGTCGGGCGACGAGATCGTCTGGCTCGTAGGCCGGCGCATCGACGACCGCTACCGCCTCACCGCAGAGACCGAAAACGTGTTACGCATCATCAAAGAGATCGTCTGACCCCATGGCAAAAAGCGCTATCCGATTCCGCGACACGGTCGCCCAGTACGAACGCATGGCCGCCGAGGCGGCCGCCCGCCGCTACGCCCCGATCTACCTGCTGATGGGCGAGGAGAGCTACTTCATCGACGCCCTCTGCGAACAGCTGGCCACCGGCGTGCTCGACGAGGCCGAACGCTCCTTCAACCAGATCACGGTCTACGGCAAGGACTCGGAGGCGGGACAGATCATCAACCTCTGCCGCCAGATGCCCATGATGGGGTCGTATCAGGTGGTGATCGTCAAGGAGGCGCAGCAGCTGCGGGGTCTCGACAAACTCTCGCTCTATACGCAGAAACCCTCGCCCACGACGATTCTCATTATCTGCCACAAGGAGAAGACGGTCGACCGGCGTTCGGCTTTCTACAAAGGGTGCGCGGCCCACGGCGTCGTACTCGAATCCATACGGCCGCGCGACTACGAAATCGTAGCATGGCTCCAGCAATTCGCCAAACAACGGGGACTGGCCATCGATCCCAAAGCGCTCTCGATGCTGACCGACCATCTGGGCACCGACATCTCGAAGATCGCCAACGAACTGCAGAAGCTGGCGGTCTCCCTGCCCGAGGGCACGACGAAAGTTACCGACGCCGACATCGAAGCCAATATCGGCATTTCGAAAGATTTCAACAACTTCGAGTTGTGCAAGGCCGTCATGACCCGCGACATGGCCCGCGCCCTGATGATCGCCGACCACTTCGCGCGCAATCCCAAAGACAACCCGCTGCTGCTGACGATCATCGCGCTCTTCGGGCAGTTCCGGGATCTCTTCGTCCTCAACTACCTGCGCTGGCTCTCGCGCCGCAAGGGACAGCCTTTCCCGCAGGATGCCGAGCTGATGCGCATTCTGCGCAAGAACAACACCTTCGTCGTCAACGAGATCAAGCAGCACGCCGCGCTTTGGGACAACCGCAAGGTCTTCCGGATTCTGGGCCTGCTGCGCGAATACGACGCCAAGAGCAAGGGCATCAACACGGGCGGCGCCCCGGACGGGGAGCTGCTGCGCGAACTGCTGCTGAAAATCTTCCTGCTGTGAACGAACCCTATCTCTATCAGACCGTTCACGTCGCCGCAGGACGGCCGCGGCTGGTCGCTCTCCACGCGGAAGCGCTCGCAGAGGCGGCCCGCACGCTCTTCGAATGCGAATACCGGCCCGAGGTCGACGAACTGGAGCGCCGGATCACCGCCGTGGCGCGCGCCGAACGCTATCCGCCGGCGGTCTCGGGATTCGTGCGCATCGAAGTGGAGACCGACGGCCGCGAGCGCCTGCTTGCGGCCGGGACGTCGCTTTACGCCGGATATGCCCTGCGCAGCGTGATGCCCGACGCCTGCATTCTCTGTTATGACTTTCCGTTCATCGACCTGCCCACGTCGGCCCGCGAAGCGGCGGGCGGATTGGCACGCCGTCAGGGCGAGCCGGCCGGGGCCGC
>JAMPGH010000001.1:1139194-1178920 GCA_023664045.1 Alistipes senegalensis | reverse complement strand
GCGACGGTGATCCGCTGCGACCGGGAGGGCTTCTGCCGCACGGCGGACGACGCCCCCCTTTTCGGCGTGCGCAACCGGGAGGTTTTCGCCTCCCTCGCTCCGCCGAGCGTCGAACGCGAACTGGCCCTGCGGGCGATCCGTGCCGCAGGACTGACGCTGCGCGACGAGCTGCTCGACCGGAGTTCGCTCCCCCGCATGGAGGAGCTGTTCTTCGTCGACCACCGGGGCGTTACGGCACTGGGGCACTGCGAGGGCGTGCCCTACATGTCGCTGATCGCCGAACGCGTAGCCATCGCCATGGAGGGGATGTTCTGAATTCGGATTTTTTCACTACCTTTGTTTTCATGGAAAGAATCGCTATCTTCCCCGGCTCGTTCGACCCGTTCACCCGCGGCCACGCCGCGCTGGTCGACACGGCGCTGAAGCTCTTCGACCGGCTGGTGATCGGCATCGGCAGCAACCTCTCGAAACGGGGGCTGCTGACGCCCGAAAACCGCAAACGGCTGATCGACGATCTCTATGCCTGCGATCCGCGAGTCGAAACGCGCATCTACGACGGACTGACCGGCGAGCTGGCCGCAGCCGTCGGTGCCTGCGCGCTGGTCCGCGGAGTACGCAATACGCTCGACTTCGAATACGAACGCTCGATGGAAGCGACCAACCGCCGGCTTTGGCCCGCACTGACCACCGTCGTGCTCTTCGCCCCGGCCGACGTGGCCGACATTTCGGCATCGGGGGTCCGCGAAGTGCTGGCGTTCGGCCGTTCGGTCGAGGAGTTCATGCCGGCAGGAATCGACATCACAAAATACCTATAATAATATGGCAATGGAATTCACAGCCGAAATGATCGCCGGTTTCTTAGGCGGCGAGGTCGTCGGCGACAAGCAGGCAGCGGTGCACACCGTCTCTTCGATCGAACAGGGCAAAGCAGGTTCGCTGGCCTATCTCACCAACCTGAAATACGAACCCCACCTCTATACCACAGGCGCCAGCATCGTGCTGGTCGACAAGTCGTTCAAGCCCTCGCAACCCGTCGCCGCCACGCTCGTCAAGGTGGAGAACGCCGCAGCCTGCGTGGTGAAACTGCTGGAGATGTACAACGCGGCCAAACCCCGCCGCACGGGAATCAGCGAGCGGGCCTCGATCTCCGAAAAAGCCACGGTCGGCGAAAACTGCTACGTCGGCGACTTCGCGGTGGTGGAAGCGGGTGCGAAGATCGGCGCCGACTGCCAGATCTACCCGCAGGCATACGTCGGCGCCGGCGTCGAGATCGGCGAGGGCACGACGATCTACCCCGGGGTGAAGATCTACGAAGGGTGCCGCATCGGCCGCCGCTGCATCCTCCATGCCGGCGCCGTGATCGGCGCCGACGGTTTCGGATTCATGCCCAATGCCAAGGGCGGATTCGACAAGATTCCCCAGTTGGGCAACGTCATCGTCGAGGACGACGTGGAGATCGGCGCCAACACCTGCATCGACCGCGCCAAGACCGACTCGACCGTCATCCGCCACGGCGTCAAGCTCGACAACCTGATCCAGATCGGCCACAACGTCGAGATCGGCGCCAACACCGTCTCGTCGGCCCAGACCGGCATCGCCGGCACCTCGCGCGTGGGCAGCAACTGCTTCCTCGCGGGACAGGTGGGCATCGCCGACCACGTAACGATCGGCGATCGCGTGATGGTGGGTTCGAAAAGCGGACTGGACAAGGATGTCCCCGACGGCGAAATCCGCTTCGGCTATCCCGCGCTTCCGGGCATGCAGTACCACCGTGCGGCAGCCGTCTTCAAGCGCCTGCCCGAGTTGGACAAGCGCCTGCGCGACGTGGAGAAAGAGGTCGGCGAACTTCGGAAATAAGAGGCCATGAAACGATTGTTCTGGATCGCGGCCGTGCTGCTGTGCGGATGCGACCGCAGCGGTTGCACCGTCAAAGGCCATATCGACGGGCTGGAAGGCACGGTCTATCTGGCGACCTCCGAAAACCGGCTCCTCGACTCCGCCGTCGTCGACAATGGCTCGTTCCGCCTCGGAGGAGATGTCGGGCAGCCCGCCGCCGGACGCATCACCGACAACAAGACGTTCGACGTCGCCCTCATTCTCGAACCGGGAACCGTCCGGCTCGAAAACGATCCCGATATGCCCGAACGGATCCTCGTCTCGGGTACTCCGGCCAATGAAGCCGCCTCGGAATTCGCCCGACGACAAACCGAGCTGATCGGCGAATTCTTCGATCCCGACACCTCCGAGGAGCGACGCGACAGCGTAAGCCTCGAATACGAGGCGCTCTTCCGGCTGGCCTACGAGAACAACCGCGACAACTACTTCGGCGTGCAGATGCTCGAGGCGCAGACCGCGCAACTCTCGCCGCAGGAGATGCTGGACGAAATCGCCCTTTTCAGTCCTGCGATGCAAGCGACCGGGCTGCTGACCGACCTTCGCCGGGAAGCGGAACGGAAGCTGGAAAAACAACGTCGATAACATCCGTCCGTATCCGCATGGCAAGCCCGACGCCTCCCGAAACATACCGCATCATGGGAATCGACCCCGGCACCAACTACATGGGGTACGGCGTACTGGAGGTCGAGGGCCGGACGGTGCGGGCCGTCGTACTGGGCGACATCGACCTGCACAAGCTGACCGATCCCTACGCCAAACTGGCCCATATCTTCGAACGGGTCGGCGCGCTGATCGACGCATACGGGCCGCGCGAGGTGGCGCTCGAAGCGCCCTTTTTCGGCGAGAACGTGCAATCGATGCTCAAGCTGGGCCGGGCGCAGGGAGTGGCGATGGCCGCAGCGCTGAGCCGGGGGCTCTCCGTCTCGGAATATGCGCCGATGCGGATCAAGCAGGCGATCACGGGCCGCGGCTCCTCGGCCAAAGAGCAGGTGGCGGCCATCGTCTGCCGGACGCTCGCCATCGACCGACCGCCGCGGCGGCTCGACGCTACCGACGGCATGGCCGTCGCGCTGTGCCACTACTACGCTACCTCCTCGCCGCTCAACGCCGCTATGGGCGACGAACGCGTCAAGGGTCTCGGCGGCGGCAAGAAAGCGGTTTCGAAAGGCGGTTCGCAAAGTTGGGAAAAGTTCCTGCGCGACCATCCCGACCGCGAGGTCAAGTAGCGATTCTATTTCCCGCATCCGGTCCGAGCCTCCTCCGACCGATAGCTACCCAGCCTCGGCGATTCTCTTCGATCATCGCTCTTTCTCCGCTCCCGACCGTTTGACCGGATCCCGCCCCGGCCCCTCGTCAGACACCGGTTCGAGGGCTTTACGCCGTACTTCCGCTATTTTTTCTTAAAATTCTTGTCCGATTTCTTGCGCATATCGGATTTTCACCCTATATTTGCAGTCGCAATTCGGCACCGTAGCTTAATTGAATAGAGCATCTGACTACGGATCAGAAGGTTACAGGTTTGAGTCCTGTCGGTGTCACTGAAGAAAGAGAGTTCCAAAGGCTCTCTTTCTTGCATTCGGGGCTGTCGTCGGAAAGGACGGCGGCTTTTTCTTTGGCCGGACATGCTGTAAAGCGACCGGCATATCAAGGCATCCGATCTCCCCGCCAGCGACAAAGCCCCCCCTCAAACGAAAAAGTCTCCACGGAGTACGCGGAGACGGTAGGTCGAAACCTTCGGCATGTAGCCTTATTGTGGTAAGATGTAGAATTCTTACGTTGCAAATATAACCCGAAGTTTGGAATTTTGCAACTTTTTCTTTAGTTTTACGAAAAATCGATCTCTTATGCCGAAAATACTGGGATTGGACCTCGGCACCAACTCGTTGGGTTGGGCCATCGTAGAACAGACCGACTGCGGATACGCGCTGCTCGACAAGGGCGTCGACATCTTTCAGGAAGGCGTCGCACGCGAAAAGAACAACGAAAAGCCGGCCGTACAGGCCCGGACCGAGGCCCGGGCCCTGAGGCGCCATTACTTCCGTCGCCGGCTGCGCAAGATCGAAGTGCTCAAGGTCCTCGTGCGCCACGACCTGTGCCCGCCGCTCTCCGAGGAACAACTGAGCGAGTGGCGGAAGCACAAAAACTACCCCCTCGACGAAGAGTTCATCCGCTGGCAGCGCACCGACGACGACACCGGCAAAAATCCCTACCGCGACCGCTATCGGGCCCTGACCGAAACGCTCGATCTCGGCAGCAAGTCCGATCGCCATACGCTCGGTCGGGCACTTTATCATCTGGCACAGCGGCGCGGATTTCTGAGCAATCGCAAGGAGGCAGGAAAGGAGAGCGAAGAGGGGCAGGTCAAGCAAAGCATCCGGAATCTGACGGCCGACATGGAAAACGCCGGATGCCGCTATTTGGGCGAATACTTCTACGCGCTGTATCAACGAAAGGAGAAGATCCGCAAAAAATACACCTCCCGCAACGAACACTATCTGGCCGAGTTCCGGGCCATCTGCGAAAAACAGCGGTTGCCCGAGCCGCTGCAGCGGGCGCTCTACCGGGCTATCTTCTTCCAGCGACCTTTGAAATCGCAGAAAGGATCGGTCGGCAGATGCACGTTCGAAAAGACGAAGTCCCGCTGCCCGGTCTCCCACCCGCGTTTCGAGGAGTTCCGCATGTACTCTTTCATCAACAACATCCGCATCGCAGGTCCTACAGACGGCGATTTCCGGTCTTTGACCCAAACGGAGATCGAGACGATCCGACCGCTGTTCCTGCGCAAAAGCAAGCCGCATTTCGATTTCGAAGAGATCGCACGGAAGATCGCCGGCAAAGGCCGCTACGCCTGCAAGGGCGACCGCAACGAAGCCCCCTACCGGTTCAACTACGCCCGCACGGCGACCGTGAGCGGATGTCCCGTTACGGCCTCCCTGATCGCGGTGTTCGGGAACGACCATCTGTCAGAAATCCGCAGCCTTTACACGCTCGGCGACGGCAAAACCGAAGATCAGGTGCTGAACGACGTATGGCATGCGCTCTTCTCGTTCGACGATGAAGAACGGCTCGCGGCGTGGGCATGCGAAAAACTCCGGCTCCCGAACGAACAGGCCGCAGCGTTCGCCGCGATCCGGATGCCGCAGGATTATGCGGCCCTCAGCCTCAACGCGATCAACAAGATGCTTCCCTATCTGCGTACCGGCTACCGTTACGACGAAGCGGTCTTCGTCGCGAACCTGAAAGCCGTCCTGCCGCAGCCGATCTACGCAGACCCCGAACAGCGGGAGAAGATCGAACAGGACCTTGCAGCCCTGTTGCTCGACTATGTCCGCAACCCGTACGACAAATACGACACAAAAGAACGCCGCATTGCGGACTACTTCGCCGACAACGGGCTCGACACTTCGCGGCTCGGCCGGCTTTACCACCCTTCGATGATCGAAACCTATCGCACCGCACGACCCGATGCGAACGGCCTGCGGCTGTTGGGCTCGCCCCGCACCTCCTCCGTGCGCAATCCAATGGCGATGCGCGCCCTGTTCCGGCTGCGGATTCTGCTCAACCAGCTACTGCGGGAGGGGAAGATCGATTCCACGACGAAAATCAACATCGAATTCGCCCGAGGACTCAACGACGCCAACAAACGCAAGGCCATCGAACAATACCAACGCGAACGGGAAGCCGAGCATCGCGGCTATGCCGAGGAGATCCGGAAGCAATATGCGGCGGAAACGGGTCTGGACATCGAACCCTCGGAGAGCGATATTCTGAAATATCGTCTTTGGGAAGAGCAGAAACATGTCTGCCCCTACACCGGCAACCAGATCCGCATCTCGGACTTCATCGGCAGCGGGGCCTGCTACGACATCGAACATACCCTGCCCCGGTCGCGCGGAGGCGACGATTCGCAGATGAACAAAACGCTTTGCGAAAACCGTTTCAACCGCGACGTCAAGCGGGCCAAGCTCCCCGCGGAGTTGTCGGCCCATGCCGAGATCATGGCGCGAATCGAGATGTTCGGCTGGCAGGAGAAAGTCGACTCATTGCAAAGACAGATCGAAGCGCAGGTCCGCAAGAGCAAGGGAGCGGCGACCAAGTCGGAAAAGGACAACGCCATCCAGCGTCGCCACTATCTGCAGATGCACGCGGCATACTGGCGCGGCAAACTCGAACGCTTCGCCATGACCGAGGTTCCCGAGGGATTCACCAACCGGCAGGGAGTCGACATCGGCATCATCGGCCGTTATGCGCGGCTCTACCTGAAGAGCGTATTCGAGCGGATCTACACGGTGAAAGGCGCCACAACCGACGCGTTCCGCAAAATGTGGGGTCTGCAGGAGGAGTATGCGAAGAAGCAGCGCACGAACCATGTCCACCACTGCATCGACGCCATCACGATCGCCTGCATCGGCCGCAACGAATACGACCGCTGGGCCCGGTACGTCGAGGACGAAGAACGCTACCTGCGCAGCGAGGGTTCCCGCCCGCAGTTCGAAAAGCCGTGGCCGACCTTCACCGAGGATCTCAAGGCCGTGGCCGATGAGCTGCTCGTCTCGCACCACACGCCGGACAACCTGCCCAAACAGAGCCGCAAGCGGCTGCGCATCCGCGGCAAGGTGCAGGTCGACGGCCGGGGAGCACCGCGCTACATGCAGGGCGACACGGCCCGCGGAGCGCTCCACATGCAAACCTTCTACGGCGCCATCCGACACGACGACGAAATCCGATACGTCGTCCGCAAGTCGCTCGACCAGCTCCTGCCCGCCGACGTGGAGAAGATCGTCGACGAAACGGTCAAGCAGAAGGTGAAGGAGGCAATCGATGAGGTCGGCTTCAAGACAGCGATGAACCCGGAGGAGCACACGATCTGGATGAACGAAGAAAAAGGGATTCCGATCCGCAAGGTACGCATCTTCACGCCGAACGTTACGCAGCCGATCCACCTCAAGAAGCAACGCGACGCCTCGGTCAAAGAGTACAAACGGGACTACCACGTCGCCAACGACAGCAATTATTGCATGGCCCTCTACGAAGGGACGGACCGACAAGGAAAAACCAAACGTTCGTTCGAAATCGTCAGCAATCTGGAAGCCGCGCAATATTTCAAGGCGAGCGCCGACCGAGCAGCCCGGCCCGACCTCGTACCGCGCACCGATGCAAACGAGTATCCGCGGAAATACATCCTCAAAACGGGCACGATGGTGCTGTTCTACGAAAATTCGCCGGAAGAACTCTTCGAATGCACGCAGGCGGAGCTGACGAAACGGCTGTATAAGGTAACGGGAATGAGTACATTGAAACTACAACAAAAATATTTTTACGGCACCCTTACTTTTAGGCATCACCAAGAAGCCCGGCCCGCCGGCGATCTGAAAGCCAAAGATGGCGCATGGAAAAGCGGAGAGGAATACCGTCCCGTCATCCGCATCCTGCACACGCAATTCAACGCCTATGTCGAAGGCTATGACTTCGAATTGACCGTCGCCGGCGAGCTGAAATTCAAACATCGTCCGACATGCTGAAGCGCTCCCTCTTCTTCTCGACGCCTTTCTGCCTGAGCCTGCGCAACGGGCAGATGATCGTCCACACCAAGGAGGCTCCCGAGATGCAGAAAAGCATCCCGATCGAGGATATCGGCGTCATCGTTCTGGAACACCAGCAGACGACGATCACGCTGCCGTTGCTCAATGCGCTGTCCGACAACAACGTCGCCGTCATCTTCTGCGGCGACAACCGCATGCCGAACGCCATGCTGATGAATCTGGACTCCAACAAGACGCAGGGCGAGAGCTATCGGGCGCAGGTCGAGGCGAGCGAACCCCTCAAAAAAGGGATCTGGAAGCAGATCGTCGAAGCGAAAATCCGCAATCAGGCGGCCCTGCTGCGCAAACTCGGCAAAGACGGCGACAAGCTGAAACCCTACTACATGAACGTGAAGAGCGGCGACGCGGACAATCGGGAGGGAATCGCCGCCAAGATCTACTGGACGGAGCTGTTCGGGAGAGACTTCGTTCGGTCCCGGGAGGGCGAGGAGCCGAACAATCTGCTCAATTACGGCTATACGATTCTCCGCGCAGCGGTCGCCCGTTCCCTGATGGGCTCGGGACTGCTGCCGGCTTTCGGCATCTTCCACCGCAACCGCTACAACGCGTTTCCGCTGGCCGACGACCTGATGGAACCCTATCGTCCCTATGTCGACGAAATAGTCCACGGACTTCACGCCGCCGGCCGGTCGCAGCTGACCAAAGAGGTCAAAGGAGAACTGTTGCGCATCCTCTTCGCCGACACCCGGTTCGACAAGGTGCAGCGTCCGCTGGACGTGGGACTGACTTTCACCTCGGCGTCTTTGGCCAAATGCTTCGCCGGAACCCAGAAAAAGATTCTTTATCCGCTGCTCGAATAATGTCCGAAAACCGTTTGAATGCCTACCGGATCATGTGGCTGTTCGTATTTTTCGATTTGCCGACCAACACCAAAACCGAGCGGCGCCATGCCGCCCAGTTCCGCAAGGCGTTGGAGAAAGACGGCTTCACGATGATGCAATACTCGGTCTATGTCCGGCATTGCGCATCCAAAGAGAATATGAATGTCCATATAAGCCGAGTAAGACGATCGATGCCTCCGTCCGGATATACGAGCATTCTGTGCGTAACGGACAAACAGTACGGAGACATCCTGAATTTTTGGGGCAAGGTCGAACGGGCCAGACCCGAAACGCCGCAGCAACTCGAATTTTTCTGATCGCCGTCCCGTGCGGCTGCAACAAGCTACCGATACCTAAGGCATTGCCGTTCCGAAAAATCCGATTATCTTTGTTCTTTGAAATACGAAAATACATCGAATCGACTTCGTCGAGGCCTCCGGAGGGCGTTTTATTTTCCGAGAACACTGCGTAAATCATCAGGAATCAGCCCGTTCCGAGCCCGGCGTTGTGGTTTGATGTAGAAACTCTATAAAATACAACTAGGAATAATTTTTGATATAACAAATTTTGTTGTGGTTTGATGTAGAAACTCTATAAAATACAACTGTTGTCCACGAAGTTGGCCGGTTCGTCCAGTTGTGGTTTGATGTAGAAACTCTATAAAATACAACTCGACAGTAACAATACCTTTAGCCCAGCAGTTGTGGTTTGATGTAGAAACTCTATAAAATACAACAACAGATGTTATTACCCGCAAGCGGGGTTAGTTGTGGTTTGATGTAGAAACTCTATAAAATACAACCGAAATAAAGAAGCCTCCATTACGAAGAAGTTGTGGTTTGATGTAGAAACTCTATAAAATACAACTGGCCACTACCTCAGCCTGAGTCGTGTCAGGTTGTGGTTTGATGTAGAAACTCTATAAAATACAACTACTTCACGGAAATGCTGAGAGCAATCGCAGTTGTGGTTTGATGTAGAAACTCTATAAAATACAACATCGGGACAAAAGATCGCCTTGCCGATCTAGTTGTGGTTTGATGTAGAAACTCTATAAAATACAACGTATCAGAAACAGGATCCGGAGGCGCTGAGTTGTGGTTTGATGTAGAAACTCTATAAAATACAACAGGCGGTTGAATGGAGTACGATACATCGGAGTTGTGGTTTGATGTAGAAACTCTATAAAATACAACATTACAAGAATACATTAAAGCAGTAAAATGTTGTGGTTTGATGTAGAAACTCTATAAAATACAACCGTCATGGGGGCGTGCGTTCTCTTATTACCGTTGTGGTTTGATGTAGAAACTCTATAAAATACAACTTTCGACCTACACGACCAACGCAACCTACAGTTGTGGTTTGATGTAGAAACTCTATAAAATACAACTTGTTTGCTTGAGCCTCGGCCAGTCGGGCTGTTGTGGTTTGATGTAGAAACTCTATAAAATACAACAACCGAGACATATTCATCAGCATAAGTTAAGTTGTGGTTTGATGTAGAAACTCTATAAAATACAACTTCCACGGTGTGTATTCGATGTTTTTCTGAGTTGTGGTTTGATGTAGAAACTCTATAAAATACAACATCGGAGCTGAACGGAGTAGCTTCGGGATCGTTGTGGTTTGATGTAGAAACTCTATAAAATACAACCGATTCATGCCTTCTTCGACAACGACGATACGTTGTGGTTTGATGTAGAAACTCTATAAAATACAACAACGAGCGCAAGGCTATTGCGAAACGAGCAGTTGTGGTTTGATGTAGAAACTCTATAAAATACAACAATATCACAGACTATCGAGAATCTCCGCAGTTGTGGTTTGATGTAGAAACTCTATAAAATACAACCGCACGATGATGCTCCCGATGCGTTGGAGGTTGTGGTTTGATGTAGAAAACAACTTCGCATACGATTTGCGGCTTCAAGCAGAGTTGTGGTTTGATGTAGAGATACGATAAGCTGCAGTCGTTCCCGAATGTGTTGTGTTGCAGTTTGGTGTAGAATAATACAACGGTAACTGCTATGCAGTCTTCTCGCTGCGGGTTGCAGCTCGATGTAGATACCCATGCTACATCCCGCCATAAGACCCGGCACTTCCCGTCCGAGCCTTGCCGGAACGATACGAACGGTCGGGAATAACCCCGGCCGTTCTCATGCACCGGATCCGGACGAAGCAAAAAACTTACTCCAGAAAATGGTTGTCGTCGCGGTAGGAAGCAGCAAAATCGCCGAGGGCCTCCAAATGGCGACGCAGGGTCTCGACAGCTCCCTCCTCGTCGCGCTCGCTCACGCAGCGCAACAGTTCGCGATGCTCGGCGCATACCTCCTCCTGCGGCACGGCGCAGACACGATAACGATGATAAAAGCGCAGCACGTCGGGTGTGATGACCAGCAGCAGCGACGCGATGACCGGATTATGCGCCCCGCGGGCCAGCGCCTGATGGAACGCGAAATCTTTGGCTACGCGTTCGTCGGTGTAGAATTTCTCTTCGCAGGCGACCAGCGCCCGTCCGATCTCCTCCAGATCTTCTTCCGTCCGATTGCGGGTACACAGCCGCAGCGCCTCGGTTTCGAGCAGAAGTCGCACCGAAACCAGCGACGCGAAATCGTACTGCTCGATCCGCAGCGCATCGGCAAGAGCATGTTCGAGCACCTGCATCTTCTCCTGCGCCACGACCGAGCCGCTCTGCGGAAAAGTCTGCACGATGCCGTAAAATTCGAGTTTCTGCAGCGCCGCGCGCACATGCGCCCGCCCCACGCCCAGCATCTCGGCCAAGCGTCGTTCGGCCGGCAGCCGGCCTCCCGGCCGGAGTTGTCCCGAGAATAGCTGATCCTTAACATATTTAAGGACGATGTCGACTTGCTTGGTAGGAGAAGGACGATTCATCTTGCATCGATTTCACCGGCAAAGATAACGAAACCGGTCGAACCGAAGTAGCCGCACCCGTTTTTTTCACCGGACAAACGAATATCTCCCGATCGGCGATTTCCCATTTACCGCTTCGCCGCAACTACGATCCGGAACTTTCCGGCCCGTAATGGGAACTTTTCATCATCGAAAGTTGTTTTTCTGCTAAAAGTTTCTAACTTTGTGAAATCAGGACTAATCGATGCAGTTATGGCACAACGGGAACTTTTACTCGGAGACGAAGCCCTCGCACTGGGAGCGCTCCACGCCGGACTTTCGGGCGTCTATGCCTATCCGGGCACGCCCTCGACCGAAATCGCCGAATTCATTCAGAGCCACCCGCTCACCGCCGCCCGGGGCATCCATTGCGCTTGGTCGGTCAACGAGAAAACCGCTCTGGAGGAGGCTTTGGGCATGTCGTTCGCCGGACGGCGGGCATTGGTCTGCATGAAGCACGTGGGCATGAACGTCGCGGCCGATGCGTTCGTCAATGCGGCGATGACCGGCGCCCACGGCGGATTGGTCGTCGTGGCGGCCGACGATCCCTCGATGCACTCGTCGCAGAACGAGCAGGATTCGCGTTTCTACGGGAAATTCGCGCTGGTGCCGACTTTCGAACCCTCCATGCAGCAGGAGGCTTATGAAATGGTACGGGCAGCGTTCGAGCTCTCGGAGCGATTCCGCATTCCCGTGTTGATGCGCCTGACCACCCGCATGGCCCACTCGCGCGCCGTGGTGGAGGTCGGCGAAGTGCGCGAGCAGAATCCCGTCGGCTGCCCCGAGGGCCCGCAGAAACGCCAATGGGTGCTCATGCCCGGCAACTCGCGCATACGTTACAAGACGCTGCTCGACGATCGCGACCGGCTGGAGCAGGAAGCGGAAACGAGCCCTTTCAACCGCTACGAGGAGGGCGACAATAAGTCGCTGGGAATCATCGCCTGCGGCATCGCCTACAACTATGTCATGGAGAATTTTCCGCAGGGATCGCCTTATCCCGTGCTGAAAATCTCGCAATATCCCCTGCCCGTCGCGCTGGTACGACGCATGGCCGACGAATGTCGGACGCTGCTCATCGTCGAGGAGGGGCAGCCCGTCGTCGAAGAGGCCCTGCGGGGCGTGCTGCCTGGTGCTGCGGAGATCCGCGGCCGCCTCTCGGGCCAACTGCCCCGCACCGGCGAACTGACGCCCGACTGCGTACGCGCGGCTTTGGGTTTGCCGCCGCTCGAAGCGCACGAGGCCAGCGAGCTCGTCGTGCCGCGTCCGCCCGCTCTCTGCCAGGGTTGCGGCCACCGCGACATGTACGCCGCGCTGACCGAGGTCGTACGCGAGGAGTACCCCGCAGCCCGGGTCTTCAGCGATATCGGCTGCTACACGCTGGGGTGGCTGGCACCGTTCCACGCCATCGACACGGTGGTCGACATGGGCGCCTCGATCACGATGGCCAAAGGAGCCGCCGACGCGGGTCTCCGCCCGGCGATCGCCGTCATCGGCGACTCGACTTTCACCCACTCGGGCATGACCGGACTGCTGGACGCCGTCAACGAGCGCAGCCCGATCACGGTCATCATCTCCGACAACCTCACCACCGGCATGACGGGCGGGCAGGACTCGGCCGGCACCGGGCGGCTGGAGCAGATCTGCGCCGGACTGGGCGTCGAGACGGCGCACATCCGCGTAACGGTACCGCTGCCCAGAAACCGCGAGGAACTCAAGCAGCTGCTGCGCGAGGAGATCGCCTACGAGGGCGTCTCGGTCATCATTCCGCGACGCGAGTGCATCCAGACGGCACGGCGCCATGCGACTGCGGACAAACGCTAACCGGCAAAAAAATCGGATATGAAAAAGGACATCATACTCTCGGGCGTGGGCGGTCAGGGCATCCTCTCGATCGCCACGGTCATCGGACACGCGGCCCTCGGCGAAGGGTTGCAGATCAAGCAGGCCGAAGTACACGGCATGAGCCAGCGCGGCGGCGACGTGCAGTCGAACCTGCGCATCTCGTCGAGCACGATCCACTCCGACCTGATTCCGCAGGGCGCCGCCGATCTGGTCGTCTCGCTCGAACCGATGGAGGCGCTGCGCTACCTCCACTGGCTGCCGGCCGACGGCTGGATCGTTACGAGTACCGCCCCTTTCAGGAACATCGACAACTACCCCGAAGAAGAAACTCTCCAGCGCGAGCTGGCCGCCCTGCCGCACGCGATCGTCCTCGACGTCGAAGCCCTCGCCCGCGAGGCGGCATCGCCCCGCTCGGCCAACATGGTGCTCTTGGGTGCGGCCGCACCGTTGCTGGACCTGCCCGTCGAACGGTTGGAGGAGGGCATCCGCGCCATCTTCGCACGCAAGGGCGAGTCGATCGTCGAACAAAACCTCGCGGCTTTCCGCGCGGGATATGCCCACGCTTCGAAACAGATAAAATAATGGGACGCCTGCCTTTGGAAATCGCCGCACTGAACTCCGTGCTGGAGCGGATGCAGATCGCCGACATCGCACAGGCGACCATCCGGCAGTCGGGCGACATCGCCCGCACGCTGGAACAGGAAACGGACACCGAATTTCTCCATCTGGAGATGGGCATCCCCGGGCTGCCGCCCCAGCAGGCGGGCATCGAAGCCGAATGCGCGGCCCTGCGGCGCGGCGTAGCCTCGATCTACCCCAACATGTTCGGCATCCCCGAGCTCAAGGAGGCGGCTTCGCGCTTCATCCGGGCCTTCTTCGACATCGGGGTGGCGCCTCAGGGCTGCATCCCGACCGTGGGCTCCATGCAGGGCAGCTTCACGACGTTCCTGCTCTCTTCGCAGCTCGATCCCCGCAAGGACACGATCCTCTTCATCGACCCGGGATTCCCCGTACAGCGCAATCAGGTGCATATTCTCGGCATCCGCAGCGAGTCGTTCGACATCTACGAATACCGCGCGGAGAAACTGGGACCGAAGATCGAAAGCTACCTCTCCACGGGGCGCATCGCCGCGATCGTCTACTCCAACCCCAACAACCCGGCATGGATCTGCCTCACCGAAGAGGAATTGCGCACCCTCGGCGAGCTGGCCACACGCTACGACGCCCTCGTGATCGAGGATCTGGCCTACCTCTGCATGGACTTCCGCAAGCCGCTGGGACGTCCTTTCGAGGCGCCTTATCAAGCCACCGTAGCCCGCTATACGGAGAACTGGATCCTCATGATCTCGGGTTCAAAGATCTTCAGCTACGCCGGACAGCGCATCGCAGTAGTTGCAATCTCCGATGCCCTCTACCGCCGCGAATACCCCGCCCTGCGTCGGCGCTACGGCATGGGCCGGCTGGGCGACGCCTACGTGCTGGCCATTCTCTACGCCGCGTCGTCGGGCACGAGCCACTCGGCGCAATACGCTCTGGCAGCCATGTTCGATGCGGCCTGCGACGGCAAAACGGACTTCGTGGCGGAGACTTCCGAGTATGCCCGGCGGGCCCGCCTTACGAAAGAGATCTTCCGGCGCCACGGCTTCCGCATCGTCTACGACAAGGACCAGACGGAGGAGGTGAGCGACGGATTCTTCTACACCGTCGGCTATCCCGGACTGAGCGGCTCGGAGCTGCTGCGCGACCTGCTGCTGTGCGGCATCTGCGCCATCGCCCTCTCGCTCACGGGCAGCCGCCAGCAGGGCATCCGCGTCTGCATCTCGCAGATGAACCGGCCCGAGCAGTTCGACCTGCTGGACGAACGGCTCGCCATTTTCGAACGCCATCACCGATAACGCCATGAAACTCACCACTGCCGCCGAAGCCGTCCGGCTGATCCGCTCCTACGACAGCGTCTACATTCAGGGCAGCACCTCGATTCCCGAAACCCTCGTCGCCGCAATGGCCGGGCGGGGTGCGGAGCTGCGCGGCGTGAAGCTCTACTCGGGCTTCGCCGTGGGCCGCACCGAGGCCCCCTACTGCCGCCCCGAATATCGGGACTCCTTTCTGGTCGACAGCCTCTTCGTGGCCAACAACATCCGCCGCTGGCTGGCCGACGGCTACGGACAGACCATTCCCGCTTTCTTGGGCGAGATTCCGGGGCTCTTCCGCGACGGCACGCTGCCCGTCGACGTAGCGATTCTCAACCTCTCGCCACCCGACGCCGAGGGCTACTGCTCGTTCGGCGTCTCGGCCGATCTGGCCGTTTCGGCCGCCGAGTGCGCCAAGACCGTCATCGCGCAGATCAATCCCCGGATGCCCTACTCCTACGGCGACGCCCGGATCCATATCTCGCGACTGGCCGCCGCGGTCGAGGTCGACGAACCGCTGGTGGAGGTTCCCACGGCCGTCCCCTCCGAGATCGAGAGCCGCATCGGCCGGCATATCGCCGAACTGATCCCCGACGGTGCGACGCTCCAGATCGGCGTGGGCGGCATTCCGAACGCCGTGCTGGCGGCGCTCGACAACCACAAGCATCTGGGGCTCCATACCGAAGCGATGACCGACGGCGTGCTGCCGCTGCTCGAACGCGGCGTGATCGACAACTCGCAGAAGAAGGTGCTGCCCGGTATTACGGTAGCGTCGCTGGCTCTGGGTTCGCGCCGCCTCTACGACTACATGGACTACCGCAAGGATCTGCTGATGAAGGATGTGGCTTGGACCAACGATCCGTTCCGCATCCGCGAGAATCCCCGTGTCATGGCGATCAACTCGGCCGTCGAGGTCGACCTCACGGGGCAGGTCTGCGCCGACTCGGTCGGCGAGCGCATCATTTCGGGAGTCGGCGGGCAGCACGACTTCATGTACGGCGGAGCCTTGTCCGAGGGGGGCAAGACCTTCATCGCCATACCCTCGACCACGCCGAAAGGCGAATCGAAGATCCGGGCGCTGCTCGCTCCGGGCGCCGGCGTCGTAACCACGCGCCACATGGTCCAGCACATCGTTACCGAATACGGCGTGGCGCATCTGCGGGGCAAAAACCTTGCGCAGCGGGCCCGGGCGTTGATCGACATCGCCCATCCCGACGTCCGCGAAGAACTGGAGCGTGAGGCCTGCCGACGTTTCGGCTACTCGTTCATCCACCTCCATTAGGCGGCCAGGCTGCGGGCGATGCCGGCGCCCGACCGTCCGACACATAGCAAAGCAGCTTCGACCCGGAGTGGCGGGATGTTCTTTCAGAGCTTCCGCCAGCGCGGCCGCAGATTCAGCAATCCCCGGCCTAAGAGGCCGGTTTTAAGAAAGGTGCTTTCGAAAAACCGAGCCCCGCCTAAGGTCGGTATATATCCCAGTCTGCCGGAAAGCAGATCTTAGTGAATAGTTAATAATGTATAATAAATAATTATTGTGAGAGTTCACGGAATTTTTGCAAAGCCTATCTTTTTGTTGCTCTGACAATTATTCACTATTCATTATTCATTGCGAAAGGTTTCCTTTCCTGCATTCATTCCAGCGATTGCTCCATGCGCCTGCTTCGGGCTACCGCAACTCGATGACGGGAGTTCTGACGTCTGTCGGCACGTACGGTTATTCGTGGTCTTCTTCACCCAACACATCGAGCAGTACCAATGGCGGCAGCTTCTACTTTCGTGCTGATTATGTGAACCCGATGAATGGCGACTACCGAGCCCATAGCCTCCCCGTGCGCTGCGTCCAGCATCTGCAGGCTGCTTTTCTTTTTTTCTCCATCTATTATGCAATACATAGTATAATTCTTTGCAAAATACATTTTTATCCATATATTTGTGCCGAAAAAGCAGCGACAGAAGGCAAAAAAAGAAAAATTTATTGTTTTTCGATAAAAATAAATTGTTTTTCGGATAATAAATCGTACTTTTGTGCGTTAACGAATCGAGACCGTCGCCTCGGAGCTACACCGCAAACAGAAGAAAACCATGATAAAACTGCAGCAGATCCACAAAACCTACAACAACGGTTCCCCGTTGCATGTGCTCAAGGGCATCGACCTCGAAGTCGGGCGCGGCGAACTGGTCTCGATCATGGGCGCCTCGGGATCGGGCAAGTCCACCCTGCTCAACATTCTGGGCATTCTGGACAACTACGACAGCGGCAGTTACTATCTGGCCGGGCGGCTGATCCGCAATCTGAGCGAGACGCAGGCCGCCGAGGCGCGCAACTGCATGATCGGCTACATCTTCCAGTCGTTCAACCTCATAAGCTATAAAAACGCGGTGGAGAACGTCGCCCTGCCCCTCTACTATCAGGGCATAGCGCGCCGCAAGCGCAACGCGCTGGCGCTGGAGTACCTCGACATGCTGGGCCTCCGCGACTGGGCCATGCACATGCCCAACGAGATGTCAGGCGGTCAGAAACAGCGCGTAGCCATCGCCCGGGCGCTCATCAACAAGCCGCAGATCATTCTGGCCGACGAACCTACGGGCGCCCTCGACAGCGCCACTTCGCAGGAGGTCATGAACCTGCTGCGGCGCGTCAACACCGAAATGGGCATGACGATCATCTGCGTAACGCACGAGCAGGCGATCGCCGACCAGACCGACCGCATCATCCGCCTGCGCGACGGCGTCATCGATTCGATCACCTCCACGGGACTGGGGCGATGAACGAGCTGCTGCTGGAGATCTGGACCTCCGTGCGTCGCAACAGGCTGCGCACCTTCCTCACGGGTTTCTCCGTCGCATGGGGCATCTTCATGCTGGTGATTCTTCTGGGTTCGGGCAACGGTCTCAAAAACGGCGTTACCGCCAACTTCGGCAACTACGCCACCAACTCCATCGACCTCTACGGCGGCTACACCTCCAAACCCTACAAAGGCTACCGCAAGGGGCGCCGCATCCGGATGCGGAACAGCGATCTGGAGATTCTGCAGCGCGACTTTCCCGAAATCGAGCAGGTCGCGGCCAACGCTTGGTTCCCCACCCGGACCGTTACCTGCAACGGCGAGTTCACCAAAGCATGGCTGCGGGGTTCGCTGCCCCGGATCGCGCAGATCGAGGGCGTCGAACTCTCGGCCGGCCGCTTCATCGACGAGGCCGACATCCGCGAATACCGCAAGACGATCGTCATCGACGAACCCATGCGCCGGCTGCTCTTCAAGGGCGGCGATCCGCTGGGCAGGCGGATCAAGGTGGGCAACTCGATATTCACGGTGGTGGGAGTACAGAAGGGCGACGCCCAGCGCAACAACTCCTCGTGCTACATCCCCCTCACCACAGGACAGTTGCTCTACAACGCCAACAACCCCGAGATCAACAACACCATCTTCACCGTCCGCGACATCCGCACCGACAAGGAGATGAAGGAGTTCGAGCAGCGGGTGCTGCGACGTCTGGCCGCCGAGCACGACTTCGCCCCCGACGACCAGAGCGCCATTTGGCTCGACAACACGATGGAGCGCTACAAAAGCATCATGATCGTCTTCGGAGGCATCAATCTCTTCGTCTGGATCATCGGACTGGGAACCTTGCTGGCCGGCATCGTGGGCGTGAGCAACATCATGCTCGTAACCATCACCGAGCGCACCGCCGAGTTCGGCATCCGCAAGGCGCTCGGCGCCCGGCCGTCGTCGATCATCCGGCTGATCCTCACCGAATCGGTCTTCATCACCGCCGCCTTCGGCTACGTCGGCATGGTGCTGGGCGTCGCCACGATGGAGATCGTCGACCGCTACCTCGTCGCGCCGCAAACCCGGGCGGGTGCCGGGCCCTCGGTCTTCCTCGACCCGACCCTCGATCTGGGCGTCGCCGTCAGCGCCACGGCCGTGCTGGTCATCGCGGGTCTAATCGCCGGCTACGTCCCCGCCTACCGCGCGGCTCGAATCAAAACCATCGACGCACTCCGATACAACAAATAGGCAGAGCCATGCACTTTTTCGACCTCGACCGCTGGAACGAAATCTGGCAGACCATCAGCCGGAACCGCAAGCGCAGCATCATGACGGCGCTGGGCGTCTTCTGGGGCATCTTCATGCTCACCGTCATGTTGGGCGCCGGCATGGGACTGGGCCGCCTGTTCCGCATCCAGCTCGGCGACATGTCGACCAACACCGTGCTGCTGCAGCCCCAGCAAACCGGCATTCCCTACAAAGGCATGCCCCGCAACCGCTGGTGGCGGATGAACAACGACGACGTGGAGGCCGTCAAGAAGCTCCCCGAGGTACTCTACGCCTCGGCCGTCTACTGGGGCGGCGAGCTCCACTGCAGCTACCACGAGCGCAAGGGCGATTACTCGATGATGGGCTACTCGCCCGACTACCAGCGCATCAACCCCCAGAAGCTGCTCTACGGACGCTTCATCAACGACGTCGACATGACGCACAAGCGCAAGGTCTGCGTCATCGGCACGCAGGTCTGGAAGGATCTTTTCCCGGGCGGCGAGGATCCTACGGGCAAGGTCATCAAGGTCAACAGCTCCTATTTCACCGTCGCGGGCGTCATCCGCAAGCAGAGCACAGCCATGTCGTTCAGCGATCTGGAGCGCACGATCATCGTTCCCGTGTCGTTGGCGCAGCAGCTCTTCGGCCGCGGCGACTACGTGCACATGATCGCGTTGGCCGGCCGCGAGGAGATCCCCAGCGCCCATGTCGAGCAGGCTTGCCGGCAGGAGATCTTCGCCCGCCACATCATCTCGCCCGACGACGAAAAGGCGATCTGGACGATAGCCGTCTCCGAAATGCTGGACAAGATTCAGGGTCTCTTCCGGGGCATCGCCCTGCTGACATGGATCGTCGGACTGGGAACCCTGTTGGCCGGCATCGTCGGCGTAAGCAACATCATGCTCGTAACCATCAAGGAGCGTACGCAGGAGATCGGCATCCGCCGCGCCATCGGGGCTCCGCCGGCGGCCATCCTCTCGCAGATCCTCAGCGAAAGTTTCATCCTGACGTTCGTCGCCGGCGTCTTGGGGCTCGCGGCCGCCGTAGGCGTGCTGTCGGCCGCCGACTCGGCCTACCACCAGCTGGTCGTCATCGCGCAGGAGGGGGCCGACGTCTCGTGGCTGGTATCGTTCGGCACGGGCATGCTGGCGCTGGGCATCATCGTGGCGGGCAGCCTGCTCGCCGGCATCATTCCGGCATTCCGGGCTCTGAAGATCAAGGCCGTGGATGCCATCCGGGAAGAATAAGGAAGAAACAACAATAACCGCAACCATGAAAAAAATCGCAAAAATCCTGTCGGGCGTGCTCTTCGTCGCACTGCTCTTCGGCACGGTCTGGTTCCTGTGGCAGAAGACCCGGCCCGTAAAAACGGTCTACACCGTCGTGCAGCCCCAAATCGACACCATCCGGCAGTACGTGATCGCTACCGGCAAGGTGCAGCCCCGCGACGAAGTGCTCATCAAACCGCAGATCTCGGGCATCGTCTCCGACGTCTGCAAGGAGGCCGGGCAGACCGTCCGGAAGGGCGACGTCATCGCCACCGTAAAGGTCGTGCCCGAAATGGGACAGCTTTCGAGCGCCGAATCGCGCGTCTCGCTGGCCGAAATCTCGCTGGCCCAGACGCGCCGCGAGCACAACCGTACCGAAGCGCTCCACGAGCGGGGCGTCCTCTCCGACGAGGAGTTCGAGCAGAGCCGTTCGACGCTCGCCAAAGCCGAGGAGGAGCTGCAGAACGCCCGCGAGAACATGGAGATCGTCAAGAACGGCATCACCAACCGATATAAGGATCTGAGCAACACGCAGATCCGTTCGACGATCGACGGCATGATCCTCGACGTGCCGATCAAGGTCGGCAACTCGGTGATTCAGGCCAACACCTTCAACGACGGCACGACGATCGCCACCGTCGCCGACATGACCAACATGCAGTTTCAGGGCAACATCGACGAAACCGACGTCGGCAAGCTCCGCGAGGGCATGCCCGTACGGCTCACGATCGGCGCCCTGCAGGACGTCGAGCTCGACGCCGAACTGGAGTACGTGGCCCCGAAAGCCACCGAGGACAACGGCATCATCCTCTTCGAGGTCAAGGCCGCGGTGCGAATCCCCGACGACGTCTTCGTGCGGGCGGGTTACAGCGCCAACGCCAGCGTGATGATCCGGAACCGCGAAGGGGTGCTCACCGTCCCGGAGAGCACCGTCGAGTTCGAGGGCGACAAAACCTACGTGCAGCTGCTCACCTCGCCCGAGCAGAGCGAGGAGCAGACTTTCGAACGCCGCGAAGTCGTCATCGGCCTCTCCGACGGCATCCGCATGGAGATCACGGAGGGCCTGACCGAATCCGACCGCATCCGCGGTGCCCGGAAAGAATAACCCCGAATGCAGCGACCCATGAAACGCATCATCCTGTTCGCCGCGCTGTGCACCCTCTGCACGGCCCGGGCACAGCAACCCGACGAAGAGCCGGCCGGCCGGCTCTGGACGCTCGACGACTGCATCCGCTACGCCCAGCAGAACAACATCGAGGTGCAGCAGCGGGCCCTCTCCGTCGAACAGCAGGACGTCGAGCTCTCGACGGCCCGATACAGCCGCCTGCCCGACCTGAATGCCTCGCTCGGCTACAACGCTTCGTTCGGCTGGGGCACCTCGGCCGACAACACCCGCAAGAGCGAAACGCTCCAGACCGGATCGTTCGACATCTCGACCTCGGTTCCCGTCTTTCAGGGACTGCGCATCGACCGGCAGATCAAGGGCGGCAAGCTCGATCTGGCCGCCGCGGTGCAGGACCTCGAACGGGCCCGCGAGGACGTGGCGATCAACGTCATGACCCGCTTTTTGGAAGTGCTCTACAACAAGGAGCTGGTCGCCGTGGCCGAGCAGCAGCTGGCGCTCAGTTCGCAGCAGGCGGTCCGCAGCCGCGAGCTGGTGGAGGCGGGGCGGCAGCCCGAATCGGCCCTCTACGAAAGCCGGGCCCTCGTCGCCAACGACGAACTCTCGCTCACGCAGGCCCGCAACAACCTCTCGCTGGCGCTTCTGGACCTGAGCCAGACGCTCAACCGTGAAAGCGCCGCCGGCTTCGACGTCGACGTCCCCGTGCTGGACAGCATAGCGCTCGCCGCACTCCGCCGCCTCGGCTCCTCCGAAGCGATCTACGACTCCGCCGTCGACCGCCGGCCCGCCATCCGCTCCGAGCGGCTGCGGCTCGAAAGCAGCGAAAACGCCGTCCGCATCGCCCGCTCGGCGCTCTACCCCTCGCTCTCGCTCCGCGCAGGCTTCGGCACGGGCGTCTACAGCAGCATGAACGACAGCTTCTGGCTCCAGTTCGACAAGAACCGCAACGAATATGTCGGGCTCTCGCTCGGCATCCCGATCTTCAACCGGCGCGCCACACGCAACAACATCCGCACGGCGAAGATCTCGATGCGCAACCAGCAGCTCGCCCTGCTCAACGCCGAACAGGCGCTGCGCAAGGAGATCGAGCAGGCTTGGTACAACGCCGATGCGGCCTACGCCAAATATCGCGCGGCCGAAAAGGCCCTCGCCTCGGCCCGCATCGCCTTCGACTACGAGGAGCGCAAGGCCGAAGCCGGCCGCTCGACGCTCTACGATTTCCAGGATGCCAAGACCCGCATGGAGAAAGCGCAGTCGGAGCTGGCGCAGGCCAAGTACGAATTCGTCTTCCGACAGAAGATCCTCGACTTCTACCGCGGCGAACCGCTGACGCTGTAACCCGCAGCGCCCTCCGCTGCGCCGCAAATCTCCCGACCGGAGCCGTCCCTTTTCGACAGCTCCGGTCGTTTTGTTGTCTTTCCGGATTTTTTCCCTACTTTTGCAGCCATAAACTTCCCCGCGATGGATTGGCTCCGCGACATACTCTTCGAGCACTCGGCCCTGCAGGCCGTGGTGGTGATTTCGCTCATCTCGGTGATCGGCATCGGACTGGGCAAGATCCGCTTCTTCGGCGTCTCGCTCGGCGCGGCATTCATCTTCTTCACGGGAATTCTGGCCGGACACTTCGGGCTGACGGTCGATCCGGCGATGCTGGCCTACGCCGAAAGTTTCGGGCTCGTTACTTTCGTCTACGCCCTCGGGCTGCAGGTCGGCCCGGGTTTCTTCAGTTCGATGCGCGCCGACGGCGTGCGGCTGCTCGTGCCGTCGATCGCCGTCATCCTGCTCGGCACGGCCGCGGCCGTCGCCCTGAGCTACGCACTCGGCATCCCCATGCCCGACATGGCGGGCATTCTGTGCGGCGCCACGACCAACACGCCGGCCTTAGGCGCCGCGCAGCAGACCCTCCAGCTGATGGGACGCGAGACCAGCGGCGCCGCTTTGGGCTGCGCCCTCACCTACCCGTTCGGCGTCGTGGGCGTCATCTTGGCGATCATCTTCGTCCGCAAATGTTTCGTCCGGCCCTCCGATCTGGCAGGACCCGACGCCGAGCACCGGCGCAGCGTCTTCATCGCCAGCTACCGGCTCACCAACCCCGCGCTTTTCGGTAAGAGCCTCCACGACGTAGCGGCCGAAAGCCGGCGCCACTTCGTCGTCTCGCGGCTCTGGCGCAACGGCCGGGTCTCGATTCCCACCTCGGACAAGACCCTCGAGGAGAACGACGTCATTCTGGCCATCACCAACCCCGAAGAGGCCGACGCCCTGCTCCTGCTCTTCGGCGAGCAGGAGCACAAGGACTGGAACAGCGGCAACATCGACTGGAACAGCGTCGACAACCAGCTCATCTCGCAGCGCATTCTGGTAACGCGGCCCGAGATCAACGGCAAACGGCTGGCGTCGCTGCGCCTGCGCAACAACTACGGCATCAACATCAGCCGTGTCGACCGCTCGGGTGTGCAGTTGCTGGCTACGCCCGACCTGCGGCTGCAGATAGGCGACCGCCTCACGGTCGTGGGCGAGACGGAAGCGATCCGCGGCGTCGAGAAGATCCTCGGCAACGCCGTCCGGACGCTCGACGAGCCCAACCTCGCGGCGGTCTTCATCGGGCTCTTTCTCGGTCTGGCGCTCGGCAGCATTCCTTTCGCGATTCCGGGCATCTCGATCCCCGTCAAATTGGGACTGGCCGGCGGCCCGATCATCGTGGGCATTCTCGTCGCCACTTTCGGACCCCGTTTCCACGTGGTTACCTACACCACGCAGAGCGCCAACCTGATGCTGCGCGCACTGGGACTTTCGATGTATCTGGCTTGTCTGGAGCTCGACGCCGGGGCCCGCTTCTTCGAGACCGTCATGCGGCCCGAAGGGGTGCTGTGGCTGGCGGCCGGCGCCTTGCTGACATTCGTTCCGGTCGTGCTGGTGGCCGTTCCCGCCATGCGCTTCTTCCGCCTCGACTTCGGCGCCACGGCCGGACTGCTGTGCGGCAGCATGGCCAACCCGATGGCACTGGGCTATGCCGACGAAACCATCGAGGGCGACCATCCGTCGGTATCTTACGCCACGGTCTACCCGGTCTGCATGTTCCTGCGGGTGATCGTCATTCAGGTGGTGCTGATGCTGACGCTGTAGCCCGCCCGAGCGCAGCGGTCAACGCCCGTACGTCGTCGCCCGACGGCGATTGATAAGCCCGTAGCCCGAACTCGGGAAGCGCGCACATCATGTGTTCGAAAACCGACAGTTCCACCTGCACGTAATCGACGAAATAGATCGACTTGGTATAGAAATAGAGCTCGACCGGCACGCCCGTATCGGTCGGCGGCAGCATGCGCACGGTCAGTTTCAGGTCGTTGCGGGCCGTAGGCTCCTGTTGCAGGTAGCGCATCATGTAGGCCCGGAATACCGCCAGATTGGTCGGCCGGCGGCCGTTGATCGGCGGGTCGTCGTCGCCCACCCCCCGCGATGCGGCGAACTCGGCATCCTCGCGCTCGGCCTGCTCGATGAAATCCCCCAACAGCCGGATCTTGCGGAAGCGCTCCAGCATCTGCGGCGTGCAGTAGGCGATGCTCGTCATGTCGATCAGCACCGAGAGCATGATCCGCCGGCCGCCCGAAAGCTGCATCGCATGCCAGTTGACGAACGAGTCGCTGACTAACTGATAGGGCGGCAGGGTAACGATCGTATTGTCCCAGTTGCGGATCTTGACCGTCGTCAGCGACACCTCCTCCACGCTTCCGTCAGCCCCGAATTTGGGCACCGAAATCCAGTCGCCGACCTTGAGCATGTCGTTGGCCGAGAGCTGAATGCCCGAGACGAATCCCAGAATGCTGTCGCGGAAGATCAGCATCAGCACGGCCGCCGAAGCGCCCAGACTGGTCAGCAGGATCGTGGGCGACTTGTCGATCAGAATCGAGATCACCAGAATCGTGCAGATCAGCAGCGCGATTCCCTGCGCCGTCTGCCGCAACCCCTTGATCGGTTTGTTCTGCCACGCGGGACGCGAGGCGACGATCCCGAACGAGGCGTAGATCGAGGCACTGATGAAACGGAAAACCTCGACGACGATGTAGACGTGCATCAGACGCATCACGATCGACCGCGCCTCGGATTTATCCTCGAAAACCACGGGCAGCACCGCCACCAGCAGAATCGCGCTCACCACATGGCATCCGCATCTCAGCACGCGCGTGCTGAAGAGGGTATCGTCCCACCCGACGCGCGTCCGCTCCACGACCTTGCGCACGCCCGGCACGATCACCCAGCACAGCAGCAGGTCGAACAGCGTTACGGCCAGCACGACCAGCACTGCGGCAGCCCAGAGATCCCAGCTGTCGTGCCCCGTCGAATCGACGCCCAGCCAGCCGAGCAGGGCATCGGTCCATTTTTTCAGCAGATGACGCATACGCTCCCTCTCCGCAATTTCCGCGCCGCACAGAAACAGCGGAAAGACGCCCGACAAGAAAGCAGGAAGCGCCGTACAGAAGCAGGAAAGCGCAGAAACGGAGGCTCCCCCTCCAAAAGATAAGTTATCGGATTGCGCGACGCCGAGGATAGCGCCGGATATACACGATGCTCACCAGAAATCCGATCCCGGCGAACGCCGCACCAGGCAGCGCCGCGTCAGCGCACCGCAGATATAGGTGCCCAGCGGCACGCCGAAAAGATTGGCGACGGTCATCCCCACGATCATGATCGAGACCGCCTCGGCCCGCCGGTCGGTACGAGCAGCCGCCTCCGATTCTCGGACCGCCCGCTCCCGAAGCTCCCGCCCGATTGCAGCCCCTCTCCAAAAATCCGCCAATCTGCAGACC
Source organism: Alistipes senegalensis (assembly GCA_023664045.1). Classification (GTDB taxonomy): domain Bacteria; phylum Bacteroidota; class Bacteroidia; order Bacteroidales; family Rikenellaceae; genus Alistipes; species Alistipes senegalensis_B. The sequence continues at coordinate 1,152,702 of JAMPGH010000001.1, read as the reverse complement.
GTCCGCTCCAGAAGCCCCTACTCAGAATGCCCCTACTCAGAATGCCCCTTCAGAATGGCCCCTTCAGAATGCCCCTTCTCAGAATGCCGGTCCTTCCGTGCGGGGTTGCCCCACCTCGAAGCCCAGCAAGAGCATCCACTCGGCCGTAGCAGGATCGACCTGATCCACGCGGTCGGCCCAGCGCCGTTGCTCGACGAGCGTCCGCCGTTGTTCTTCAAGACGTCGCTGCAACGGGAAATCGGGATGACGGAGCGCCGCACGCTCTTCGCGCTCCGAGGGCCGGATGCGCCGGTCGAAGACGTCGCGCTGCGAGGGACGCCGCGCCCCCTCCCACTTGAAACCTTTGAGATAGAGTTCCTGTCCGGGCTGGAGTTTGTCCATCGGCGAGACCGAATAGTGGGGTTCGTTGTACCAGACCATCCTCACGATCCGGTTTTCATCGACATAGAAGTTGATGCCGCCGCTCTCGACGAAAAAGAGACCCGTAATTTCGGGCGGTTCGCCGTCCTGATTGTAGTAGAGCGTCTGCGCATTGCCGTTCACGTTGTCGAGCCAGATTTCGTTGTTGCGGAAATAGGCCGTCATCTCCTTGCCGGCGATCTGGTTGTAATGCACGGTATCTATTTCGCTGACCATCATCGGGCTGCCGACGAACTCGGCCCGCTCGATGCGGCTGTCGCGCGTATAGATGTCCATCACCTCGGAGGTGATCTGATTGGCGTCGTTCCACAGCACGGGTTCGATGTAGAGGTGGATCGTGGAGTCGGTTCCGACGACCGTCATCGAGTCGCAGACGCTCTGGAAATCGGAACGGTAGATCCGCACGTCGCGATAGCCCAGAATCAGACGGCAAATGCTGTCGCGGGGCAGCGGCTGCAGCGCAAGCGTATCGTCCGCAGCGGACATTTCGATGCTGTCGGCCACCCACTCTTCGGTCAGAATCCGGTATAGCGAGTCCTGCTCGGCTGCATTGCGGGCCAGCTGTTCGTCGAAGCGCTGCAGGGCTGCGGAATCCACCGCCGCGACCTTGCCTTTGCGGGCCAGACGGGCCCGCAGTTTCGATTCCGCCTTGAGACGCCGGGCGACCAGCCGGGCTTCCTCGCGCTCCTTCTGCGCCAGCAGCTTGGCCGTCGCTTTGGCTTGGCGCTCGGCGGCGATTTCGGCAAGCAGCTCCTTTTTGGCGGCCGCCGCCGCTTTCTTCTTGGCTTCTTTCGCCTTGCGGGCCTCTACCTTAAGCAAGGCTTTCCGTTCGGCCGGCGTCAACTGCGGCAGCGTATCGGCCGCCAGCGAATCGACGACGGCGAGCGAATCGGGCACGGCGGCGATTCCCGCCGAATCGGCTGCTTCCGTCCGAAGCGAGTCGCGCTGCAGGCCGGGAAGTTCCGGCATCCGGTCGCCATGCGGCACTTCCGCCGCAGCATCGTCCCCGGTCGAAGTCTCCTCTCCGGCCGCCGCATCTTCGTTGCCGGAAGCCGCATCCTCGGGAGCCGCAGTCTCCGCAGTCTCTGCGCCCGGACGAAGGGTCAGAAGCAGAATCGAATCGGCCCGCATGAAGAGCGAATCGCCCTGCGAGCGATCGTAACTCACGACCGCCGGCCGCCGCGTGAGCAGCGCATTGCCGGGCTCCTTCCAATACTCGCCGTAGTCGCCGAATGCCAGCACCTTATGCGTCGTATCGTCGATCTGAATCTCCGAACGCAGGATCACGTGGTTCTCGGCCCGATAGAAATCGATGCTGTCGCTCCACAGCTCCTGTTCGTCGGTAAGCACATAGCCGTTGCGCGTAACCAGATAAAGCGTATCGGCCTTGCGGTACTCGCCGCGATCGGCATAAAGATAGTTGCCGTCGCTGCTCCAGATATGGGTATGCTCGAAAAAATAGGCGTTGTCGGAAGCCATGTCGTAGACCACCGAATCGCCCTTGAGTTCGTATTCGTCGTTGCGCATCTCGACCTGCCCCACGGCGACGAGTTCTTTGGTGTCGGCATAGTAGTAGCCGCGCACCGATTCGAGGAGGTTGTCGCGGTTGGTCAGCACGCCGCCGTCGGCGAACTCGCCGATATTCTCTTTGGTATTGAAACTGAACCGATAGGTATAGAGCGTGGCATCGCCGTCGACCACCTTGATGATCGGCGAGTAGATGCGGGCTTCGTTGATCTCGCCGTTGTAGTCGGCGCGGTCGCCGTAGATGTAGGTGGTGTTCTTGTTGATGAGGACGTTGCCGAAGAACTCGATCCGCTTGTCGGAGTAGCGGACGGCACTGTCGCAGGTGATGACGGCGCCGTTGTGCTGGGCCGCGAAGTTGCCGACCAGAAAGATCGCCGAATCGCCCGGCGCCACGGGCCCCGAGAGGTCGGACTTCAGGTCGATGATCTTCGTCTCGGAAGAGGCGGGCGCCGCTCCCTGCGGAGGAGCCTGCATGCCGCTGCGGGCGAAGATCGCGCCGCAGAAGAGAGCGACGCACGACGCTATGGCGAAAAACCGGCGCACGACGCTATTTCACCCAGTGTTTGTTTTCGAACTCGCCGCCCCGGAACTCGGGATCGATGTAGACGTACATGGCGTCGATCTTCTTGGTGAGCCAATCGCGGAAAATCCGCTCCTGCTTGGCGGCGACGGCCATATCTTCCAGCCGGAGGTAGTCCTCCTCCAGCGAAGCCCGGTGCGTGGGGATGATCTCGATGAGCTTGACGACCTTCGCCATCTTGTTGCCGAGCATATCTTCGGTGAGGAACGCCGGCGAGATCTCGCCGGGCTTGAGCTTCATCAGCGCGTTGTAGTCGTCCAAACTCTTGAAGTGTCCGAAATCCTCGCGCAGGAAACGCGTAACGGTGAGCTTCGGATTGGAAGCGTTGTAGAAGCTCATGATGTCGCTGTTGGAAACCACACCGCCGTTCATCTTCGAACCTTTGTCGTCGGAGTGCGCCAGCGCGGCGCGTTCGAAAGTGATCGAGTCGCTGCGGATCTGCCGCACCAGACTGTCGAGCAGGTTGAGCGAGGCGGTCTGCTCCTCGATCGTGTAGGTCGGTTTGAGAAGGATATGCCGGAAGTGGTAATACTCGCCCTGCTTGTCGATAAGCTGGATGATATGGAATCCGTACTGCGATTCGACGACCTCGGAGATCTGCCCGGGCCTCATCTTTTCGAGCGCGGCGCCGAACGAGGAGTCCAGCTCGGCCAGCCGCGAGGGCGGCATTTCGCCGCCCCGCATCATCGTACCGGGATCGACCGAGTACATGCGGGCCAGATTCTCGAACTTGGCGTTGCCCGTGATGACGCGCTCGCGCATGTCCAGCAGGCGCTCGCGCGTCCGCTGCTTGGCCTCGGTCATCGACTTGGGGAACTTGGTGATCTGGGCGTAGACGTACTGCTCGGCGATGGTGGGCAGGCTGTCGCGCGACAGCGATTTGTAGTAGCGTTCCACTTCGCCGGGGATGATCGAGACCTTGTTCATCACCGTGCGCTGCATTTCGCTGGCATACTCCTGCTCCTCGTAACGCTGGCGCATGATCTCGCGGATGGAGAAGACCGGCATGTGGTGCTTGGCTTCCAGTCGGAGGATCGAACCCTCCTCCTCGATCATCCGCTGCACCTGCTCCTCGACGGCCGACAGAATGGCCACGTCGTTGATCTTCACCGAATCGATCTGCGCCTGATTGTAGAGCAGTTTCTGCGTCATCAGCGCTTCGAGCGCTTCGTTGCGGGGATCGCGGTCGGAAGTATAACCCTCCTGCCGCCGCTGCTGCACGAGCCGCTGGGCATAGTCGTCGACCTCCGAGAGGAGGATCGACGAACCGCCGACCACCGCGACCACCTTATCGAGCATCACCTGCCGTTTCTGCGCCGAAACTCCGACGCCGAGGAGCGCGGACACCGCAACCAAGATAGCTTTTCTGAACATGACGAATCTGTTAATCGTTATTCATCTCCTCCTGCGCCTCGGACTTTTCGCGTCCGGGGATCTTCACGTCGCCGTTCTCCACCGAGCGCGAGTAGAGCTCTTCTTCGTGGCGGCGGATCGTCTCGCCCTGCCGCTGATTGAGCAGGATGCGGCGGATCGTCGGACGCAGCCGTTCGAGGGGAATGGGCTCGCCCTCGCGGCGCACGGCTTCGATGCGGAAAAAGTAGTGCGAGTGGCTGTCGCGCATCTCCTGCACGGAGGTCGACGCAAGAATCGAATTGTAATTCTGCGACTGCAACGCCGGCAGATAACTCAGGAAGTCGGGAAAATCGGTCCAGCGATCGCTGAAATCGTTGATCGTGAATTCGTTCTTGGTACACAGCGCCTTGAAGTCGCGCTGGTCGGCCTCCGACTCGGAGCCCATCAGCTCCTTGAGCCGGCGGCTCTGGCGGAAACCTTCGTTGAAACGCACGATGCGGCCCTTGACGATGGAGCGGTCCAGCCTGAAGTCGCTCTTGTGCGTATTGTAGTAAGCCGCGATTTCGTCGTCCGTGCAGGTCGTGTCGACTCCGATGTCGATGTAGTATTGCTCCAGTTTGCGGATCAGCAGCGCCTGCCGGTACTCCTCGACCATCTTGTCGATATTCTCTCCCGATGCGGAGAAGAGCACTTCGGCCTCCTGCAGCTTGAGCTGTTTGCGCACCCAGCGGTCGATGTACACCCCGATGAAAGCCGCGCTGTCGTCGCCGACGAGCCCTTTGGGAACCACGGCCTGCACATCGTGCTGACGCAATTCCTTGCGGCCCACCTGCGCCAGCAGGGCATCTCCGCTCAGATAGTTGGGCAACTCCTGACATGCGGTCAGCACCAGCGCCGCAACGATCGCTATTTTTATTCGCCGATTCATTTTCACACGCAAAGATAGTTTTTTTACTGGAAACTAACGCAGAAAGGTTTCCGATTATTACTCCGCCACTTCATTTTCCGATTCGGATTTCAGGCGGCGCAGCTTCCGCCACACCATCCATGCCGAAAAGCACGTTACGAAGAGCGCACCTATATAAATAATCCGATAGAGCCGCGGATCGTCGATCATTTCGGAGAGCAGCAGGCCTTCCCGCCCCGAGATCAGCATCAGATAGGCCACCGCATTATTGAACGCATGAAGCGCCATCGATGCCCACAGCGACCCGGAGGCGATGTAGATGTAGCCGAGAATCAGGCCGATTATCAGCGCATTGACCACCAGCATGGGATGCACGTGCATCACGCCGAAGAAGAGCGACGACACCAGCCAGGCCGCCACCATGCCGAACCGCGAACGCAGCGCTTCGAGCACCACGCCGCGGCACAGCAGTTCTTCGAGCACCGGCGCAGCGACGATGAGTGTCAGCGCCGCCCAAACGCCCCGGCCGTAAGGAATATCGGGCGGCGCGGGCAGCAGGGCCAGCAGCGGTTCGCAGACCACGCCCGTCGCCATCACGAAAAGGAAGCCCCACGACAGCAGCACCGGATTCAGTCCGCGGGCGGAGAAGTGCCCGACGGATCCCCGGCCGCCGCGGGCCCGGCGATACCACAGCACCAGCAGATAGGCCGGCAGCATCGCCGATACGTAGGAGATCGCCGTAACGATCCCCTGCTGCCGTTCGGTCAGCGGCGACCACCCCTTGAGGGTCAGCACCACGGAGAGCACCAGCCCGGCCACGATCTGCATGCCCAACACGATGCCCAGCATGGCGAAAAGGTCGCCGGCCGTGGGAAAAGGCCTGCGCACCGGCACGGCTCCGGGTTCCGACAGCGGCTGCTTCCCGGCCGTCGGCACCGCAGTCTCCCCGCCGAAAGCCGACGGCTCCCCGGCCGGCACCCCGGGCGCCGGCTGTTCTGCGGCCCGTATTTCGCTCCCCGCCGCCTCTTCGGTCCGCACTTCGGAGAGCGGCCCGCCGGCCGGCTCCGTTCGATTTTTATCCGTCATACGATAGGCTGTATCAATTCTTTGAACCGTCAAAGGTAATCAATTTTCGGCAACGATTGCGGATTTCGATTTAATTTCACTAAATTTGTCCGCTTATAAACCCATCGGAACTATGACAAAAGTTATCGCACTGGCCAATCAGAAGGGCGGCGTGGGCAAGACCACCACGGCCATCAATCTGGCCGCTTCGCTGGCCCTGCTGGGAAAGAAGGTGCTGCTGCTCGACGCCGACCCTCAGGCCAACGCCACCTCGGGACTGGGTTTCGACATCAATCTGGAGGGAATCTACGAATGTATCTCGGGTGCGAAGCTGCCGTCGGAAGTGCTGCTCGAGAGTCCCGACGTGAAGAACCTGTGGCTGCTGCCCTCGTCGATCGATCTGGTGGCCGCCGATGCCGAGCTGCCCAAGATGGAGGACGCCCACCGCGTCGTCAAGCGCATCGTCGACTCCGTGCGCGAGCGCTTCGACTACATCTTCATCGACTGCTCGCCCTCGCTGGGCTACACGACGGTCAACATCCTCACGGCTTCCGACACGGTGCTGATCCCCGTGCAGTGCGAATACCTGGCGCTCGAAGGTCTCTCGAAGCTGCTGGCCACGATCCGCAAGGTCAAGAGTTCGCTCAACCCCGGGCTCGAAATCGAGGGTTTCCTGCTGACGATGTACATGCGCAACCGGTTGAACAATCAGGTGGTTACCGAGGTGCGCGAGCATTTCGGCGAGCTGACCTACGACACGATCATCCAGCGCAACATCCGCTTGGGCGAGGCTCCCTCGCACGGAAAACCCGTCATGCTCTACGACGCCGCAGCCATCGGTTCGGAAAACTACCTCGCTCTGGCACGGGAATTTCTCAAACGCAACCGCACGAACTAAATAACGACGCACGATGAAACAGAAGGCATTAGGCCGCGGTCTGGACGCCATTTTCGGCGCCGACGCACTCGACGCCAAGCTCAAGCCCATGAGCCGGATGGCCGAAATCGGCATCGCCGAGATCATCCCCAACCCCACGCAGCCGCGCACGCAGTTCGACGAGGAGGCGCTCGACGAGCTGGCCGACTCGATCCGCCAGCTGGGCGTCATCCAGCCCATCACGGTCAAGAAGGCCGACAACGGCAAATACATCATCATCAGCGGCGAACGTCGCTGGCGCGCCGCGCAGCGGGCCGATCTGGAGGTGCTTCCCGCCTACATCCGCGAGGTCGACGACGAAAATCTCCACGCGATGGCTCTGGTCGAGAACATCCAGCGTCAGGACCTCAACGCCATCGAAATCGCGCTGGGCATGCAGCGGCTCATCGACGAATGCCACCTCACGCAGGACGCCCTCTCCGAAAAGGTCGGCAAGAAACGTTCGTCGGTCTCGAACTACCTGCGGCTGCTCAAGCTCCCCGACGAAGTGCAGCTCGCCCTCAAGGAGGGCTTGATCTCGATGGGCCATGCCAAAGCCATCGCCGGCGCGCCCGCCGAGGAGCAGCTCCGCCTGTTGAAAAAGTGCGTCAGAAAGTCGCTCTCCGTGCGTCAGGCCGAAGAGCTGGTCCGCACCGCAACCCGGCAGCCCGCCCCCTCGGCACCTGCCTCCGAGGACGAGGAGTACCCCGAAAGCTACTCGCGGCTGGTCGAGCAGCTCGAAAAGTTCTTCTCGCAGGAGATCTCCATCAAACGCTCGAAGAACGGCGGCGGCAAGATCACCATCGGCTTCGCCGACGACAAGGACATCGAACGTTTCATCGAACGCTTCGCCGCCCGTTCCTGAGCGATGATGAGAGGGATCCGGTTCCGAGTGCTGTTCCTGCTGGCCGCCGCGGCCGTGTGGATGCCCGCCGACGCCCAGCTGCGCCGGGGTGCCCGCACCGTCGTGCGGGGCGGTATGGTTCCCCGGCCGGATTCGCTGCGCATGCAGGCCGACTCGCTGCGGGAGGCCGAGTTCGCGGCTTCGCTCGACTCGCTCCTCGACGCCGAATTCCGCGCCGACTCGATCCGCTTCTCCGAACTGCGCACCGACGACATCTCCACCCTCGACTCCATCTCGGCCGTCCGGCTGGCCCGGGGCGGGGAGTTCGCACCGGCCGACACCGCCGCCCGCCGCACCTTCCGCAAAGGATGGTTCATGAGCGACTCGATGTCGCTCTCCAAAGTGGCGTGGCTCTCCACCGTCCTCCCCGGCTACGGACAGATCTACAACAAACAGTACTGGAAGCTCCCGATCCTCTACGGCACCGTGGGTGCGGGTCTGGCGCTCTTCATCCACGAGAACAAGACCTACCGGCCGCTCAAGCGCCGCTACGACGCCTACACCGACCGCAGCCTGACCCGCACGCCCGAGCTCGACGCCCTGCAGGCGAAGATGATCCGCAGCAACACCCGCCGCCAGATCTATCTCGGCGCCACGATCGCCTCCTACGTCTACTTCATCGGCGACGTCGCGATCAACTACTCCACCAACGACGTCTCCGACGTCAAGAAAGCCACCACGCTGGCCTGCATCTTCCCGGGCGCAGGACAGATCTACAACAAAAGCTACTGGAAGGTGCCGTTCGTCATCGGCGGCTTCGCCTCGATGATCTATTGCATCGACTGGAACAACCGCGGCTACCAGCGTTTCAAAAAAGCCTACACGTTGCTGAGCGACTACGAGGCCCATCCCGACAAATACCCCGACGGCCCGACCGACGAGTTCCACGGCCGCTACGCCGCCTCCTACATCCTCAACCTGCGCAACAACTACCGCCGCAACCGCGACCTCTGCATCATCATCGCCGGGGCGCTATACGTGCTGCAGATCGTCGACGCCCACGTCGACGCCCACCTCAAGGACTACGACATATCCGACGACCTGTCGATGAACCTCGAACCGCTGGTGGACTACACCTACGTCCCCACGGCCGGAGGCAACCGCCCCGTCTTCGGATTCAACATGAGTTTCAATTTCTGAATATGAAAAGACTGACTGCCCTGCTGCTGCTATTCTCGCTGACCCTTTCCGCGACGGCTCTCGACCGCAAACCGCGCGCGTCCCGAACCCCGGCGCCGACCGACGAAGCGCAACCCGCGGAACCGGAACCGCTTCCTGCCGGGCAGGAGGAACCGACCCTGCTCCCCGAGGAGATCGACGAGGAAGCCAAGCCCGAAATCGAGGAGATCGAAGAGCTGGTGCTGGAGCTCACGGCCGAGCAGGCCGACTCGCTGGTCGCCGAGTGGCGCGAGCGCCAGCGGATCGCCGCATTCCGCGACTTCTTCGAAACCTACGTCCGCCTCGACTCGGCACCCGGCAGCGACGTCCCCGACTCGGTCTATTCCAAGCGGCTGCGGGCCCTCGCCTCGCCCATCCAGCTGCCCTACAACGACATCGTCCGCGGATACATCAACCGCTACGTCGAACCCGGACGCAGCACCATCGGCCGCATTCTCGGCATGTCGCAGTACTACTTCCCGCTCATCGAGGACGAACTCATCAAGGAGGGGCTGCCCGTCGAGCTGCGGGCCCTGCCGATCATCGAATCGGCCCTCACGGCCACGGCCGTCTCGCACGCGGGGGCCGTCGGGCTGTGGCAGTTCATGCCCTCCACGGGCCGCAACTACGGTCTGGAGGTCAACTCGCTGGTCGACGAACGCTGCGACCCGATCCTCTCCACGAAAGCCGCCTGCCGCTACCTGAAAGACCTCTACAGCATCTACAAGGAGTGGTCGCTGGCGATCGCCGCCTACAACTGCGGTCCCGGCAACGTCAACAAGGCGCTGGCCCGCGCCGGCGGCGAGAGCCGTTCGTTCTGGGACATCTACGACTACCTGCCGCGCGAAACCCGGGGCTACGTCCCGGCATTCATCGGCGCCTCCTATGCCTACTCCTACCACCGCAACCACGGCATCGAGCCCGTCGCCGCGCCCATTCCGCTCTCGGTCGACACGATCCGCGTCAACCGGCTGATGCACCTCGAACAGGTGGCTTCGACCATCGACATCCCGATGGAGACGCTGCGGCAGCTCAATCCGCAGTACAAGCTCGACATCATTCCGGCGACCACCAAAACCTACACACTCGTACTGCCCCAGCGCAACATCGCCCAGTATATCGCCCGCGAACAGGAAATCATGGCGAAGGACTCGATGTACCTCAAGGAGTACATCAACCCGGCCAATATCGACCGCAAGCGCATGGAGTACATCACCATCCATACGGTCCGAAACGGCGAGACGCTGGGTGCCATCGCCCGCAAATACCACGTTACCACGGCCCAGCTGATGCGCTGGAACAAACTCAAGAACGCCAACAAGCTGCGCATCGGCCAGAAACTCCGCATCGAACGCCGCTAACGTCGCTGCCATGACCTGCGATCAGGAGACCATCGTGGCCCCCGCCACGGCCGCGGGCGGGGCGATCGCCGTCGTCCGGCTGAGCGGCGACGAGGCACTCTGCATCGCCGACCGCATCTTCCGGGGTACTGCGCCGCTCGCCGACGCTGCAGGCTATACCGTCCATTTCGGACGTATCATGGAGGGCGAACGCACCGTGGACGAAGTCCTCGCTACGGTATTCCGCGCCCCGCACTCCTATACCGGCGAAAACGCGGTCGAGATCTCCTGCCACGGCTCCTCTTACATCGTCTCCGAAATCCTGCGTCTCGCACAGGCCGCCGGCGCCCGCATGGCCGAGCCGGGAGAGTTCACCGTCCGGGCCTATCTGGCCGGGAAACTCGACCTCTCGCAGGCCGAGGCGGTCGCCGATCTGATCGCCTCCTCGTCGCAGGCTTCCCATGCACTGGCTATCAACCAGATACGCGGAGGTTATTCGCACACGCTCGAAACATTGCGGGCCAAGTTGCTCGATCTCACATCGTTGTTGGAACTGGAGCTCGATTTCTCGGAGGAGGACGTGGAGTTCGCCGACCGCCGCGAGCTGCAAACCACACTGGAACATATAGACACCGAAATCGAAGCGCTGCAACGTTCGTTTTCGCTCGGCAATGCGATCCGGGAAGGAGTTCCCGTCGCGATCGTCGGCGCCCCGAACGTCGGCAAGTCGACTTTGCTGAACCGACTGTTGCAGGACGACCGGGCGATGGTCTCGGAGATCGCCGGGACTACGCGCGACGTGATCGAGGAGATCGCCAACATCGACGGCGTCCGCTTCCGTTTCCTCGACACGGCCGGCATCCGCGCCACGGACGACCGGCTCGAACGCATGGGCATCGAGCGTACGATGAAAAGCATCGCCCGGGCCCGGATCGTCATCTACTTGGTCGACGCCGCAGCGATCGCCCGCGGCATTCCCGCTCCCGAATTCCCCGTGCGCGAAGACCAAACCTTGCTGACCGCGGTCAACAAGATCGATACGCTCGATTCCGCCGCCTTGCCCGACGGGGTCCTCGGCATCTCCGCCCGATCCGGTGCGGGCGTCGACCTCTTGTGCCGTACGCTCCGCAACGCGATCGATACCGAGGGGCTCTTTCACGGCGATGCCATCGTCTCCAGCAGCCGCCATTTCCAGGCACTCTCCGACGCCCGCAGCGCCCTCGACCGCGCCCGCCGCAGCTTCCGCTCGAACATGCCTTCCGACCTGCTCGCCGAGGAGATCCGCGACGTCGGCCGCGCCCTCTCTTCCATCACCGGCCGCGGCGCCATCATCCCCGACGAAGTCCTCGCCAACATCTTCTCCAAATTCTGTGTGGGTAAATAATCCACAAAGCATATCACGTTCCACTGCGGCCGCTACACATTCGCGTGTCGCAACTCTCGCTCGGCACCGAAATCTATACTGTGTCGAAGCTCCTTGGACACCGCGAGCTGAAAACGACGCAGGTCTACGCGCAGATCATGGACGAGAAGAAACGCGAAGCAGTGAACCGGATTCCGGAATTATAACTATCTTTATGCTATGGAGAACGAACTGTTGATATACCGCTCGACCGACGGGAGCATCAAAATCGACGTCCGCATGGGCAAAGAGACCGTCTGGCTGACCCAAGACCAGATGGCGACACTGTTCGACCGGAACAAGTCGGTGATTTCGCGTCATTTGAAGAACATCTTCGAGGAGCAGGAATTGTTCGAAAATTCAGTTGTTGCAAAATTTGCAACAACTGCCGCCGACGGCAAAAGCTACGACACGAACTACTACAACCTCGACGTCATTATTTCGGTCGGCTACCGCGTGAAATCGCATCAGGGCACGCAGTTCCGCATCTGGGCGACGCAGGTGCTGCGCGAATATCTCGTCAAGGGCTTCGCGCTCAACGACGAGCGGATGAAGTCGGGCAAATCGATGAACTATTTCGACGAATTGCAGGAGCGCATCCGCGAAATCCGCCTCTCGGAACGAGTCTTCTACCAAAAGGTCAAGGACATCTACACGACGAGCATCGACTACGACCCGAAAGCCGAAAAGACGATCGAATTCTTCAAAATCGTGCAGAACAAACTGCTGTGGGCCATCAGCAGTCAGACAGCCGCCGAGTTGGTCGCCCACCGCGCCAATGCCCGGCTGCCGATGATGGGCATGACCTCTTGCGACAAGAGCGATCCGCGCCGCATCACCAAATCCGACGCCGCGACGGCCAAGAACTACCTGACCGAAGAGGAGCTGAAAGACCTCGGCCTGCTGGTCGAACAATACCTTGCATTCGCCGAAAGTCAGGCGCGGCGGCAGGTGCCCATGTATATGGCCGACTGGATCAAGAAGCTGAACGACATTCTGGTCATCAACGGCCGCGAGCTGCTCGAACACGCCGGACGCATCAGCCGTCAAGTCGCCGAGAGCATCGCGGCCCAGCAGCTCGACGCCTACAAGGGCCGTCTGCGCGAAGAGGAGCGCCGCGCAAGCCTTGCCGAACTCGAAGCCGACCTGCAAGCCGCCGCCAAGCACCAGTCATGACCCGCACCGAATACATACGGCTCTCGCACCGGCGCACCAACCGCAAAATCCGCGAGCGATTGCAGGAGATGCAAGCCCGATTAAACGCTCACAACCGGCTGCTCGGCGGAGCAGGGCAGGCCGCAGCATGGGTATCGTATGGGATTGTCAGCGTCGTGAGTTGGCTGGCATTCGTGGCCGAATGGTTCAAAGACAACCGCTTTTCGCTTCCGTACATGGAGTGCGAAATCGAACATCGGGGGCTGTCGGCCGCCAAAGCACACCGATACCTCGCCGACAAAAAGCAGGAATACGACCGCTGGCTCGCCTACGGTTCGGTCTCGGCCAAGGAGCAGCGCCGCATCGACAAAACGTTCGAATATCTTTTTAACCGCTACCCGACCCCACAAACGTCCACCGAAGTACTGACCCGCTTAACCGAAGTCCATACAACCGTCAGCGAAATCGCCGACTATACCCGGCATCGGCAGGCGGAGGCGGCACAGCAAAAGGAGCGCGAAGCGGAATTGCTGGCTCATGCCGAGAAACGCCGTGCCGCCCAGTGCCACCGCACCGGCTTCGACCCAACACCCACTGATTTCTGCCCACGCCTGACCGACCGCCAAATCACCATACCGACCGGGCACGTCAACCGAATCGGCATCTTCAAACGTGACACGACCGAAGAGGAGCTTACCCGACTGCTGTCCTGCCAGCTCGCCGAACCGTTGCAGACGACGCACAACAAGCTGCTGGCCCTGCTGCTCGAATCGTTGAGTGC
>JAMPGH010000001.1:1034168-1139094 GCA_023664045.1 Alistipes senegalensis | reverse complement strand
TAGAGCGCCTGCTCGACAAGCAGGAGGTCTGCGGTTCAAATCCGCATGTTCCCACGAAAGGCCACTCGAAAGAGTGGCTTTTGTCGTATCGGCGACCGAAAGAGGGGCATACACGGGTCGGCGAGGGACAACAGCGACCGAAAGAGGGGCATGCACGGGTCGGCGAGAGACAACGGCGACCGAGAGGAGCATGCACGGGTCGGCGAGAGGCAACGACGACCGAGAGGGGCATGCACGGGTCGGCGAGAGACAACGACGACCGAGAGGGGCATGCACGGATCGGCAAGGGACAACGACGACCGAGAGGAGCATGCACGGGTCGGCGAGAGGCAACGGTGATCGAGAGGAGCATGCCGGAAGAGGACAACCGGGAGAAGAGGTGCGATTTTCTGCCGCGAATTCGGTCCGAAGCACTATCTTTGCAAAAAGAAACGCATGGAAGCGCTGACCGAGATACTGGCCGACTGGGGCTACTGGGGGCTTTTCGCATCGGCACTGGCGGCGGGAAGCATCCTGCCGTTCAGCTCGGAAGCCGTCATGGTGTTGCTGCTGGGAATGGGTGCCGAGCCTCTGGGGTGTCTTGCAGCGGCCTCGGCGGGCAACACCCTGGGCGGCATGACGTGCTACTGGATCGGAATGCTGGGCCGCCCGGAATGGATCGCGAAATTAGGCATCGGTCCCCGCAAGCTGGCCCGGGCCCGGAAATTCATGGCCGGCCGCGGTGCCGCGATGGGCTTCTTCGGGTTCCTGCCCGTCATCGGCGAAGCGATCGCCGCGATGCTGGGCCTGATGCGCGCCGACGTGTGGCTGACGGCCGGCTCGATGCTTCTGGGCAAGACGCTGCGCTATCTTGTCATTCTGCTTTCATACGAAGGTATCGTCTCCCTATTCTGACACTATGGAAATCCGCAAGACCGACACTCCGCCGTGGGACCTGCTTCTCTTAGGCGACGAATCGCCCGAATCGGTGGCCGACTACATCGACCGCGGCGACTGCTACGTAGCGGTGGAGGAAGGCCGCACCGTCGGCGTCTGCATGCTCCTCCGCACCCACCCTTTCACGGTCGAGATCGTCAATCTGGCGGTCGATCCGGCGTTTCAGGGCCGCGGCATCGGCAGCGACCTGATACACGATGCCCTGCGCCGGGCGCGCGAAGAAGGCCGCCGGCGCATCGAAATCGCCACGGCCGACGCAGAAAACGGCCCGCTGCATCTCTACCGCTCGTTCGGATTCGAACCGGTGGAAATCGAGCGCGACTACTTCCCGAAATACTACCCTGCTCCCATCGTCGAGGCGGGCGAAGAGTGCCGCGATCTGGTGCGGCTGCGAATGGAGCTGTAGTCATGTCCATTGCGTGGAACCCGTGGCACGGATGCCGCAAAACCAGCGAAGGATGCCGCCACTGCTACGTCTACCGGCAAGACGCGCAACACGACCTCGACAGCAGCCGGGCACGCAAAACAGCGGCATTCGATCTGCCCGTACGTCGCAGGCGCGACGGCCGTTTCAAGATCCCGGCAGGCGAGATGATCTACACCTGCTTCACGTCGGACTTCCTGCTGGAAGAAGCCGACGCATGGCGCCCCGAAGCGTGGGCGATAATGCGGCTGCGGCACGACCTTACGTTCATGTTCTTCACCAAGCGGATCGGGCGGCTGCGGGAAGTGCTGCCGCCGGACTGGGGCGAGGGTTACGACAACGTCGTCATCGGCTGCACGGTGGAGAATCAGGAGATGGCCGACCGTCGGCTGCCGATCTTTCTGGAGACCCCGATCCGCCGCCGGGTCATCGTCTGCGCCCCGCTCTTGGGAGCACTGGAGCTGGAGCCCTATCTGACGCCGGACATCGAGGAAGTCTCGGTCGGCGGCGAATCGGGACCCGACGCCCGGACATGCGACTACGACTGGGTACTCGGCATCCGGAAACAGTGCATGGCAGCCGACATCCCGTTTCTGTATCACCAGACCGGAGCGCGTCTGCAAAAAGAGGGGCGTCTCTACCGCATCCGCCGGGCCGACCAACACTCGCAAGCCCGCAAAGCCGGAATCGACTACAAGGCGGAACGGCACGCCGAAAAGTAAGGCAACGGAAAAGGCGGAAAGCGCTCGAAGCGCCTCCCGCCTTTCGTTTTGCGACTTTCACCGGTCCTATTCCTCGGCGGAAGCCAGCGGCGAGGGCGTGGAGTAAGCACGCGTCGCCAGCTCCTTGTCGAGCATGTAGAGGCCAAACTTGTTGTCCTCGACGGCCTCGAACGACTGGATCATACCGCGGGCGTTCTCCTCCTCCTCGATCTGTTCGTCGATGAACCAGACGAGTTTGTTGGACGACGCGAAGTCCTTGTCCTCGGCGGCGATAGCCGCCAGATTGTGGATCATGGCGGTAACCTTCTTCTCATGCTCCAACGTATCCTTGAACATCTCCAGCGGCGAAGTCCACGAAGTACGTACCTCGGCGATGGGCTGGAGTTTCACCTCGGCGTCGCGCGAAAGCAGGTAGTTCATGAAGATGCGGGCATGGTCCTGCTCCTCGCGGAACTGGATGTAGAACCAGTTGGCCACGCCCTTCAGACCCTTGTTCTCGGCGTCGAGCGACATGGAGAGGTAGAGGTAGGCCGACCACAGTTCGGCGTTGATCTGCGCGTTGATCGCGTCATGCAATTTTTTGCTTAACATAATCGTATTGTTTTTTGAGTCTTGTTTTCCAGACACAAAGATACGATTCTTATCGACACGATGTACCGAAAAGCGATCATAATATCCGATAGCCGGATAGGCCGAACCTATGACGGCGGCGTCCGCCCTCCGTTTTGGGGAGGGCGGACGCGCAAAACCGGGCCTGCGAGCTGCGGCCCCCGAACGGACGGAGAAACTAATCGTCGATGTCCACCAGATTGAACTGCCGGTCGAACTCCAGATCGAGGCCGTTGCTCAAGCCGACATCGTAACCGCGGCGGTCGCGGTCGATGCTCTCGATCCGGGCGTTGGGAAACTGCTGTGCGACCCGCTTGCGGATAGCCTCGGGGACGATTGCGGCAGGGACCTCACCGTATTCTGCTTCGACCTCTTTCCATTCACCGTCGTCGGTAAATTCGAGCGAGATGCCGCCGGCCAGCACGACCTTGTATTCATTCCTGAACAAGCCGTCGTCGATCTTGGCGTAGAGGAGTTCCGACGAAGCGAAGTGAGTCCGGATGAACTTCTGAGCCGCAGCAGGCAACTGCTCGACCCCAATGGGACGATCGGCGAGCGCGGAAGCCGAAGCCCAGCCGGCCATGCACAGGAACAGAACCGAAAGAATTACGAACTTTTTCATAGACTATTGTTTTTAAGATTCCATATTCCTAACAAATCTTTCACCAAAAGCGAAAAAAACGCGGAAACCCCTCTCGGCCCCCGCGTTTCGATCCGGAAGACCGGTCGTTATTTTCGATCCGTGGCGATCTGGCACGCTTTGGAGCCGTCGTAGGCCCACTTGACGTAGATGGCGCCCCACGTATAACCGCCGCCGAATGCCGAAAGGATGAGGTTGTCGCCGGGGCGCAACTCCTTCTCGTAGTCGCAGAGGCAGGTCGGGATCGTAGCGGCCGTGGTATTGCCGTTGCGGTCGATGTTGATCATGCACTTCTCCTGACCGATGCCCATGCGGCGGGCCGTGGCGTCGATGATGCGCAGGTTGGCCTGATGCGGCACGAGGTAGCGGACGTCGTCGCCCGTGAGGTTGTGGCGCTCCATCATTTCGACCGACACGTCGGCCATTTTCGAAACGGCGGCCTTGAAGACGGCCTGACCGTCCCACATGATGGTATGCCAGTTGTTGGCCAGCGTCTCGGCCGAGGCGGGGTAACGCGAACCGCCGGCCTTCATGTAGAGCTGCAGCTCGCCCGAGCCGTCGGAACGGAGCATCGAGTCGATGACGCCCAGACCCTCGGTATTGGGCTCCAGAAGCACGGCAGCGGCGCCGTCGCCGAAGAGCGGGCAAGTCGAACGGTCGGTATAGTCGATGATCGACGACATCTTGTCGGCGCCGACGACGATGACCTTCTTCGAAGTACCGGCCTCGATAAACTTGGCGCCCGTGGTCAAGGCGAAGAGGAAGCCCGAGCAGGCGGCCGAGACGTCGTAGGCGAAGGCGTTCTTGCAACCGGCCTGATCGGCGATGAGGTTGCCCGTCGAGGGGAAGAACATATCGGGGGTGATGGTGGCGCAAATCACGACATCGACCTCCATCGGATCGATTCCGGTCTTGTCCAGCAGGTTCATCACGGCACGCGCACCCATATAGGAGGTACCGATGCCCTCGCCCTTGAGGATATGACGCGTCCTGATGCCGGTATGCGAGACGATCCACTCGTCGTTGGTGTCGACCATGCGGCTCAGCTCGTCGTTGGTAAGCAGGTAATCGGGCAGATACTGACCCACGCCCGTTATAGCAGCTGTAATCTTAGCCATTGTATTCGTGAAAAATTTGGATTATTCGTTGAAAGCCTTCTGCAACCGGGCCGTGAAGCCGGCACGGATGCACCGCTCGGTCGTGAGGATCATGTTCTTGATAGCCAGCGGCGACGAACAGCCGTGGCCGATGACCACGGGAGCATTGACGCCCAGCACGGGCGTGCCGCCCACGTTTTCGTAGTTCATGGCGTCCCAGAAAGCATTGCCGCCGCCGAGCGCCTTGTTGATCCGGTAGAGTCCCTCGGCCATCTTGAGCACGGTATTTCCGACAAAACCGTCGCAGACGATCACGTCGGCCACCTTGCCCGAGAAGATGTGCGAACCCTCGATGTTGCCGACGAAGCGGATGCGCTTCTCCTCGCGCAACATTTCATGGGCCGCCTTGACCTGCGCGTTGCCTTTGGTCTCCTCCTCGCCGATGTTGAGAACGGCGACGCGCGGCGACTGGATCCCCAGCACCGACTCGGCGAAGATCGAACCGATCAGGCCGTACTGAGCCAGCACCTCGGGTTTGCAGTCGACGTTCAACCCCACGTCCAGCAACAGGGCGGGACGTCCGGCGGCCGTAGGAACGAGCGACGAGATCGTAGGCCGGATCACGCCCTCGATGGGCTTGACGGCATACATCGAGCCTACCATCATGGCGCCGGTAGAACCGGCGCTGGCGAATCCGTCGACCGCGCCCTGAGCCAGATGGCCGAATCCGACGGTAATGCTCGAATCGGCTTTCGCCTGAAAGGCTTTGGCCGGGTGGTCGCCCATCTCGATGACCTCGGTCGTAGCGACGATATCGAATCGGTCGGCCGGGCAGTTCTCCTCGGACAGAAGAGCCCGGATGCGGGCTTCGTCGCCGAAGAGGACGATGCGGCTTTCGGCGCCGACGGCCTCGAGCGCCATGATGGCGCCCCGGACCGCTGCCTCGGGAGCGAAATCGCCGCCCATAGCGTCTACACCTATCTTCAACATAAGTTTGTACGATTAGGTTCTACATACTCCGCGACCGCATGCGCGGAGGGCAGAAAAACGGAATCTGCCCCCTCCCGCGGACGGGCGGAGCGAAAAAAAGCTCGTTTCAAAACAGAGAGAGCGCACCTCCGGTGCCCTCTCCGCATCGCCGCCTTATTCGGCAGCCTTCTTCTCGATGGCCAGCTTGCCGCGGTAGAAGCCGCACTCGGGGCATACGCGGTGGTAGAGCGTGGCGGCACCGCAGTTCGAGCAGGTAACGACCGTCGGAACCGCAGCCTTGTAATGGGTTCTTCTCTTGTCGCGTCGCGTCGACGAGACTTTGTGTTTAGGATGTGCCATGTTACGATAGATTATTTAGTTCGACATATTACTTCTTTTCGTCGTCGGTCGGGGCTCCTTCGTCGGTCTCCGACATCCGCTCGCGCAGCTGCGCGAGCTTCTCCCACGCACCGCCTTGGCGCCGCTCGCCGCTCCGGGACTCGATCTCGGCGAACTCCTCGCCCGAAACGATGCGGAAGCGCCGCAGCATCTCGGGGTCGCATCCGCCTTCGGAATGCACCCGCTGGTAAGGCAGCGACAGCACGATGCTCTCGTAAATATATTGTGCCAGATCGACCTCGTCCTCGCCGGGCAGGAGCCACAGCACCTCGCCGTCGTATTCGCGGACCTCGTCGGAGAACTTCACGACCAGACGTCCCGAAAAATCGACGGGAATGCGGCAATCCTCCAGACACCGGTCGCATGCCACGACGACGCTGCCGCGGATCGCGACATCGGCCACGAGTTGCGTCTCGGACTTGGCGAGCGCCACCTCGACGTCGCAGTCGCCGTCCTTGATCTCCGCACTGCCGTAGGCTTCGAACAACGAACCGCCGACCTTGAAAGCGAAGTCGTGGGTGCCGTTTTTCAGCCCTTTGTAAGCAATGGAATATCCTTTCGCAGCATCCATCTGAACACAAATAGTGCGCAAAGTTACGAAAAAATAAGACATCTGCAAAGAAATTGCTCGGATGTTTCATTCCGGCTGCGTATCTTCGGCCGCAGCTTCAGACAGGCCGCGTCTCGGCAATACTCGAATAAATTTGGCATTGCTTCCGACTTGCACTATCTTTGTGTCATGGCGAACAAAGGATTTTCGATAGAAGTAACGAGCCGTTACGACGGCTGGTGGCGCTACAACGTGGCGCTGATGGCCGGCTGCTTCGATGCTGCGGACCGTCGGACGGGCTTCGCGTCGACCTCTTCGCACGTGGCGGAGACGGGGTCCCGGCTTCGGGAAGCGCCCGCCGGCATCGCTCCCGACCGCAAGGCAGTGCTGACGACCGAGCCGTGCGACCACCTGCTGCTCTACGTCTATATCATCCCCCACACGCTGCCCGAGACCGACGACATCGACGCGACGCGGCCTTTCGAGATCGAAATGACGATCTCCTGCGACGGCCGCAAGGTCGACAAGATCCGCCGTGAGATCAACCAATGGTCGGGCGCCTCGATCGAAATGCGGGTCGACCGGAAGCAAGCCGCCAAGAAACGACCGACCGCCAAACGGAACGGCGGCGGGAAATAGGCCCTGCCGTCTCACCGCAGGCGTTCCCGGTCCACCGGCCGCCATCTTTCCGACCGAAAATTTGATTTCCGCCGCAACCCGACAAGCCCCCCCCGGTCTACCCGCCGCACGCTGCGATTCTGCCGTCCTGCCGCTTCATGGCCCCGTAATCTGCCGCACGACAACCCGGGTTCGTCGTCCCGACGAGCCCGCCCGCTCAACAAAAAACCGGAACCCCTGACGGGATTCCGGTTTTCTTGAATCGGGAGACGACTACTTGTTGTTGTAAGCGGCCATCTTCTCGATGAGCATGAGGACTTTGTTCGAGTAACCCCACTCGTTGTCGTACCACGAAACGACCTTCACGAAGGTGTCGGTCAGCGCGATACCGGCAGCCTTGTCGAAGATCGAGGTGCGGGCGTCGCCCAGGAAGTCGGACGAAACGACAGCCTCCTCGGTATAACCGAGAATGCCCTTCAGCTCACCCTCCGAAGCAGCCTTCATGGCGGCGCAGATCTCGTCGTACTTGGCCGGCTTGGCGAGGTTGACCGTCAGGTCGACGACCGAAACGTCGAGGGTCGGCACGCGCATCGACATACCGGTCAGCTTGCCGTTGAGCTCGGGGATCACCTTGCCGACGGCCTTAGCGGCACCGGTCGACGAGGGGATGATGTTGCCCGAAGCGGCACGGCCGCCGCGCCAGTCCTTCATCGAGGGACCGTCGACGGTCTTCTGCGTTGCGGTGGTCGAGTGGACGGTGGTCATCAGACCGTCGGTGATGCCGAACTTGTCGTGCAGCACTTTGGCGATGGGAGCCAAGCAGTTCGTGGTGCAGGAAGCGTTCGAAACGATCTTCTGACCTGCATAGGTGTCGGTGTTGACGCCGCAGACGAACATCGGCGTGTCGTCCTTCGAAGGAGCCGACATGACGACGTACTTGGCACCGGCGGCGATGTGGGCCTCGGCCTTCTCCTTCGTCAGGAAGAGACCCGTCGACTCGACGACGTACTCGGCACCCACCTCGTTCCACTTCAGGTTGGCGGGATCCTTCTCGGCCGTTACGCGGATGGCCTTGCCGTTGACGATCAGCTGGCTCTTTTCGACATCGAAGTCCACGGTGCCGTCGAAACGGCCGTGCATCGTGTCGTACTTGAGCATGTAGGCCATGTAGTCCACGGGCACGAGGTCGTTGATACCTACCACCTCGATGTTGCTGTTCGTGCAGGCTGCACGGAACACCAGACGGCCGATACGGCCGAAGCCGTTGATACCGATTTTGATAGTTGCCATAATAATTGAATTATTCGTTAGTAAAACTTAGCGTTATTTTTTTCACAGTGCAAAAGTATACACTTTATATATTTTACGCAAATAAAAATTTAAGTTTTTTTAATAAACGGCTTTTCAGCGCGCTGCACCGCTTTCGGCCCCCGTCGGGCTCCCGAAAGCCGCCGTCTCCCGGATTCTCCGCCAAAAATCGTTCCCGACCGGCCCGGAAACGGGATTTCTCCCAACGAGAGTCATGAAATAACGGCGGATTCCGATCGGAAAACGCCCGTTCGAAGATGCGACCGTCTTATCTGGTCGCCGCTTTGGCCCGCTTGGCCATCGCCGAGGCGAAGACGAAGGCGTTGAGCTCGGGATTGTCGGTATGCAGGATGTCGTCTTTGGTGCCCTCCCACCATTTGCGTCCCTCGTGGATGTAGACGATCTTCTCGCCGATCTCCATCACGGAGTTCATGTCGTGGGTGTTGATGATCGTGGTGATGTTGTACTCGCGCGTGATCTCGTGGATGAGGTTGTCGATGACGATCGAAGTCTGCGGATCGAGCCCCGAGTTGGGTTCATCGCAGAAGAGGTATCTGGGATTGAGGACGATGGCGCGGGCGATGGCCACGCGCTTGATCATGCCGCCCGAGAGCTCGGCGGGATAGAGGCGGTTGGCATTTTCGAGGCGCACGCGCCGGAGACAGAAATCGACCCGTTCCAGTTTCTCGGCCTCGGACTGCTCGGTGAAGAGGTCCAGCGGCAACTTGACATTCTCCTCGACCGACGACGAATCGAGCAAAGCCCCGCCCTGAAAGATCATGCCGATGTCCTTGCGGATCGCCTTGCGCTCGCGAAAGCCCAGTCGCGTGAAGTCGACGTCGTCGTACCAAACGGATCCCGAGTCGATTGCATGGAGCCCGACCAGACTTTTGAGCAACACGGTCTTACCCGAACCGCTCTTGCCGATGATGAGGTTGGTGCGGCCCGTCTCGAACTCGACGGAGATGTCGTCGAGCACCGTGCGGCCGTCGAACGACTTGACGATATGGTCGGCGCGTATCATATCAGCAGAATCTGCGTGAGCATCAGGTTAAAGATCATGATGACCACCGAACCCACGACCACGGCCCGCGTCGAAGCGGCGCCCACTTCGAGGGAGTTGCCTTTGGCGTAGTAGCCGAAGAAGGCCGAAACGGAGGTTATCAGATAGGCGAAGACCGCCATCTTGATCAACGAATAGGTGATCGAATAGGGCTTGAAATCCATCAGCAGGCCGTCGACATAATCCGCCGGGAGCATGATGCCCGTCAAATAGGAGATGGCCCAGCCGCCCATGACGCCGATCAGGATGGAGAGGATCGTCAGGAACGGGAAGAAGAAGACCGCGGCGACGATTTTGGGCAGAATGAGATACGACGCGGAGTTGACGCCCATGATCTCCAGCGCATCGATCTGCTCGGTGATGCGCATGGTACCGATCTCCGAAGCGATGCTCGACCCGACCTTGCCGGCCAGAATCAGGGCGACGACTGTGGAGGAGAACTCCAGAATCATCGTCTCGCGCGTGGCGTAGCCCACCAGCGACCGCGGAATGAAAGGCGATTCGAGGTTGATGCACATCTGCAGGGTGATGACGGCACCGATGAAGATCGAGATGATGGCCGTCAGACCGATCGAATCGACGCCGAGCGCCTCCATTTCGTAGATGATCCGGCGCCGGTAGATCGACATCTTCTCCGGACGGGAAAAAACCTTGCCCATCAAGATGAAATAACGGCCGATCGGTGCGAAAAGTCGAAACATGCTTATTTTTCTTTGGTCTCCTCGAAGTCGACATAGTCGCCCACATCGCTCGATACCCGCTTCTCGGGCGTGCCGGCAGTCCGGCGGACCTCGACGTCGCCCTCGCGGCGACGCCCGGCACGGGAGCCGGCGGAAGCATCCTGACGGAATCCGCGACCGAACTGTTTCTCCATATCGCGCTGCAGGCGATAGATCCGCCAGCGGAACAGCAGCGCCAGCAACACGACCAACAGGAGCACGCCCATAAACGCATACAAAATGAAAGCCGCGATGCCCTTGAAGAGGCTCGGTGCGACCAGAGCCAGCACGAAGAGGAACAACACCGTCAGCGGGTTCCGCTGCACGAAGAGGACCAGAGCATCGACGATCGCTGCAAAAAATCTCATGGTGAATGCCGATCAGGGTTTTACGATTCGCCGCGGATACCGACGGATCGGGAGCGACGAACATATTCGCGGTCCCGGCGCGGTTCCGAAGCGGAGTCAAAGGTACGGAAAATTAGGCAATTTTCAATATTTGTCGTAATTTTGATGCCCGAACGAACAAAATCCATGACAAAATGCTCACTGCCCTGACCGCCATCTCGCCTGTCGACGGCCGCTACCGCGACAAAACGGAAAAACTGGCCGCCTACTTCTCCGAACAGGCGCTGATCCGCTACCGCATCCGCGTGGAGGTGGAATATTTCATCGCCCTGTGCGAACTGCCGCTGCCGCAGCTGGCACAAGTCGACCGCTCGAAATTCGCGGCCCTCAGGGCCCTTTACCTCGATTTCTCGCCGGCCGACGCCGAACGCGTGAAGGAGATCGAGGCGATAACCAACCACGACGTCAAGGCGATCGAATACATCATCAAGGAGAAGATGGAAGCGCTGGGACTGGCCGACTGCGAGGAGTTCGTGCATTTCGGTCTCACCTCGCAGGACATCAACAACACGTCGATCCCGCTGTCGATCAAAGAAGCGCTCGGCGACGTCTGCTGCCCGATGATCGGGGAGGTGCGCGACAAGCTGGCGGCATTCGCCGAAGAGTGGCGCGCGGTGCCGATGCTGGCGCGCACGCACGGGCAACCCGCCTCGCCGACCTCCTTAGGCAAGGAGATGATGGTCTACGTCGAGCGGCTGGACAAGCAGCTTGCGATGCTGCGCGCGATTCCCGTGCCGGCGAAGTTCGGCGGAGCGACGGGCAACTTCAACGCCCACCATGCGGCTTACCCCGCGATCGACTGGGCGGCGTTCGCCGACCGTTTCGTGGGCGACCGGCTGGGCCTCGACCGCTCGCGCTACACCACGCAGATCGAGCACTACGACAACCTGGCAGCGATCTTCGACAACCTGAAACGCATCGACACCATCCTGATCGATTTGGCGCGCGACATGTGGATGTACATCTCCGAAGAGTACTTCAAGCAACGGATCAAAGCCGGCGAAGTGGGATCGAGCGCCATGCCCCACAAGGTCAACCCCATCGATTTCGAGAACGCCGAAGGCAACCTCGGCATCGCCAACGCGATTTATGAACACTTGGCGGCCAAGCTGCCCGTATCGCGGCTGCAGCGCGACCTGACCGACTCGACGGTGCTGCGCAACGTCGGCGTGCCGATGGCCCACACGATCATCGCGCTGCAATCGCTGATGAAAGGACTGAACAAGCTGATCCTCAACCGCGAAGCGCTTGACAGCGATCTGGAGCGGAACTGGGCCGTGGTGGCCGAAGGCATTCAGACCGTTCTGCGCCGCGAGGGATACCCCAAACCCTACGAAGCGCTCAAGGCCCTGACCCGCACCAACGCCCATATCACGGCCGAGACCATCGCCGCGTTCATCGAAACGCTCGACGTCGCCGAACCGGTGAAGGCCGAGCTGCGCGCCCTTACGCCGGCGACCTATACGGGAATCTTCGAATGAACGCAGCCATGAAAAACAGAGCGTTGACATTTACCCTCGGAATAGCCGCGGTTTTGATATGGATTGACGTTCAGGCTCAAGCTCCGTTTGCAAATTTGATCGTCAACATGCCGGCTGCGAGCGCGCCGTTCAAAGCATCCAAGAACATAATCAAACGCTCATACGGCATCCCCAATTACAAAGGGCATATCTCGGCAAAAATGTACGAGAACGTACAATGTACCTCCTATTTCATGGCGGATACGGAAGATCTGGCGCCGGATACATATGCGAAATTCCGTATTCCCAATACTCCTTATTATTTTTTTGCGGTCAGTTTCGGCGGCCCGACCGACTATCTCACCGACATGCTCGTCGTTGCGGATTCCGAAGGCAATGTATTGGATACATTGGAGGCAAGTGTCTGGTATTTCCCGGGAATCGCCGTCAAACAATATGAAATCACCGAAGATTACGAAGTGATCATCCATATATTGAAACCCCTTGCTTCCGGTTCCCTATCGTTTGCCGAATTCGATCGTTTTACAGCATCCAGAATGAGCAGGACCTACGAAATCGACAACGGAAAATTCGCTCTGCGATCCGAAAAAAACTATCGGCCACAGATTTATACCCGTTCCCAGCTGGAGCAAGAATCATATAATATATGGAATGGACAGGAGCAGGTTTTATAATCCATAAGCGTCAACCGTTTATTTCCTTATGATTTTCCGCCTCGACACCACCACCTCGACCAACGACGAAGCGCGCGACACCCGCTACCGGCACGGCGACGTCGTATGGGCCGAGCGGCAGACCGCCGGCCGCGGTCAGCGGGGCCATGCGTGGAGCAGCGCCGAAGGCGAGAACCTCACCTTCACGCTGGTGCTCGAACCGCGATTCCTGCCGGTGAACGAACAGTTCCTGCTCTCCGAAGCCGTGGCACTGGCGCTCGTCGACACGTTCGCGGCCTGCGGCATCGAGACGCGCATCAAGTGGACGAACGATATCTATGCCGGCGACCGCAAGATCGTGGGCATGCTCATCGAACACAACTGTTCGGGCCCGACCCTCGCCCGCACGATCGTCGGCATCGGCATCAACGTCAACCAGACGGAGTTCGACCCGGCGCTGCCCAACCCGGTGTCGATGGCGCAGCTGACGGGCCGCATGTTCGATCGCGAAGAAGTGCTCGCCCTGTTCCTCGAGCGCTGCCGGAGCCGCTACGGGCAGCTCGAACGGGGCGAAAAAGAGGTCATGCAGGAGGAGTACCGCAACTGCATGTACCGCCTCGGCGAACGGCACACGTACCGCATTTACGGCCGGGGAGAGATCGAGGGCATCATCGAAGGAGTTCGTCCCACCGGCGAACTGCTCCTGCGCCATGCCGACGGCACGCCGGGAGAGTATCTGTTCGGGCAGATCGAATTTATGATCGACAAAAGGCGATAGACGACCGATACGAACATCAGGGCCAAACGACCGGTTCACCCGGATTCGGCTTAATCAACTCGAAACCCGCTTTGGGCGGTTTTTGGGAGATTTCGCTCGAAAGAGGGAGGTCGTTAAAAAAGACGGAATTGAAACCATGAAAAAATTCCAACTGCTTGGCGAAATCGTTCGGTCGCCAAGTTACGTATTCTTTCAACTTCCGCTCCAATGAAGCGAATACTGATAAGGGAAGCGCCAGCAGCTCCGGTTTGGCTACCATGATGAATGCGACTTCCAACGTATTGCCCTCAGGACCGATCGCATAAAAAACAGTCATCGGACTACTTCGATATACACGCAAGGATTCGATTACCTCATCGCCGAATGCTTCCCGAAATGCGCGATTCTGAGCCCACATATTATCGACAGCATTCACGGAAGCATACTCTTCTTCGGTCTCCAGCTCCCGACCATCCTTGTAACACCAGTTGGCTCGATAGACATAACTGTTGTCCGCATTCGAAACCATAAAAGTATACTTCGTTTGTCGGACTTCGAACGTAATTCCGTCCGCTTCGATCTTCTCGACGGTTTCGAACGGATTCGCACTCTGACAAAAACCGAGTTCCGCACAGAACAAGGCAGCCAATAAAAAGATATTTTTCATAATCACAGTTATTTTACGTTATATTCACCTACGCAATTTTCCAGCAACTTCAATAAATTCGAAATATCCATATTATTCGGGTCGAATCGATATCGTTTCTCATCGCTATATGCCTTTATGTCTCGCAGTGCATCGGCCACCAATAGATAAGAATCGGCAAACGAACGATGATCCTGATCAAAAGAAAAAATACATTGTCGCAATGCTTCAAAGTTGTTCATACCCAGAACTCCGCCTAAAGCAGAATAAACATTTCTGTTTACATTGTGTTCAACCTTATATATATACCACGTGAGCTTCGCTTCGATTTCTTTATTCAAGGCTGCATCGCCGAATGCAGGGGTACCGAAGCCCTGATAGATATGCATCAACTCCTCCATCAGTACGATAGATGAAAACTTGTCCCCAGCGGCCATTTCATAATAAATTACTCGATCGCGATTCTTGGAAAATATAGGTTTTACACGGCCATAGTTTCTATTCGAATCATAAAAAACATGGACATCGGTTCCGATGGCATTGATAATCTGCTGCCCCATACAATCATTATACAACGAATCGAGCATTTCTTTCAAATCTTCCACCTCTTCATCCATTATAATATGAGGATTTTCCGGATAAGACTTTTCCTTGTCGGAATCATCGTCGGTATGACCGCCGAGATCGGGATCGGGAAGAATTTTCCAGTTTTCGAACGCCGGCGGTTTCAACGGATTATCCGGAAAGACGGGTTTGGTGGGACGCTCGGGAAGTTTGATCGGCGCACGGCCGATGATCTCCACGGGTTCTATGGGGTTGTTATCGTTGACGCCGCGGGTGGCGGGCCGTGTCCGGATTCGGGCGACGAGCGTTTCCGGCAACAATCCGGCCAGCAATTCGGCATTCTCCTCCTCGGTCCGGTCGTCGTCGAACAACGAAGCCGAAGCGACGAGAGCTCCGTTGTCGAAACGACCGACGCTGACGGGGCAGCCCGAGAGCGCAGCGAAAAGCGCCGTGCCCGAGAACCCGGCATCCGGTTCTCCGTCGCGGGCATCCTGAATCTGGAAATAAAGCCAGCAAGCGATGTCGTCGAACTCGGAATCCTTCAAGACGACCAACCGCCCCGGCAAGGGAGCGAGCGAAAAAGTACCGTCCCCGCTCTCCTGCAACACCCGATAATCGTAGCGGGCGGCGAACGGCACGCAGACCATCGAAAGCGAATCGTCGGGAAAACACGTGCCGGATTCCCACGCGGGATCGATCCGGCAGGGATCCAAAATGCGTTCTTCGTCGAAAGGCTCGTCGGCGCGGGTGGAAGGCACGGAGGCATAAAAGGCCTCGAAAGCGCGCCGCGCATCGGCAAGGGTGAAAACCGACCGGTCCGAAGTCCGGACCTCGGGCTCCTGCCACCGCTCCGAGCAGGCGAACGGCAAGGCTGCCGCCGACAAAAGCGGCAGCAACAGATAACGGAAAGGAGATTTTTTCATAAGCCGGGATGTTAGCGATAATAAATATAATCTTTTAAATCGGAAAAACCAAACGGCGGGCGGAAAATATCCGTCAAAATAACGGCCGGCTATTTGCTGTTAAAAAAATAACACTTATATTTGCAAAACAATAAAACCCTAAAAACAGAAAGGTTATGAACGTACCTGCCAATCTCCGATACTCCAGCGACCACGAGTGGTGCCGCCTCGAAGGCGACACGGCCGTAATAGGCATCACCGACTTCGCGCAGAGCCAGCTGGGCGACATCGTATTCGTCGACGTGCCGACCGTAGGCGAGACACTCGCCGCGGGCGAGGTATTCGGCTCGATCGAAGCCGTGAAGACCGTCAGCGACGCATTTCTGCCCGTGGGCGGCGAAATCGCGGAGTTCAACCCGGCCGTCGACGCCGACCCGTCGATCGTCAACAAGGACGCCTACGGCGAAGGCTGGCTGGTGAAAGTCAAAGTCGCCGATCCGGCCGACTTCGACGCGCTGCTCACGCCGGAGAAATACGCCGAACTGATCGGATAAGTTCGAAAGTCGAAAAGTGCGGAGCGAAAGGTATCGTCCGGAACTCCGCACCTCCCCAAAAACTTAAATAACAATGTCAAAAGTTACCGTTGTAGGCGCCGGCGCCGTGGGCGCGACCTGCGCGAATGTGATGGCTTGCCGCGAGGTGGCGAGCGAAGTGGTGTTGATCGACATCAAGGAGGGTCTCTCCGAGGGCAAGATGCTCGACATGTATCAGACCTCGACGCTCATGGATTTCGACACCAAGCTGGTGGGCGCGACCGATGATTATAAGAAAACCGCCAACTCGGACGTGGTGGTCATCACCTCGGGTATTCCCCGCAAACCGGGCATGACGCGCGAAGAGCTGATCGGCACGAACGCCAAGATCATGAAGGGCGTCGTCGAGCAGATCGTGAAGTACTCGCCCCGCGCCGTCATCATCGTGGTGGCCAACCCGATGGACACGCTGACCTACTTGGCGCTCAAGGCCTCGGGACTTCCCAAGAACCGCATCGTAGGCATGGGCGGAGCACTCGACTCGTCGCGCTTCAAATGTTATCTGGCCAAAGCCACCGGCGCCAACATCAACAACGTGGACGGCATGGTGATCGGCGGCCACGGCGACACGACGATGCTGCCGCTGCTCTCGAAAGCGACGGTCAACGGCGTGCCCGTCGCGCAGTTCGCCTCGAAGAAGAAGCTGCAGGAAGCCGTGCAGGCGACGATGGTGGGCGGAGCCACGCTGACGAAGCTCATCGGCACGTCGGCATGGTATGCTCCGGGCGCCGCAGCCTCGATGATGGTCGAAGCGATTCTCCACGACCAGAAGAAGCTGATCCCCTGCTCGTGCTATCTGGAGGGCGAATACGGCCAGAGCGACATCTGCATCGGCGTGCCGGCGATCATCGGCCGCAAGGGCATCGAGAAGATCGTGAAGATCGACCTCACGAAAGAGGAGGCCGCGAAGTTCGCTGAATCGGCCGACGCCGTGCGCAAGACCAATCAGGTACTCCACGAGATCAAGGCCCTCTAAAAGGCCGTATCTTCTACGCAAGCCGCCCCGGGGAGAGACCCCGGGGCGGCTTTTTGCGCAAGGGGAGGGCAACGTCGGCCTCCGGCATCTGCGGGACGACCGGAATCGCCCGCCGGCCCTCGAACCGGATCAGAAGTTGATCTTCACGCCTGCGAACCAGCTGCGCGGCAACGAGGGGCCGTAGACATAGCCCGAATCGCGATCGGCACCGCGGTCGAAGTCCTTCTGGTAGGAGCCGAAGAGGTTCTGCACGCCGCCGAAAAGCTGAAGCGTGATCTCCTTGTAGATTCTGAAATCGTAGCTCACGCGGAGATTCATGTCGCAGAACCGGGGCGTCATGACGACCACGTCGCGGTCGGTGCCCGAGCCGGCCATGTGCTGGACCGGCATTTCGCCCGTACAGCTGCCCGTCAGGTCGATGTCGAGCGAACGCCACGGCTTCAGCTCGACCGTGAAGTAACCGTAAAGGTCGGGCGTGCGGAACATCCGGCGCACGGGCGCGACGCTCTCGTCCTCGCTCCAGTACTCCGGCTCCTTATAACGGCTCCGCTGCCACGTCATGCCGGCCTGCAGTTCGAACCAGCGGGTGAAGATCGCGCGGCCCTCGACATTGATGCCCGCCACCGTGGCGCCCGAGCCGTTGTAGCGCTCGCGGATCGTACTGCCGTCCTCGGCCGGCCCGGGCAGGTCGCGCAAGGCGAAGACGTGATCGAGCGTGGTATAGAATCCCTCGACGAGCAGGTTGGTCTGCACGCTGCCGAAATTATGGTAGAGGTCGGCCGAGAAGCTGACGCTGTGCGAACGCTCCTCGCGAAGGTCGTCGGAGAGCCGGATGCGCACCCGCTCGCCTCCCACGACGGCGATGTGCATGTCCTCGTCGAACGCCTGCGGCGCACGGTAACCCCCGGCGTAGCTGGCCCGCAGGTTGACCGACTCGGTGGGGTTGAAGCGCACGTTGACGCGCGGGCTGAAGATCGCATGGTCGACCAGATTGTGCTTGTCCACGCGGCCGCCGAGGAGCAGCGACCACTTCCGGGTCTTCCACTCGTTCTGGAAGTAGGCGCCGACGATATGGACCGTCTGGTCGGTAGCCATGTCGTAGCCGATCGAACGGTCGGAGAGGTCGTCGAAGCTGTATTCGGCGCCCAAGATCAGCTCGGCCGGCATGAACCACAACTTCCGGAACGCATGAGTATAATGCGCGCCGGCCGCGACGGTGATGTCGTGCGTCGTGCCGTAGGCATCGGGATCCTGCTTCGAGCCGTAGTAGCTTTTGCGCGCCGTATTCTGGAACGAGGCGTAGGCATTCACGCGGTCGCTGCGGTCGGGGGTCGAGAAGTCGAACGAGAGGCTGCCGCCGTCGATGGAGTGGTCGGTCTGCTCGGCGACCATCGCCTCGTGGGGCGGCAGGTCGAGCCGGTCGCCGCCGCGCCGGTATTCGCCCAGATGGTGATACTGCGCCGTGATGCGCGAATAGGCTCCCGTGCGGAAGAACGAACGCATGCCGGCCGACTGCGAATTGATGACAGGCAGTTCGGTGAAGCCGTCGCCATCATGATCGTAACCCGAACGATGACGGTTCTGGGCGAAAACGCAGAGCCCGGCCCGGCCGCTCCCGGCGACATACGAGGCATTGAGCATCGTGTTGTTGTCGTAGGAGCCGCCGCAGCCGATCGAAGTGATCGTATGCGACAGCTGGGCCGAGCTGCGCGAAGGTTCGCGCGTGATGATGTTGATCGTACCGCCGATGGCCGACGAGCCGTAGAGCGCCGAACCGCCGCCGCGCAGCACCTCGACCCGCTCGATCATGTTGGCCGGGATCTGCTCCAGTCCGTAGACGCCCGTGAGGGCCGAGAAGACGGGATGCGAGTCGACCAGAATCTGCGAATAGTGGCCATCGAGGCCATTGATGCGCACCTGCGTGAATCCGCAGTTCTGGCAGTCGTCCTCCACACGCACGCCGGGTTGGAACGAAAGCGCCCCGGCCAGCGACGCCGAGTTGGTTTTCTCGAAGAGATCGGCACCGAGGACGCTCACCAGCGAGGGCGCCTCGCGTCGCAGCGTCTCCGTACGGCTGGCCGAAACGACCACTTCGTCCATCGAAATACCGCTCGGCTCGACTTCGAAATTGAGTTCGAGCGTCTCCGCGGAGCGCAGGACGACCTCCCGCCGCAGCGTAGCATAACCCAGCGCCCGAACCTCGACGGTGCATGCGCCCTCGGGGAGATTCTTCAGAAAATAGTGGCCCGACGCATCGGTGGTCGTACCGTAGACGGTGCCTTGCACGGCTACCGTGGCGAAAGGAATATGTTCGCGGGTTTCACGGTCGACCACATGGCCTACCAGATTGGCGTCGGTATGTTTCGCGGGAGCTTCCGTCTCGGCCGCACGGCCCGTCGACAGCACCGCAGCAAACAGCAGGGTCAGGAGAAAGTTCTTCATTCGAATAATCGTGTGAATTCGGTCGCGAAGATACAAAAAAAAGCAGGGCCGAACCATGCGACCCTGTCAAAATACCCACAAATGGGGATTGTATTTTCCAAGTTCCGGGACCTCTTTCGCAGTCTGTTCCCGCAGAGTCTCCAATTCCTCGCGCCCCTTCTGCCGGAAGCCGTCCGCAATCCCTTCGCAAGCCTCTTCCTCGGCAGTTTCTTCTTCGCGGTCCTCTCTTTGCGGTCCCTTCTTCCTCGCAGGACCCCTCGTCCTCTCGGCCCCTTGTTCTCGATCCCTTTTCCTCTCGGCCCCTTGTTCGCAGCCCCTTGCCGAGGCTCCCGGGATCAGATGTTGATGTCGAGGATTTCGAAATGGATCGTTCCGGCCGGAACTTCCACTTCCACGCAGTCGCCTTTCTTGTGGCCGAGCAGCGCTTTGGCGATGGGGGTACCGATGGCCAGCTTGCCTTCGCGCAGGTTGGCTTCGTGTTCGGCGACGATGGTGTAGATCATCTGCTTGCCGGTATTGCGGTTGAGCAACGTTACCTTGCTCAGGATCTGGACCTTGCTCTTGTCGATCTTCGACTCGTCGATGACGCGCGCATTCGAGAGCGTGTCTTCCATCTTGGCGATGCGCATCTCCAGCAGCCCTTGCGCTTCGCGGGCCGCATCGTACTCGGCATTCTCCGAAAGATCGCCCTTGTCGCGCGCTTCGGCGATAGCCGCCGAAATCGCCGGCCGCTCGACGGAACGCATATGATCGAGTTCCTCCTTCAGCTTCTTGTAGCCCTCTGCCGTCAGATAAATAATCTCCTGTGCCATAGTTCGAAAAAACGTAAAAAAACAAGAATCCCGGCCGGAAAGGCCAGAACCCTATCGTTTCGTAGGACAAAGGTAGAAAGTATAATTCGAAAAAACAAATAATTTTTTCGGACGCATGGCACGGAGTATGTCCCCAGACCGGCATATGTCCATCCTGCTGACCGCCCATCTGTTGTGGAGCCTCTGCGCGCTGCCCGGCATCGCGCGCCGGCACCGCATACCCGCTTCGGCGGCAGCTTGGGCGGCCGTTGTCGTGCTGCTGCCCCTCGTCGGCACGCTGCTCTACCTGCTGGCCGGTTACCGACGGCCGACGCCGCCGGCAGAGACGCCCGCACCGCCGGGCGATGCGTTGAACCGGATCGTCTTCCGCGGCTGCGGCACCCGCCCCGCGCACCTCAACCGTCTCGAACAGCTGCACGACGGCGGCAATGCCTTTTCGGCGCTGATCGCTTCGTTGCAGCGGGCCGTGCGGACGATCCACATGGAATATTACATCTTCCGCGACGACCGCATCGGCCACACCATCGCCGACATTCTGATCCGCAAAGCGCGCGCCGGCGTCGAGGTGCTTCTGATCTACGATGCCGTGGGTTCGTGGCGCCTGAGCCGG
This sequence comes from Alistipes senegalensis, assembly GCA_023664045.1. Classification (GTDB taxonomy): domain Bacteria; phylum Bacteroidota; class Bacteroidia; order Bacteroidales; family Rikenellaceae; genus Alistipes; species Alistipes senegalensis_B. Next base: position 1,118,197 of record JAMPGH010000001.1, on the reverse strand, counting down.
AGCATGCTCCGGGAGATGCACCGGGCCGGAATCCGCACAGCGGCTTACGCTCCGATCCGCTTTCCGTGGTTCACGCCGCAGACCACGCGCCGCAACCACCGCAAGATCGTCGTCGTCGACGGCCGGATCGCCTATCTGGGCGGCATCAACATCGCCGAATACTACCTCGACGGCGACAACATGGGCAAGTGGCGCGACGAACATCTAAGGCTGGAGGGCGACATCGTGGCCGACCTCCAACGCCTCTTTCTGGCCGACTGGGCCGCCGCCCGGGGCGAGCGGCTCGACGCAGCGTCGCGGATCGCCCGCCACGGGATCCGCGAAAAGCTCTCGCTGCAGTTGGCTTGGTCGGAGGAGGGGCCCTCGCGCACCACGATCGCCGAAGCGTTCGCCCTGCTGATCGTCCGGGCGCACAGCCGGGTGCGGATCTGCTCGCCCTACTTCCTGCCGCCGACGCTGCTGCTCGATGCACTGCGGACCGCGGCCCGGAGCGGCGTGCGGGTCGAAGTAATGACTCCCGCCTGCAGCGACTCGCGGCTGACCGATCTGGCGGCCGACTCCTACATCGAGGACCTGCTCGACGCCGGCGTCGAGCTCTACCGTTACGAAGGAGGATTCCTCCATGCCAAGCTCCTGATCGTCGACGACATGACGGCCTCGGTGGGCACGGCCAACATGGACTACCGCAGCCTGACCGCCAATCTGGAGGTTACGCTCTTCATCCGCGACCGCGAAACGGTGGGCCGCATGGCCTCTACGTTCGACGCCGACCGCGCCGCCTGCATCCGCATCGACCGCCGAACATGGCGCCCCGCGCGCAGCAGGCGGATCGCCGGCGATCTGCTGCGTCTCTTCTCGCCCGTGCTCTGAAAGGCCGCCGTCCGAAGCCGGAGCGGGCAATAATTTTTTTGGCGTTTCGTTAATTTATGCGTAACTTTGTGCGATAAAGCGCCGTAAAAGATTCATCGATGAAGCGAATACTCCCATACCTCCTCTGCATCGCGACCGTTGCGGTCATTTTCAGCGGTTGCAGCGGCATGAACGCCCTGCTCAAAAGCGGGCAACCCGACCAGATCTACGCCAAAGCGCTGGAGTATTACGGCAAAGAGAAATGGCAGCGCGCCTCGACCCTCTTCGAAGGGGCGCAGCACTACTACATCGGCACGCCGCGCGAAGACTCCATCTCCTACTTCAACGCCCGCTGCAAATACAAGAACCGCGACTACGACGCCGCGGCGCAGCTGCTGGACGACTTCCGCCGCAAATTCGGCCGCAGCGCCTTCATCGAAGATGCCGAGGGCATGTACGCCATGTGCTTCTACTACCTCTCGCCCGGGCCTACGCGCGACCAGACGATCACGGGGCAGGCCCTGATGGCGATCAACGACTTCGTGTCGCACTACCCCCAGAGCAAGCAGGTGGACAATTTTCTGAAGATCAGCGAAGAACTCAACGAACGTCTGCACGAAAAAGCCTATCTGAACGCCTATACCTATTATAAGATAGGTCGCTACAAATCGGCGATCACGGCACTCAAGAACGCGCTGAAAGAGTATCCCGAGAGCAAGCGCCGCGAGGAGATCATGTACCTGATCGTCGACTCCAGCTACCGCTTCGCCAGCAACTCGATCGCCTCGAAGCAGACGGACCGCTATCTGGCCATGCTCGACAGCTACCTTTCGTTCAAGGAGGCCTACCCCGAATCGGAACACATGAAAGAGGTGGAGCGCATGGCCAAACACGCCCGCAACTATTTGGACCGCAACAACAAAGACAACATATAAAATGGAAATCAAGAAGAACATTCCCAACAACACCGTAACGCGCAAGCTGGTCGATCTGGACAAGGAGACGGGCAACATCTACGAGACCGTGAACATCATCGCTCGCCGTGCCAACCAGATTTCGACGGAGCTCAAGAGCGAGCTCAACCGCAAGCTGGCCGACTTCTCGTCGCCGACGGATACGATGGAGGAGACCTTCGAGAACCGCGAGCAGATCGAAATTTCGCGCTACTACGAACGACTGCCCAAACCGGTCATCATCGCCACGGAAGAGTTCCTCGACGACGAACTTTTCTACAAGGAGAACAAGGACGCGGCGGAAGCCTAACCCCCCCCGACACCGACCATGCAAACCGGGCGAAGCACGTACCCCGCACTGAAAGGACGGCACATCTTGCTGGGCATCACGGGCAGCATCGCAGCCTACAAGGCGGCCGTGCTCTGCCGGCTGCTCAAGACGGCAGGTGCCGACGTGCGCGTGGCGATGACCCCGCTGGCCAAGCAGTTCATCACGCCACTGACGATGGCCACGCTCTCGAAGAACCCGATTCTGGTGGAGTTCTTCGATCCCGAAAACGGAGCGTGGAACTCCCACGTCGCATTGGGCGAATGGGCCGATTGTCTGCTGATCGCTCCCGCCACGGCCAACACGCTGGCCAAGATGCGCACGGGCGTAGCCGACAACCTGCTGCTGACGACCTGCCTGTCGGCCCGCTGTCCGGTCGTCGTGGCCCCGGCAATGGATCTGGACATGTATGCCCATGCGGCGACGCAGGAGAATCTGCGCGTGCTCTCCGAGCGCGGCGTACGGATCGTCGAACCGGCCGACGGAGAGCTGGCGAGCGGTCTGACGGGCAAGGGCCGCATGGCCGAACCGGAGGAGATCGCTGCATTCGTAGACGAACTCCTTGCCCGGAACGAGGAGGAAAGGCCGCTGCGAGGCAAGCGGTTCGTAGTAACGGCCGGCGCCACGATCGAAGCCATCGACCCCGTGCGCTTCATCTCGAACCACTCGACCGGCAAGATGGGCTACGCCATTGCCGGCGAACTGGCCCGAAGCGGCGCGGATGTGATGCTGATAAGCGGCCGGACGACGCTGCCGACGCCCGAGGGGGTCGAGCGGCGCGACGTCCTGTCGGCCGACGAGATGTTCGACGCGACGGTCGAAGCCTTCGCCCAAGCCGACGGAGCCGTGATGTGCGCTGCCGTAGCCGACTACGCCCCGGCTGCAGTCGCGCCGACGAAGCTCAAGAAAAGCGACGACGAGCTGACCCTCACGCTGCGCCGAACCCGCGACATCGCAGCCCACTTGGGAACGCAGAAAGGCAGCCGGATATTGGTAGGCTTCGCACTGGAGACCGACCACGAGGAGACCAACGCCGAAGCGAAACTTGCCAAAAAGAATTTCGACTTCGTGGTCCTCAACTCGCTGCGCGACGCCGGAGCGGGATTTCGCGGCGACACCAACAAAGTAACCATCATCGACCGGACGGGCCGCGAAGAACTGCCTCTGCTGAGCAAGCAAGAAGTAGCCGCGCGGATCGTCGAAAAAATAGAGACCCTGACGACCGAATCCTGAAAAGGAGGGGGCACCGGAGAGGAGGGGGGGGGCTTGCGACGCACCCTTGTACACTGCCGGCCATACCGCACACACGCACGACACACTGCCACCCCAGCCATACGCACACACGACGCATCGCCGCCTTTTGTCTATCGTATTCCGAATTTAACTTTCCAACTTCCGCTTTCCCGAAATGTTACGCCGTCTTAGGGTTGAAAACTACGCACTGATCGACTCGCTCATACTGGAGCCCGACGCCCGTCTGAATATCATCACGGGCGAAACGGGTGCCGGAAAGTCGATCCTCCTGGGTGCGCTGGGTCTCCTTCTGGGAGCCCGCGGCGACGCGGCGGCGATCAAGGAGACGACGCGCAACTGCGTGGTAGAGGGAACTTTCGACCTGACGGACCGCGGGCTGGAATCTTTTTTCGAGGAGAACGACCTCGACTACGACCCCCAAACGACCCTCACGCGCATCCTCACGCCGGGAGGCAAAAGCCGCGCCTTCGTCAACGACCTGCCCGTGCAGCTGGCGACCCTGCGCGAACTGGGAACCCGGCTGATCGACATCCATTCGCAACACCAGAACCTGATCCTCTCGTCCGAAGATTTCCGCACCTCGGCACTCGATACCGTAGCCGGCAACAACGACCTGCTGGTCCGATACGGCACCCAGTATGCCCGGACCACGGAGCTGAAACGCCGTCTGACGGCCCTGCGCGAAGCAGCTGCCGAAGGCCGCCGCAACGAAGAGTGGCTCCGCTTCCAGACCGAAGAACTGACGGCCGCCGATCTGCGGGCCGGCGAGCAGGCGGAGATCGAAGAAGAGCTGGCCGTGCTGGAAAATGCCGACCGCATCGGCGAAGCCCTGACGGGGCTGCGCAACGCCCTCGATGCCGACGAAACGGGAGTTCTGTCGCAACTGAAGAGTGCCGAAACGGCGCTGGCGCACATTCATGCGCACTACCCTGCCGCCGGAGAGTATGCGGCGCGCATCCGCTCGGTGATCGAGGAGCTGAAAGATATCGACGGCTCGGCCGCCGCCGACAGCGAACGCATCGAGGCCGATCCGGCGCGGCTGGCGAAGCTCGCGAGCCGGCTGGACCTGCTGATCTCGCTGCAACAGAAACACCATGCGGCCGACGAAGAGGAGCTGATCGCCCTGCGCGACCGCTGCACGGCGCAACTTGCGGCCATAGACCACGGCGACGAAACGATCGCCGAAGCCGAAGCCGCACTGCAGGAGGCGCTGGCCAAAACTCAGGCGCTGGCCCGGCAGCTGCACGAAGCCCGTGCAAAAGCCGCCCCGGTATTCGGCGAAGCCATCCGCAAGACGCTGGCCCGGCTGGGCATGCCCGAAACGACTTTCGAAATCGTGCTCACCCCCACGGAACCGGGCCGCACGGGAGCCGACGAAGTGGAATTTCTATTCTCGGCCAATGCCGGAGCCCAGCCCCGAGCGATCGAGAAGATCGCATCGGGCGGCGAGCTCTCGCGCGTGATGCTGGCGCTCAAGGCTCTGCTGGCCAGCCGCATGCAACTGCCCACGATCATCTTCGACGAGATCGACACGGGCGTCTCGGGCCGCATCGCCGACGCGATGGGCGAGATCATCGCGCAACTTTCGGCGACCATGCAGGTCGTCGACATCACCCACCTGCCGCAGGTGGCCTCGAAAGGCACCGCGCACTTCGTGGTCTCGAAGCGGGAGGGACGCACCACGATCGCCCGACTGACGGCCGAACAACGCGTCGAAGAGATCGCCAAGATGCTCTCGGGCAACACCGTAACCGAAGCCGCCATGCAGCAGGCCCGGATTCTGCTCGGCGACCGGAAATGACGCCGCGCCGACCGCACCTCCGACATGGAATCGAAAACGCAGGATTTTTTCCTGCGTTTTTTTCGTCTTTTTCCGCTTCCTCACGTCTTATAATCGTAAACCCCGACACGAAAAACGAACGCGCGTTAAAAAACGATAACCATGAAAAACCACAACCCCGAATGCCGCAAGGAGCTGGAAGAACTGGTCGACCGCTACAGGCAGCCGCTGTTCCGTTTCGCCTTTTTCCGACTGGGATCGCGCATGGATGCCGAAGATGTCGTGCAGGATGCTTTTCTGAAGTGGGCCTCCCGCTCCGGACATCCGGTCGGCAACCCGCAAGCCTACCTGTTCCGGATGGTAAGCAACGGCTGCTGCGACCGGCTGCGACGGCGAACCTCCTTCGTCGCTTTCGACCGCATGCCGCCGCTGCCCGACCCGAGCGTCCAAGAGCGCGATGCCTGCGAAGAAGCCCGGCACATCGAATCGCTGCTCGACCGGCTGCCGCCCGAGCAGGCCGAAGCGATCCGCCTGCACACCTACGCGTCGCTCCGCTTCACGGAGATCGCCGAGGTGCTCCGATGCCCCGTCTCGACGGTCAAGTCCCGCTTCGGCAGCGGCATCGAGAAACTGAAAAAAACGTTGAATCCCTAAAAAACCGAAATCATGAACTGTCCTGAATTCCGAAACCGCATCATCGACCTGCTGGACGGCCGCAACTTCACCGACGAAGAACGTCTTCATCTGGAGCGATGCCCGGACTGCGCCGCCGAATTTCGGGCTGCGACCGAAGCGCTCGACGCCGTAACGCCCCGCAGCAAACCTCTTGTCTCCGAAGAGCTGCGCGACCGCATTCTGACAGCTGCCGCATCGACCCGATCCCGGCGCCGCATCCGCATCCTCCGGCTCGCCGGCACCGCAGCCGCGGCGGCAGCACTCCTCGCCGGCGTGCTGCTCTTCCCGCTCCGCACCCCGGCCTACGCCGCCCGCAAACACTTCGGCCACGCCGCGGCTGCGATGACCGACCTGAAAACGCTGCGCCTCGTCCTGCGCATCCGCACGGAGCCCCTCGAACCTTTCACCTACACCGACCCCACGCAGCCGTTCGTGCCTTGCACCCTGACGATCGAGTACGGCGACACGCTCCGCTGGCGCGCGGAGAAGCCGCAGCGCACGGCCGCCGGCGACGGCCGAACGGTCCGCATCTGGCTCCCCGCACAAGGCGAAGGGTGGCGCACTCCGGCCGAAAGATTCTCGTTCGCCGACGAATTCGGCATCTTCTCCGACCTGCGCCGGCTGATGCTCTCCGAACAGGCGTTGGCCTGCCGGACCGAAGGGGCGGAATACGAAATCGCCGAAGAGGGCGATGTCATCCGGCTTAAGGTCTCCATGCCGGCTCAAGGCGATTTCCGGGAGAGCGACTACCTGTTCGGCACCTCCATCGACGAGGCGAACACCCTGCGCGAATACCGTTTCGACCGATCGAGCGGTCGGCTGCTCGGGCTGCGCATCACAGCCCTTATGCCGGACGGCCGCCGCATCGTGCTGGCGGAAAGCACAGACATTGCCTACGATCTTGCGGTCGACCGGGTCGCGCTGACCGCCTTTCCCCGGGAAATCGCATGGACGGATCTTGCGGCACCTCTCGCCGGGACCCGGTTGACCGGTCTGTCGGCCGAAGAAGCCGCCGTCCGCATCCTGCTGGCGATGGGACCGTGGGACGAGGCGCTGCTCGACGAAGCGCTCCACGACTATGGGCCCAATGCCCGCAGGCGACTGGCAGAGATTTACCGGGGTCTGACGATCATAGAGACGGGCAAAGGCGTGCATTCGGGCCGCTATCCGGGAATCTTCATCCCCTGCAAGGTGCTGCTTGCCGACGGCCGGACCGAGAAACTGATGCTGGCCCTGCGCAACGACAACCCCGAAAAGTGCTGGCTCCTCGACGGCGGCATCTGACGCCGGAGATTCGCCGCACGATAAACACCTCCGGCGCCTTATCGGCGCCGGAGGTGTTTATAGAAAAGGTATCTGCTTTCGGCGGAAACCCTTTTCGGGAAAGAGCGACTACATCATACCGCCCATGCCGCCTGCGGGCATCGGGGGCATGGCGGGCTGCTCCGACTTCTTCTCGGCCAGCACGCACTCCGTGGTGAGGAACATCGAAGCGATCGAAGCGGCATTCTCCAGCGCGACGCGCGACACCTTCGTGGGGTCGATGATACCGGCCTTGAGCATGTCCTCGTACTTGTCGTCGCGGGCGTTGTAGCCGAAGGCATCCTTGCCCTCGCGCACCTTGTTGACGACCACCGAACCCTCGCCGCCGGCATTGGCGACGATCTGGCGCAGCGGCTCCTCGATGGCGCGCTGGATGATCCGAATACCCGTCGTCTGGTCGTCGTTGGCGCCCTTCATGCCGTCCAAAGCGGCCGTAGCGCGGATGTAGGCGACACCGCCGCCCGGAACGATACCCTCCTCGACAGCAGCGCGCGTAGCGGCCAACGCATCGTCGACGCGGTCCTTCTTCTCCTTCATCTCGACCTCCGTTGCGGCACCGACGTAGAGCACGGCCACGCCGCCGGCCAACTTGGCCAGACGCTCGTGGAGTTTCTCCTTGTCGTAGTCCGACGTAGCCTTCTCGATCGAAGCGCGGATCTGCGCCACGCGGGCGGCGATCTCCTCCTTGCGGCCGGCACCGTCGACGATCGTGGTGTTCTCCTTGTTGAGCGTTACCTTGTCGGCCGAACCGAGCATTTCGAGCGTGGCGTCCTCGATCTTCATACCCTTGTCGGTCGAGATCACGGTGCCGCCCGTCAGCACGGCGATGTCCTCCAACATCTCCTTGCGGCGATCGCCGAAGCCCGGAGCCTTGCAGGCAGCGATCTTCAACGTACCGCGCAACTTGTTGACCACGAGTGCCGAAAGAGCCTCGCCGTCGACATCCTCGGCGATAATCAACAATGCCCGGCCGCTCTGTGCCACGGGCTCCAGAACGCCCATGAGCTCCTTCATGGTCGAGATCTTCTTATCGGTGATGAGGATGTAGGGCTTCTCCAACTGGGCCTCCATCTTCTCGGGATCGGTGATGAAGTAAGCCGAGATGTAACCGCGGTCGAACTGCATGCCCTCGACTACCTCGACGTGGGTCTCGGTACCTTTGGCCTCCTCGACGGTGATGACGCCCTCCTTGTTGACCTTCGCCATCGCCTCGGCGATGAGCTTGCCGATGTTCTCGTCGTTGTTGGCCGAGATGGTAGCGACCTGCTCGATCTTGGCGTAGTCGGAACCGACCTCCTGGCTCTGCTTGCGCAGCGACTCGACGACCGCAGCGACCGCCTTGTCGATGCCGCGCTTCAGATCCATCGGATTGGCACCGGCCGTAACGTTCTTCAGACCCACGCCGATGATCGACTGGGCCAGCACGGTAGCCGTCGTGGTGCCGTCGCCGGCGTCGTCGTTGGTTTTCGAAGCGACCTCGCGGACCATCTGGGCGCCCATGTTGGCGAACGAATCCTCCAACTCGACCTCTTTGGCCACGGTAACGCCGTCCTTCGTTACCTGCGGAGCTCCGAATTTCTTGTCGATGATGACGTTGCGGCCCTTAGGACCGAGCGTTACCTTCACGGCGTTCGACAGCGCGTCGACACCCTCCTTGAGCAGTTCGCGCGCCTCGACGTTATACTTTATTTCCTTTGCCATAGCGATTTACGGATTTAGATGATTGCCAAAATATCGTTCTGTTTCATGATGAGGTAGTCCACGCCGTCGATCTGGATCTCCTGACCGGCATACTTGCCGTAGAGCACCCGATCGCCCTCCTTGACCTCCATTTTCACCTCCGAGGTGCCGGGGCCCACGGCGATCACCTTGCCTGCCAGCGGCTTCTCTTTGGCCGTGTCGGGAATGATGAGACCTCCGGCCGTCTTCTCCTCCGCGGGATTCGGCAGAATCAACACGCGGTCCGATAAAGGTTTTACGTTCATAGCTGTGTCTGTTTATTTGGTTAAATGATATTTTGCGCTTGCAACTCCCTATTCATCAATCGGTGTGCCAATCCGTTTTTGGCAGGTTTCGCCCGCGTTCCACCGACTTTTTGCTGACAAAGCTACACTTCCGTCTGCCATTTTGGCAGACAACCGGACCGCATTGCGATTTTTCGCCCGAAATTTTTGGCAAAAGCGAAAAAACATATTACATTTGCAACCCGAGACGGCCCCGAGCCGTCGCATGGTGGATGTAGCTCAGTCGGTTAGAGCGTCGGATTGTGGTTCCGAAGGTCGAGGGTTCGAGCCCCTTCTTCCACCCTTGTACGAAGAGAAACACCCGGCTTTCAGGCCGGGTGTTTTTTTTGTCGGGTGCTTACTTCGGCAAGCAATGCTTTCCCCGCCGCATCCTGACAAAATGCTTGCTGCGGAAGCCGCTCTTCGCCCGAAGCGCTTCCCGCGGATACCGGGTTGCGGGGCGAAATGATTTCTATTTCCAGCGACCGCACTGCACCTCTCCTGTCAATTATTCTTGTTGATCAAATTCACCACGACTTTGGTCATCACGTCTTTCTCCTCGGTGCGGCTTTCAGCGATCATCAGTGTCAGGGCGACCAACGTATTGTTATCGACCAAACGCGAGCCGTCGGCGCGGTAGAGGATGCCGTTTTTCTCCAAGAACCAAAGGAACAGGAATGCGGCGATGCGCTTGTTGCCGTCGCTGAACGAATGGTTCTTGACCGTCAGATAGAGCAGATTGGCTGCTTTCTCCTCAACGCTCGGATAGAGGTCGCGACCGCCGAAAGTCTGGTAAATCGCGCCCATCGTACTCCTGAACGATTCGTCTTTTTCGTGCGCAAACAAATCGCTGCCCCCGAACTTGTCGCGCAGCACCTGCAAGGCCTCCATCGCATTTTCATAGGTCGCCCGAAACGGCTCCTCGGCTGTCGTGGCCGAGACCTCCAGCTGCTGGAAGTCGTAGCGGTCGAGCGTATCGAGACCGTAGGTGTAGTCGGTAATCACCCGCAGCAGACCGACCGCCTCGGATTTCGTAACGGACTTCGCATCCAGCACGTTCGACAAGAGCTTCACCGTCCGCTTCAGCTCCTCCAGCTGCTCGGCTTTCGCCTGACTATTGACAGCATAACCCTTGATAAGATACTCTTTCAGCACCTTGTTCGCCCAGATGCGGAACTGGGTGGCATTTTTGGAATTAACACGATACCCCACAGACAAAATCATATCGAGGTTATACGTATCGACCTGTCTTTTCACCATACGTGCTCCCTCCTGTCGAACTATTTCCATTTTGGAAACAGTTGAAACACGTTCCAATTCTCCGCTCTGAAAAATATTGCGGATGTGTTTGGATATAGCCGGCACTTCCGTTCCGAACAGTTGTGCAATCTCAGCCTGCGTCAGCCACACGCTGTCGCCCTCCAGACGCACGTCGAGGTGCGTTTCGCCGTCGGCCGACCGATAGATGATGACTTCTCCCGTATTCATGGAAACAAAGATAACGATTTCATCGGAACCCCATTCCGGCCCGATGCCGAAATACGAAAAATCCCGGCGAACCTTGCGGCCGCCGGGATTCAGTCAGAAAGCAGGGCTTACTTGCGGTATACTTTGGTATAACCGTAGATCGCCTCGTCGCCCAACTCCTCCTCGATGCGGAGCAGCTGGTTGTACTTGGCCATACGGTCGGAACGCGACATCGAACCGGTCTTGATCTGACCCGAGTTGGTAGCCACGGCGATATCGGCGATCGTCGAATCCTCGGTCTCGCCCGAACGGTGCGACGTAACGGAGGTATAGCCGGCGCGGTGTGCCATCTCGATGGCGTCGAGGGTCTCGGTGAGCGAACCGATCTGGTTGACCTTGATGAGGATCGAGTTGCCGCAACCCATTTCGATGCCCTTCTTCAGGAAGTCGACGTTCGTAACGAAGAGGTCGTCGCCGACGAGCTGGCACTTGTCGCCGATCGTGGCGGTCAGCAACTGCCAACCCTCCCAGTCGTTCTCCGACATGCCGTCCTCGATCGAGTCGATGGGGTATTTCTCGACGAGACCCTTGAGGTACTCGACCTGCTCCTTCGACGTACGTTTGGCGCCCTTGTCGCCCTCGAAGATGGTGTAGTCGTAGATGCCGTCCTTGTAGAACTCCGACGAAGCGCAGTCCATGCCGATCATCACGTCCTTGCCGGGAACATAGCCGGCCTTCTCGATCGCCTTGATGATCGAGTCGAGGGCATCCTCGGTGCCGTTCAGCGCAGGAGCGAAACCGCCCTCGTCGCCGACAGCCGTCGAGAGACCGCGCTCGTGCAGCACCTTCTTGAGGTTATGGAAGACCTCGGCGCCCATGCGCAGACCCTCCTTGAGCGACGGTGCGCCCACGGGACGGATCATGAACTCCTGGAACGCAATGGGAGCGTCGGAGTGCGAACCGCCGTTGATGATGTTCATCATCGGGACGGGCAGCGTCTTGGCGTTAGCACCGCCGATGTAGCGATAGAGCGGCATGCCGAAGTAGTCGGCGGCAGCGCGGGCCACAGCCAGCGAAACGCCCAGAATGGCGTTGGCGCCCAGCTTCGACTTGGTCTTCGTACCGTCGAGGGCGATCATCGTCTTGTCGATGCCCACCTGATCGGCGACGTTCATGCCGATGACGGCCGGAGCGATCACCTCGTTGACGTTCTTCACGGCGTTCAACACGCCCTTGCCCAGATAACGGCTCTTGTCGCCGTCGCGCAGCTCCAACGCCTCGTTCTCACCCGTCGATGCACCGCTCGGAACGGCGGCACGACCGAAAGCACCCGATACGGTGCGCACTTCGACCTCGACGGTCGGATTTCCTCGCGAGTCGAGGATCTCTCTTGCATGGACTTCTACGATTTGCATAGTTGTAATTATTTAATTGGTAACGGAATTCTTTTTCGTTCGCGCTGCAAAGATAGAAATATAATCGGGAATTATTTTCGCTCACTGTTATTTTTTTCACGCTTCAGAGTTTCACCGAAAGGGATTACGGCAACATAAGTAAATAAAATAGCTATTTCAATATTGATTTTCAGCAAAAATTACCCGAAATTTGCCGTCGCAATACCCCAAGAGTGTTTGTATTTCGGAAACATTTTCCCTATCTTTGTATCGCTATTCGCAAAGGGTAGCGACATGATAGAAGTGTTTAGGCTTCTTTCCTCAGAAATCTGGAAAATTTCTAACGCAAGGAAGGAATGCAAAACGCAAAAGAAGCAATACGGACACTCGTTACCGTTTATAGTTGTATCATTTTTGATATGCTATTCGGTGTGGGGTATTGTTTATTTTGCGTAGGGCATTCCAGAGCCTCTGAGGAGATAGACTAACAACTCCACACTTCTTTTTTCGTATCCGCCATTTGGGAGTTGAATGGTAAAGTTGAATCTACTAATTCAATTTTTACTATGAAAAACCTCAGTCTTCTCGCAACCTCCGTCGTTGCGGCCTTGTCGTTAGTCGCTTGCGGCTCATCAAAAAAAGCGGCATCTTCCGATTATCAATATCAGCAATGGAAAGAACAGCAGGAACAGCAAGCTGCTCAAAACCGTCCGAACCGTACGCTCCGCACCACTGAGCCGTGCATCGAGCTGGCTTTGGCCGATTCCGAATACCTGCGTGCTTACGGTACTGCTACCTCCTACCTTGAAAAAGCCGCACTGAGCGAAGCCGAACGCGACGCCCGCACCCGACTGGCGCAGATGATCAAGGTCGCCGTCGAAGGCGCCGCTCAGGACTACGTGCAGAATGCCAACAAAAATCTCAAGAATACGGCCGGCTCGCTCGGCGAATCCGTCATGACCCAGTACGTCGCCGCGGAGTTGCGCAATACGCGTATCATCAAGACCTCGGTCTACGACCTCTCCGACGGTTCCGTCCAGGTCTACGTCTGCCTCGAAATGCGCACGGACAAGGATGGATTCGGTCGGAATCTGAACGATTTCCTCGATCGCGAAGGAGTCGTCGAGCTGCAATACGACCGGGAGCGGTTCATCGAAAAGACGGCTCAGGGCCTCGAAGAGTACAAGCTGCGGAACATGTCGGAATAGCATGAAACGGGCTCTCTTTTTCATGCTTTTGGCGGCTCTTGCAGGAACCTCCGCCTTGGCGCAACCGCGAGCTTCGGAACCGCTGCGTCCCCGATGGATTCAGAAAGCGCCGCGACCGACCAACTCCACGTTCGCCTACGAGATGCTCTCCGCGACCGCGTCGTCGCTCGATGCCGCCCGCGAGAAGTGTCTTGCCGAGTTGGTAGTGCACTCGGGATTGCGCTCCGGTGTGGTCGCCATTTCCGACAACCGCTCCGAAGAACATCTTTCGCAGGTGTGGACCGACGGGCGGCTATCCGAACAGATCGTCTACGACAGCCGTACCTTCACCCGGCTGCAGGGTTCGGCTGTTCAGCTTCATGTCGAGAACATCGCAGAATATTGGGTACGGGATCGGTCCGGGAATTATTATCTGACCAAGCTCTTCGCCAAGTCCGAACTGGGGCGCATGCCTCTGTTCGATCGGGTCGAGTCGACCACCCGCTACGGTGCCCGCGGACTTTGGAGATCGGCCGTCATCCCCGGTTGGGGTCAATTCCACAAAGGGGCCAACCTCAAGGGAGGCCTTATTTTGGGCGGTTGCGCCATCGTAGCCGCCGGTATCGTCTTCACCGAGAACCAGCGTTCGGACTACGTGCGCCGTATCGGCCAGACCCGCGACATCGATCTTCTCCGCAGTTATCGGACCAAGCGCGACCATTTCGCTACGGCCCGCAACATCTGCATCGGAGCCGCCGCCGCACTTTACCTTTACAACCTTATCGATGCCGTCGCCGCTCCGGGAGCCCGACGTCTTGTCGTCCATCGCCGCCCGTCCGGCGACCGGACCTACGCTTTCGCCCCGACGCTCTTTCCCGACGGCGCTGCCGGCATCGCGACCTCAGTCAATTTTTAATCACCCAAACAATTCATATTATGAAAAACAATCTGCTACTTGCACTTCTTTGTTTTGCAGGCCTTCTCTGCTGCAACTGTTCCGAAGACGAAACGCCCTCTACAGGCAGTGTTTACGGCATCATCACCAATTCCGAAACGGGCGATCCGATCCGAAATGCCGAGGTCATTCTTTCTCCGGGCAACACCACTACCATCTCCGGAAATGACGGACATTACGAGTTTCTCGATCTTGAACCCGGACAGTACAAGATCCAAGTCCAAGCCAACGGCTACGGCTCCAACTCCCGTCAGATTTCCGTCGCCCTCGGGTCGAGCACCCCTTGCGACATTCTCCTCACTCCGGTTCAGTCGGGCTCGGGAATCAGTTTCTCCAATACCACCGTCGACTTCGGCACCGACTATTCGACCCTGCGTATCGACATCTACAACAACGGTACTTCGGGTGCGGTTTCCTGGAACATCAGCAACATTACGGAACAATGGCTTACGGTCTCTCCCCTGAGCGGCAAAATCGCCATGAACGGATCCGAAACCCTCTCCGTCAACATCGACCGGTCGAAGATTTCGAATGACGCCACCGCCTTTTTCACGGTGAACGCGGCCGGCCGGGCCCAAACCATCATGGTGATCGTAAACAGCAACACCTCTTCCGGCGGCAACACGGGCGGCGATTCCGGCAAGGATGATTATTCCTCAGCTTCGATCTCGTCGTGCGACTCCCGGATTTCGGCCGACATCATCAGTTGCAAACGTTCCGGCAGCAGCGTCGTTTTCACCTACTCGCTGACCAATACGAGCTCGAATATCAGCGATTTCCGCATCTATGCCGTCGGGCCGACCACTTATTCCGACGTCTCCGACGATGCGGGGCACACCTATACTTATCAGGACAGCAAATTCGCTTTCGGCGGAAATTCTCCCAGCGGCTCCAGCATCATTTCGACCAGCCTGCCCACCAATGCCAAGAAGAACGGAACCATTACGCTGAACAACGTCTCAACCAATGCCAAGAAGCTCTACATCAGCATCTATTGCACGGCTTACCCCGCATCGGTCTACAATCTTGAAAGCAACTACATCACGTTCTCCGAAGTACCTATTTATTAGGCATCTTGAAAAAGCGCACGCTAAAACCGGACAGCAATATTGCTGTCCGGTTTTTCAATAATTTTCAGCGCATCAGCAGCGACGAGTCGCCGTAGCTCAGAAAGCGGAAACCGTGGGCGAGGGCGTAGTCGTAGATGCGGCGCCAGTCGTCGCCGACGTAGGCCGCGACGAGCAGCAGCAACGTGGACGAAGGCTGGTGGAAATTGGTGATGATGCTGTCGACGATACGGAACTCGTAACCGAGCGGCGTAATCATGATCTGCGTCGCGGCTTTCAGACGGTCGAGATCGTGCGCCGTCATGTACTCCAGCAGCGTGTCGAGCGCATCGCGACCCGTGAAGTCGTGCGGAATGTCGTAGAGCTCCCACTGTCCGATCGGACGATCGGCATCGGGCGATCCGCCGATGCGGATGCGCCATGCGAGGGCCGTCAGCGATTCGAGCGTCCGCACGGAAGTCGTGCCCACGGCCGTGATGTGCCCCTGCTTTTCCAACAGCCGCGCCACCGTGTCGCGCCGCACCTCGAAGTGCTCGGTGTGCATGGGATGGTGCGCGGCATCCTCCTCCTTGACCGGCAGGAACGTCCCGGCCCCGACGTGGAGCGTTACCTCCTCGAAGCCGAAACCCGCGCACTTCATCCCGTCGATCAATTCGGAGGTGAAGTGCAGTCCGGCCGTCGGAGCGGCCACCGAACCCTCGAACTTGGAATAGACGGTCTGGTAGCGCGTGTTGTCGATCTCCTCGCTTTCGCGGTTCAGGTAGGGCGGAATGGGAATGCGGCCCAGATGTTCGAGCAGCTGTCCGAACGACAGCGGCGCGGACCACTCGAAGCGCACGATGCGCTCGCGCCCCTGCTCGCCGACCAGAAAGGCCCGCAGATGCTCGGCGCGCCCCCCGTACTCGAAATCGATCCCGACGTAGCCCTCCTTCCACTTCTTCACGTTGCCCACGATGCACGACCATTCGCACGTGCCCCTCACGGCGAACGCCCGTTCGTAGTCGGCCGGAGCGTGCGGTTCGAGGCAGAAGACTTCGATCCGGGCTCCCGAAGGTTTGTGCATGATGATCCGGGCGCGGATCACTTTGGTGTTGTTGAAGACCAGCAGCTGCCCCGCAGGCAACCGCTCGCCGATCTCGGCGAACCGATGTTCCCCGATCTCGCCGCCCCGCCATACCAGCAGCTTCGAGGCGCTGCGTTCGGCAAGCGGGAATTTGGCGATCCGCTCCTCGGGCAGATCGTAACAATAGTCGCCTATGGCTATGTGTCGTTCCATCTTTGCTGTGAATTTGTGAGACAAAATTACTATTTTTTGTAACTTTGCCACGCTCAAAAGCTCTCAAAGCAATGAAAACCGACTTTCTGGTCATCGGATCCGGTGCGGCGGGTCTCTCGTTCGCGCTGAAAGCCGCCGCCCACGGGCATGTTACCGTGGTAACGAAAGGCGAGATGAAAGAGTGCAACACCAACTATGCGCAGGGGGGCATCTGCTCAGTAACCTACGAACCCGACACCTTCGAGAAACACATTCGCGACACGCTGGTCTGCGGTGCCGGCAAGTGCGACGAGCGGGCCGTGGAGCTGGTCGTGCGGCGCGCTCCCGAGTTGATCCGCGACCTGATCGGCTGGGGCACCCGCTTCGACAAGACCCCCGACGGCCGCTTCGAACTCCACCGCGAAGGCGGACACACCGAACACCGCATACTCCACCATGAAGACCTCACGGGAGCCGAGATCGAACGGGCGCTCATCGAGTCGGTGCGCAACCACCCGAACATCACCGTGCTGGAGCACCGCTTCGCCATCGACCTGCTGACGCAGCACCACTTGGGCGAGTTCGTTACGCGCCATACCCGCGGTCTGGCCTGCTTCGGGGCCTACGTCCTCAACGAAGCGACCAACGAGATCGAAACCATGCTCTCGAAATTCACCATCGTGGCCACGGGCGGCTGCGGCAACATCTACTCCACGACCTCGAACCCCGTCGTGGCCACGGGCGACGGCATCGCCATGTGCCACCGGGCCAAAGCCATCACCGAGAACATGGAGTTCATCCAGTTCCACCCCACGACGCTCTACAACCCGGGCGAAAAACCCAACTTCCTGATTACCGAAGCGATGCGCGGATTCGGCGCGATCCTGCGGCTGCAGTCGGGCGAGGAGTTCATGGACAAATACCACCCGATGAAGTCGCTGGCGCCGCGCGATGTGGTGGCCCGGGCCATCTACCGCGAAATGACCCGCCGGGGCGAAGATTTCGTCTACCTCGATGTCCGGCACAAGGACCCCGAAGCGGTCCGCAGCCACTTCCCCAACATCTACGAGAAGTGCAAGTCGATCGGCATCGACATCACGCGCGACCTGATTCCGGTAACCCCTGCGGCGCACTACTGCTGCGGCGGCGTGAAGGTCAACACCGACGGTCAGACCTCCGTGAAGCGGCTCTACGCGCTGGGCGAGACCTCCTGCACGGGGCTGCACGGCGCCAACCGGCTGGCCTCCAACTCGCTGATCGAAGCGGTGGTCTACGGCGATCAGGCGGCGCGCCATGCCACGGCGCAACTCGACAAGACGGATTTTCAGGAGGGGATTCCCGACTGGGATTTCGAAGGCACGCAGCATACCGAAGAGATGCTGATGATCATCCAGTCGAAGCGCGAGATGCAGACCATCATGTCGAACTACGTAGGCATCGTGCGGTCGAACTTATCCCTGAAGCGGGCCATGCGGCGGCTCTCGACCCTCTACGAAGAGACCGAAGAGCTCTACGGCAAGACCAAGCCCAACCGCGAGCTGTGCGAACTGCGCAACATGATCGCCGTAGCCTATCTGGTCATCAAACAGGGCCGCGACATCAAGGAATCGGTCGGTTGCCACTACAATGCGGACTATCCGAAAGAGCAATAAGTCTCCCGATACACACAAAAGCGGAACGCTGCAAAACATCAGGTTTTGCAGCGTTCCGCTTTCCAGAGCTTTCCGGCTATTTGCGGAGCGTGATGCACCAGTCGTCCTGTCGCTCTCCGTCGAACCAAATCGGAGCCAACACCGCCGGATCGTTCTTCTTTTTCCATTCGATGTAAAGGTCGAATCGCACGGTGTTCGAGCTTCCGTCGCCCCACTCGATCGTAAACTCCTGCCCGTGCCACCCATCCTCGGGAGTCCATTCGCCGAAATCGAGGCAATAAGGGCCATATGTCTTTGTCAGACCGCCGTCGTCCTCTTCATGATAGGTATACGAACGCACCAGTCTCAATGCCAAAGGCTTCGGCATCAGAAAACGGGTCGCGGCCGCAACGGAACTTTCGTCCGGCACGACTTCATACCGCGTTCCGGCGTAAACGACCGCGATCGGCTGTCCGAGGATGTTGTGTTCGGAAGCCGGATCGAGCAGGTCCGCATCCGTCTCTGCGTCGCATACAAAAAATCCGACCGAGAAAGTCGCGAAATCCCACACCCAAATATCCTCGGGTTCCTCGTCGCAGCCGACCCACAGAAAGCACGCGGCCGTCAGGCAAGCAGCAAAAAAACGTTTCATCATTCGACATTTCAAGAGTTGACAGACAAATATAAACAAAATATCGGCTTTTCCTGAAAGTTTTGTGTATTTTTGTCCGACCGAAAAAACATGGGGCGAACCGGTCGTTTCGCCGAATCATTTTCTTATTCAGACCATTATGACACAGCAAGACGAAATACTGCGGCGGCGGACCTTCGCCGTCATCGCCCACCCCGACGCCGGCAAGACGACGCTCACCGAAAAGCTGCTGCTCTTCGGCGGCGCCATCCATGTGGCCGGCGCCGTGAAGAGCAACAAGATCAAGAAAGGCGCGACCTCCGACTTCATGGAGATCGAGCGGCAGCGCGGCATCTCGGTCGCCACGGCCGTCATGGGATTCGAGTATGCCGGCTGCAAGATCAACATCCTCGATACGCCGGGCCACGAAGATTTCGCCGAAGATACCTACCGCACGCTCACGGCCGTCGACTCGGTCATCATCGTCATCGACGGCGCCAAAGGCGTCGAGGCGCAGACGCGCAAGCTCATGGAGGTGTGCCGCATGCGCCGGACGCCCGTGATCGTCTTCATCAACAAGCTGGACCGCCCCTCGAAAGAGCCCTTCGATCTGCTGGACGAAGTGGAACGCGAGCTGCACATCCGCGTGCGGCCGCTGGCGTTCCCGATCTCCAACGGTCCTACCTTCAGAGGCGTTTACAACCTTTACGAAAAAAATCTCTCGCTCTTCACTTCGGACGAGAAACTGACGGCCGATGCCTCGACCGTCGAGATCTCCGACCTCTCGTCGCCGCTCCTTGCGGAACACGTGGGCGGCAAGCTGGCCGAGCAGCTGCGGCAGGATGTCGAGCTGGTGGAGGGAGTTTACGACGAATTCGACCGCGACGCCTACCTGCAGGGCGAACTGGCGCCCGTATTTTTCGGCTCGGCGGTCAACAACTTCGGCGTGCGCGAGCTTCTGGAGTGCTTCGTCCGCATCGCCCCCTCGCCGCGTCCGGCACCCACGGAAACCCGCACCGTGGAGCCGTCCGAGCCGAAGATGTCGGGATTCGTCTTTAAGATCCATGCCAACATGGACCCCAACCACCGCGACCGCATCGCCTTTCTGAAGATCTGCTCCGGCATGTTCGAACGCAACCGCAACTACCTGCACGTGCGTAGCGGCAAGCAGATGAAGTTCTCGTCGCCGACGGCTTTCATGGCCGAGAAGAAGTCGGTGATCGATCAGGCATGGCCCGGCGACATCGTGGGTCTGCACGATACGGGCAACTTCAAGATCGGCGACACCTTCACCGAGGGCGAAGCGCTCAAGTTCACGGGCATCCCGTCGTTCGCACCCGAGCAGTTCCGCTACATCGAGAATGCCGACCCGCTGAAATTCAAGCAGCTGGCCAAAGGCATCGACCAGCTCATGGACGAGGGCGTGGCGCAGCTCTTCACCTCCTCGCTCAACGGCCGCAAGATCATCGGCACGGTGGGCGCCCTGCAGTTCGAAGTGATCCAATACCGGCTGGAGCACGAGTACAACGCCTCGTGCCGCTGGGAGCCCATTTCGATCTACAAGGCCTGCTGGATCGAGAGCGACAACGCCGCGCAGCTTGCCGACTTCAAGAAGCGCAAGCACACCAACATGGCCGTCGACAAGCATGGCCGCGACGTCTTTCTGGCCGACACGAGCTATGCGCTGACCTTAGCGCAGGAGAATTTCAAGGATATCCGCTTCTCGTTCGCCAGCGAGTTCTAAAAGAGAGAGGGCAGCGATACCGCTGCCCTCTCTTTATGAAGTGCCTGCTTCCTTTGTCGGCAGGCTTTTTTGCGTTTCCGAAACTACCGACGTGTCTACCACAGTTTCTCGGGATATTCGCCGGCAGCGATCAGCTCGCGGATCTTGTCGACGACGCCCTGCCGGTCCTCGGCATAGGTTACGCCGAACCAGCGGGCCGTGGTGTCGAGCACCTCGACCGTAGCCCGGCCGCTGACGATCAGCTCGTTGACCACCAGCGGGATGAAGAACTCCGCTTTGGGCTTGGCGATATTCTCCTCAAGGAAGCGCCGGAAAATCTCCTCCGAATAGCGGAAGTAGTCGGGCGTGAAGCCCCACATGTTCATCGACACGGGCGTCGTCTCGTCGGTCGTGGCAGGCTGCCCGTCGTCGCCCGTGAAGGTGATCTTGCCGTCGATGCGGGCGATGTCGGTGCGCTCCACGACGCCCGTCAGGTAACCCTCGGCATCGGTCCGGCAAATGCCGCGCGACACGGTGCCGCTCTCCGAGAGGGTGTTGCCCACGCGGTAGCCCACCATGCAATAGCGGTTCTCGCCCTCGGCTTTCGAGAGCCATTCGCCCAAGACCCGAAAGCCGTCGCGGCCGTAGAAGTCGTCGGCATTGATGACGGCGAAGGGCTCGCGAATCGCCTCCTTGCCCATCAGCACGGCGTGGTTGGTGCCCCACGGCTTGGTCCTCTCCGCCGGGCAGACGAATCCCTCGGGCAGGGCGTCGGTCGACTGGAAAACGACCTCCACGGGGATGTGGTTTTCATACTTCGCGAGCACCTTCTCGCGGAAATCCTGTTCGAAATCGCGACGGATGACGAAGACCACCTTGCCGAAGCCGCTGCGCACGGCGTCGAAAATCGAATAGTCCATGATCGTCTCGCCGTGGGGGCCGAGCCCGTCCAGCTGCTTCAGACCGCCGTAACGCGAACCCATTCCGGCAGCCAGCACAAAAAGCGTAGGTTTCATATCACTTATCTCTGTTTGGATTGTTTTCCAGTCATCGGTCCGCCTCGCCGCCAACGGCGGCAAGCGCCGGATCCGGATCACTTGCCCCGGACCCGTTTTTCCCAAGCCCACGCACTGCGGAGCGTCTCCTCCAACGGGCGCTCGGCTTTCCAGCCCAGCTCCTCGTTGGCCAGCGTCGTATCGGCCCACACAGCAGGCACGTCGCCGGGCCGGCGGTCGACGATCTTGTAGTTGAGTTTCAGGTTATTGGCCTTTTCGAATCCTTCGACCAGCTCCAGCACCGAGACGGGACGTCCCGTGCCGACGTTGAAGATCTCGTACGACGATTTCATCCGGCTCCCGGTCATGCGGTCGACGGCCGCTACGTGGGCCCGCGCCAGATCGCACACGTCGATGTAGTCGCGCAGACAGGTGCCGTCGGGCGTGGGGTAGTCGTTGCCGAAAACGGAGAGGCATTCGCGGATGCCGGCGGCCGTCTGCGTGATGTAGGGCACCAGATTCTGGGGCACGCCGCGCGGCAGCTCCCCGATCAGGGCCGACGGATGGGCGCCGATGGGATTGAAGTAACGCAGCGCGATGCCCCGCATCTCGGGATAGGCGGCGCAGCAGTCGCGCAGGATGTCCTCGGCCATCTGCTTGGTATTGCCGTAGGGCGAAGTGGCGGGCTGCCGCTTCGACCGCTCCGTAACGGGCAGCGCTTCGGGCTCGCCGTAGACCGTCGCCGACGACGAGAAGAGGATGTTCGGCCGCCCGAATTCGCGCATCAGAGCGCAGATATTCATGAACGACGTGAGGTTGTTGCGGTAGTACTTCAGCGGCTCGGCCACCGACTCGCCCACGGCCTTGTAGGCCGCGAAGTGGATCACCGAGTCGAACTCGTACTTGCGGAAGACGCCGCGCAGTGCCTCCTCATCGCAGGTGTCGACCCGCTCGAACGGCACTTCGACTCCCGTGATGCGGCGGACGCCCTCCACGGCGGCCTCGTCCGAGTTGGAGAGGTCGTCGACGAGTACCGCATCGTAACCGGCGCCGACCAGCTCGACGGCCGTATGGGTGCCGATATAACCGGCACCCCCGGAAATGAGAACACGTTGTTTTTTCATCTTGCAATGGCCGACTTTATGCTACAACCGACGCGCGCCGTCGGAAATGACTACATCGTAGATCTGCGGCTCATGGCCGTATTTTTCGGCGAAGCGCTTTTTCGCCTCGGCGACGAAGCGGTCGTAAAGCTCCTCGCGGACCAGATTGATCGTGCAGCCGCCGAAGCCGCCGCCCATGATGCGCGAGCCGGTTACGCCACACTCCTCGGCCACACGGACCAGGAAATCGAGTTCCTCGCACGACACTTCGTAGTCCTCCGACATGCCCCAGTGGGTTTCGTACATGCGGTGGCCGACGGTTTCGTAGTCGCCCCGCTGCAGAGCGTCGCAGACGTCGAGCACGCGGCGCTCCTCGCCCACGACATAGCGGGCGCGCTTGTAATCCTCGTCGGAGATCCGATCGCGGATCGCATCGAGCCGCTCCATCGTGGCGCCGCGCAGGAACTCCTGCCCCAGCACCTTCGCCACCCGTTCGCAGGAGGCGCGCCGGTCGTTGTAGGGCGTACCGACCAGCTCGTGCTTCACGCGCGAATCGACCAACATCAGCCGGTAGCCTTTCGGATCGAACGGGAAGTATTCGAACTCCATCGAGCGGCAGTCGAGCCGCATGAGGCACCCTTTCTTGCCGAAGACCGAGGCGAACTGATCCATGATGCCGCAGTTGACGCCGCAGTAGTTGTGTTCGGTGGACTGGCCGATGCGCGCCAGCTCGAACTTGTCGATGCCGCAGGCGTACAACTCGTCGAGCGCGAAGGCGTAGGTCGACTCCAGCGCGGCCGACGACGACATGCCGGCACCTAAGGGCACGTCGCCCGAGAACACCGTGTCGAAACCGCCGATTCGGCCGCCCCGTTTGATAATCTCGCGGCAGACGCCGAAGAGGTAGCAGGCCCACGCCTCGGCGGGTTTGTCCTCCTCGCCGAGCCCGAATTCGGAGCTTTCGCCCAGATCGAGGGCATAGGCGCGCATGCGCTCCGTACCGTTGAGCCGAATGGCGGCGACGATGCCCTTGTCGACGGCGCCGGGGAAGACGAATCCCCCGTTGTAGTCGGTATGTTCGCCGATCAGGTTGATGCGGCCGGGCGATGCGAAAAGCTCGGCTCCCGGGCCGTAAAGCTCCTCGAACTTGTCGACGATGAGTTGTGTGTTCATAGTATGGAATGTTTAGGTTGTTCCGGTCATAGCGGGCGGGGCCTCCCGGCCCGAGGCGTCGAATAATCGGGTAAATATAACCATTTTTTCGCAGATCCCGCGATTTTTCCCGACTTTGTTCTCCGGATTCCCGTCCCGAATCCCGATTTTTCGGATCTCCGTCCCCGAACGCAGGGGCCGCGACGCCCAGAGTTCCGGGACCCCGGATCGGAAAACGGCGGCACGAAAAATCTTTCGTTTCCATTCTGTTTGAAATGTGCCGCCGTTTGACTACATTTGCGACGGATAAAAAAGATCCTTCATGTCTCGTAAAATCGCGGCGGTCATCGGTTCGGTGCTTCTCCTCTCGGGGGGATGGCTCTCCCTTTCGGGACTGACGCTTCCTTTCGCCCTCGTACCGCTGCTGTGGATCGCTTCGACCTACGATGCCTCGCGCCGCTCGTGGCGGCGCATGCTGGGCTGGGCGACCCTCGCGTTCGCCCTATGGAACGCCGCGACGATCTGGTGGATCTGGTATGCTACGCCGGTAGGACCCGTCGCGGCGACGCTGGCCTCCACGACGCTGAATCTGATCGCTTTCATGCTCTACTTCACCGTCGCGAAGAGAGCCCCGAAAGCGCTGGCCTACACCGTGCTCGTCGCGGCGTGGATCGCCACCGAATACTGGTATACCGTAGGCGAATTTTCATGGCCGTGGCTCATTCTGGGCAACGGATTTTCGCACGACGTATGGGCCGTGCAGTGGTACGAATACACGGGAGTTTTCGGCGGATCGCTGTGGGTGCTCGTGTGCAACATCCTCTTCTTCGAAGCGTGGCAGGCCCGCCGCGACGTCCGCCGCTGGGCCGCCGCCGGGTGCATGCTGCTCGTGCCGATCGGCATCTCGCTCGGCATCTGGTTTTCGTGGCGGCAGCCCGACGAGGGAACGGCCCGCGTAACGATCGTCCAGCCCGATGTGGATTGCTACGACAAGTTCCACAGCGATGCCCGGCGGCAGGAACGCAACATCGTCGACCTGCTGACGCAGGTGCCGGCCGACGCACAGTTCGTGCTGCTGCCCGAGACGGCGCTGCCGGGCTACTATCGCGAACCGGCGATCGCCGGAGAATTTCTCGATGAACTCCTCGACACGCTGCGCCGCCGCATCCCCGGAGCGCTACTCGTTACGGGAGCCAACACCGTGCGCAACTACCCGGCGGGCATGCAGAACCGCACGGCACGCCCCTACTCCGACGGCCGCGGCTACTACGACATTTTCAATGCGGCGCTGGGGCTCGACTCGGCCGGCCGTCGTCAGCTGCACCGCAAGGGCCGGCTGGTGATCGGCGTGGAGAAGACCCCGATGCCGTGGCTCTTCGAATGGCTCGAATTTCTGGTGATCGATCTGGGCGGCACGCTGGGGCAGATCGGCGTGGGACAGCACGGCACGGCCTTCACGCACGAGGGCATCGCCGTCGGTCCGGCGATCTGCTACGAAGGTCTCTACGGCGACTTCTACGGCGATTTCGTGCGTCGCGGGGCTCAGTTCATGGCCATCATCTCCAACGACGGCTGGTGGGGCGACACACCGGGCTACCGTCATCTTTTCACGATCTCGCGGCTGCGGGCCGTCGAACACCGCCGGGCCATCGCCCGCTCGGCCAACACGGGACGTTCGGGATTCATCTCGGCGCGCGGCGACGTGGGCGAAACCCTCGGCTGGGAAGCGCGCGGCACGATCTCGGCTTCCGTACCGCTCAACACGCGAAAGACCTTCTACACCCGCTACGGCGACTACATAGGCCGCATCGCCGAATACGTGCTCCTGCTTTCGGTACTCTACTTCGTCGCCTACCGGGTCAAGAAACGAAACTACCTCGTACAATAATCTTCGGTTATGAACTACTCCCAGACCCTCGAATTCCTCTTCCAGGCCCTGCCCGCCTACGAAACCAAAGGCGCCACGGCCTACAAACCGGGACTGGAGCGCATCGCCGCGTTCTGCCGCCACATGGGAAACCCCCAGCGCAACTTCTTCACGATCCACGTGGCCGGCACCAACGGCAAGGGATCCGTGTCGCATATCGTCGCGTCGGTGCTTCAGCAGGCGGGCTACCGCACGGGGCTCTTCACCTCGCCCCACCTGCAGGACTTCCGAGAACGCATCCGCGTCGACGGCGAGATGATTCCCAAGCAGAAGGTGGTCAACTTCGTGGACAAGCACCACGACAAGATGGTCGAACTGGATCTCTCGTTCTTCGAAATGACCGCGGCGATGGCGTTCGACTATTTTGCGCAAAGCGACGTCGAAGTGGCGGTGATCGAGACGGGACTGGGCGGCCGGCTCGACGCCACGAACATCATCGTACCGATCCTGAGCGTCATCACCAACGTGGGACTGGAACATACCGATCTCTTGGGCGACACGCTGCAGAAGATCGCCGCCGAAAAGGCGGGCATCGTCAAGAAGAGCATTCCGGTGGTGATCGGCGAGAGTGATCCCCGCTACGACCCGGTGATCGAGCAGGCGGCCGCAGCCAACAAATCGAAGGTGATCTATGCCGAACGGACATTCTTGTGCGAACAGCAGCAGGACAACGAGCAGGGACAGCTTTTCCGCATCCGCCGCACCCGCGACAACCGCCTCTACGACGTACAACTCGATCTGGCGGGCAACTATCAACGCCGCAACATCGTAACCGCCTCCGCGGCCATCGACTTCCTGCACGAGGAGACGCCGCTCACCATCTCGCGCCGCGCCTTTCTGGAGGGAGTCCGGCATGCGGCGGCCCTCACCTCGCTGCAAGGACGCTGGCAGCGGATCGCCGAAGCGCCGCTCACCATCTGCGACACGGGACATAACGCCCACGGCATCGCCTACGTGGCCGAACAACTCAAGGCCACGCCCTGCAAAAAACGCTACTGCGTCATGGGATTCGTGCGCGACAAGAATCTGGCGCATATTCTGCCGCTCCTGCCGCGGGATGCGCACTACCTCTTCACGGCGGCCCAAAGCCACCGTGCGCTGCCGGCGGCCGAGCTGGCTGCCAAAGCGGCGATCTACGGTCTGCAGGGCGAGACCGTGGGCACGGTCCCCGAAGCATTGGCCCGGGCCCGCGAGCTGGCCGCACCCGACGATCTGATCTTCATCGGCGGCAGCACCTACGTGGTGGCGGAGGCGTTATGAAACGCCGGAATTAAGAATCGGGGAGAGTACTCCGGTCGGATGATTCATCGGAGAAAAACAATTCTCCTGATCGGAAATAACAAAACCCGATTATATACTTTGATGTACCAGTGTTTATTGCCCCTTATTTTCAAATCCGACCGGTGTAGTTCGCGGCTAAAGGCCGCGTATTCAGGTCTGACCCTCCCCTAAATCCCCTCCTCGGAGGGGACTTCGGTCGGAAAGCCGAAACTATTTACTTTCCTGATGGTCGATACATCAAGGTATATAATCGTCTAACGAAAAAAGGGAACCTTCCGGCTCCCTTTTTCGTTACGCTTCTCCCATCTTGGGCCCGGCATCGGGCGCCTGCTGGGGCGAAGGAATTTCGATCTTGCCGACATTGCTTTCGTAGCGCACGATGTTGTCCTGCAGCGAGCGCAGCAGCCGCTTGGCATGCTCGGGAGTGAGGATGATGCGGCTCTTGACGCGGGCCTTCTGCACCCCCGGCAGCACGGTCGCGAAATCGATGATGAACTCCGAAGTGGAGTGGGATATGATGGCCAGATTGGAGTAGTGCCCCTGAGCCACCTGCTCGTCCAGCTCGATATCGAGCCCGAATTGTTTCATCTCTGCCATAGGCTTCCGGAATGATTGCAACTACAAAAGTATCCGTTTCCGACACCCGTTATACAAGTCGGAAGCCAAAGTTTTCGATATTTTATCAACATATCCCACTTTTCGGAGAGGCTCCGCGTCTTTTTCGGAATCCCCGGCACCGGTTCGCCATGTTTTTCGTATTTTTGGCTTTGCCGAAGATACTCTCGCTTGAATAAATTCGGCACGAAGCCCGGCTTAGTCGGATCTTTGATTTCATCGAAGATACTCCGTCTCAGCATAACTAAGCTATCGCTTGTTTCTGCGCTCGGCTTATTCGTATCTTTGACTTCGTCGAAGATACTTCGGTCTCGGCAATGCTCAAATAAATTTGGCATTGCCCTCGGCTCTTCGTATCTTTGTCGAGTTATCCGTTTCCCATGCTCGAAAAGTTGGCCCGACAGACTGCCGTTTACGGCATCAGCACCATTGTAGTAAGGTTCCTGAGCTACCTGCTCACGCCCTACTACACCCGTGTGTTCGGGCAGGAGACCTACGGCATCGTTACCGACGTCTATGCCCTTATTCCGCTGGCCCTCACGCTCCTGACGATGGGTATGGAATCCGGCTATTTCCGCTTTTCCGCCCGCGCCGACGAAGCCGGAGGCGACGTGGCGGCCGCCAAGCGGCGCCTGTTCGCCACGACGTGGGGCATAACCTCTCTGGCGGCATTCCTCTTCTTCGTGCTGATCGTGGCGTTCCGTGCTCCGGTGTCCCGGGCGATGGGCGATGCCTACGTCGCTCATCCCGACTACGTGATCTGGGTCGGAGCCATCGTCCTCTTCGACGTGTGGGCCTGCATTCCCTTTTCGCGACTGCGCGAGCAGGGCCGGGCGCTGACCTTCGTCGCGATCAAAGCCCTCAACGTCGTTTTGAACGTTGTGCTGGCCTTCGCTTTCGGTGCCGCCGGACTGTTCGCCTCGGAATTCGGGGTCGGGTGGGTCTTCGTCGCCAATCTGGCCGCCAGCGTCGTAACGTGGTTCGCCATGCTTGCGACCGTCGACCGCACCGTGCCTCGCATCGACCGGGCATTGCTCGCCGCGATCTTCGTCTATTCGCTGCCGCTCCTGATCGGCGGGCTCGCCGGCACGGCCAACGAGTTCATCGACCGGCAGCTCATCAAGTACCTCGTACCGACCGGGGCGATGGCCCAGCTGGGCGTCTACGGAGCTATCGCCAAAATCGCCGTCGTGATGATGCTTTTCTATCAGATGTACCGGCTGGCGGCCGAACCCTTCTTCCTCTCCAGTTTCAAGAAGTCCGACTTCGTGGAGATGAACGCCGCGGCGCTGAAATACTATGTCATGGCCTCGATGCTCATCTTTTTGGGCATCGCCCTGTTCCGCGACTTGTTCGCTCTGATCGTAGGCCGCGATTTCCGCGAGGGAATCTGCATCCTGCCCGTGGTCCTCGGCGCCAACGTGCTGGCCGGGGTGTGGCTCAACCTCTCGTTCTGGTACAAGCGCGAGGAGCGGACGTCGCTGGCGATCGTCGTTACCGGTTCGGGGCTGGTCGCCATGCTCGTTTTCGGAGTTTGGTTCATCCCGATGTGGGGGTATTACGGCGCCGCGTGGGCCCGGCTGGCGAGCGAAACGGCGATGGTGGCCGTGAGCTGGTGGCTCAACCGGCGGTTCTTCCCGACGCCTTACGAATGGGGACGCATCGGCGAATACGTCGTCGTCGCGCTGGGCGTCTTCTTCGTGGCCGAATTTTTGACATCCCTCACGGACAATATGTTCGCGGGGTATGCGTTCGATATCGTGTTGTTCGCGGTCTATGCCTGCTACCTCGTGCGGCGCGAGCGGATCGACGTCAAGGCTTTGTTGCAGGCGATTCTGAAAAGAAAATAAACGAATGCGTTTCGCAGAGATCATAGGACAGGAGGAGCTGAAGCGGCATCTGGCGCAGTCGGTCGATGCCGGCCGCGTGAGCCATGCCCAGCTCTTCACCGGAGCTGCCGGCGCCGGCGCCCTCGCATTGGCCGTAGCCTACGTGCAATATCTGTGCTGCCGTCATCGCCACGACGGCGATTCGTGCGGCGAGTGTCCCGACTGCCGGCAGATCGCAGCGCTGGCCCATCCCGACTTCCATCTGGTTTTCCCGGTCAACAAGCAGGGCAAGAAGTCCGGCGAAGCGATGCTCAGCGACGAATTCCTCCCGCGGTTCCGCGAGCTTTTCGCCGAGCGCAAGGGATATGTCGCACCGCAGGACTGGTACGACCGGCTCGATCTGGGCAAGACCCTCAAAGGGATGATTTCGGCCCGCGAGGCCGACGAGATCATCCGCAAGCTCTCCTTCAAAAGCTTCGAGGCCGAGTACAAGACGATGCTCGTGTGGCTCCCCGAGGCGATGAACGAGGAGGCCGCCAACAAGATCCTCAAGATTCTGGAGGAGCCCTGGGAGCGGACGCTCTTCATTCTGGTCTCCGAGCGTCCCGACCGGCTGCTGCCGACCATCCTGTCGCGTACGCAGGAGGTCGCCGTACCCCGCCTCGCCCCCGAGGTGCTGGAGCACGTCGCCGTCGAAAAAGGGATTTCCGATCCGGTGCAGGCCCGCAACATGGCCCGGCTGGCCGGCGGCAGCCTGTTGGAGCTGCAGCATTTGGCAGCCGGCGAGAACGACGCCCTGCGGCACGAGAACTTCGAGTTGTTCTGCTCCCTGATGCGCCTGAGCTACAACGACAAGCATCTCGAATTGATCGCGTGGGCCGAGGAGGCCGCCCAGCTCTCCCGCGAGCAGCAGCGGACGTTCCTGCTCGATGCCGCACGGCTCCTGCGCGAAAGCTACATGCTCCACGCCGGAATTCCTCAGATCGGCTATCTTTGGGGCGAAGAGCTCGCTTTCTGCTCGAAGTTCGCGCCGTTCGTCGACTCGCGCAACATCGAAGCGCTCGTCGCGCAGATCGAGTCGGCCGCGGCCCAGATCTCGCAGAACGGAAACCCCACCATCGTCTTCACCCATTTCGCCCTCGCGGTGAGCAAACTGATAAAGCATCTGTAGTATGGCACGTGCAACACTTCTTCTCGGTGGCAATCTGGGCGACGTGAAACGGACCCTCCAGACCGCGCAGCAGCTCGTCAACGCCCGCATCGGGGCCGTGCTGCGCTGTTCGCACCGTTATGAAAGCGAACCGTGGGGCTTCGACGACGCGCCGAAATTCTCCAATCAGGCGTTGGAGGTCTCCACCGACCTCTCGCCCCTCGAAGTACTCGACGCCGTGCAGGCGATCGAGCGGGAGCTGGGGCGCAACCGCGCCGCCGAAACGGTCGAAAAGGCCCGGACCGGAGCCCCGTATGTCTCGAGGCCCCTCGACATCGACATCCTCTTCTACGACGACGAGGTGATCGACACCGAACGCCTCACCGTGCCGCATCCCCGGCTGGCCGAGCGCGAGTTCGCGCTGGCGCCTCTCTGCGAAATCATGCGCAGCCGCCGGCATCCCGTTTCAGGACGTTCCGTGGGGGAGATGCTCGACGCGCTGCGGGTGCAACAAAACAACGGATCATGCGAAAAGTAAGTTACATAGTAGTCTTTCTGATCTTCGTGCTCTCGGCGGTCTCGTGTTTCAAAGAGGTGGCGTTCCGGACGACCTATGTCGTCAAGCCGCTCCGGCAGCTTACCTCCGACGATCGGAATCCGGCAGTCGTTCCCGATGCCACGGCTTTCGTCTGCGATGCCGACACCGCCGAATGGACCGTCGCTTCCTACGACGATGCACTCAACGGCATCATCACCTCCAAAGCCGACCCTGCGGTGAAGGAGACTGCGCCGCTGGCCCTCTCCGAGCCTTACGGCGCCGACGGGTGGATCCGCCTGCCGCTCGATCGCGAGTGGCAGATGGTCGTCGTGGTCGATCCCCTCGACCGGCTCTACGCCTATACGCAGCAGCAGATCGGCGAAAACCTCCCGATGCTCACCGTCTCGGTCCTCTTCCAGCCGTGGAAAACCGGTTCGTCCTACAAGAACGGCAACTGGTCCTTCCGCAACGACTTCTACGTCGATCCTTCGCGGGTCGACTGCTTCGTCGATGCCCGGGTCCAGTCCGTCGAGGAGGGGGCGGCCGAACCGCTCGAATCGCCCAAGATCTACGCCTACGGCGTCGACACCGCCCAGTGGCGCATCGCCTCCTACGAGGATGCCGTCGACGGTGTAATCACCTCCAAGTCGTCGGGACAGACCCGTACGTCGCCCGATTTTCCGGCCTACGCCGTTCCCGACAGCGACCTCTACAGCATGGAGGTTACTTCGTCGCCCCTGATGCTCGTCGTCGTGGACCGCACGCATCGCATGTACGCCTATACGAAAGCCGAAGTCGACCTGACCGGCACCGGCCCTACGTTCTCCGTGCTTTTCCGGCCGTGGCGCGAGCAGTGGATCGCCGTCGAGGAGGGCTGGTGTTTCGTCGACGACCTCCGCGCGCCCGTTCCCGACGAAGAGAATCAAACCCTCCCCGCCCGATGAATACCCGTTCCCGACATACGCTCGTCGTGCTGCGCACGGCCGTCGCCCTGCTCTTCGCTTCGGCCTTTCTGAGCCGTTGCGCCAGCATGATGGTGCCGACGGGAGGTCCGAAGGACACCCTGCCCCCCGTGATCGTCAACATGACGCCCGACAACTTCGCCACCGACCGTCCGACGGTCGGCCACCAGAAAATCTACATCGAGTTCGACGAATACGTCCAGCTCAAGGATCAGCAGAAGGAGTTCTTCACCTCGCCGCAGATGAAGAAGAAACCCACGCTCACCGTGCGCGGCCGAGGAGTCGTCGTCCAGCTGCGCGATACGCTGGAGCCCAACACGACCTACGCCCTGAACTTCGGCACGGCCCTGCGCGACAACAACGAGGGCAACCCGCTCTACTCCATGCGCTACGTCTTCTCGACCGGTCCCGAGATCGACTCCATGATCCTCTCGGGTTACACGGCCGACGGCTATAAGGCCGACTCCGTTTCGCGCACGTTCGTCTGGTTCTTCCCCGCCGATTCGGTCGAGGACCGCCCCGAGTACGACTCCACGATCTTCAAGTACAAGCCCGCCGTCATCGCCCGGGCCGAGAACAACGGCATCTTCATCGCCCAGAATCTCAAGCCCATTCCTTACCGGGTCTATGCCGTGCAAGACAAGAACGACAACCAGCTCTACGAGCCCGGCGCCGATCAGGTAGGCTTCCTCGAGGGGACCTACAACCCCGCCGAACTGCCCGATTTCGCCATGTGGTTCGACTCCCTGCGGGGTTACGTCTCCGCCGAGCCGCAGTTGTACCTGCGCATGTTCACCGACCGGGCTTTCAGGCGGCAGGTGCTCTCCCAGAGCGAGCGGCCCCTGCAGCACAAGGCCATGCTCTACTTCTCCGCACCCCATCCCCGGATCGACAGCATCCGCTTCGACAGCATTCCCGACGACGGCTTCATCGTCGATCCCCAGACCGAGGGAGGCGATACGCTGGCCCTGTGGTTCACCGTGCCGTCGGCCCAGCTGCCCGACACCATCCGCGGGTCGGTTACCTATTATAAACACGACTCCGTAAACGAGCTGCAGCGCGTTACCGAGCCGCTGAAGCTCTCATGGCGCTTCGTCGAGACCAAAGAGCAGGAGCGCGAGCGCGAGAAGAACGAACGCGAACGCCGCAAGGCCGAGGAGGCCGGCGAGGAGTGGACCGAACCGGCGAAGCCCAATCCGTTCAACGTCAAGTTGCCCCTCACCGGCGAGGTCAACCCCGAAAACCACCTCGTCGCCGAGTTCGACTACCCCCTTGCGCGGCTCGACTCCGCGGCGCTGCTGATGACCGTTACCATGCCCGACAACTCCGTCTCGGACGTTCCCGTCCGTTTCGTGCGCGACACGGCACAGCTGCGGCGCTGGTACGTGCAGGCTCCGTGGAAGACGGGCGGCACCTACACCCTCACCATGCCGGCCGGAACGTTCACCGACATCGCCGGCTTCGCGAACGATTCCATCGTCGGAAAATATACCGTCCTCGACCCCGAAAAGTTCGC
Organism: Alistipes senegalensis; assembly: GCA_023664045.1. Classification (GTDB taxonomy): domain Bacteria; phylum Bacteroidota; class Bacteroidia; order Bacteroidales; family Rikenellaceae; genus Alistipes; species Alistipes senegalensis_B. The sequence continues at coordinate 1,084,654 of JAMPGH010000001.1, read as the reverse complement.
CGTGGTGAAGATCGACGTCCGCGCAAACGAGGGCAAACGTTACATTGTCCAGCTGCTCGACGGCAGCGGCGCCCTCAAGCAGGAGCGGCGCGACGTGGTCGCCGGCCCCGTGCAGTTCAACTTCGTGCCGGCCGGGGAGATCAAGTTCCGCATCATCGAGGATTCGGACGGCAACGGCCGGTGGGACACGGGCGATGTCGTGCTGCGGCGCCAGCCCGAACGGGCCGAGTTCTTCGTGGACGACGCCGGCGAGGATACTTTCGCCACCAAAGCCAACTGGGAGATCGAGTTCGAAATGGACATGAACCGCATCTTCGCCCCCGTTACCATGCAGTCGCTCTCGCGGCTGCTGGACGAGCGCGAGCTGCAGCGTCTGCGGCGCGAGGAGGAGAAGAAGGCCAAAGAGGGACCGCAGAACGGCGGCAGCGGCCGACAGCCCGCATCCTCGGGCGGCGGCCTGAACGGCAGCATGGGCGGCTTCGGCGGCACGGGCTCTGCGGGCCGCATGTCGAATACTTTTTGATGATCGTATGAAAATTCGAATTCTCTTCTGCGCATCGTTGCTGTGCTTCCTCTGCTGGGGAGTGCAACGCGTCGCCGCGCAGCATACGCTGGGCTTCGTCGCCGGCTACGGCATGGCCAACGGGCGGCTCGACCCCAAACAGGAGTCGCGGGCCATCTGGGGCCGCTACAGCGGCGGCCTCACGTGGCGCTATTATGGTTCCCAGCGTTTCGTCGGCGGCTTCGGCGCCGATCTGGAGTTCCTGCAGCAGGGTTTCTCCTATGCGGTCAACGCCTCGCAGGTGGACGAAAAGTCCGATTACCTTTATTATACGCGGCGCATCAACTCCATCATGCTGCCGATCGTCTGGCAGCCCCACTTCTACCTGGCGCACAACCGCGTGCGCGTCTATCTGGAGGCGGCGGCCACTTTCTCCTACAACCTCTCGTCGACCTACGAGAACGAGGCGGCCCACGAGCGGGGACAAGCCGACTGGAAAGGCGACTATCCCTTCAAGCCCGCGCGCGACAACCGCTGGGGCTACGGACTGGCCGGCGGCGGCGGCGTGGCGATCCTCGTCCGGCGCTTCGAGCTGAATTTCCGCGTGCGCTACTACTTCGGTTACTCCGACATCCTGCGCAACCGGACCAAATATGCCGGCAACACCGTCGACGGGGCCGAAAATCCGTTCGCGGCCACCCCGCTGCGTTCGCCGCTCGACGACCTGAACATCAGCATCGGCCTGAGCTATCGTTTCAACAAGGAGGGGTTCCGCACCTGGAAACCCCGTCCCAAGCGGGAAAAACCCCGCGAAGTTTTCAAATACGGTTTGTAATCGCTTGATTCCTATGGAAAATACCCGTCAACAGAAAATCGCCCGGCAGATTCAGAAAGACATGGCCGAAATCTTCCAGAAAGAGGGTGCCCCGATCGTCGGCGGATCGCTCGTTACCGTTACCGCCGTGCGGATCTCGCCCGATTTCGGCTATGCCAAGATCTACGTCAGCATCTTTCCTTTCGAGCGGTGCGAGGAGGTCATGCGGACGCTGGAGCAGAACAACTGGTTCCTCCGCCGGGCGCTGGGCCAGCGCATCCGCAACCAGCTGAGGAGCGTTCCCGAGATCCAGTTCTTTCTGGACGATTCGCTCGAATATATCGAGCATATCGACGAAGCGCTGAAACGAAATTAAGAATCGGAAATCGTCCCGTGCGACCCACATGCCCCGGAGCGCACGGACGGATCGGTGATTTTTAATTTTTCATTCTCAATTCTTCATTCCGGATGCTTTCCCGCTTTTTCGCCCGACGTTATTTCTTTTCGCCCGCCTCGCGGTCGGTCGTCAACCTGATTTCCGGGTTGAGCGTCGCCGCCGTGGCCGTGCCCGTCGCGGCGATGATCGTTCTGCTGTCGGTCTTCAACGGATTCGAAACGCTGATCAAGGGAAACTGCTCCGTCTTCGATGCCGATCTGACGCTCTCCGCGGCCGAAGGCCGCACGTTCGATGCCGCGGCGATCGATACCGTCGCCCTCTCCCGCGTACCGGGCGTCGAGGCGTGGACCTTCATGCTGGAGCAGAGCGCGCTGCTCGAACACGGCGGACGGCAGGCTACCGCCACCGTGCGGGGCGTCGACGATCGTTACGGCGAGGTTTTCCCTTTCGCGGAGAGTATTTCCGCCGGGGCTCCCGCCGTGCGGATCGGCGATCTGGAGCGTCTCGTCGTCGGACAGGCGATGGCCTACATGCTGGGCATCCGTTCGCTGGCCGATGCCGACGTCCGCATCTACGCCGTGCGGCGCGGCTCCTTTTCGTCGCTGTTGCCCATGCAGAACTATTCGCGGCGCACGGTGCCCGTCGGCGGAGCTTTCTCCGTCGATCTGGAGAGCGAGCGCTCCCATGTGCTCGTATCGCTCCGGCTGGCCCGCGATCTCTTTTCATATCCCGGGCGCACTTCGGCCCTCTCGATCCGCACGTCGCCCGGAGCCGATGCAAGGCAGGTGCGGCAAGCCGTCGCGGAGATCGCCGGCGACGGATTCCGGGTGCGGACCCGCTCCGAAATGCGGGCTTCGTTCTATCGGATCATGACCTACGAGAAGTGGGGTATCTTCTTCATCGCCCTGCTGGTGCTCGTCGTCGCCTCGTTCTCGGTGGTCGGGGCGCTGGCCATGCTGATCGTCGACAAACGCGACGACATCCTCACGCTCGGCGCGCTGGGTGCCGACCGCACGCTCGTAAGGGCGATTTTCCGCACCGAGGGATTGCTGATCTGCGGTCTGGGAGCTCTCATAGGTCTCTTGCTGGGAGTGGGCGCCACGCTCCTGCAGCAGCATTTGGGATTGATAACCATTCCCGCCGAAACGTTCCTCACCAAGAGCTATCCCGTGGAATTCCGTTTTTCCGACCTGCTGACCGTCATCGCCGTTTTCGCCGTCGTGGCATTCGCTCTCTCGAATATCACCGTGCGCAGCATGATAAAAAAGATTTCATGACCATGAAACACCTCCTCCGTTCCTCGTTCTGTGCGTTGCTGACCCTCTGCGGCGCGGCGTGCGCCCATCATAAGATCATCCCCGACGAGAAGCTGGCGCTGATCTTCCACGATGCCTTTCTGGCCAACGCCTACGTCGGCAACCGCAGCCCGATCGGCGATTCGCTGAACCTCTACGAGCCCATCTTCGCCCGCTACGGCTACACCACCGAGGATGTCCACTATACCATCGGCAACTTCTCCAAGCGCAAGAGCGCCCGGCTGGGCGACGTCGTCGAGCGTGCCATCGCCCTGCTGGAGGCCGAGGGCAAATATTACAACCGCGAGGTCGCGGCACTCGATACGATCGACAACGTGGCGCTGCGCACGGCCCGCCGTACGCTCCGGACCGATTCGCTGATCCGCATCCGGACGGTGGCCGATACCGCCCTGACCGACTTCGTCTTCGACGTCGCCCCGGGCGAATACGGCGTGCAGCTGAAATACCTCGTCGATTCGCTCGATCTCAACACCAAAAGCCTCCGCAGCCAGATGTGGCTCGAACGCTCCGACAGCACCCGGGCGCAGAGCTACTCCGTTACCCTGCGGCGGCTCAACGAGGGAACCGTCTCCCGCAAGTTCACGGCCGACACGACGCACCGGCGCCTGCGCATCCGGCTGCTCACCTTCACCGACAAGCCCCGGCGGCCGTCGCTTACGGTGCGCGATTTCAAGGTCGAGTATACGCCTCGCACGCGCGAGGCGGTCGAGCAGCTCTACGAGCAGCAGCTCGGCATCCGCATCTTCGCCGACGAATTTTTCGATGTTTTCAAGAAAGATAGCCTCTAACCTGCTCTGGACGCCGCAGGGGCTGATTCGCCGTCCGCTCGTCGAGATCGCACGCGACGGACGCGTGCTCTCGGTCGGGTCCTGCTCCGATCCCGACCGGCTGCCTTTCGTCGAATTCCGGGCCGGGTTGCTCGTGCCCGATTTTCCGGAGGATTTCCGCGCGGCGTTCCGCTCGCTGCCGGCCGGTCGGCCGCTCTTCGAGTCGCTGCCGCCGATTCTCAGCCCGGGCGGCGGCATTCTTGTCGTGATTTCCGGGCTCGACTACGAGACCTTGCGTCTCACTGCGGCCGCCCGGATCGAGAAAGCATGAGGGGCGGATAGTTATCTGCCCGATCCAAATTTTGGGGCCTTTCCTGCGGGGATATGCGATATCGAAACATCCCCGCACCGATGGCACGGCCTCTTCTGGTACGAACGGATGTTCTTCAATTCTTAACCCGTATGGGCAAATGCTCCTCCACCGTGCGGCGCAGGTGTTTGTTGTCCAGATGGGTGTAGATCTCCGTGGTGATGATGCTCTCGTGTCCCAGCATCTCCTGCACCTGACGGATGCTCGCGCCCCCTTCGAGCAGGTGCGTCGCGAAGGAGTGGCGGAACGTATGGGGACTGATCTGCTTGTCGATGCCCGCGCGGATGGTCGCCTGCTTGATGATCGTGAAGATCATCACGCGCGTCAGCTTTCCGCCGCGGTTGTTCAGGAAGACCGCATCTTCGTTCTTGCACTTCTCCTCCATTTCGCGGCGATCCTCCAGCCAGCGGCGGATTTTGTTGCGCGCCGTCGTGCTCACGGGCACCAGCCGCTGTTTGTCGCCCTTGCCGATCACGCGGATGTAGCCTTCGCCGAAGAAGAGGTCCGACAGCCGCAGCGAGGTGAGCTCCGAGACCCGCAGGCCGCACGAGTAAAGCACCTCCAGTATGGCGCTGTCGCGCCGTCCTTTGGGGGTCGAGGTGTCGATCGTCGCGATGATGCGGTCGATCTCCTCGGTGGTCAGGATATCGGGAAGCTGGCGGCCGACCTTGGGCGTTTCGATGAACTCGGCCGGCGAAGCCTCGATCTTCTCCTCCAGCAGCAGGAAGTTGTAGAAGCTGCGTATGCCGCTCAGATTGCGGGCCTGCGAGGTTTTTTCGCGTCCGCGTTCATAGAGCCGCTCCATGTAGCGTTCGATCATCTCGCGTTCCACCTTCCGCGGCGGCACGTCCCACAGGCGCAGGACGAAGTGGGCGAATTGCCGCAGGTCGCGCATGTACGACTCCACGGTATTCGCCGAAAGATGCTTCTCCAGCTTGATGTAGGTGCGGTAGCGGCGTCCGGCGTCTTCCCATTTTTTCGTGTTTTCGGCCATCGGTCCGGTTGGGTTATTACGGGATTATCGTTAACTTTGTCCGCTGCAAAGTTATAAAATATTTACATAATGCGAATACGTTTTCAGCTATGCCGTCGACGGATTTTTTCATTCCGGCCGCTTGCATCGCTCCGTTTTTCGCTTTACGGATAGATCGTTATGGATTTCGTCGCATTGAATATTCCGGTCGTCGACGAGGCGCAGGCCGAGATTCTGACCGCCGAGCTGGCCGAATGGCCTTTCGAGAGTTTCGAAACCGAAACCGGCACCCTCAAGGCCTACATTCCACAGGAGCGGCTGGCCGACTGCAAGCAGGAGGTCGATGCCCTGCTGGGACGTTACGGGGTCGCGGGCCGCTACATCTCCATCGAGGCGCAGAACTGGAACGCCCTTTGGGAGCAGAATTTCCCCGCCACCGACATTGAGGGGCGGCTGCGCATCCGCGCCCCGTTCCACGAACCCGCCCCGGCCGGCGAGCCGGAGATCGTCGTCATGCCCAAGATGTCGTTCGGCACGGGACAGCATGCCACCACCTGGCTCATGGCCCGCGGCGTGCTCGATCTGAAGGTCGCCGGACGCCGGGGCCTCGACATGGGCAGCGGCACGGGCGTCCTCTCCATCGTCGCGGCCAAGTGCGGCGCAGCGCATGTCGATGCCGTCGACATCGACGAATGGGCCGACGCTAACTGCCGCGAGAACATCGCCGCCAACGGCGCGGAGGCTCTGGTCGAGCCGATGCTGGGCGACGTCGGGCGGATCGCCGGCCGGACGTACGACTTCATTCTCGCCAACATCAACCGCAACATCCTCCTGCGCGACATGCGGGCCTACGCCGCAGCGCTGCTGCCGGGCGGCGATCTGCTGATGAGCGGCTTCCTCGAAGCCGACACCGAGGCAGTGGTCGCGGCGGCCGAAGCCGAAGGTATGCACCTCGTCGCCACGGCCGTGCGCGACGGCTGGATGATGGTCCACGTGCGCAGATCGTGAAATCCTACAAGGGGCGGGGGGTCGTTCTCCACACGCTCAAATACGGCGATTCGTCGATGGTCGCCTACCTGCTGACCGACGTCGGGGGGCGCCGCAGCTACATGGTGCAGGGAGTCCGCAGCCGCTCGGGCCGCGGGTCGAAGCTGGCGCTGTTCCAGCCCATGTTTCCCGTCGAGTTCGAGGGTTTGGAGTCGTCGAAACAGCAGATGCACCGTTTCAAGGAGATCCGCACCGCCTTTTCGCTGCAGAGCACGCCGTTCGACGTCCGCAAGTCGACGATGGCCCTCTTCATGGCCGAAGTGCTCTACCGGCTGGTCCGCGAGAGCGAACCCAACGAGGCGCTGTTCGACTTCGTCTGGGGCTCGGTCGAGGCGCTGGACGCCATGCAGGAGGGCGTGGCCAATTTCCACCTGTGGTTCTTGGCCAACCTGAGCCGTTTTTTGGGTTTCTGCCCCGGTAACGACTACATGCCCGGCGCGTGGTTCGACATCCGCGAAGGGTTGTTCACGCCCATCCAGCCGCCCCATACGGGGATCATGACGCGCGAATGCGCCGCCGTGCTGCGCGATCTGCTGGCGTGCGACGTGCGCCGGCTGTCCGAAATCGGCCTCAACCGCTCGCAGCGCGTCGAATTCCTCAACGCCATGCTCGTCTACTTCGGCTACCACCTCGACGCCATCAGCGCCGTACAGTCGGTGCGCATTCTGAAAGAGGTGTTTTAGCTTTTACTTTGATTTTACGTATTTTCGCGTATCTTTTTCTTCCGGATAGTTGCGACCTTTGCTGGGGAAATCAAACCGCTCAAGCAATGAAGAAACCGCTTCTATCCCTGTTCCTGTTCCTCGGCGGCATGGCCGTCGCGCAGACCCCCGCGACCGAAACGCCCGGAAATGCCGGTTCGACCGGGGTGCCGGCTCTCGAATCGCGGCTCGGCGAGCTCGAAACCAAGACCACCGCATGGCAGAAGATCGTCGCCCGCCTGCCCCGCTTCTCGGGCTACGTGCAGGCCGGCTACCGGTATTCCGATCTGGCGTCCGCCTTCTTTCTCAAGCGCGTGCGCCTCTCGCTCGCGGGCGACATCGTGGCCGACAAACTCGACTACAAGATCCAGTTCGAGTTCTGCAAGCCGCAGCTGGTGGACGCCTACATCCGGTACAAGCCTTTCAATCAGCTCAACGTCAAGATCGGCCAGTATAAGATTCCTTTCTCGATCGAGAATACCGATTACGTGCCCACCAAGCTGGAGTTCATCGAGTACCCGATGGTCCTGCAGAAGCTGATGGGCTTCAGCGACGTCTGCGGCCTCTCGGCCACGGGCCGCGATCTGGGAGCCACGCTCTGCGGCGGCTTCTTCCGGCGCGAGGGCTACAGCATCGTCAACTACGACCTCAGCGTCTTCAACGGCGAAGGCATCAACACGAAGGATGCCAACAAATCGAAAGACATCGCCGCCCGGCTGACGATCGAACCGGTCCGGGGTCTGCTGCTCTCCGGCTCCTACTATTAGGGCGAATACGGCGCCTCCTGCCTCAAGCGCGAGCGCTACGCTGCCGGCATCTGCTACGACCGCGGAGCCGTCGTCGTCCGCAGCGAGTGGATCGGCGGCCGAACCGGAAGCGCCGACGGCGAATTCGACAGCGACGGCTGGTACGTCATGGCCGGGTGGCGCGCTTCCCGCAGCTGGATGCCCGTCGCCCGCGTCGAGCAGTTCACGCTCGACACCGCCCGACGCTCCGCCACGCGGCAGAACAACTACACCGTGGGGCTGCTGTGGGCTCCGGTCAAGTATCTGCGCTGCCAGCTCGACTACACCTACGAGGACTACGCCGCCGCTTCGGGCAACAACGTCCTTTCGCTGATGTTCACCGGCATGTTCTGAAATTCGCAAACAAATCGATAAACCATGAAAAACTTGCTCGAAAAACTCCGGACCGAAGACTGGGTCGTGGTCTGGGTCTCCATCCCGCTGCTGCTGTTGGCGATCTTCATTCCGAAAGAGCTGCCCAGCGTGCCGTCGACCCTGATCGGCAGCGTCGCATGGTACAACATCGTGCTGCTCTTCCTGATCTGTCTGGCCGTGCTCTACGTCGGCACGCTCTTGCTGCGACGCCCCAAGAAGGGATTGCTCCCCTCGTTCGTCGCGGTCTTCGCCGTTTCGCTGCTGGCGCAGGTCGTGGCCAAGATCCCGCAGGTATCCTATTACGGCTTCGAGTCGGTTTTCTTCTCGGTGGTCTTCGGCCTGCTGATCCGCAACCTGTGGCATGTTCCCGAGTGGATGAAGCCCGCCGTGCAGGGCGAGTTCTACATCAAGATCGGCGTCGTCTGTCTGGGCGCCACGATCCTGTTCTCCGATGTCATGAAGTCGGGAATATTCGGTCTGGTGCAGGCCATTCTCGTGGTGGCGATCGTGTGGTTCTTCGCTTTCCAGCTCGCGCGCCGCATGAAGGTCGACGAACGTACGGCCATGATCCTCTCGTCGGGCGTCTCGATCTGCGGCGTCTCGGCCTGCATCACGGCGGCCCGCGTGGCCGGGGGCGACGACAAGAAGCTCTCGTACATCGTCTCGCTGGTGCTGATCGTCGTCGTGCCGATGATCTACCTCATGCCGTGGCTCGCGGGTACGGTGCTGCCGCTCATTTTCGATGACCCGCAGACCGTGCAGGAGGTTGCCGGAGCATGGATCGGCGGTACGATCGACACCACGTCGGGCGTCGCCGCGTCGAGTACCATTGTCGGCGAGGTCGCCAACCAGCATGCCGTCATCATCAAGGCGGCGCAGAACGTGCCGATCGGCGTGGTGGCCTTCTTCATCGCCCTCTACCTCTCGACGCGCGGCGGCCAGAGCAGCGGCAGCGGACGCCCCTCGCTGGGTATCGTCTGGGAGAAGTTCCCCAAGTTCATCCTCGGATTCGTCGCCGCATCGCTCGTCTTCAGTCTCTGTCAGTCGGGCGGGATTTTCATCTCCGAGAGAGGCAAGCTCGTCGAACCGGGGGTGGCCAAGATGTTCTCCACGGTCTTCTTCTCGCTGGCGTTCGTCTGCATCGGTCTCGATACGCGGCTCAAGGAGATCGTCTCCAAAGAGAACCGCAATGCGCTGTGGGCCTTCCTCGGAGCGCAGACGTTCAACATCGTCGTTACGCTCGTCGTGGCCTGCCTGCTGTTCGGCGTGCTGAAGCCGATGCTCGGATAAGGTGCAAGGTCGATTTTCGAAGCCCCGCTAAAAGCGGGGCTTTTTATCTTTGAAGAAGTAGCTTTTCTGTCTGCGTTTCTCCTCCTGCGAGCGGGCGACGTAGACTTTTTCATGCGTATAGGGATTCTCGCCCGTGCAGAACATGACCGACGAGAGGGTCATCGGCGTAGGCGTGAGATCCTGCACCTGCTCCAGCGTGAAGTGCAGCTTGCCCAGCACCTTTTCCGAAAGCGAGCGCATGTCGCGCTCGGTGCATCCCGGGTGCGAGGAGATGAAGTAGGGGATCAACCGGTAGGGAAGCCCCTCCGCGCGGCAGATGCGGCGGAAGTCGGCGTTCAGCCGCTCGAACATCGCGAACGGCGGTTTGCGCATCAGTTTCAGTACGTTATCCTCGGTATGTTCGGGCGCTACCTTGAGGCGGCCCGAGGTGTGGTGCCGGAGCACCGTCTCCAGATAGGGCGAGTCGTCGAAAAGATCGTAGCGGATGCCGCTGCCGATGAACGCCTTCTTGATCCCCTTGACGGCGCGGATCTTGGCGTAGAGGTCGAGTAGCGGCCGGTGGTCGTCGTCGAGGTTGGGGCACTTCGTCGGGTGGAGGCACGACGCCCGGCGGCACTTGCGGCACAGCTCGCGGTCGCGGCCGCCCATGCGGTACATGTTGGCCGAGGGCGCCCCCACGTCCGACAGATAGCCCTTGAATCCCGGCATCTTCGCGATGCGCTCCACTTCGGCCAGTATCGAACGTTCGCTGCGCGAATGGATGAACTTGCCCTGATGGGCCGAAATCGTGCAGAACGAGCAGCCCCCGAAGCAGCCGCGGTGGATGTTGACCGAGTGTTTTATCATCTCCCACGCCGGAATATCTCCCTTGCCCGCATAGCGCGGATGGGGTGCCCGTTCGTAGGGCAGGTCGAACGAACGGTCGAGTTCCTCGGTCGTCAGCGTCGCGTTGGGGGGCGTAACCACCGCATAGCGGTCGCCGACCCGCTCCGCCAGCGTCGCTTCGGGTTCCAGCAGGTTGCTCTGCGTTTCGATGATCGTGAAGTTCTCGCCGAACACCCGTTTGTCGGCGCAGCACTCCTCGTAGCTGTGCAGACGGATCGTCGTCGCCTCTTCGAGACGCGAGACGTAGGCTTCGTCGGCCAGAAAGGCCACCTGCCTGATCTTGCGCAGCAGCTTGGCGTTGTAGCCGTTGCGCATCGCGCGGGCCACCTGCTGCACCACCCGCTCGCCCATGCCGTAGATCAGCAGGTCGGCGCCCGATTCGACCAGAATCGAGGGTTTCAGCGTGTTCTGCCAGTAGTCGTAGTGGGTCAGGCGCCTGAGCGATGCCTCGATGCCGCCGACGACCACCGGAACGTGAGGATAGAGCCGCTTGAGGATGCGCGTGTAGACCGTTACGGCGTAGTCGGGGCGGAATCCCGCCTTGCCGCCGGGGGTGTAGGCGTCGTCGTGGCGCAGACGCAGGTTGGCCGTATAGTGGTTGACCATCGAGTCCATTGCACCGGCCGTTACGCCGAAGAAGAGACGCGGTGTCCCCAGCTTGGTGAAGTCCCGCAGGTCGTCGCGCCAGTTGGGTTGCGGCACGATCGCCACGCGGTAACCCTCGGCTTCGAGCAGCCGGCCGATGACCGCCGCGCCGAACGCCGGGTGGTCGATGTAGGCATCGCCCGTGAAGAGGATGACATCGAGCTCATCCCAGCCCCGGGCCCGTACTTCCTTTATCGTCGTTGGCAGAAACATGCGGTCAATTAAAAATGAAAAATTAAGAATTGTTTCGGAGATCCCGGCGTTGCCAATTCGTTTTACTCGAAACCTGTAAAATCTGCCCGGATGTTTTAAGCAGCGTCGGTATCATTTTTAATTTTTCACTCTTCATTTTTAATTCTCAGTCGGTCTCTCCTTTGATGATCTGTTCGCACATCTGTTCGCGGGCACGGTGGATCCGGGTTTTGACCGTCCCTAACGGCAGTGCGAGTTTCGCGGCGATCTCCTCGTAGGAGTATCCGTCGAAGAAGCGCATGACGATCAGCTGGCGGTAGCGGGGCGCAAGACGGTCGAGGCAGTGCTCGATCTGCGTCCGCTGCTGGAGGTTGATGACGTTCTCTTCGGGGGTCGGGGCGTTCGAGACCGGAGCGGCGAAGCGTTCGTCGATCGGCAGGTCCTCCTGCCGGCGCCGTACGTAGTCGATGAACGTGTTGCGGGCGATGGTATAGACCCATTGTCCGAAAGTGAATCCGCTATCGTAGCGGTGCAGGTTGATGTAAACCTTGATGAAGGTCTCCTGCAGCAGGTCGTCCACGTCGTTGGCTCCGCCCATGCGCTGGACGAAGAGCCGGCGGATCGCCTCGTGATAGCGGTTGAAAAGGTATTCGAAAGCCGCATCGTCGCCGCCGAGCACCCGCGCGACCAGCTGCCGGTCGTCGGCCACGATGTAGTCGGCTATCTCCATACGCGCTTGTCTTTGCCCAGCGTCAGGATGCTCAGCACGACGGCGCCCGGCATGCTCAGCAGGTCGTAGAGGAAGTAGCGCCAGGCGATGCCCTGCTCGCCCAGCCGGTTGGCGATGCGCCGTACTTCGAGTGCCACGATCAGGTAGCGCAGCAGCACGAGCGCCACGGCCGCGAGCTTGTATTCGAACGGCATGACGGAGACGGCGCAGATCGCGGCCGCGAAGAAAAGCAGCCGCGAGCCGATCTCCCACTGCACGTAGTTGCGGGCTCCGCGAGGGTAGTAGCGGAATGCCGAGCCGAAATAGCGCAGCTGCCCCAGCCCCCAGCCCAGACCGCCCCACACCTTTTCGCGGAGCGTGGCCCGCGGCGAGAGGATGATGCTCACGTTGTCGCGCGTCATGACCTGCTGCAGGAAGAGATCGTCCTCGCCGATGTTCATGTTGAGGTGGTTGAAGCCGTTATTGCCGAAGTAGAGTTTCTTGGTGAAGCCGAAGTTCTGCAGCATGCCCCGGTAGGGACGGCGCCGCACGGCGCGGCCCAACCACTCCGAGGCGTGCATCATGCGCCACGTGCGCATCAGGTAGTTGGTCAGCCCTTCGGTCCGCTCCACGCCGCAGTAGCCGATGACGATCTCGCCCCGGGTGAACCCTTTGGCCATGAGCGACAGCCAGCGGTCGGTCTGCGGGCAGGCGTCGGTCGAGGTGAAGATCATGTGTTCGTAATGGGCCGACTTGATGCCCACGTTGAGGGCCATTTTGCGCGAAATGGGGAAACGCGGGTTGAGGTGGATCTTGGTCGTCGTGATCTGGGGGAACGACTGCTTGAGCCGCGAGAGGTCCTCGTAGAAGTCCGAATCGGCGCCCACGTAGACGATCACGACTTCGAACTTGGGGTAGCTCTGGGCCAGAATCAGCGGCAGACGCTCCTCGACGAAAGCGTAGTCCTCGGCGAAAAGCGGAATGATTACCGAGACCGGAGGATCGGCTTCCAGAAGCTCCGCACGCCGGTTGTTCTTGTAGCCGGCGATGCGTCCGTAAACCGCGATATAGTAGTAGAGCTGCACGCCCAGCAGGATGAGCAGCACACCGGCCAGCGCCGTGCCTTCCCAGCCGTACGAGGTCAGAAACGCCTCCGCCAAAGATTCGAAAAATTCCATAATACCGAAATATGTGCAAAGATACAAAACAATTCAGAATTATTTTCCCTATTTTTGCGGGAAATATGAACATGGAATTCACCCTGCAATACAAGGACCCCGCTTCGGAGGCCCGGGCCGGCTTGCTCAAAACCGACCACGGCTTCATCCGCACGCCCATTTTCATGCCCGTGGGTACGGCGGCGACGGTCAAGGGTCTCTTCCATCGCGACGTACGCGACGAGGCGCGGGCGCAGATCATTCTGGCCAACACCTACCACCTCTACCTGCGTCCCGGCATGAAGATCATCGAAAAGGCCGGCGGCGTACACCGCTTCTCCACGTGGGAGGGCCCGATGCTCACCGACAGCGGCGGATTCCAGGTCTTCTCGCTCGCGGCCTGCCGCAAGCTCAAGGAGGAGGGGTGCCACTTCCGCTCGCATATCGACGGCTCGAAGCACCTCTTCACGCCCGAAAGCGTCATCGACACCGAACGGAGCATCGGCGCCGACATCATGATGGCTTTCGACGAGTGCCCGCCGGGCGATGCGCCCCGCGAGTACGCCGCCAAGTCGCTCGACCTGACGGAGCGGTGGCTCGACCGCTGCTTCGAGCGCTATGCGCAGACGGCTCCCAAATACGGTCATTATCAGGCCCTGTTCCCCATCGTGCAGGGCTGCACCTATCCCGACCTGCGGGCCCGGGCGGCCGAGAACGTGAAACGATACGACGCCGACGGCTACGCGATCGGCGGACTGGCCGTGGGCGAACCCACGCCCGTCATGTACGAGATGATCGAGGTCGTGAACGCCATTCTCCCGAAAGACCGGCCCCGCTACCTGATGGGCGTGGGTACGCCCGTGAACATTCTGGAGGGCATCGCCCGGGGCGTCGACATGTTCGACTGCGTGATGCCCACGCGCAACGGCCGCAACGGCCAGCTCTTCACCGCCGAGGGCATCATCAACATCCGCAACAAGAAGTGGGAGGACGATTTCTCGCCCATCGACCCGCAGGGCACGGCCTTCGTCGACACGCTCTACTCGAAAGCCTATCTCCACCATCTCTGCGTCTGCGGCGAGATGCTGGCGGCCGAAATCGCGTCGCTGCACAACATCGCTTTCTACCTGCGTCTGGCGGGCATGGCCCGCGAGCGGATCGTCGCCGGCGATTTCAAGGCATGGAAAGAGATGATGGTGCCCCGACTCCAACGAAGACTGTAAGCGTATGAAACTCCGATTCCCGGGATACAAGATTCTGGACCGCTACATACTGGGGAAGTTCCTTTCGACCTACTTCTTCGCCATCGCCATGATCATCGTCGTGGTCGTGCTGTTCGACTACGTGGAGAAGATCGACGACTTCACGGAGCTCCACGCTCCGGTCCGCAAGGTGATCTTCGACTATTACCTCAACTTCATTCCCTTCTTCATCAACCAGTTCAGCGGCCTGTTCACCTTCATCGCCTGCATCTTCTTCACCTCGAAGATGGCCTACCAGACCGAAATCGTCGCCATGCTCTCGGGCGGCATGTCGTTCCGGCGGCTGATGTGGCCCTATTTTCTGGGGGCGCTCATCATCGGCGGACTGTCGCTGACGCTCAACCTCTGGCTGATTCCCCTCTCGCAGCGCAAGATCGTGGCGTTCGAATCGCAGTATATCAAGCGAAAAAGGAATACGCAATACGATCTGCATATCTACCGGCAGATCGAACCGGGAACTTTCGCCTATGTCCGCGGCTATCGCGATGCGTCGCATCAGGCCTCGTTCTTCGTGCTGGAGCACTACGAGGAGGGGGCGATGACCCGTTCGCTGGAGGCCGCCGACACGAAATTCGACCCGGCGACCCGCCGCTGGACCGCTCCGCGCTACACCATGCGCGAGTTCGATTCGCTGGGTACCGAAAAGTTCGGGCAATACCGCAACTTGGATACGCTCATCAATCTGAACGTCAACGAGCTGGGACGTATCAACGAGCTGATCCAGACCATGAATATCGCCGAACTCAACCGGTTCCTCGCCCAGCAGCGGGCCAAAGGTTCCGACGAGATCGGTCTGATCGAGGTCGAGCGCCACGCCCGGTACGCCTATCCGTTGTCGACGTTCATCCTGACGCTCATCGGCGTCTCGCTTTCGTCGCGCAAGGTGCGCGGCGGTACGGGTCTCCACATCGGCATCGGCACGTGCCTCTGTTTCTCGTACATCCTCTTCAACCGCTTCTTCGAGGAGTTCGCCAAGAGCGGGTCGCTGCCGCCGGGGCTGGCCGTCTGGCTCCCCAACATCATTTACCTCTGCATCGGAGTCTACCTCTATCGGAAGGCTCCCAAATAACCCGAAAGAGATGGAGAAATATTCGTCTTTCCTCAACCGGTTCCGTTACGAACATCCGCTGATCTTCAATCTGGCGATCATCGCCGCGATCATTCTCATGATGGCGCTCGCGGCCCACGCGGCCATGCACATCGGCACGCGCCACGGTTCGCGCCGCCGCGTACCCGACTTCTCGGGCGTTCCGCTGCTCGAAGCCCAGCGAATGGCGCGCAAAAACGACCTGAGGCTGCAGATCAACGACTCGTTGTTCGTGCCCGCCTACGAGGGCGGCATCGTCCTCGACCAGCTGCCGCAGGGAGGCGTCGAGGTGAAACCCGGACGGACGGTCTACATCACCATCAACTCGTTCCGGCAGAAGATGGTGCCCGTGCCCTACGTCGCCGACCGCTCGCTGCGGCAGGCCAAGAACATGCTCGAAATCGCCGGACTGGAGATCGGCGAGCTGATCTACCGCACCGACATGGCGACCAACTACGTCCTCGACGAATACCTCGGCAAGCAGCGCATCACGCCCTCCTCCCGCATCGAAGCCGAAATGGGTTCGGGCGTAACGCTCCACGTGGGCGTGCAGCCCGGGCATCGCTCGACGGTCGTGCCGCAGGTCATCGGACTCTCGCTCAAAGATGCCAAGAGCCGCCTTTGGGAGCTGGGGCTCAATGTGGGGAAAGTCGCCTTCGACGACGGCATCAACCTGCTCAACCAGAAGGACGCCCGGGTCTACATGCAGAATCCCGTCGCCGAGCGGAATGCCGTACTGGGCGCGAAGGTGAACTTGCAGCTGACGCTCGATACGAAGAAGGTAACCTTGCGTCTGCAGGAGGCGGAAGAGCAGGCCGACGAGGCGTTCCGCAAGCGTCTGCAACGTCTCGAAGAGGAGAAGAACGCGGCCTCTGCGGCCGAGAAACCGGCAGCGGCCGAACCGACCCCGACCCCGGCCGAGGAGCCCGACGCAGGATTTTTCGACTGATGACCGACCCGCGCTACATAGACGGGGAGCCGATCGACGACCCGGCGCTCGCCGAAGAGGACTGCGAGCAGGAGGGGCTCTACGAGCACTTCGCGGTGGTGGCCGACAAGGGGCAGACCCTGCTGCGGCTCGACAAGTTTCTGGTGGCCCGCATGGAACACTGCTCGCGCAACCGCATTCAGGCGGCGGCCGACAGCGGCAACATTCTGGTCAACGGCAAGCCTACCAAGTCGAGCTACAAGGTCAAGCCGCTGGACCGCGTGCAGATCGTGCTGCCCTATCCGCGGCGCGACAACGAAATCCGTCCCGAAGATATTCCGCTGGAGATTCCCTACGAAGACGACGACCTGCTGATCGTCGACAAGCCGGCGGGCATGGTCGTCCACCCGGGCGTGGGCAACCACTCGGGGACGCTGGTCAATGCGCTGGCATGGCATCTGCGCGGCACCGAGCTGGCCGACAGCGGCGAGATGCGCGCCGGACTGGTCCACCGCATCGACAAGAACACGTCGGGCCTGCTGGTCGTCGCCAAGAACGAACAGACGCACGCCCGGCTGGCCAAGCAGTTCTTCGACCACACGATCTACCGCCGCTACGTAGCCCTCGTGTGGGGCGATTTCCCCGAAGACGAAGGGACGATCGCCGGGAATATCGGCCGCAGCCCCCGCGAGCGACAGAAGATGTATGTTTTCGAGGACGGCTCGGACGGCAAGCATGCCGTAACGCACTGGCGCGTACTGAAGCGCTACGGCTACGTAACGCTCGTCGAATGCCGGCTGGAGACGGGACGCACCCACCAGATCCGCGTCCACATGGCGTGGCAGGGACACCCGCTCTTCAACGACGAACGCTACGGCGGCGACCGCATCCTCAAGGGCACGACCTTCGCCAAGTACCGGCAGTTCATCGAAAACTGTTTCGCCCTGATGCCGCGCCACGCCCTGCATGCGCAGTCGCTGGGGTTCGAGCATCCCGCCACGCATCGCGAGGCGAAGTTCGAGAGCGGGCTCCCGGCCGATTTCCGGGCGCTGCTGGCCAAGTGGGACAGCTACGCTTCCGGAGCCCAAAATGAAGATTGAAAATGGATCGGATTCTCAAATATTTCCCTGACCTGACGGACGAACAACGGCGGCAGTTCGCGGCGTTGTGGGATCTTTACGCCGAGTGGAACGCCAAGATCAACGTCGTCTCGCGCAAGGACTTCGACCAGCTCTACCTGCGCCATGTCCTCCACTCGCTCGCCATCGCCAAAGTCTGTACGTTCGAGGCCGGAGCCCGGGTGCTGGACGTCGGTTGCGGCGGCGGATTTCCGTCGGTGCCGCTGGCGATCCTCTTTCCCGAGGTGCGGTTTACGGCGGTGGACTCCATTCGCAAGAAGATCACGGTCGTCGAGGGGGTGGTCGCCGGTCTGGGCCTGAAGAATCTGACACCTCGCTGCGCGCGCGCCGAAACGCTGTCCGAGCGGTTCGACTACGTGGTCTCGCGGGCCGTTACGGCGATGCCCGAGTTCGTGGGATGGGTGTGGAACCGGATCGAAAAAGGGCAGCGCGGAACGCTGCCCAACGGGATTCTCTACCTCAAAGGGGGCGATCTGGCCGAGGAGCTGGCCCTCACGCACCGGCGCTGGACCCTCTACGACATCCCGCGCTTCTTCGAGGAGGATTTCTTCGAGACCAAAAAGGTGGTCTATACTTCGAGGTGAATTACCTTCGATCAACCCGATACCCTTGTTTTCGCATTGTCGGGTTCAAGTCCGATCGCTGCCGCCTGCGGCCCCGGGCCGCAATGATCGTCCGGGATCGGCATTTTCAATCGCGCGAAGCGAAAATCACCTTTTCAGAATTTTCCGGATGTTTCCCATGAACTCCTCGGCCGAGGAGGCTCCCTGTATGCGCCCGAGCAGCTCGCCCTCCGTGGTGAAGATCAGGTAGAGGGGAATCGCGCCGCTTCCGTACTCCTTCATCAGCGCCTTGCCCGTCGCTCCGTCCGTGTCGTACTTCGCCGCCACGAAGCGCTCGGCCATGAACTCGCCGACATCCTTGCGCGAGAATACGTGGCGCTCCATCATCCGGCACGGCGGGCACCACGATGCGTAGAGGTCGATGAAGACCAGCTTGCCTTCCCGGATCGCCATTTCGCGTACGGCGTCCGTCGATCGGGTTTCGAATTTCACCTGCGCCTCGGCGCCGGCCGTCGCCAGCATCAGAGCCAGCAGAAAGATCCATTTTTTCATATCCGTCTTGTTTTTGATTCGTTCGGGCCGCTGCAATTTCCGCACCCTTTCACCTTCTCCGCCGTGCTCAGCAGGCCGCAGGCCGCCTGTATGTCCTCGCCGCGCGACGCGCGGATCGTCGTCTGGATGCCGCGGGCGGTCAGCGTGTCGCGGAAGCGGATCATCGCCTCGTCGTCGGGCGAGAAGTAGGGCGATCCGGGGATCTTGTGGAAGCGGATCAGGTTGATCCGGCATTTGATGCCGTCCAACAGGCGGCACAGCCCGCGGATGTGGCGGGGCGAATCGTTGAGCCCGGCCATGACGATGTATTCGAACGACACGCGCCGCTGGTGCGTGAAGTCGTAGTCGCGCAGGATCGCCGCGACTTCGGCGATGGGCCACGCCTTCTCGATCGGCATGATTTCGGCACGCTCTTCGCGGAACGGATTGTGCAGGCTCACGGCCAAGTGTACTTTCGTCGTGTCGAGGAACCGCCGCAGCTGCGGCACGACGCCCGCCGTCGAGAGGGTTACGCGCGTAGGCGACCACCCGAAGCCCCACGGCGCCGTAATGATTTCGAGGGCCCGCAGCACGCGGTCCGCATTGTCGAGCGGTTCGCCCATCCCCATGAACACCAGATTCGTCAGCTTCCCGCGTTCGGGCAGCGAGACGATCTGGTTCAGGATTCCGGCCGTCGAGAGCGAATGCTGCAATCCTTGCCGGCCCGTGGCGCAGAAGCGGCAGCCCATGCGGCAGCCCGCCTGCGAGGAGACGCAGAGCGTGGCCCGCTCGCCGTCGGGGATGTAGGCCGATTCGACGAAGCCGCCCTGCTGCGTGCGGAAGAGGTATTTCTTCGTTCCGTCGACCGACTCCGACACCCGGACCGGGGCGCTCAGCGCCGGACGGAACCTTTCGGCCAGCGCCGCCCGGTGGACCGCCGCGATGTCGCTCATTTTCAGCGGATCTTCGAGATGCCGCACGTAGAGCCAGCGGGCGATCTGCCCGGCAGCGAAGCGCGGCATGCCCAGTTCGCCGCAGAGGGCGGCGAGCTCGTCGGGGGTGCGTCCGTAAAGGTGTTCGGTCTCCGTCATGTCGATTCGGGAAGTACTCTCCGGCTACAAAAATAGACAAAAGTTGAAGATTTTTTCCCGGCAGCCGTTCGATTTTGAAATTTTATCCATATATTTGTGGTGTAAGTGCGTACTCGGGTACGCCGCCAACCGAAACGATCAAAACAGATTCATAGATGGAAATCAAGAAATCGCCTAAAGCCGACCTCCAGAACAAGCGGGGTCTTCTGCTCGAAATCGGTCTCATCATCGCGCTGGCGCTGGTGATCGTGGCATTCGCCTATACGCCGAAAGAGCATCGCATCGAAAAAGTCGATCTGAACTACGGTCCCGTCGAGGAGGAGATCGTCGAGATCACCCGTCAGGATCAGAAGCCGCCCGAACCTCCCAAGAAGGTCGAGGTGAAGGTGATCGCCGACCTGCTGCAGGTCGTGAACAACGATACCAAGATCGACACCAACGTCGACTTCCTCGATTTCGAGGACGACACGGAGGTGCTGCAGATGGTCGAGATCAAGGAGGAGGTCGTCGAGGACGACCAGCCGTTCCTGATCGCCGAGACCATGCCCTCGTTCCAGGGCGGCGACCTCAATACGTTCCGCACGTGGGTTCAGCAGAACGTCAAGTTCCCGCAGATCGCACTCGAAAACGGCATCTCGGGCCGCGTGGTGCTGACGTTCGTCATCGAGAAAGACGGCCGTCTGACCAACATCCAAGTGCTCCAGACCCCCGACCGTTCGCTCTCCGAGGAGGCCATCCGCGTCCTGAACAAGTCGCCCAAGTGGAGCCCCGGCAAACAGCGCAATCAGGTGGTGCGCGTGAAGTACACCCTGCCGGTGGACTTCCGCATGCAGAACTAAGGCACATTTTCCGACTTATCAAGGGTATCTCGCTTCCGGGCAGATACCCTTGTTTATGATCGGGTCGTCCGGCCTCGCCCGCCGGTTTCGGACGTAGCACCGTATTTGCTCCTTTCGGAACCCCCGGCGGAATCACCCGGCGCCGGCCGGACAACGGGACCCCGACGCCGATTGCGACAACCGGCGCCCCGGAATGGACCCGGAACGAACAACGGAACTCCGGCGCCGATCCGGACAAAGAATCGATGACTTTGGAAGAGAACAAAAATACGACCCCCGTTTCCGCGCCCGCAGCGTGCGAGCGCGCCGTGCTGGTCGCCGTCGTGCGCGACAATCAGGAGCCGCGGCAGGCCGAGTTCCTCGACGAACTGGAATTTCTGGCCGAGACGGCCGACATCCGGGCCGTGCGGCGCTTCACGCAGCGGCTGCCGCAACCCTCGTCGCGCATCTACGTGGGCCCCGGCAAGTTGGAGGAAATCGCCGACTATTGCCGCGACAACGAGATCGACGTCGTGATTTTCGACGACGAACTCTCCCCCTCGCAGACCCGCAACATCGAGAAGGCCATGCCCTGCCGGATCCTCGACCGCACGCGTCTGATCCTCGACATCTTCATGTCGCGGGCCCAGACGGCCTATGCCAAGACGCAGGTGCAGCTGGCCAACTACGAATACATGCTGCCCCGCCTCTCGGGCCTCTGGACCCACCTCGAACGGCAGCGCGGCGGCACGGGCACCCGCGGCGGCGCCGGCGAACGCGAAATCGAGACCGACCGCCGCATCATCCGGGGGCGCATCGCCAAGCTGAAGGAGGATCTGAAGAAGATCGACCGCCAGATGGCCGTGCAACGCTCCAACCGCGGGCAGCTGGTGCGCGTGGCGCTGGTCGGCTACACCAACGTGGGCAAGTCGACGCTGATGAACCTGATCTCCAAAAGCGAGGTCTTCGCCGAAAACAAACTTTTCGCCACGCTCGACACCACGGTTCGCAAGGTGGTCTTCGACAACCTGCCGTTCCTCTTGTCCGACACCGTGGGGTTCATCCGCAAGCTGCCCACCGAACTTATCGAGTCGTTCAAGTCGACGCTCGACGAGGTGCGCGAAGCCGACCTGCTGGTGCATGTCGTCGACATCTCGCACCCGCAGTTCGAGGAGCAGATCGCCGTCGTCAGGCAGACCCTGCAGGAGATCGGCGCCGGCGACAAACCCGTCTATCTGGTCTTCAACAAGATCGACGCCTATACCTACGTCGAGAAGGAGGCGGACGACCTCACCCCCGCCACGCGCGAAAACCTTTCGCTCGACGACCTGCGTCGCAGCTGGATGGCCCGGACCGAGTCGCCCTGCATCTTCCTCTCGGCCCGCATGAAAACCAACCTCGAGAAGTTCCGCACGGACCTCTACGGCATGGTGCGCGAGATCCACGCCGGCCGCTATCCGTTCAACGACTTCCTCTATTGACAAACCCTAAATCCCCGATATCATGGAGTTGCATATCCTCAGCCAGCAGAACACCGTTCTCAACAAGTTCATCGCCCAGATCCGCGACCGGCAGGTGCAGACCGATTCGATGCGGTTCCGCCGCAATCTGGAGCGCATCGGCGAGATCACGGCCTACGAGCTCTCCAAAACGCTCCGTTATTCGCCCCGTACGGTCGAGACGCCGCTGGGCGAGGCCGTCGTCCAGACCATCGACGACCGCATCGTCATCGCCACGATCCTGCGGGCCGGACTGCCGTTCCATCAGGGTTTCCTCAACTACTTCGACGACGCGCAGAACGCCTTCGTCTCGGCCTACCGCAAGAGCACGAAAGACGGCAAGTTCACCGTCAAGGTCGAGTACATCTCGTGCGGCGATCTGGAGGGCAAGACGCTGCTGCTGGTCGACCCCATGCTGGCCACGGGATCGTCGCTCGTGCTGGCCTACGAAGCCCTGTGCGAGCGGGGCGGTACGCCGGCCCATACCCATGTCGCTGCCGTGATCGCCAGCGAACAGGGCATCGATCACGTCATGAAGAACATGCCGCGGCAGACCACGACGATCTGGGCGGCAGCCGTCGACGAGGAGCTCACGTCGCGTTCCTACATCGTGCCCGGCATCGGCGACGCGGGCGATCTGGCCTACGGCGAGAAGATCTGATGAAACGCAAGATCCTCTTCCTGATCGCGGTCTTCGCCGCGACGGTCGGGCTGATGGCCCTGCAGAAACCCGTATTTCTGGCATGGTACGTCGCCGGACAGGGATTCGGAGCGGCGGATTGGTGGCGGGTCGTATGGCACGGGCTGTCGCTCGACCTGACCGTCGCGGGGTATATCACGGCCCTGCCGCTGCTCGCGGTGCTGCTGTCGCTGTGGGTAGAGTTGCCCGAACGGATCATGCGGCGGGCGTTCACGGTCTATTTTTCGCTGATTTCGATCGTCGCGGCCGCGATTTTCGCGATCGACCTCGGGCTCTACGAGCACTGGGGCTTCCGGATCGATTCGACGATCCTGATCTATCTGGCCGATCCGCGCGAGGCGATGGCCAGCGTCGATTTCTGGCTCGGCGTGCGGCAAACCTTGTTGTTCGCGGCCTATGCCGCGCTGATGATTCGGGTCTATCTCCGCATCGGGCAGCTCTTCGACGGGCGGCCCCTCGGGTGGCGGATCGCTCTGCCCTGCAGCTTCGGGATGCTGCTGCTCGCAGGATTCGATTTTCTGGCGATCCGCGGCGGCACGGGAACGTCGGTAGCCAACGTCTCGAAGGTCTGCTTCAGCTCCGAAATGCTGCTGAACCATGCGGCCATCAATCCGGTCTTCTCGTTTCTTTCGAGCTTGGGCGACCGGACGGATTACGCTGCCGAATATCCCTTTTTCGATGAGGAGACCCGCGCGGAGCGATTCGACGCCTTGCGCGGAAACCGCCCCGATTCGGCACCCGACACGCGTGTTCTGCGGACCCGTCGGCCCAACGTGGTGCTGATCCTTCTGGAGAGCTTCGCCCGCACGATCATGGATGCGGAGGTCGACGGCGAGCCGGTGATGCCCTGCATGCAACGGCTCCGGGAAGAGGGGCTTTGGTTCGAGAACTTCTTCGCCAATTCGTTCCGCACCGACCGCGGCGAGGTGGCCATTATGAGCGGCTTCCCGGCGCAGACGCGCATTTCGATCATGAAGCTCCCGACCAAGAGCCGCGATCTGCCGTCGCTGGCCCGTTCGCTGGGCCGCGAGGGCTACGATACGCGCTTCGTCTACGGCGGCGACCTCAACTTCACCGATCAGGCCTCCTACATGTACGCCACGGGGTGGCGGGAACTCTTCTGGCAGAAGGATTTCGCGTTCGACGCCCCCACCTCCAAGTGGGGCTACGACGACCGGGTGATGTGCGACTGGTTCGGCTCAGAGGTGATCCGTTGGAGCGCCGAGGCAGAAAAGTCCGGGCAGCCTTTTCTGGCCGGACTGCTCACCCTGAGCAGCCATGCGCCCTTCGAAGTCCCCTACGACCGCTTCGAGGATCGCGAACTCAACGCGATGGCTTTCTCCGACGAGTGCGTCGGCCGGATGATCGAGCGGTGGAAAGCCTCGCCGGCGTGGGACGACCTGCTGGTGGTGCTCGTCGCCGATCACGGATTCCCCTACCCGAAAATGCTCGCCTACAACGAACCGCTGCGGCATCGCATCCCCCTGATCTGGACCGGCGGCGCGCTTGCGGCCCCCTCCCGCACGGTCGAGGCGTATGCCTCGCAGATCGACCTTTGCGCCACGTTGCTGGGGCAGCTGGGCATCGCGCACGACGACTTCGACTACAGCAAGGACATTTTCGACCCCGCCGTGCCCAAATTCGCCTACTATGCGTTCAACGACGGATTCGGCGTGGTCGACGCCTCGGGCGAAGCGATCTACGACGCAGCGACGGGCCAGATCCTCTCCGAGACCGCTCCCGGCCTTGCGGACATCGGGCGGACCCTGCTGCAGACGACCTACGTCGACATCGGGCGACGGTAGCCCGCCGGCGGATCGGGAAATCCCCCTTTTTAGGTATTGCCGGTTCGGCGGCGTCGGGATACTTTTGTAAGTTCAAGAAAACAAGACCATGTATAAATCGGGTTATTCTCCGGACGAACGGATGTGCGATCTGGTGTGCGGCCGTTATCCGGTGTTGCAGGTGATGAGCCGCTTCGGCATCGCATTGGGTTTCGGCGACAAGACCGTCGCCGAGGTATGCGAGGAACACAAGGTCGACACGACCACCTTTCTGGCCGTCGTCAACATGTCGGTCAACCGCAGCGGCGGCGAGGAGCAGGCCTCCGAGGTCTCCGTGCGCTCGCTTCTGGACTATCTCCACAACTCCCACGGCTACTTTCTGGGTTTCCGCCTGCCGGCCATCCGGCGCAAGCTGATCGAAGCCGTGGACTGCAGCCTGAGCGACGTGTCGTTCGCGATCATGCGTTATTTCGACGAATACGTCGCCGAGGTCGACCGCCACATGGCCTACGAGGAGAAATCCGTTTTCCCCTATGTCGAGGCGCTGCTTTCCGGCGAGAAGAAAGCCGACTACTCGATCGATGTCTTCCGCCGTCATCACGACAAGGTCGAGGAGCGGCTGCGCGAGCTGAAGAACATCATCATCAAGTACTACCCCTCGGGCGGCACCAACGAACTCAACGGCGTCCTGTACGACATCTTCACCTGCGAGGAAGAGCTGGCGTCGCACAACGCCGTGGAGAACGAGATCTTCATCCCCGCCGTCGAACGGCTGGCGGCCGACGGCGCCGTCGAAGAGCGTTCCGAACCGCTGAGCGCCCGCGAACGGGAGATCATCGTCTGCGTGGTCAAAGGGCTCACCAACAAGGAGATCGCCGACGAGCTGTGCATTTCGACCCACACGGTCATCACGCACCGACGCAATATTGCATCGAAATTGCAGATCCACTCGGCGGCCGGTCTGACGATCTATGCCATCGTCAACAAACTGGTCGAACTCTCCGAAATCAAGGATTCCATAACGGACAGCCCCGCATGACGCACACGCATCGCCACAACCACCGGATTTCGTCGCTCAACCGAGCCTTTCTGATCGGCATCGGACTCAACGTCTCGTTCGTGGTCGTGGAGTTCTGCGTGGGGCTGTGGTACGGGTCGATGGGCCTGTTGTCCGACGCCGGACACAACCTTTCCGACGTGGCGAGCCTGCTGCTGGCCATGCTGGCTTTCCGGCTGGCTCAGGCGCATGCTTCGGCCCGCTATACCTACGGATACAAAAAAAGCACGGTGTTGATCTCGTTGCTCAATTCGGTGATTCTGCTCATCGCCGTCGGGGTGATCGTCGCCGAAAGCGTGGGACGCATGCTGCATCCCGAGCCCGTTCAGGGAAGCATCATCGTCTGGACGGCGGGTGTCGGCATTCTCATCAACGGCTTCACGGCATGGCTCTTCATGAAGAATCGCAAACACGACCTCAACGTCAAGGGAGCCTATCTCCACATGATGGCCGATGCGCTGGTCTCGGTCGGCGTGCTGGTTTCGGGCGTGGTGATCTCCCATACGGGCTGGACGATCGTCGATCCCATCGTCGGACTGATCGTCGCCGCCGTGATCGTGGTTTCGGCATGGTCGCTCACGCGCGACAGCCTGCGCCTTGCGCTCGACGGCGTGCCTGCAGGAATCGACATAACGGATCTGGAGCAACGGATGATCGCGGTCGAGGGGGTCGAAGCCGTGCATCACCTCCATGTCTGGGCCATCAGCACCACCGAAAATGCCCTCACGGCGCATGTCGTCCTCTCCGATCCCTGTCTGTTGGTGCGCGTGAAGCCGCAGCTCAAGGCCCTGCTCGCCGAGGCGGGCATCCTCCATGCGACGCTCGAATGCGAAACCCTCTCGGAGCATTGCAGCGGCCGCTGCGAATAGCCGCATGAAAAAAAGTCCCGCGAAATTCTCGCAGGGCTCCTCCTTTCTTATTGTTTCGACTACGGTACCGGATCGTACCCGCTTCCGCCCCACGGGTGGCAGCGGGCGAGACGCCGCAGCGTGAGCCACCCTCCCTTCAGCGGGCCGTAACGGCGCAGCGCCTCCAGCGCATATTGCGAGCAGGTGGGCGTAAAGCGGCACGAAGGCGGCGTAAGGGGCGAAATGCAGAGTTGGTAGAAGCGCACCAGACCGATCAGCGGCAGGGCGCAGATCCGCTTACAGATGCTCGGCAATCGACTCCAGAATCCGGCGGACGGCATGTTCGATGTGTTTGTAGGGAAGCACCTCCTTCGAGGAGTAGATCAGCGCCACGTCGAGGTTGGTGCAGCGGCCCGGAACGGCGGCCAGAATCCCTTTCTGGAGCCGGTAGGCCTCTTTGGTGCGGCGGCGCAGCAGATTGCGGCGGTTGGCCCGTTTGTGGAACTTCTTGGGCACGGAGAAGAGCACTTCCGTGGAATCCGCGGCATCCGCATCGGCATACCACACGTAACGGAACGGGAAGACGAAGCCGCTTTCGCCGCTTTCGAAGAGCCGGCGTACGGCTCCGAGCGAGCGGAGCCGCTCGGTACGGGGAAGCGAGCGGTCGGGCATGGCAGGATTATTTGCGGCTCTCGGAGACGGTGCGGCGCGTGCGGCTCTTGGCCAGTTTGTGCTGCTGCGTACGCAGGAACTCCTCCTTGCGGGTATCGGCCGTCAGCGTTACGGCTTCGACCTCCTCGCCGCGACCGATTTTGGTGAGGTAGAGGTCCACGGCTTTGGCCATCGACGGCGCTTCGGGCGTCGGGGCATTGGCCGGGACATGCAGCCCCGCTTCGATGGCGGCGCGCAGGGTTCCGTCGCCGAAAACAGCCACGGGGGGCAGGTCCTCCGTGCCGAACTTCTCGACGAGCGTCTTGACGTCCGAGGGCGAATAGAGCGCCAGCAGTCCGTAGTCCTGCAGGCGGACGGCACTGAGGTCCGCAGCGACCGTGCGGGCCAGAATCACGGGATCGACCGCCAGCTTGAGTTTCGACAGCGCATCGGGCAGCTCGGGCTTGTGAGGCTCGCTGAGCGCAAGCAGGAACTTTTCCTCCTTATGTTTGATTATCAGTTCGATGAACGATGTGAACGAACCGTCGGCAAACGAGATCTTGCGCTTGCGATAGACGATGTATTTCTGCAGATAGAGCGCCACGGCCTCGGTCTGACAGATGTATTTCATGGTTTCGGGCACCGTGATGCGTGCCTCTTCGCAGATGTGGAAGAAACTGTCGACGGTGGTGCGCGACGAGAAGATGACGGCGGTATGATCGAGAATTTCGACCCGCTGGGCGCGGAACTCTTTCAGCGAGACGCCGACGACGCGAATGAACGGCTGGTAGACGATGTCGACCTTGTGTTTTTGCGAAAGCTCGTAGAAGGGCGATTTCTCAAGGATGGCCGGTTTCGGTTGCGAAACCAATACGCTGCTGATTTTCAACTGGGAATCTCTTTTTACGTTGGTAGCTTCGGCGGACTATCTTACGGCGAGCAACCACAGGAGGCTGAACGGGAAGATTTCCACGGTGCAAAGGTACAAAAACCAATGCAAAATCGGAATTTTTTTCGAGAGAAACAGATGCAGCGTCTCCCTGACATATAAGATCGCCGTTATGGCCCATTCGGCGATCAGAACGTAGAACCACGCCTTGCCGGTGCCGGGAGGACAGAGGGCGAAGAGCAGCAGCGGGGGCGTGGCGAAGATGACCGCCAATGCGAAGTAGGTGCGTTTGAGCAGCCTCAGCTGGACCATGAAATGCCGCGAGAGGGTGATGGCTCCCACGGCGAAGAGCAGCAGCGACTGGAACAGTACGACGGCGATCCATACGGCGGCGAAAAGCAGGCTGACGGCGCCCGCAACCTCGCCGGGAAGCTCCGGCAGCGTCTCGGGGGGCAGCAGCGTTTCGGCGTATTTCGCGGCAGCGATGCCGATGAAAAGCAGCCCGATGGCCGTGGCGATCTTGAGGAATCTGGCCAGAGTATTGCCGCCGGGGTCTTCCATCAGTCGTTCTCCCGATGTCCGTTCGTGCGAAACGCGGTAGAAAAGCAGCTTGATATCGGCGATATGGCGGTAAAGCAGCAGTGCGTAAGCCGCGGCCAGCAGCAACACCAACCCTTCGAACCAGGGATTTCCGGTGAGCGGCCGGGCCGGCTCGATGCGGATCTTCGGGGTCGCCACGACCGTGAGCGACGTGCTGCCGAATACTTCGCGGGCCGATGCCGGACGATAGAGCGGCCGGGGTGCGGCGGCCAGCGAATCGGTAGCCAGCGAATCCGCAGGCCGGAATCCGGCCATGAGGAGCGAATCGCCGTATTGCAGCGAATCGGCGCCGGAGAGAATGCGCAGCGAATCGGCACCGGATCGCAGGCTGTCGGCCGCGGGCTCCGCTGCGGCCGTGGTCGACAGGTCGTCGTCCGATAGACGGACGGATGCCGCCGGAGCGGCGGATGCGGAGGTCGGCAGGGTGTTCGGGTTGTCGTCGGGTAGCTGCGTGGAGGTCATGTTTCGAAAATGCGTTTGAGCGTGATACGGATCGTCGTTCCCTTGCCCGGTTCGGAGTCGATCACGGCGATGCGGCCCTGATGATACTCCTCGACGATGCGGCGCGAGAGCGAGAGCCCCAATCCCCAGCCGCGGGTCTTGGTGGTGAATCCCGGTTCGAAGATGCGCTTCCAGTTGCTTTTGGGAATCCCCTTGCCCGTGTCGCGGACGTCGACCATCACATGCCGCTCGTCCGAGAGGATCCGCACGTCGATGGCGCCGTGGCCCTGCAGGGCGTCGAGCGAGTTCTTCATCAGGTTCTCCACGACCCATTCGAAGAGCGCAGCGTTGATGTTGGCCTGCACGGGGGCGATGGCCAGTCCGTTGTAGTCGAGCGTTACGTTGCGGGGGATGCGCTTGCGGAAGTACATGACCGACTCGCCCACCGTTTCGTTGATGTTGGCGGGCGTGAGCGGAGTTTCGGAGCCGATCTTCGAGAAGCGGTCGACGATCTTCATCAGGTGGGTGAGATCCTTGTTCATCTCCTCGACGGCCGACTGGTCGACGGGCTGCGAACGCAGATACTCGATCCAGCCCAGAAGCGACGAGGTGGGCGTGCCCAGCTGGTGGGCCGTCTCTTTGGCCAGACCGATCCAGACCCGGTTCTGCTCGTCATGCTTGGTCGAGCGGAAAGCGATGAATCCCAGCAGAATGAAGACCGTAACGACCAGAATCTGCACGTAGGGGAACCAGTAGAGCGACTTGAGGAGCTTCGACTTGCCGTAGAAGATGATATGGTAGTGCTCGTCGGGCCACCAGAAGCGGACCGGCAGCGGCGGGTTCTCCTCGGTGAAGTCGTCGATGCGGCGGCGCAGCAGGTCGGGGTGGTCGATGATGCGGTCGGGAATCAGGTGCGAAGTGATCGGCTCCAGATTCTCGTCGGTGATGATGAAAGGGATGTTGTTGTTGTTGGACATGATATCCGCCACCAGCGGATCGGCCATCGCGCCGCCCATCGCATCGCGGTTCACGCGCTCCATCGCATGGGCCCACAACGCCACATCGTGCTGCTCCTTCTCCTTGAGGCGCTGAGCCATGTTGTTGGTGTAGAGGAGCGACAGCGCACCCAGCAACACGCCGACGACGATCACCACCACGCGGTTGCGGAACGAGAGGATATGACGGACGTTCATCGGCCGCGGATTATTTGCGCTCGGTATCCTGCCCGGCGAGGATGCGGGCATGTTCCTGCGGGTCGCGCAGCAGTTCTACGGCGCGCTGCACCTCCTTGTCCGCGGGGAGCGAGTGGGCGACCACCGCCTCGGCGTAGCCGTGCCGCAGGATGATGTCGTTGTCGATCGAACGGACGATCTCCGTGCGGTAGGTCTCCAGATTGGCCTGCGTGTCGTCCTCGAGCTCCTCTTCGAGACGTTCGATCTGCCGTCCGATCTCGTCGAAACGGTCGGCTTTGGCCGCTTCCTTGAGTTGCCGGAGCGCCCGCCGCGAATCCGATTCGTAGGGCACGTGCTTGTCTTTCATGAAGACTTTGAAGTCGTCGTAGTCGGCTTCGGTGATCGAGAACGAGGCCGGATCGGCCGGTTTTTCGGGATGCCGGCGCATGTATTCGTCGCCGAAGTCGTCGATGAATCCCAGTGCATAAAGCGTCGCGGCGAAGCGGCTGATGTACTCGGGTTCGGTCCGGATGTCGGGCATGATGCCTCCGCCGTCGTAGACCTTGCGGCCGGCGCGGGTCGTAAATTCGTTTACCAGCGAGTCGGGCACGGTGTTCACCGCTCCCTGCTGCGAACGCGAGTAGTCGATCGCCTGGATGCAGCGGCCCGAGGGGATGTAATACTTGGCCGTGGTGAGCTTCAGCATGGCGTTGTAGCCCAACGGGCGGGTCCCCTGCACCAGTCCCTTGCCGAACGAGCGCTGGCCAATCAGCACGGCGCGGTCGAGGTCCTGCAGGGCGCCGGCCACAATCTCGGCCGCCGAGGCCGAACTGCCGTTGACGAGCACGACCAGCGGAAGATCGGGGAATGCCGGCTCCGCCTCGGTGCGGTAGGTGCGTTTCGACTCCTCGGTGCGGCCTTTGGTGGCGACGACCTCGGTGCCTTTGGGCACGAACATCGAGAGGATCTTCACCGCCTCCTGCAGGATGCCGCCCGTGTTCGAGCGGTAGTCGAGAATCAGTCCGTCAAGCCGGCCCTCCGCACGCAGACGCTCGATGGCGGCGCGCATCTCTTCGTAGGAGCCTTCGGTGAAGTCGCCGTGGCGCACGTAGCCAATCCCCTCGGCCGCCCACCCGGCATAGGGGATGCTCGGAATGGCGATGCGTTCGCGCGTGAGGGTGAGGGTCTGCTGCGAGCCGTCGAGGTGTTCGACCGTGAGCTTTACTTTGGTGCCCGGGTCGCCTTTCAGAGCGGCCGACACCTGCTCGGTGGTGAATCCCTCGGCGCTCTTGCCGTCGATGGCCAGAATCTTGTCGCCGATGCGGAGCCCCGCCCGGTCGGCCGGCGAGTTCCGATAGGGCTGGGCGAAGATCACCCAGTCGCCCTTCTTGCGGATCAGCGATCCTACGCCGCCGTATTTCCCCGTGGTGAGCATCTCGAAGTCGGACATCTCGTCCGCCGGAATGAACTCCGTGTAGGGATCCAGATCGCGGACCATGCCCTGCGCCGCGCCGGACATCAGCTTGTCCGGATCGACGGGATCGACGTATTCGAGCGAGAGTTCGCGCATCATGTTGACCGCGATCTCCATGTTGCGGCCCAATCCGAAGTCGTTGGGTCCGGCGAAGATCATAAGGCCTGCGGCCGCAAGAGCCGCGGCCGCCGTAAGCAGGTATTTTCTATTCATTGCGTTCAGTCATTCGTATGTAGGAGTCGAGCCGGTAGAGAACTTTCGCCACGCCGCGGCGGATGCCGTCGACGACGAGCCATTGTCCGTATTGCGAAACTTCGATCCGATCCTCGAACAGCAGCATCAGCCGGTGCGGAAATCCCTCGGCACGGAAGATCAGCTTGCCGTCGGCTTCGCTCTCCAGCGAAAACCCTGCCGACTTGAATGCGTTCAGGATCTGCGGACGGTGGAGTTCGATGTCGCCCTCGATTCGGCGGGCGACGAATCCGAAGCGAGGATAGAGCGCCGCCAGCACGACGATCGCTGCGAAGAGCGTCAGGTAGCGCGTCGTATGGAACATGACGTAGAGCGTGTCGTCGAGCGACAGCGCCGAGGTGCCGGTCGCCAGCATCAGGGCCATCAGCGCGATGCACAGCACGCACAGGGCGACGAAATATTTTACGGAGCGAATGAAATACATGGTCGATTGAAAATGAAAGTTGAAAGGTAAATTGCAGGATAGGACAAAATTGGGGCAGAACTCGAATTATGAATCGTGAATCGTGAATTGTGAATTTCCGACCGCCTCCGCCACCTCCTGCATCAGCCATTTGGGGGTCGACGTGGCACCGCAAATCCCGACCGACGACGCCCCTTCGAACCACTCGGGACGCAGCTCGGCAGCCTCTTCGATGTTGTAGGTCCGCGGATTGGCCCGGCGGCACACTTCGAAGAGCACCTTGCCGTTGGACGACTTGCGGCCGCAGACGAATACCACGGCATCGAACCGGGCGGCGAACTCCGCCAGATGCTGCTCGCGGCCCGACACCTGCCGGCAGATCGTGTCGTCGATCTTCACCGCGGCGGGATCGGCGGCCCGCCGGCGCATCTCGGCACCCAACCGTTCGAAGAGGGCGATGCTCTGCGTGGTCTGCGAGAGGAAATAGACCGGACGTGCGAAGTCGATCTGCGCAAGATCCTCCTCGTTCTCCACCACGATCGTCGGATCGTCCACCTGCCCCGTGAGCCCCACCACTTCGGCATGTCCCCGCTTGCCCAGAATCGCCACCTGCCCTCCCACGGGGCGCATCCGGGCGTGGGCCTGCTTCACGCGGGCCTGCAGCCGGGCCACCACCGGGCAGGTGGCGTCGATCACCCGAATGCCCAGTTTTTGCGCCGCAGCGTAGGTCGTCGGGGGTTCTCCGTGGGCTCGGATCAGCAGGCGACCGCCTGCCGCCGCGGCCATTTCATCGCGCGTGATGCTGCGCAGCCCCAGTCGTTCGAGCCGCTGCACCTCGATCCGGTTGTGGACGATATCGCCCAGCGAGCAGACCGTACCGCTCTCGGCAAGCGCCTTTTCGGCTTCGCCGATCGCCCGGACTACGCCGAAGCAGAATCCCGATTTATCGTCGATCTCGATGTGCATGCGTCGGACGGGCCTGCGAAAGGCCGGTCGGCTATCCGTTCGTTTTTTCGGCGAAGAGCTTCAGAAACCACTCCATCTGCTCGTCGACGGTCATGCGGCTGTTGTCCAGCACCACGGCATCTTCGGCTTGCCGCAGGGGCGAGATCGCGCGGCTCATGTCGGCCTTGTCGCGTTCGCGGACGTTGCGTTCGATCTCTTCGAGGGTTACCTGCTGGCCTTTGGCGGTCAGTTCGTCGTAGCGGCGCTGCGCCCGCACGGCCGGATCGGCCGTCATGAAGAGTTTCAGCTCGGCGTCGGGGAAGACCACCGTGCCGATGTCGCGGCCGTCCATCACCACGCCGCGGCGCCGGCCCATCTCCTGCTGCATGGCCACCAGCTTCTGCCGCACGGCCGGAATGGCGCTTACCTGACTGACGCAGTTGCTCACCTCGATCGTGCGGATCTTGCCTTCGACCAGATCGCCGTTGACGTAGATGTCGCTGGCCCCGCGCGCAGGGTTGAAGCGGAACGTGATGGCGATCTGACCGAGCAGCCGGCAGACGGCCTCTTCGTCGACGATGCCCGAGCGGATGGCGCCCTGCTCCAGCGCGTAGAGCGTTACGGCACGGTACATGGCGCCCGTGTCGATGAAGATGTAGCCCAGCCGCGCGGCGATGGCTTTGGCGAATGTACTTTTGCCGCACGACGAAAAGCCGTCGACGGCGATGATGATTTTCTTATCAGTGGCCGACATGGGGGAAGATATCGAAAAAGGTGGATAATATGGTGTAGATTCCCAGAATGCTGATCGTGATGCCCGCGATCCGGTTGATCGTGAGCATGTGGCGCGGCCGGAAACGCCGCCGGAACAGGTTGATGAAGAAGGCCAGAAAGGTCCACCACGCGGCGGCCCCGCCGAAGAATCCGGCGATGACGAAGACGGCCCGCAGGAAACCGCCGAAGCCTTCGCCCGTAACGTCGCCGCTCGAGATGTTGAAGACGGCGAAGAAGGCCAGAATGTAGGGGATCACCATGATGAAGTTGGCGATCGTCAGTCCGAAGATCGAGACGAAGTCCTGCCACAGCGAGCTTCTGCCGGCGCGGTTGCGGCGGATCTGGGGTACGGGATTCTGCGAGAAGATGTAGATGCCCACGATGATGACCAGCGCACCGCCGACGATGCGCAGGGCGGTGTTGTACTGCTCGATCTGACTTTGGAGCATCGAATAGAAGAAGAACGCGGCCATCGCCATGAAGGTGTCGGCGCAGGCGACCCCGATGCCCGAGACGATGCCCGAGCGCCGGTTTTTGGAGAGTGTGCGCTGGATGCAGAGCACCGCGACGGGGCCGACGGTGATCGACGCCGCGATGCCTACGCAGATGCCGCGGAAAAGGACTTCCAGAATTTCGAATGACATGATCGCATTTTAACTCGACAAAGATACGAAGAGCCGAGGGCAATGCCAAATTTATTTGAGCATTGCCGAGACCGAAGTATCTAAAATATCCCCGCTCTTAGCGGGATGCCGAGACGCCGCCCATTTTAAAAGCCGTGCGGACGAAGGCGAAAACACGAAAGTGATTCGGAAAACGCCCGATCCTCTTTCACTTGATCTACAGCCACTTCTTGTAGCGGAAGAACCAGATCGTAAGGCCCGAGCAGAAGATCATCAGGCCGATGGCGAAGAAGTAGCCCAGCGGCACGATCCACCCGTTGGGCAGCGTGAGGTGCCAGTCGAGCTCGGGCATGTACTTGAAGTTCATGCCGTACATCGAGGCGATGAGCGTGGCGGGCAGGAAGATGACGGCGGCCACGGAGAAGATCTTGACGATCTCGTTCTGCTCGATGTTGATCAGGCCGAGGGCCGCATCCTGAATATAATCGAGACGCTGGAACGAGAAGTCGGCGTGGTTGATAAGCGAATTGACGTCCTTGATCATCAGCTGCAGGCGCGGATAGATGTCGTTGGGAAAGCGCTCCGAGCGCAGGATGCCCGACAGGACGCGCTGGCGGTCGAAAATATTCTCGCGCAGCGACATGGTGCTCTCCTGCAGGGCGCTGATGCGGTGCAGCACCTCCTTGTCGATCGTGTCCTCGGAGTTGATCGCTTTGGAGAGGGCGGCGACCTGCTTGGAGACCAGCTCCACCATGTCGGCATCGAAGTCGATGCGTACCTCCAACAGCGAAATGAAGAGGTGGTAGCCGGTGGGATAGCTGCGGTAGTTCATCTGCAGCCGCTTTTCGGTCTCGCGGAAGGTCCGCGACTCGGCGCTGCGCACCGAAACCAGCACGCCCTCGTTGGAGATGATGAACGACACCGGCTCGACGAGAAACGAATCGCCCGTGGGAACGAAGAAATTGGAGTTGGAGACGATAGTATTCTCGTTCTCGGAGTATTTGGACGTCGATTCGATCTCCTCGACCTGCTGTCGGGTCTGGAGACTGATCTCCATGAAGTTCTCGACCGCCTTCTGCTCCTTGATGGTCGGCAGCAACATGTCGATCCACAGGATGTCGTCGTAGCCCAGTTCGTCGAAAAGCCGGGTGTCGGCATTGCGGATGATCTTGTTGTACTGCTTGAGGTAAATGGTAATCATGATGGCTCGCTTGAAAAATTCTGAAATCCGGTTGACGACGGTAGACGGACGCGTCCGCCCGCTAACCTCTTCAGCCGGGATTGACTCTCGGAGCGATTCGAAGCCCCGAATTCCAGAATTTCCGAAGCGCCTGCCGTTTCTGACACTCGAAGATCCGGTCGAACCTCCGGAATACGGCCTCGCACGACGGAACGACCTCCCCGAGCCCCTCGACGGGCCGCGGGACGGAAAAACGACGGATGACTGGCAGGAAAAGGGACGACGAACGTTCGGCGCGCAGATCAGAGGCGTCTGCTCGCTTCGCACCATAGATGCTCGGCATCGCACCGAAGCGCGATACGGCGACTATACGCAGAACTATGGCCATCGTCCATACGGAATGAATCGAGTTGGTTTACGATGCAAAGTTATACAAAAATCGGTAGTTTTTTACACTGAATCGACAAAAAACCGCCCGAAAACTTGACAAGGGGGTAGGCGCCGAATTATATTTGCACGGCGATTCCACAGAAACGACCGGTCCGTCGACAACTTATCGACAAAATCGAATTCCTGATTCTCAGTCGATTAAGAATCGCCGCCGACACTTATCGACATTCTTTCGACCGGTTATCCACATTTTTTCAAGACGCCCTATCGTCGGACTTTTCCTCCGGGCGGGTCCTCCGACATCTTCTTCCGGAAAGGGTATTTTTTTGCGGAGACCGACCGGGCGCATCGTCTTCTCTCGAAAGCGGCAGCGGTAGCCGAAAAACCGAACCCGTCCACCGGCAGAAACGCCCGGAACCGCCGACTCCCTCCCGACATCCGCGCGCTCCGACGATCCTGCGGATCGGGGTTTCCCGCCGATTCCATTTTTCAATCAACCATCATGCTATCTTTCAAAATCACCCCCGGCCCGCTGGTTCCGGCGGGACAACGGGCCGAATACCGGATCGAAGCCGATCGAGTGCAGACGATCGATATCCGGCTGACGGACTCGCAGACCGACGAACTGTTGGGTACCAAGCGTTTCGCGGAAGTCGCCGAAGCACGGTTCGATGCCGCTCCGATCGTTCGGCGCCATTTGCGCTTCCTGCCGAAAAGATCCCGGGCCTCGGGATTCGTCGGCATGGAGGACCGCTGCCGCACCGTAATCGCAACGGCCGTCTCGGCCGACGACCCGGACCATCCGACCGTCTCGGAAGCGAGCGTCTACTATGCCGGCACGGAAAGCGCAACGGTCCCCTCGTTCATCACCACGATGCCCCTGCAACGGCTCATCGCCCCCGGCGAACAGGACGAGCTGACGCTGCTCAGCGAAGAGGCCCCGTGGATCACGATCACGGCAGAGGGTCCCGACGGCCAGACCCGGCGCACCTTCACCACCTTCAATTCGTACGTCAATCCGTTCCGGCTCCATGCCGACGACTTCCCCGGAGCGGAGCGCATCGCCGTCGAATCCCGCTCGGGCGGCAAGGTCGAATACACGGTTCTGCCGGCACCGCAGGGAGCCCGCCGGATCGCATGGCGCAGCAGTGCCGGGTCGATCGAGCACTACACCTTTCCCACCGAAGCGGAGACGACGGTCGAAGTCTCGAAAACCCGCATCCGCGGAGCCGAAGGCCGCTCGACGGTCGCCGTCGCCACCGAACAGTGCCTGCGGCTGCGCTCGGCCTACGAAACGCCGGAGGTGCTGGAAGCGCTGGCCGGCATCGTCGCCTCACCCGAAGTGTGGCTGGCGGAGGGCGACCGCTACATCCCGCTCGACGTAACGACCGACCGGGCCGTCATCCGCCGGCACGGCACCCTGAGCCTGCTGGAAATCGAAATCCGACTGCAAGAAAAAAACGCCCTCTCATGGAAATGACCCTGCAACTTCTGCTCGACGGCGAAGCGTGCGACCTCGGCACGGCTGCCTGCGCCGTCCCGGGCTATTCGGCTGCGAAGATCGCCGACGTCGACGCCTGCCGCGAAGGGCGTTCGCTGCGAATCACGATTCCTCCCACGTCCCGCAACGGCATCCTGCTCGGCAATCCGCGCGACCCGCACACGGGCAGCCGCTTCAACGCGGCGCTCCGCACGGCGACACTCGCCGCCGAGGGCAGCGTCCTGCTCTCGGGAACGGTCCGCCTGCTGGCCGCTTCCGACGAGGGATTCACCCTCGAAATCCGCGACGGCGGAGCCGGCTGGGCCGAGCAGGCCTCCCGCCGCATGTTCGACGCGCTGGAGATCGACTACCGGGAGACGCTCTCGCCCGAAACGATCCGCCGGAGCTGGAGCGACTCCTCGCCCGTCAAGTTCTTCCCGATCCACCGCGACGAATACCCGCAGCTCAACAGTTCGCAGGATCTGCTGACGGCCGAACGGCTGCTCACCGTCGACGACTACCACCCCTTCCTGCACGTCGCCACGCTCGTCGAAAGGATCTTCGCGCAGGCCGGCTACCGGATCGAAAGCCGCTTTCTGCAGACCCCGTTTTTCCGGCAGCTCTACCTGAGCGGCGCCTACTCGTCGCGCGACACGACGGCCCAGCAGGCCCGCATGGGTTTCTACGCCCGGCGACTGGCTCCCGCGACCGCGACGGCGAGCCCTGCCGGCTGGGTCTACGCCGATCCCAAAGCCTCGGTCCACACGGTCGGCAACCTCGTCGACACGGCGACGCCCCAGACGCTCGATGCCGACGGCGAGGCGATTCCGGGGCTCTTCAACAACGGCGGTTCGTTCGGCGTGGAGAACGGCATGATCCGCTTCGTCGTGCCGACGCAGGTCAGCGCAGGATTCGAATACTACCTGAAGTACACGACCGACCACCGGATTCTGAGCCGCACGCAGCTGCGGGGCTTCGACTCGGTCTACCTCGGGCCGGGGTCGGAACTGCGCTTCACGCTGGCGAACCGCTACGAGGACCGGCGTCGGGCGATCCGGGCCGACTACGCCTACCGGGCGATCGTCTTCGACCACGCCGCCGGCGCCCAATACCGGCTGACCTGCACGCTCGACGGAGCGGCCGACACCCTCTGGACGACCTTCTCGGCCCGTTCGGCGGCGGTTACGACCCCGGCATCCGGCACTCCGACCGATCCGGTGCTCTGGGTCCGCAGCGACAGCGGCTGGGTCCGCTACGCGGGCGACTGGGCGCTCTACGACGGCTACATCGGCGAAACGGGCACCACGACCGTCGAGCTGCGCATCCGCACCGCCGCCGAGGCGATTTCGCCCGCATCGCCGAAATATTTTTACGCGATCCACTTTTTCGGCGCCGAAGCCGGCATGTCGCTCACCCTGCACAAGGAGTGTTCGCTGCAGCCGCGGTTCCTCTCCGGCCCGGGCTACGGCTCGACGATCCGCTTCGCCGACGTCGCCCGCCACCGCATCCGGCAGTCGGAACTCCTGCAAGCGGTCGGCCACCTCTTCAACCTGCGGTTCTACACCGAAGAGGCTACCCGCCGCGTCTTCATCGAACCGGCCGACGACTTCTTCGGAGCGGGTACCGAAGCCGACTGGCGGGCGAAGAGCGACTTCTCGCAACCGGTCGTGCTGGAGGAGATGGCACCCGGGATCCACGAACTCCGCACGTGGTGTTATCAGGAGGGCGACGGCGCAGTAACCCGCTACGAAACGGAGCACGACACGGAAGTGGGCGTCTGGAGCTTCCGCACGGAGTCGTACGGCGCGAAAATGGGAGAAGAGGTGCTTCGCAACCCCCTCTTCCGCCCTACGCTCAGCAGCACGGGACACTACGCGAACGCCCCCTCGGCCCGGCTGCTGCAGGTCGGCGACCGCGATGCGACCGGACACGAAGGCACTGAGATCGCGCCCCGCATCGTCCGCTACACGGGCATGCACCCCCTGCCCGAAGGCGAACGCTGGGGCTACCCCTCCCACGAAGCGGCCTATCCGCTGGCGGCGTTCCACTTCCCCGGCGACGATTCGCTCGCCCCCTTCACGCTCTGTTTCGAGGACCGCGACGGTGCCGCAGGGCTGCACCGCTACTACGACCGGCAAGCCGCGCAGGAGGCGACCCGCGAGCGGATCACCCTCTCGCTCCGGCTGGCGCCCCACGAATTCGCAGCCCTGCTCGCTCCCGGTACGGGCGCTCCCGACATCCGGTCGGTATTCCTTCTGGACACGGGCGGCGACACGGTCCGGGCCACGCTCCACGCCGTGGAGGAGTACGACCCGGCGAAAGGCTCGGTACGCTGCACCTTCACCCGCCTGCCGGAAGACTGACCCGGCGGCAGCTCCGCCCCTACCCTCCCGCGACACTTTCAACCTTTCGTTTTTTCAACTTTCATCTTTACCGACATGCAACCGAACATTCGAATCCGCAACAACGCCGACATCTGCCGCATCGACATCGAAGGAACGATCGGCGTACCCGAAGAGTGGCAGTTCGAACACCCCGAACAACGGGTCGCCACCTACGACAAATTCCGCGATGCCGTCCGGCGCATCGCCGAGATCGACGCGCCGGAGGTGGTCGTCGACATCCGCTCGACGGGCGGCGACGTCAACGACGCCCTGCTGATCCACGATGCCCTGCGCAACCTGCAGGGGCGCATCACCACCCGCTGCTACGGCTACACAGCCTCGGCCGCCACGATCATCGCACAGGCCGCGAGCGAAGGGTGCCGCGAAATCTCGGCCAACGCCCTCTACCTGATCCACCGCTCGGTCTGCGCCACCGAAGGCAACGCCGCCGAGCTGAGCGGCAAGGCCGATCTGCTGCTGCAGACCGACCGCCGGCTGGCCGAGATCTACGCCTCGCGAGCGGGCCGCAGCGCTGAGGAGTTCGAGACGCTGATGTCCGAGAACAACGGCGACGGCCGCTGGCTCTCGCCCGAGGAGACGATCGCCGCAGGGCTGGCCGACACGATCGTCGAGGCGCCCGGGCAACCTGCAGCAACGGCCGAACCCCGAAACGAGGTGCGCGGCTGGCAGAGGCTGCTGACCCGCCTCGGCGTCCGCCAGCCCCGACCGGAGATGCCCGCCGCCGAGGACCGCAACATCTTCCACTTCCACGACGAGGAGACGCCGCTTCGCCGGCAGTCGTCCGTCGAGGCCGAAGAGGCCTTCCTCCGTGCGGAGCCTACCCGCACCCGCCCCTGCGAAGACCCCTCGTGCAACGAGACGGTCCGCTCGGCCAACCAACGGGCCTATGCCGAAGACGCACGGCGATTCCGGAAATAACGACCGCAAGGCGCACGCGGACCCTGCGCGCCGCCTACCGGACTTTCAACTTTTCACCTTCAAAAACCTTTATCTTATGAGTTTCTTGGAAAATGCAAAACAGTACACGGGTGCCGAACTGGACACCATCTTCTTCCGGCCCTTTCTGACCGGCCCTTCGGCTCAGGAATTGGGCGTGCGGGTTCTCTACAACATGCCCGTGCCGACGACCGTCCAGCTCTGGGACGGCGAGGCCGACATCCTGCAGAAGCACACCGGCAAAGGCTGGACGGGCGGCACGGCCTCCCGCAAATACCAGAAGACCATCTCGCTCAACCGCGTGAAAGCCGAACTGGGATTCTCGGCCTCCGACTACTTCTCGCTGGTCTACGAAAAGATCGCGGCAAGCGCCGACGCCAACATGGACGACCTGACGGGCACCGAACTCGAACAGGCCGAAACGGCGCTCTTCCGCCAGTCGGTGGCCGAGAGCATCCGCGCGACGATGTGGGTGGGCGATACCTCCTCGACGAAGGGTTACAACACCTTCGACGGCTTCCTGAAGACCATCGTCGAGTGCATGACCGCCGAGACGTTCTACACGCTGCCCTACGAGCAGTCGAGCCTCAACGACCCCTCGGCCGTCATCGAGATCTTCGACGCCCTGTGGAAGAACGTCGACTCGCGGGTGCAGGACGCCAAAGCCGAGGGACAGCTGGCCTTCTTCGTAACGTCGGATCTCTATTTCCTCTACGAGAAATACCTCGATTCGAAAGGCGCGGAGGCCGCCTACGCCGAAGCGGTGAACGGCCGGCAGAACCTCGCCTATCATGGCATTCCGGTGGTCGACGTACACCTGAACAACTATCTCACCAACAACCTGTTCCACAAGTCGTTCTGCCTGCTCACCGACCGCCGCAATCTGGTACTGGCCGTCAACACGGCGGACTTCCCGGGCAACGAAGTGCGCATGTGGTACAACCCCGACGAGATGGAGAACCGCCAGCGCGCCCTCTTCATGGCCGGCTGCGACATCCTCGACGAAGATCTTCTGGCCTACGCCTACCGGGCGTAAGCCGCTCCGCCCGCAGGTTCTTCCACCGGCTCCTGCGGGCGGTTCCCATCCGAAAAACATCCCGACCATGCACAACGAAAAAACACGCAAAACCTCCGTAGGCGTTACGGCGCGCACCGACCCCTACATCATGCTGGGCGCCGGCACGGTGCAGAGCGACAAATTCTGGCGCTGGGGCGACGACAACCTCTTTCCTTGCGCGCTGGCGCTCATGGCCCGGCGCTCGACCACCCATCGCCGCATCATCAACGACAAGGCCGACTACATTTCGGGCAAGGGATTCGTCTGCGACGAGGCGGCGCAGCCCCGCCTGAAAGCCTTCATCGACCGGGTGAACCCTTCGGGCGAGAGCCTGCGGCAGGTGCTCAACAAGCTGGCTTTCGACAAGGCGCTCTTCGGCAACGCCTTTCTGGAGATCGTAACCGATGCGAAACACTCCTTTCTGGCCCTCTATCATCAGGACGCCTCGCGCTGCCGCGTGGCCCGCGACGAGCGCCGCATTCTGCTGCACCACGACTGGGCGGCCTTCAATCCCGCCGAGGCGCAGACGCTGCCGCTCTACCCCGCGTTCGAGGCGCAGGCCGACGGCACGCTGCGCGCCATGATCCACTACAAGGACTACGAACCCATGTTCACCCACTACGGCGTACCGCCCTACATCGCCGGCTTCGGAGTCTCGGCCATCGCCTACAAGACCGACCGCTGGAACATCTCGCGTCTGGACAACTCGTTCCAGCTCTCGGGCGTGCTGCTCCTCGACTCGGCGGTCGACAACGAAGCCGAAGCGGAAAAGGTCATGCGGCTGGCCGAGCAGAAGTTCGCCGGCAATCCGGGGCAGGTGATGTTCGTGATCCGCGAGGGCAGCGAGAACGACCATTCGCGCTTCATCCCCATCTCCTCGCAGAACGAGGGCGACTGGCAGGCGCTCCACGAGCAGGCCGTGGGCGACATCGTCGTGGCGCACTCGTGGTTCCGGACGCTGAGCGGACTCGACTACTCGGGCGGCTTCAACGCCGACCGCATCCTCCACGAGTACGAAGTAGCGCTCAACACGGTGATTCTGGGCGAGCAGGCCGAGCTCACGGAACCGATCCGCAAGGCGATCTCCTCGATTCTGGACATCGACGCCTCGTCACTGGAGATCGTCAACCGGCCCCCGACGCGTTCGAAACCCATCTACATGAAGGTCTGGGAGGCCCGCAAGGCCGACGGACTGGACTACGACCCCGACGACGAGCGGCAGCAGACCTTCCTCTCGGAGATCACGAAGTACAACATCCGAAGCATCGAATGAAATTCACAATAATTGTGGACGATTATATACCTTGATGTACCAACGCAACGGTCAAGAAAGTGAATAGTTTCGGCTTTCCGACCGAAGTCCCCTCCGAGGAGGGGTTTGCGTTCCACTTCTGCTGTGGCGGTTCGGCAATCCGAGCAAGCTCGATTGCGCTCACCTGCTGCCGCAGTCTACGGGAGGGTCAGACCTGAATACGCGGCCGTCGGCCGCGAACTACAACGGCCGGATTTGAAAATAAAGGTCGAGAAACGCTGGTGCATCAAAGTATATGATCGGGTAATTGTGAATTATGTGAATTATAAATTATGAATTGGAATGAAAACCCTTATCACCCCGCTGCAGGCCCTCAGGCTGGCTTTCGGCGACAGCGAGATCCTGCCGCCGGAGACGATCTCCGAGGCGGATATTCTGGCTGCCGAGGAGCGCTGGATCGTCCCGGCACTCGGCCGCAAGCTCCACGACAAGCTGCTCGCCGAGGGCTATCCGGAATTGCGCACCGAATACCTCGCGGCACCCGTCGCCCTCTTCACGCGGGCGCTCATCCAGCCGCGGCTGAACATCCGCACCGACCGGAGCGGCACCCTCGCTCCGAAATCCTCCTACGGAGAGCCGGCCGACGACGAGGCGCTGGAACGGCTGCGCCGCCAGCTGCTGCGGCAGGCCCGCACGCTGCTGACCCGCGCCACGGAGTACCTCAACGCGTGCAAGACCTTCTTCCCCGAGTACGAACCCGCCGCCCGCTGCTCGATCGACGGGGGCATACTCCTTCCCGACTATGGCACGCGGACTGAGTAACTGCAACCCGGGCAACATCCGCCGCTCCGCCGTACGATACAAGGGCGAGGTACAGCCCTCGCGCGACCCGGAGTTCAAACAGTTCCGCTCGCTGGCATGGGGCTACCGGGCGATCTTCGTGCTGCTCGACACCTACCGCGTACGGCACGGACTGCACACCGTCGCGCAGATGATCGCACGCTGGGCCCCGCCCTCCGAAAACCGTACGCAGGCCTACATCCGGGCTGTGGCGCGCTACACGGGCATAGCGCCGGACGAGCCGATCGACACCCGCGACCGCCGGACGATGGTGCCCGTCGCCGCAGCCATTTCGCAAGTGGAGAACGGCATGGCCGCCGACATGACTCAGGTGGAAAAAGGGTGGGAGCTGTTCGAGAAATAGAACCCGCCGTCAATCGATGCGCGACGCCTCGTCCGACCGTTCGGCCTCCACGTAGCGCTGCTTGTGGCCGTTGAAGAACCAGCGCACCGAGAAGCGCACGTAGCGGTAGTCGCGGCGGCTGCGCTGCGCGGTCAGGTACCAGCCGTAGCGGTCGAACCAGCGGTCGCTCATGCCCCGCAGCAGGTCGTGGCCCGAGAGCGAGAGCTGCAGGCGCCGGTCGAAGCAATATTGCGTGATGCCGGCCGTGAGGTTGTTCGTCGCCTCCAGAGTGGTCATCAGCTCGTAGTTGCGCCCCCAATACCTGAATCCGCAGGTCAGATAGGTGTTCCTGCCGATCTCCAGATCGCAGTCGGCCGAGGCGTACCAGGCCGGCTTGCCGACCGTGATCGTACCCTCCATGTA
Source organism: Alistipes senegalensis (assembly GCA_023664045.1). Classification (GTDB taxonomy): domain Bacteria; phylum Bacteroidota; class Bacteroidia; order Bacteroidales; family Rikenellaceae; genus Alistipes; species Alistipes senegalensis_B. Next base: position 1,039,892 of record JAMPGH010000001.1, on the reverse strand, counting down.
GGGAATGCGGGCGTGGGAGAACTCCATTCCGGCATCGAGGGTCATCGAGAAACGGCCCCAGCGGTTGCTGTAAACCAAGTCGACCGTGCCGAACCGCGAGCGGGCGATGTTGACCGGCTGGAAGAGGATGCCTTGCCCGTCGTCGTCGAGGACGCCCGTTTCGAGCTTGGGGTTCACGCGGAACTCGACATCGACGCTGAGCGTGAGGCGCTGCCGGAACGAAGCCAAGAAACCGAGACCGTGAGTAACGGAGGAGCGCAGCAGCGGATTGCCGCGCTCAATGACCATGTTGTTGATATAGAGCGCCGAAGGGTCGAGATCGCTCACCGAGGGGCGCCTGACCCGGCTGGTGTAGGAGAGCGAAAAATCGAAGTTGCGCACCAACTCCGGGGTCGTATGGAGCCGAAGCGACGGGAAACACCGGTTCTCCCAGCCCTTGCGCAGCGAAACGCCGTCGACGCGCACGCGGTCGTTCTGGAACTCGCCGCGCAGGCCCGCCTGCCAACCCCATTTGCCGTATTCACGGCCGAGGGTGGCATAGAGGGAGATATTGTCGCTCGCCAGACGGGTGTCGGTCGTCGAAAGGCCGTAGGTCGAAAAGGTCTTGCTGTCGATGCGGCCGTAGTGCACGCCGACAAGCAGGTCGGCGCCCAACAGCGGTGCAGCGAACTCCGACCGGGCCGTGAAGACCCCGGCCTGCGAGCGGTTGCCGAGGTCGAGGCGGTCGGTGCGCTCCGATGCGGGACGGAATTGCAGAACGGTCTGGTCGCTCTCGGGGCGGACATGGGTATAGTCGGCCTCGACCCTCCAGACGCGGGCGGAGTCGATCGCGAAGCGGTAGCCGAGGTGAGCGGCATGGGAGGGACGCCGGGAGTGCAGCGACTCGTGCGATTCGAGGTAATCGACCGGTGTCGCCGGCCGCTGCTCCCGCTCCCGAATGGCGTTGCGGAAGCTACCCTTACGGAACTGCCCCGCATACTGCCACGAAAGGCGATGGCGCGGCGAAAGATCGAGCGTGCTGCCGTAGAGCAGCGAATGCACCCGCTGCGTATAAACCCGCTCGGTGCTGACGCTGTCGGACAGTTCGCTGCCGGAGAGGAGAATGGCATTGGTATTCTCCACGAAATCGTGGTTGGCGGCGTCGTAATAGTCATAGGAGAGGTAGTTGACCCACTTTTCACCGGCGATTTGCACCTGCGCGCCGGCCGCGTCGCTGAAACGCCGGGCGAACCAGGCGATGTTGGAGAGCTGGCCGGAGACCCCGGCACGGGCTCGCTTCGTGCGGACACGGAGCACCGACTTGTAGGCGGCTTCGTAGCGGGCCGAGGGGTTGCGGTCGATCTCGATCGAGACGATCTGCGAGGGCCGGAGCTGCTGCAGTTCGGCATAGGAGCTCCGGCGGTCGTCGATGAGAATCAGGGGTTCGCCCTTGCCCGACACCGTAACAGCCGAATCGTCGGCTTCCAGTCCGGGGGCGCGGCGCAGGATATCGGCCATCTCCGCGACGTGCTGCAGAGCCGAACCGGCGACCTGCACCACGGTCCTGCCGGCCGAGACGGAGACGGCGGGCGCCGCGGCCGTAACCACGACATCGCCGATAGCGAGGGTCGCAGCGGTCATGACCAAGGTGTCGGGAGAGGCGGGACGGGCGAAATCCTCGACGAACGCGAGATCGCGGAATCCGAGGCTGCGGAGCGAGACGATCTTAGCCCCCTCGCCCGGCGGATTCGGCACCTCCAACCTGCCGTCGAAACAGGCCTCGCCGAAGAGGAGCACGGAATCGGCCGGGTCGAGAATCAGCACGTCGAAATACGCCATCGGCCGGCCCCCGGCGTCGACGACGACCCGCCGGAAAGCGGCATCGGACTGGGCCCAGGCCCCGCCGCAAAAGAAAACCGCCGCAAAAAACAAAAAAATTCTTTTCATACGAGAATGCCTCCCCCGCCCCGCGAAAATAGCCTAATTTTCGGGAACGGCCAAACGGACGCCACACGACTTCCGGCCCCCGAAAAGGCTTCGACCCGGTGAAAATTTGTTTTTGCGCTTCGCTTTTTCTATCTTTGCCCGCGAAAACAGGCGGAAATGGGATGCGGTCCGCGAGGCCGCGTTGAGAACCGCCGGTGGCAACACTTTAAAAATCAAAGTTCTATGAAAACCATTGCTGTAAAAGCGACCGAACGCACCGACTTCGGTAAGAAAGCCGCCAAAGCGGTACGCCGCGAGGGCCTGATCCCCTGCGTATTGTGCGGCAACGGCCAGACCGTATCGTTCTCGGTCGACCCCCGCGAGATCAAACCTCTGATCTACACTCCCAACTCCTACATCGTGGAGTTCGACTTCGGCGGCAAGACCGAGAAGGCCGTATTGCGCGAAGCGCAGTTCCACCCCGTCCGCGAGGAGATTCTGCACCTCGACTTCTACCGCATCGCCGCCGGCAAACCGGTGTCGATCGCCATTCCGGTGCGTCTGACCGGCAACGCCGAGGGCGTGAAGGTCGGCGGTAAGCTGGCTCTCTCGGCCCGCAAGCTCACCGTGAGCGCACTGGTCGAGAACCTGCCCGACGAGATCGTCGTCGACGTTACGCCGCTGGGCGTGGGCAAGACCATCTTCGTGGGCGACCTCCAGTTCGAGAACCTGAAGTTCATCACGCCGGCCACCACGGCCGTCTGCGCCGTCCGCGTAACCCGTGCTTCGCGCGGCGCCGCTGCCGCCGAAGGCAAATAATCGCTGACGCGGCATGAAATACCTCATCGTTGGGCTGGGCAACATCGGCGCCGAATATGCCGAAACCCGCCACAACATCGGTTTCAAAGTGTTGGACGCCCTGGCCGGGGCGTCCAACGCGCTTTTTACCACGGCCCGCTACGGCGACATCGCCGAAGTGAAGCACAAGGGCCGCACGCTGGTGCTGCTCAAGCCCTCGACCTACATGAACCTCTCGGGCAAGGCCGTGCGCTACTGGCTCGACACGGAGAAGATCCCCCGCGAGAACCTGCTGGTCATCTCCGACGACATCGCCCTGCCCTTCGGCACGCTACGCATGCGGCAGAAAGGGAGCGCCGGCGGCCACAACGGCCTGAAGAACATCGCCGAACTTCTGGGCAGCGAGGAGTTCGCCCGCATGCGTTTCGGCGTGGGCGGCGACTTCCCCCGCGGCCATCAGGTCGACTACGTCTTGGGCGAGTGGACTTCCGAAGAGCGCGAGGCGCTGCCCGAAAGGCTGAAGATCTTCGGCGAGGCGATCCTCTCGTTCGCCACGATCGGCACGGAACGGACCATGAACCTTTTCAACAAGAAGTGATGAACATCGAAGATTTCCGAGCGTGGTGCCTCTCGATGGAGGGCGCAAGCGAAAAGATGCCGTTCGGCAAGGCGGCCTCCGACTACGACCGCAACCTGCTGGTCTTCGAGGTCGCGGGCAAATGGTTCTGCTTCGTGAACATCGACCTCTTCGACTTCTGCAACATCAAGTGCCCGCCGGAGCGGATCGCCGAACTGCAAGACCGTTACGAAGGCGTAACGCCCGGCTACCACATGAACAAGAAGCACTGGATCAGCGTCCATTTCGACAAGGACGTGCCGGATACGACGATCCGGGAACTCGTCCGGCAATCGTACGACCTCGTGGCGGCAACCCTGCCGAAAAAAGAACGGGAGGCGCTGCGGATGCCCTGAATCGGGAAACGCCGACGAAGAAGGCGGTCGCATATGCGACCGCCTTTTCTGCATTCAGCGATACCGTCTCCACCACCGATGACCGCTGCTACTCCTCCTCGTCGAGGTAGATTCCGTCCATGAGCGAATCCAACTCGCGGCGCTCCTTCTTGGTGGGGCGCCCGGTGCCGCGGTCGCGGAAGACGAAGATCGTCTCGCGCGGTATGTTGAGCTTGTCGAGCTCCTCCTGCGGGGTGATGTCGAGACAGTAGGCGGGAACGTTCTTGGCCGGCTGGCGGCTCGACACGAGGTCCAGAACCTTGTACGCATAGGTTACCTGCATCTTACGCACCTCGATGCGGTCGCCGATCTTCACCTCGCGCGAAGGTTTGGCATAAGCGCCGTCGACCGTAACCTTGTTGTTGCGGATGGCCTCCGCGGCGTCGCTGCGCGTCTTGAAAACCCGCACGGCCCACAGGTATTTGTCCAAACGGATAGCGTCCATCTATCTGATAATTAAAAATTAAGAATAAAAAATCCGATTTTCAAAACCGGCCTTTTCATCGGCCGCCCAATACTATCTACACCGCGTCGGCCCCAAAACATGCGAACGAACGATTGTATATCCAACCATTTTCAATTCTTAATTTTTCATTTTCAATTTCCGTAAAGCGTTTCGCTCTTCGGCATGTCGTGCGAGCGTTCGTCGTTCTGGCGGCTGACGGAGAGGATCATGCCTAAGGCGATGGCCGTAAAGAGCACCGACGAGCCTCCCCGCGAAATCAGAGGCAGCGTCTGCCCCGTCTCGGGCGAGAGGTTCACCGTAACCATGATGTGCAGCAGCGCCTGACAGGTGATCTGCAGCGCCAGTCCCAGCACCAGCAGCCCCGGAAAAGCCGTGCCGCAGCGCCGGAAGATCTCGATCGCGCGGAAGAAGATCCAAAGATAGAGCATCAGCAGCACGATCGCCAGCAGCAGGCCGTACTCCTCGACGAAGAAAGCATAGACATAGTCGCTTTCGGGGTGGATCATCTCGACGCGCATGGCGCTCTGCCCGGCACCCTCGCCCAGAATGCCGCCGTTGTGGATGGCGATCATCGACCGCTCGGTGTCGGTAAGGTACTCGATGGGCTTCTCGGTCTGCGGGTTGGTCCAAAGATCGACCCAGGTGGAGATACGACCCTCGGCCGTCTCGCCGCGCCAGATGTTGGAGGTCGTGGCGAAGACGACGGCCAGCAGCGCCAGCCCCAACAGTTTGACCAGCTCGCCGAAGCGCACGCGTCCGATGAGCATCATCACCCACGAAGCGGCGAAGACGAGCAGCGCCGACGAGAAATGCGCCGGGAAGATCGCCAGACACGACACGAGCACCGGCAGCAGAATCGGCCGCGTGCCTTCGCGCCAGATGCGCCGCTGCTCGGGCGATCCGCTCCACGTCCAGAAACGCCACGAAGGCACGATGCGGATCTTGTCGATCTTCGACTGACGCCCCGCCAGCTGCCGCGCCAGAAAGAGCACCGTCGCGACTTTCAGCGCCTCGGAGGGCTGGAACTGGAACGAGCCGATCGGAATCCAGCGGGCGGCTCCGTTGGTCGAGATGCCGATGAAATAGGTGGCGACGGTGAGCAGCACGAAGAGGTAGTAGATCGGCCGCGAGAAGAAGTTGTAGACGCGGCTGTTGATCTTCTGCACGACGAGCATCAGAAAGAGGCTGCCGCCCAGAATCAGGAGCTGCTGCCGCAGGAAATGCGCCGTCGTGCGGGCCGTATGGGCGTCGTAGGCCATCTTGGCGGTCGACGAATAGACCACCAGCACCGAGATCACCGAGAGCGTGGCGACGATGATCCACAGCACGCGGTCGCCCGAAAAGAGGCGGAAAGGCGTTCGTTCGGCAACATCGTTCATGTCAGCGAAAAATTAAAATGCAAAAAACGGCGATTATACGTCGCTCCGGTCCCCAAGCACCCGCTCCTTGAAGAGTTCCCCGCGCTGCTCGTAATTCTTGAAAAGGTCGAACGACGCGCAGGCGGGCGACAGCAGCACGGCATCGCCGGGCCGGGCCGCCGCCCG
>JAMPGH010000001.1:1023902-1034068 GCA_023664045.1 Alistipes senegalensis | reverse complement strand
CGGGCCGCCGCCCGGGCGGCGGCCATCGCCGCGTCGAGCGACGCCGTGGAGACGATTCGCGGCACGACGCCCGTAAATTCGCGCACCAGCTTTTCGTTATCCAGTCCCATGCAGACGAGCGTATGGACCTTCGCCCGCGCGAACTCCTTCAGCGGGCCGTAGTCGTTGCCCTTGTCCGTACCGCCGGCGATCCACACCAGCGGGCGCGTCATGCTTTCGAGGGCATACCACACCGAGTCGACGTTGGTGGCTTTCGAATCGTTGATCCACAGCACGCCGTTTTTCTCGGCCACGGGTTCCAGCCGGTGCTCCACCGGCGCGAAGTCGTAGAGGGACTTGCGGATCTTCGCCGGCGCGACGCCTGCGGCCAGCGTCGCCAGCGCCGCCGCCATCGCATTGTAGGCGTTGTGGAGCCCCGCAATGCGCATCTTCTTCATGTCGATCTCGACGGACGCCTTGCCCGCCGTAGCGGTGAATTTGCCGTCGCAGAGGAACGCGTCGCCGGCACCGCTCGCCACGGCATTGCGGGCCATGAACGGAAGTTGCCGGACGCGGAGGTCGTATTTCGGAAGCTCCTGCCGGATCGTCTCGTCGTCGGCCGAGTAGACGAACCAGTCGCGCGAGGTCTGGTTCTGCGTGATGCGCATCTTCGAGTCGACGTAGTTCTGGAAGCAGTGGTCGTAGCGGTCGAGGTGGTCGGGCGTGATGTTCGTCAAGACGCCGATGTGGGCGCGGAACTTGTACATGCCGTCGAGCTGGAACGAGCTGAGCTCCAGCACATACCAGTCGTAGTCGCCCGTAGCGACCGAGTAGGCGAAGCTCTCGCCGATGTTGCCGCCGAGAGCCACGTTCAGGCCCGCGTCGCGCATGATCTTGTAGATGAGCGACGTGGTGGTCGTCTTGCCGTTCGAGCCCGTGATGCAGATGCAGCGGGCCTTGCCTATGTAGCGGCCTGCGAACTCCATTTCGGAGATGACGGGAATGCCCGCGGCCCGGATCTTCCGCACGATGGGCGCCGTCTCGGGTATGCCGGGCGACTTGACGACCTCCGTGGCCGCAAGGATGCGCTCCTCGGTGTGGCCCCCCTCTTCGTAGGGCACCTCCCATTCGTCGAGCTTGCGTTTGTAGCGGTCGGCGATGCGGCCCATGTCGGAGAGGAATACTCCGAACCCTTTCTTTTTGGCGAGGATCGCGGAGCCGTAGCCGCTGATGCCGCCGCCCAGAACGACGATATTCTTCATGGTTTCTATCGGATTTTCAGCGTTACCAGCGTCATGGCGGCCAGCAGCAGCGAGATGATCCAGAAGCGGATGACGATCTTGGTCTCGAACTGGCCCTTCAGCTGGTAGTGGTGGTGCACGGGCGACATGAGCAGGATGCGGCGGCCCTCGCCGTACTTGCGCTTCGTGTATTTGAAGTAGCCCACCTGCAGCATCACCGAGCAGCTCTCGACGAGGAAGATGCCGCACAGCAGCGGCAGCAGCAGCTCCTTGCGGATGCAGAGGGCGAAGACGGCGATGATGCCGCCGATCGAGAGCGACCCCGTGTCGCCCATGAAGATCTGCGCCGGAAAGGAGTTGTACCACAGGAATCCCACCAACGCGCCGATCATGGCCGACGCGAAGACCACCAATTCGCCGATGCGCGGGATGTACATGATATCCAGATAGTCGGCATAGACGATATGTCCCGAAAGGTAGGCCAGCACCGCCAGCACCACGACGATCGGAACCGAAACGCCCGTAACCAGTCCGTCGAGCCCGTCGGTGAGGTTGGCGCCGTTGGAGACGGCCGTTACGACGAAGATCGCCACCAGCACGTACAGCAGCCACGTCGCCGCGTCGTTGCCGCCCGTCATCCAGCCGTAGTCGAAGGTGTTGTTCTTGACGAAGGGAATGGTCGTCTTGGTGGTCTTCACCGCCTCGGAGCTGATAAGGAAGCGCAGCTGGATGCTCTGCTCGGTCGAACCGTCGGGATTGACGAAGACCGTCTCGACGGGCTGCGTAACTTTCGCGCGGACCGTGATGTCGGGCGAGAGCCACATCGTCGTGCCGACGATGATGCCCAGGCCGACCTGACCCACGATCTTGAACTTGCCCTTGAGACCCTCCTTGCGGTGGCGGAAGACCTTGATGTAGTCGTCTACTCCGCCGATCAGTCCCAACCAGACGGTCGAGACGATCATCAGCTGGACGTAGACGTTGTCCAGCCGGCCGAACAGGAGCGTCGGCACCAGAATCGCCAGCAGGATGATGACGCCGCCCATCGTCGGGGTGCCGCGCTTCTGGAGCTGTCCGTCGAGCCCCAGATCGCGGATCTCCTCGCCGATCTGTTTGCGGCGCAGGAAGTCGATGATCGAGCGGCCGAAGATCACGGCGATCAGCAGCGAGACGATGATCGCGCCCGCCGCACGGAACGAAATGTACTGGAACATGCCCGAGCCGGGGATGTTGTACGTCTGATCGAGAAAACGGAAAAGATGATAGAACATAAGCAATGCAAAATTAAAAATTCACAATTCATAATTTTTCCGACGCCGGATTCGATTGTGAATTTTGAATTATGAATTATGAATTGTCGCGAACGCCTTGCGCACCTGCTCGCGGTCGTCGAAACGGTGCTTCTCGTCGCCGACGATCTGGTAGTCTTCGTGGCCCTTGCCGGCTATGAGCACGATGTCGCCGGGCCGCGCCAGCATCGCCGCCGTGCGGATCGCTTCGGCCCGGTCGACGATGCGCAGGTAGCGGACCGACGGATCGAGCCCCGCCGTCATCTCGTCGAGAATCGCCTCGGGCGACTCGTGGCGGGGATTGTCGGAGGTGAAAACCGCCGTCGAGGCGTATTTCACGGCGATAACCGCCATTTCGGGACGCTTCGTCCGGTCGCGGTCGCCGCCGCAGCCGCACACCACGATCAGCTGCTGCCCGGGCCGGCGGATCTCCTCGATCGTGCGGATCACGTTTTCCAGCGCATCGGGCGTATGGGCGTAGTCCACCACGGCCGTCGTGCCGTCGGCCGAGCGGATCACCTCGAAGCGGCCGGCCACCGGCTGCAGGGCGCTCAGCACGCGCAGCGCTTCGTCGCGGCCGAATCCCAAGAGACGTGCCGCGCCGTAGACGGTCAGCAGATTGTAGGCGTTGAAGCGGCCCACCAGCCCGGTCCACACCTCGCAGCCGTCCATGCGCAGCAGCATGCCGTCGAGGTGCTGCTCGACGATCTTGCAGCGGAAATCGGCCATCGAGCGCAGCGAGCAGGTCGAGACCCGGGCCCGCGTGTTCTGCACCATGACCCGGCCGTTGCGGTCGTCGACGTTGGTCAGGGCGAAGGCGTCGGAGGGCAGGGCGTCGAAGAAGAGCTGCTTGGCCCGGATGTAGGCCGCGAAGGTCTTGTGGTAGTCGAGGTGGTCGTGGGTGATGTTCGAAAAGAGACCGCCCGCGAAGTGCAGGCCCCGCGTACGTTCCTGCACGATGGCATGCGACGAGCACTCCATGAAGCAGTAGTCGCATCCGGCGTCGACCATCTCGCGCATCATGGCGTTCAGACGGATCGAGTCGGGCGTGGTGTGGGTCGAGGCCACGGTGCGTTCGTCGATCTTGTAGACCACCGTCGAGATCAGGCCGGCCTTATGGCCCAGCGCCCGCACCAGATCGTAGAGGAGCGTCGCCGTCGTGGTCTTGCCGTTGGTACCGGTAACGCCCACCAGCTTCAGGCTGCGGCTCGGGTGGTCGTAGAACGCCGCCGCCATGTCGGCCATCGCGCCGGCCGGATCCTCGACCGCCGCATAGGCGACCCCCTCGGCCAACGTCTCGGGCAGCCGCCGGCACACCACGGCCGCAGCCCCCCGCTCCACCGCCGCAGGGATGAAATCGTGGCCGTCGCACTGCGTTCCGGCCACGGCGAAGAAGCAGGCACCCGGCATCACGGTCCGGGAGTCGTAGGTCAGCGACCCGACCTCCACGCCGGCCGGACCGCGGAGTTCGCGCACCGGAGTGCTTTTCAGAAGTTCGGAAAGAGCTTTCATCATGCTATTGCAATCTTATTTCGACCGTTTCGCGGCCCGTAATCCTCCGCCCGGGCGCAAGGCTCTGCGACACGACGGCTCCCTGCCCCGAGAAACGGACCGTCAGCCCGCAGTTCTCCAGCAGGAACAACGCATCCTTGAGTCCCATGCCCCGCACGTCGGGCATGCGCGTGCGCTCCTCGCCCAGACTGCGGATCTCCACCGTCGACAGGCTGTCGACATCGGTCCGGCCCCAGCCGCTGCGGGCGTCGAACGACACATCGGGCGAAAGGAGGTCGGCCACCCGCCGGATCTGGGCGATGTCGCCCCCCTTCACCTCGACGGGATAGTGCGGTTCGCCGGCTTCGGACCGCAGGACCCGGCCGTTGCTTCGGTTGTGGATGCAGTCGACCACCCGCTTGACCACGGGTCCCGCCAGCGGACCGCCGTAATAGGACTTGCCCGGCCGGGCTTTGGTCTCGATCGTCGTCAGCACCGTATAGCGGGGGTTGTCGGCCGGGAAGAAGGCGACCATCGATCCCAGGTAGTAGCGGCTCGCGATGCCGCGGTCGTCGGTTACATGCGCCGTACCGGTCTTGGCGGCGACGCTCAGGTAGGAGGTGTCGCGGAAAAAGGCGCTGGCCGTACCCTCCGTGCTGACCGCCTTCAGGCAGCGGCGCACCTCCTGCAGGGCCGCCTCCGAGCAGATCAGCTTCCGGATCGTCGCGGCCTTGAACTGCTCCGCGACCCGGTCGCCCTGCCGCAGCTCCTTGACGAGCAGCGGCGAAATCATCCGCCCGTTGTTGGCGATGGCGTTGTAGAAAGCGATCATCTGAATCGGCGCCATCCGCACCCGATAGCCGTACGACATCTTGACCAGCATCACGCCCGGATCGGGCACTTTCCAGTCGGAGGTGATCTCCGGGGGCCGCTCGCCGAAGCGTTCGAGCCCCACCGTCGTGCCCAGACCGAGCCTCTCGTGCAGAAAGTCGCTGTACTGCTGTTTCTTGCCGGTGATGCCGTAGCGGTCCCAGACGGCCCGCGCGAAGTAGACGTTGGACGACATGGCCACCGCCCGGCGGAAGTCGATCGCATGGTCGCCGCGATGCGAGTCGGCGACGTCCTCCACGGGCCCCACCTCCACGGGATTGCCGTCGTTGGTTTCGTAAAGGGTCGTTACGGGCATCCGGGCATCGTCGAGCAGCAGCAGCATCGACGCCAGCTTGAAGGTCGAGCCGGGCTCCATGCTGCGGCTCAGAGCATAGTTTTCGCGTTCGGCGTAGGTTCCTTCGGAGGTGCGGCCCAGATTGACCAGCGCAAGGATTTCGCCCGTCCGGGCTTCCATGACCACGGTCGTGCCCCACTCGGCGTTCTGGGCCGTCAACTGCTGCCGCAGGGCCCGGTCGGTCGCATCCTGTATCTCGATATCGAGCGTCGTTACCACGTCGAATCCGTCCACGGGTTCCTGATGCCCGGCACTGGCCACGCGTCCGTAGAATCCGCGGGCGATACGCTGCCGCAGGGCCTTGCCGTCGCGGCCCTCCAACTCCCCGCGGTAGGAATCTTCGATTCCGTAGTTGCCCTTTTCGTCGCTGCGGCCGATCGTGCGGCGCGCCAGTTCGCCCTGCGGATAGATGCGCTCGTCGTTCTCGATCAGGCGGTAGGTCATGCCCATGTTCCAGTTGAGCAGCGGATAGGTGCGCAGGGTCTCCCACTCGGAGTAGTCGACGTCGCGCGGGAAGATCTCGACCGGCGTATGGTCGCGGATCGTATCGTAGACCTTGTGGGCGATGAACTCCTCGTCGCGCATGCGGTCCACGAGACGCCCGAACCACCCTTCGGAGCGAGGATAGACCGTATCGCGCGCGTTGACCAGCCGATAGCGGCGGGCATGCTCCTCGCGGAACATGCGCCGGTACTCCGAGGCGGGCCGGTCCTTGAAGAAAGCCGCCAGCAGATCGGCCAGCGAATCGCTCTGCTCGCGGTAGGTAGCCAGCGAGTCGAGGCCCTCCGAAGCGAAGTCGAACGCCACGCGATAGCGGAGAATCGAAACCGCGAGCGGATCGCCGTCGCGGGTCAGGATGCTGCCCCGCTGGGCGGGAATCGTTACCTCGCTGAAGATGCGGCTCGCCAGCCGCTCGGCGTTGTAGGCCACTTCGCGGCTGAAAAGCTGCACCCAGATCAGGCGCCCCAGCACGACCAGACCCGCCGCGATGAAGATCACGTAGAGGATCCTCACCCGGAGCAGAATGTTGCTCTTGATCTTCGAAGGTTCCTCTTTTCTCATGGTCGCCGACTGTCGATCACCTCGCCCGGAGCGGACGGGTCGTAAAGCGGGATATTGCGTTCGCGCAGCCGCGCGACGATCGCCGAATGGGTCGTGGCCCGGAACCGCTCCTCGCTCAGGCGGATGGAGCGTTCGCGCAGCTTCTGCACCTCGCGTTCCAGCTCCGAATGGCGCATGTCGAAGCGCAGCCCCAGAAACATCACGAAGATGCTCAGAAAGAGCATCACGGCGATGCAGAGCATGTAGGGATAGGAGCGCGACACCCCCTCGCGCACGAGGATCGTGCCGGTGAAGAACTGTCTGACCAGACTGGCCCGGCGTCTCTCCCGCTTCGCGGCGTCGGCTTGCTGCTCGACCCGCTCTTCGGCCTCGCGCTGCAGGTCGGCGCGGATCTCCTCGTCGGCATCGCCCCGTTCGATGCGCAGCACCTCGCGCCGGACACGGCGCGCGAACTCCTCCTCCTGCTGGCGGGCTCGGGCCTCCTCCTCAGGATTCACAGGGTAGAAATCGGTGTCGCGAAACATGCTCTGTCGATCGTTATGCGTCAAATATCATCATCGTCCGAAGCGGCCGGAAAGCCGCTTCGGGCCGTTCCCGTCGTCCGGGACATCTCTCCTATCGTTTCACCGCCGCACGCAGCCGCGCCGACCGCGAACGGGGATTGCGCTCCAGCTCCCCGGCCGACGGCACGACGGCCTTGCGGGTCAGCACCTCGAAGGGCGTCTGCGCGCGGCCGAAGAAATCCTTCTCCACCTCGCCCGCGAAGTTGCCGCTGCGCAGGAAGTTCTTCACCAGCCGGTCTTCGAGCGAATGGTAGGAGATCACCGCCAGCCGCCCTCCGGGCCGCAGCACCTTGAGGCTCTGCTCCAGCGCCATCTTCAGCGCTTCCATCTCGCCGTTGACCTCGATGCGCAGGGCTTGGAAAAGTTTGGTCAGAAACTTCGATTCGTCCTTCTTCGGAGTGCACGGCTTCACGGCCTCGACCAACTGCGCCGTGGTCTCGATCGGCGCGGCCGCCCGGGCCCGGACGATGCAGTTGGCCACCTTCCACGGGGTCTCCAGTTCGCCCCAGTCGCCCAGAATGCGCGTCAACTCCTCCGCAGCGTAGCGGTTCACCGCCTCGGCGGCCGTCAGGCATCCCCGCTGGTTCATGCGCATGTCCAGCGGCGCCTCGCCGCGGAACGAAAAACCGCGCTCCAGCGCATCGAAGTGGTGCGACGAGACGCCCAGATCGGCCAGAATGCCGTCGACCGCCTCCACGCCCCGCAGCCGCAGCGCCCCGCGCAGGAAGCGGAAGTTGCTCTCCACGAAGCGGAAGCGCGGATCGTCGGGCCGGTTGGCCTGCGTATCGCGATCCTGATCGAACGCGTAGAGCCGTCCCCCCTCGCCCAGCGCCTCGAGTATGCGCCGCGAATGCCCGCCGCCGCCGAACGTCAGATCGACGTACGTCCCCCCGGGCCTCACGGCCAGCAACTCCACGGACTCCTCCAGCAAGACAGGCGTATGATAGACGGACATAAGATCGGACACAACGGGCTATTTGGGTGTAAAGTTAGACAAAATTCAAAAAAGAATATTTATATTTGCCGATATTTTTATCGTGCAGGCCGGCACGAACGGAGAAGAGGCCGGGCGATCCCTTTTTTCGGGCCGCCGCTTCCGGTCTCCTCGGGAATCGCCGACGCACGCCGGTCCCGGCCCGCGAACTTCCCGCGATCCGACCCTTTTCACCTTTCATCCCCACAAAATGCCTCGGATAGATATCGAAGAGATCCTGCGTCAGAAAGCCCCGAAACTCGCGCGCCGCATTCCGCGCGGCGCGATCCGGTGGCTCCGCCGCACGATCCGCGAGGAGGAGATCAACCACATCCTCGCCTCCTACTGGGACCTTCCGCCACAGGAGTTCATCCGCGCCTGCTTCCGCGAATGGCAGGTAACCTACTCCGCCACGGGACTCGAACGCCTCGACCCCGCGGGCCGCTACCTCTTCGTCGCCAACCACCCGTTCGGCGGCATGGACGGCATGATGCTGGCCGACAAGCTCATCGAGCGCTTCGGCGACGCCCGCGTGGTGGTCAACGACCTCCTGATGCACGTCGAACCGCTGCGCCCGCTGTGGATACCGGTCAACAAACACGGCTCGCAGAACAGCGACTACGCCCGCCGCTTCGACGAGGCATTCTTCGGCGATGTGCCGATCCTCACCTTTCCGGCCGGGCTCTGCTCGCGCCGCACGGGCGGCCGTGTCGCCGACTCGGAGTGGAAAGCCAGCTTCCTGAAAAAGGCCCTCGCCTCGCAGCGCGACATCGTGCCCGTCTTCGTCGAGGGGCGCCTCTCGAACTTCTTCTACCGCATCGACCGCCTGCGCAAGGCCCTGGGCGTGAAGTTCAACATCGAGATGCTGTGGCTGCCCGACGAGATGTTCTCCCAGCAGGGGCGGCATTTCCGTCTGGTCGTCGGCGAGGCGATCTCCACGGCCGATCTCCAACGGTTCGGTTCGTTGCGCGAACAGGTCGAGGAAGTACGCAGAAAAACCTATTTTCTGGAAAAAACGCTCTCCGAGGGAACGGACAAAAAGTAAAATGGCTATTTTTGCGCCATGCAACGACAAGACGAACAACCCATCGCGCCGCCCGTGGACCGGGCCCTGCTGCGCGCCGAGCTGACACCCGGGCGCAAAGTCCGCGACACGAAAAAGGCCGACAACGAAATCTACATCTTCCCGGCGGCCGAATGCCCGGCGCTGATGCGCGAAATCGGGCGGCTGCGCGAGGAGGCGTTCCGCGGTGCCGGCGGCGGTACGGGTCAAGAGGTCGACATCGACGAGGAAGATCTCGCCGGCGACGGCTACTACCAGCTGATCGTCTGGGACCCCGCCGCCGAACAAATCGTCGGCGGCTACCGTTTCATCGTCTGCACCACGCCCCATCCGCGCCACCTCTCCACGGAGCACTATTTCCGCTTCAGCGACAAGTTCCGCCGCCGCTACCTGCCCCGCACCATCGAACTGGGACGTTCGTTCGTGCAGCCGGCCTATCAGGTGCGGCAGAACCCCAAAAGTCTCTATGCGCTGGATAATCTGTGGGACGGGCTGGGCGCCCTCATCGTGCTGAACCCCAAAGTGAAATACCTCTTCGGCAAGGTTACGATGTACACCACCTACAAGGCCGTGGCGCGCAATGCGCTGATCTGGTTCCTGCGTCATTACTTCCCCGACCGCGACCGGCTCGTCGAGGGCATCCGCCCCATCGCCCTCGATCTGGACGATCCCTATTACGAGCAGCTTTTCTGCGGCGCGAACTATCAGGAGAACTACCGCATTCTGATTCAGAAGATCCGTGAGTTCAACGAGAACATCCCGCCGCTGATAAACGCCTACATGAACCTCTCGCCCACGATGCGGGTCTTCGACACGGTGTCGAATCCCGATTTCGGCAACGTCGAGGAGACGGGCATCCTTCTGACCATTCCCGACATCTACCCCGAGAAGCGCGAGCGCTATACGCGGTGGGACGGTTGGCGCCGCAACCTCAAGGCACGGCGCGAGGCGTTCCGCCTGCATCTGATCGACCATCTGGCGCGCATCAAGAAACGAAACGAACGGTCGAAAACGAAAGATTGAATGCCGTTCCGGAGGGGGGGGGCGAAACCCGCATCCGAACGACGCGGAGTCAAGACATGCAACCCTCGGAAACCGGCCTCTTTATTCGGGGAGGGGCGATCCGGATTTCATCCATGCGCGGGGTAAACCCCGCGCTTTTTTCGCTCCCGCCTTTAATTCGACGCCGCCAGCGTCGAGGGCGTAACGCCCTGCGAATCGCGGGCCCAGTCGCCGCGGGCCCGCAGCACCTGCTCGACGATGTCGCGCACGGCACCGGC